>CAKNQN010000001.1 GCA_930990665.1 uncultured Clostridia bacterium
AGCGCGTACAGTACATTCTTGCAACGACCATTCGTGAAAATCTCGGCGACGGCAGGTACAGCCCCGAAAATAAAGGCTGGGCAGAGAATATAGCAGTGTCCGAAAGTCAGGACGAGCGCAGAAACTGCTGCTTGCGTTCACATCCCGCCGTCATTGACGGGGTAGTGAACAGCTTCAAAAGGTATATGCGATACGACGACTTACCTATGTATGATGCTCCCAACGCAGTTGAAGAATTAAAACGTCCGCGATCGCATCCGACAGAAAAGATGGTTTTGGCTATTAAAGAAACTCTGGCTCATTTTGAAATAATATAATAGGGAAAAGCGCAAGCCTGTCACTTGCGCTTTTCTTGTATAAGTCCAACAAGCGGAGCCATTCCGGTGATAATGGCGATGAGGATCCACCTGTTCCCATTCCAAACACAGAAGTTAAGCTCTCTTACGCCGAAAGTACTTGAGGATCACCCTCCGGGAGGATAGGTAGTTGCCGCATCCATATTGCCCCTTAGCTCAGTCGGTTGAGCATTCGGCTGTTAACCGAAGTGTCGTCAGTTCGAGTCTCTCAGGGGCAGCCATCTTTGTAGTACGAAAAAGCTACAACAGACAAAAAGCACAAGATATTGCGTATCTTGTGCTTTTTTGCTACTATATCTTGTGTTTTTGCCGTCGGACAAAATCTTTGAATTTAACAGCTACATTTCGGCGCTTTTTGGGGAAAACAGGTCTTGAACTTACGTCATATCCTTTTTGTTTGATAAGGAGACCACAAAATGAATTTTTTTTGAGAGGACAAGTTTTTAAGTTCTCTCTTTTTTATAGTGTTTGATTTTCAATATGTTTCTTTTATTAAATGTTAAAAACGTAAATGTTAAAAAGCTGATTCCCATTAAATTGAGAATCAGCTTTTAAGAAAAATACTATAAAATTATTATTTATAATTCGGGAGTAAATGAAAGACTACTCCTCTGCTGTTTGTATTTTTTTGTTACTCGATCAGACCGCTTTCTTTTAGAAGAATTTCAATATCCGTACCTTTAACCTTTTTAAGCAGAATCTTTACGAACTCCTTTTCCATAGGCGAATATTAAGAACCCCCGGTAAGATGAATAACGGCTTTGTAGCCGTACAGGCTGTTGTTAAATAAAGCGAGGAATTAATAAAGACCTCGTTCCGGTTCTTTTCCGGCAGCTTTAGAGAAGCCAAGCAGTATCGTTACAAATATTTGAACGTGCTGACGCGTGAATCCCAATGGAAAGAGATTATTGTGGATGTATATCTATGAATTATAAGAGCCGTTACTAATTGTAGCGGCTCTTAATTGTATCCTAAAACCCGCGGATAGTCCGCGGGTTCAAGAAAGGCTTTGCCGATGAACAAAAAAGAGCAGAAGAGAAGGCAACAACAATAAGGCAAAAAATAGGAGGGAAAGCAAAGATAGAAAAAAGCAGAAAATTAAGAAAAAAGGCACAATAATGAAAGAAGAGCGAAGTCGAAGGGAAAAAGTTAAGCAATGGGGAAGCCCGTTCACGGGTAGCAAGTAACAGTCGCATGACTGCCAGGTCGTCATAAGCGCAGCTTGCGCGCCGCTGGTAGTATTAGGGCTAACTGCCCGAAAATGAAAAACCACCGGCTATGCCGGTGGATATTTATTTATTTAGTATGAATTTTCAATAGAGGACCAACAATCGAAAGAGAAAGTAACTTAAAAGAAGATACAGTACTATATAGAAAAGACTTACGGCTTCAAAGTCTTCACGGCGTATTCAAAATAGGGTTGCATTACTTGCCGATTTACGTTATAATAAAGAAAAGTATCGTACGAGGGAGACGAAATGTCTAATTTTACAAAAAACGCAATAAAAGCATCTTTTTTGAAGTTGCTCAATGAACGACCTCTGAGCAAGATTACCATAAAAGATATAGTTACAGATTGCGGAATCAACCGTAATTCTTTCTATTATCATTATCAGGATATACCCTCTTTGATTGAGGAAGTTATAAAGGAAGAAACAGACAATATCATAAGTCAATATCCGACAATATCCGCCTTTGAAGAATGTTTGAAAATAGCAGTAGAATTTGCCTTAAAGAATAAAAAGGCAGTCTTTCATGTATATAACTCGACGAATCGGAATATTTTCGAACACTATTTATGGAATGTTTGCCAATATGTAGTATTAACATACATAAATACTGTATTTTCCGATTATCAAGTTGTCGAGAGCGATAAAAATGTCATTGTTAAATTTTATAAATGCGAAATCTTCGGGCAAATCATATGGTGGTTAGACAGCGGAATGCAAGATGATTTATTAGAATCGAGCCAAAGATTATGTGAACTTCGGAAAGGAATGACCGAGGAATTGTTTCGCAGAAGTTCAGATAACCAATAGCTTTAAGACTTGACCGATATTTATTGAAGTTTTTAGGCAAAGGAGAGCCTTTGCCTAAATTTCAGTTAAAATTTGCGCCGTGCCTAATTTTTAGGCATGGCGTATTTTTCGTCTATTTTCTTTTTCAGGGTAAATGATTATAATATTTATAAGAAAACAGAAAGGAGTTTGGTTATGCGTTCTGTCATACCAATGAGAATCGCAAAAATCGTGAATATCCTGATGTCCGTTTGCTTTTGCGCATTCGGAATTATTATCATGGCAATGCCTGAAATATCTGTTTCTGTTGTAGGGATAGTAATCGGTATTTACCTGATATTATCGGGAGTTTTCAAACTTATAGGTTATTTTTCCAAGGATCTTTTTCGATTGGCGTTTCAGTACGATTTGCAGTTGGGAATGCTGTTGATTGCATTAGGAACGGCAATTTTGATACATTCCGATCAAACAATGACTTTTATCTGTGTTATTTTCGGGATTTCGATTTTGTCGGAAGGTCTTTTCAAAGCGTCCATTGCATTTGACTCAAAAAAATTCGGAATAAAACTATGGATTGTTATTTTGATAGTTTCCGTAGTAACTTGCCTGTTTGGGGCAATTCTTATTTTCTTCCCCTCTGAAAGCATAAGAGTTCTTCAAGTTTATTTGGGTTTATCGCTTTTATGGGATGGTATATTGAACTTTATTGTAATTTTGAGCACGGTCAAGATTGTCAAAAACCAAAAGCGCGATTATCCGAACGATACCTTCAAATGAGAGGAGCTTTATGTTAGCCATGAAAAAACAAGTTCCCCCGCATAATACAGAAACTACCGCATTAAAGCCGAGTATGAAAAAGGAGAAAGACTCCATGATTTATTATAAAGCAATCTTTATTTATATGCTCGGCGGACTCGTCGGAACATTATGGGAAACCATATTAAACCTATGCCGCGGACGTGGATTTGTATTTTGTAACGGAAGCATTCTTACTCCGTTCAATTTTGTTTATGGAGTAGGTGCGCTTGTAATCATAGCGTGTCTACGCAATCAGACGAAATGGTGGGGAGTTTACTTAATCGGTGCAGTTGGCGGCGGGGTTGTCGAATATCTGTTGAATTTTCTTGAAGAGAAAATACTTGGTACGCGGTCATGGAACTATACAGGTAAATTTCTCAACATTAACGGACGGACGACTCTGATTTATATGGCTTTCTGGGGCTTATTGTGTTTGGCTGTTATATTTCTCGTATATAAACCGTTGAACCGATGGCTGGATATGATTCCGCCCGAAACCATGAAGATAATAGCGATCGTAATGGCGACTATCATACTATGTGATTTCATGATAACGGTAAGCGCGCTTATACGTTATGCAGGGCGCAATGCCGGAAGAGCCGCCCTTACCCATGCGGGGCAATTGATCGACAGATTGTGCGACGATGCTTTTATGAAACGAAGATTTCCGAATATGAAGTTTACATAATCCCGTAAATGAGACTTTGTGCGGTAATCCAAATAAAAATTTATGCAACGAGGAGATATAAAAATGAAGGAATTTAGCAAGTTATGCAAAGAGTTTGAAGAGATGGATGTATTAAGTTACAGCATGATTTTAGGCAAGAAAGCACTGAAAGTTATTCCTACTTTAAGCGCAATCACCGACGACGGTCTTAACGGCGTTACGATATTCGCAACGTTTGTTATGGGAGCGATTGCCGCAGACGGCAGATTGTCGGAGGAAGAATATATGATATGCTATCCTCTCTTATACGCCTTTTTCGGAGATGAAGTAAATTATGACGAATGTAAAAAAGCAGTCAGACTTCTGAAGCCCGAAAGCCGCGAATTAAAAAAAGCGGTAAAAGAGATGGTTGATGTATTCGGACAGTTATCGGACGAATTAAAGGAAGATATAATCATCATTTGTATGTTGATTTGCTCTATCGACGGAAAGATTTCGTTGAAAGAGAAAAATTGGATAAAGAAATTATTGAAATAAAGGAGTATCTATGAGTGTCATAGAAGTGAACAGTCTTACGAAAGACTATGGTTCGGGACGAGGCGTCTTCGACGTTACCTTTCAGGTTGAGAAAGGCGAGGTGTTCGGGTTTCTCGGTCCCAACGGTGCCGGGAAATCGACGACTATCAGGCACCTGATGGGCTTTTCAAAACCGCAGAGCGGGCAAACGAAAATATTCGGGAAAGATACGTTCGATAAATATTTCGAAATCTTAGGGAACGTCGGCTACATACCGGGCGAAATCGCTCTGCCGGCAGGACTTACAGGCTGGGAATTTATCAGAATGATGCAGCATTTGCAGAAATGCCGTAACGATGAGCAGTTGAACTATCTTCTGAAAATTTTTGAGCTTGATCCATCCGGCGAAACAAAGCGTATGAGCTTGGGCGTCAAACGTAAACTTGCCGTTGTTACCGCGTTTATGAGCGATCCCGACGTGCTTATTCTTGACGAACCGACAAGCGGACTCGATCCCGTAATGCAGGAAGTCTTTATCGAATTTATAAGGAAAGAAAAAGAACGCGGGAAAACGATTTTACTTTCCAGCCACATTTTCTCCGAGGTGGACGCAACTTGCGATCGTATCGCCATCATCAAGGACGGGAAAATTGTATCGGATTTCATTGCCGACGACTTAAAGCATGCTTCGCAAAAGAATTATGAAATCGGTTTTACGGATCGGGAAAACTACGACAGGTTTATGAAAGACAGCCGCAACAGCGCAATCGTTAAAATCATCGGGAACGATGCGAAAAATAAAACGGTTATGATCGCGACCGACGATAAGTACATCAATCAAGTGATTGCCGGATTGTCGGAGTATTCCATTGGCAATTTCAGCCACTTGAAAGAAACGTTGGAAGACTACTTTATGAGCTACTACAAGGAAGATAAGAATTTCGGAGGTGCGCTTCAATGACGGAACCTGTAATCGAAATAAAAGATCTGACCAAAGACTATGGCGAAGGGCGAGGCATCTTCGATATAAATCTTACCCTTTACAAGGGAGAGATGCTCGGCTTTGCGGGAACAAACGGTAGCGGTAAAACGACGACTATCCGCAATATCATGGGTTTTTTACAGCCCACGAGCGGTGCGGCGTATGTAAAAGGTCTGCAAACATGGAAGCATTCAAGCGAAATCGTGAAATTTATAGGCTATGTGCCGGGCGAAATCGCATTCCCCGATCTCCCGACGGGTACGGCGTTTTTGAAAAGTCAGGCGGAATTTCTCGGAATATCGGATATGTCGTATGCCGAATATATCATTGAGAAATTACAGCTCGACCCGCGCGCGCCTCTGAAACGAATGAGCAAAGGTATGAAGCAGAAGACGGCGATTGTTGCGGCGCTTATGGCAAATCCGGAAATCATCATCCTCGATGAACCGACCACGGGACTCGACCCTTTGATGCGCGATGCTTTTCTCGAAATTATAAAAGCCGAACACGCAAAGGGCAAGACGATTTTTATGAGCAGTCATATGTTCGAAGAGTTGGAAACGACCTGTGACAGAGTTGCGCTCATAAGGGACGGACATATCGCCGATATTGCAATTCTTGACGAAATCAGAAACCGTAAAATAAAAGAATATAAAATAGAATTTGTGGAAGAAAGCGATTACCGCAGGTTCAAGGAAACGGGTTATGACATCATCAGAGACCAGCCGCAATATTGTCAGGTGACGATTGCGATAACGAGCGAACAGCTCAATCGGTTATTCCATGATCTGAAAGAATATCAGGTTAAGTTCATTTCGGAAGTGAAATATAATCTGGAAAAACATTTTAAGACCGTATTAAATCGGGAAAAGGAGATTAAGACCAATGTTCAGTAAATCATTATTCAAGCAGTCTTGTAAAGCGAACGGCATTATGTGGACTATCATTACCGTTGCCGTCTGCTTTATGCTGTGCTGCGTCATGCTGATTTCCGGTAACGGAAATTTGGGCGATACGAAGTCAGTTTTGGAAGATGCTATTATCGAGGGTGAACTCGATTCACAAGTGCAAAGAAGAGCACTCAATTACTACGAACTCGCGGACGGTGCGCTCTGTCATTTTGACAACACATTTAAAGAAAAATATGTAGCGGCATACACGCAGGCTCTGCAATCGGGAAAATCGGAGGCGGAAGCCGGGCAAATTGCAAGCGTAACTGCCTATTCCCTTGCTGCGGAAGAGTTAACGACGTATTATTCGGCTTTGATTGAGCAGAAAGGATATGACGAGAACTCGCAGGAGGCACAGGAAATCAGAGGCGTTATCTTCTACGTTTTCAACCCTCTGCAAGCGGACGGTACATATATGTTTGACAGCTTTTATACCGACCTCGGCGAAGAAGCTCCCAGATATAATACTCTGCTTGCGACGATCTCGGAGGAAGGTCATGCGGACGAACGGGATAAATACGTCATGACCAATAGTTCTATTTTTCTTGCCGGAAATATGGTAAAAGACGAGAATATCCAATCGGTTCTCGATGTCCTTTCCGAATACGGGATTACAAAGGAAAAATACGCAGAGTTCGGTTTCAGCGATTACGGTAACGTAAAACAAAAGTCTTTGGAAGTTCTCGTTAATTACAGAGCAAATCTCGAATACAGACTTGAAAACATCAAAGACGGTGAAACGGTTGAGAGTATCAAAGCGGAGATTGCCGACGATCTGGCGGGCGGGTTATTATCCGTATTGCCGCAGGATATGTTCGACGCTTTACAGGAAGTCGGTCAGGCAGACCTGTACGGTGCGCTTATCGGCTCTATATTCTTCAAAATGGCAGGTTTGCTTTTGCCCATCATCTATATGATTATGTCGTCCAATGCGCTTATTGCGGGACAGGTGGACAGCGGGTCTATGGCATATATCCTCTCCTCCGGAACGAAGAGAAAACAAGTAACGTTTACGCAGGCAATGTTCCTGATCAGTTCCATTCTTGTAATGTTCCTCTGCACGACTCTTACAAGTATGATTTGCTTTGCAATCGTTGACGTCTCCACGGAACTTACTTACGGAAAACTCGCACTGATCAATCTCGGCGCATTCCTTGTAATGTTTGCGATGAGCGGAATTTGTTTCCTCGCTTCGTGTTACTTCAACCGCAGTAAGCATTCCATGGCTCTCGGCGGCGGGCTTAATATGTTCTTCCTTGTCGCCACAATGCTCGGATTGTTCGGTTCGCCCGTACTCCCGTCCATTATCCGTATGGAAGCACTGAACGCTTTCAACTATGTGTCGATTATATCTTTGTTCGACGTGGTTTCCATTCTTGACGGAACAACGACCTTCATATGGAAATGGGCAATTCTTCTTGCCGTCGGAATCATCTGTTATATCGTCGGTAGTTTGAAATTCGAGAAAAAAGACTTGCCGCTGTAACGGCATAGGAGAAATTTTAAAAAGTCGGGAGTTGCTTTTAGCTCCCGACTTTACCAAAAAGGAGAGAATGATGATAATTACCGTTGTGTGCGACGTACTTGGCGAAGAAAATAACGGAACTACGGTTGCGGCAATGAACCTGATTAAATTTCTGCAGCAAAAAGGTCATACGGTACGCATTTTGTGCGCGGATCAAGCCAGAAAGAATCAAGAAAACGTCTTTGTCGTACCGAATTACAATTTTGGGAAAATATTAAACGATTATGTCCATAAGGTCGGCGTTACACTTGCCAAACCCGATGAGAAAATTGTTCGCAATGCAATTGACGGCGCGGATATCGTTCATATTATGATGCCGTTGTCGCTTGGTATATTCGCGGCAAAAATAGCGCACGAGCAAAACGTTCCGATAACCGCCGGATTTCATATGCAAGCGGAAAATCTTACGTCGTATCTGAAATTGAACAAGGTTAAGGTCGCAAACAAATTGGTATACAAGACGATTTATAACAACGTATACCAATATGCCGACGGAATACATTACCCGACGGAATTTGTAAGAAATGAGTTCGAACGCAACGTGAAGAGAGCTACGCCGGCATTTATCGTTTCAAATGGCGTCCATAACTACGTCCGTAAAAAAGAAACACCAAAACCGATTGAATTCCGTGATAAAATTGTAATTTTGACAACGGGAAGATATGCAAGAGAAAAATCGCAGGATACGTTGTTGAAGGCGGTAAGGTATTCTGCATATAAGGATAGGATCCAGCTTATATTGGCAGGGCAGGGAACGAAAGAAAAATATTATAAAAAACTTGCGAAGAAGTTGCCGGTCGCTCCCGTTTTTCAACTTTTTTCAAGAGAAGAAATGGTTGACGTCATCAATTATAGCGATATGTACGTTCATCCTGCCGAAATCGAGTTGGAAGGTATCGCTTGTCTTGAAGCTATCACCTGCGGAAAGCTTACAATCGTTTCGGACTCTGAATTGAGTGCGACAAAGGGCTTTGCGGTGGATGAGCGTTGTGTTTTTAAGAATAGAAAACCGAAAGACCTTGCCAAAGTCATAGATTTCTGGATTTCTCATCCCACGGAAAAAGAAGCGTGTGAAAATAAATTTCTTGCTTATTCGAGTCGATTTAATCAGGAACGATGTATGGACGAAATGAATCAGTTTTTTTCTTCGGTTTATGAAAAAACAAAAACAGATAAAGAGGTTAATGCGTAATGTCGCAGACGACAAAGAGAGCGTTGGAAACGTCGCTGAAAAAGCTTTTATTAAAAAAGCCAATCAATAAAATAACCATATCCGATATTACGGATGACTGCGGGGTCAACCGTATGACGTTCTATTATCATTTTACCGATATATACGATTTAGCGAGATGGGCGTGTATGGAGGATGCGGAACAGGCAATTGCAAACAATAAAACGTATGATACCTGGCAACAGGGTTTTTTGAATATTTTTAATGCCGTGCTTGAAAACAAACCTTTTATCAAAAACGTCTATCATGCTTTGGATCGGGAACAGATTGAAAATTATCTGAATACCCAAACGCACGAATTGCTGATGGGCGTTATCGAGGAACAGGCAACCGGTATGTTCATATCGGAGAAAGATAAAGAATTTATCGCCGATTTTTTCAAATATGCGTTTAACGGCATTATGCTTAAATGGATCGCCGACGATATGAAGGAAGACCCGAAGTATATCGTTGACAGAGTAAGCACTCTTATACACGGGGATATTTCCTATGCGCTGAACGCTTTTCGCAAGGACAAAAGTTTATCAAACGATAAAAAATGATAAAACTTTTTACACTTTCAATCGAGATGATAAAACTTTAATCAAAGCAAAAATATTGCTTATTGTGCGTTTATTTTTCTCGGTTTATAATTGTATTGTAAATAAAAAACGGAGGTACATTTATGTATTATTCAAGTGGTAACTATGAAGCATTTGCCCGCCCTATGAAACCCGAAGGCGTTGACCGTAAGTCGGCGTATATCATCGGTACCGGACTTGCCGGATTGACGGCGGCATTCTATCTTGTCCGCGACGGACAGATGAAAGGCGAGCATATCCACCTTTTGGAAAAACTCGATCTTGCAGGCGGAAGCTGCGACGGCAGGAAAGACGTGACCAAAGGTTTCTATATGCGCGGCGGAAGAGAAATGGATAACCATTTCGAAATTATGTGGGATGTTTACCGCGACGTGCCTTCCATCGAAACGGAGGGTGTAAGCGTTTTGGACGAATATTATTGGCTGAACAAGAAAGACCCCAATTATTCGCTTTGCCGCGCCACGGTCAATCGCGGGCAGGACGCTCATACGGACGGAAAATTCGAGCTGGATAAAGAGTCGGCGATGGACCTTACCAAACTGTTTATGATTCCCGAAGAGCAGCTTGAAGACAAAAAGATAAGTGAAATTTTTAATAAAAATTTTTGGAAAACAAATTTCTGGCTGTATTGGCAGACGATGTTTGCCTTCCAGCGTTGGTCGTCCGCACTTGAAATGAAGAGATATCTGCAAAGATACGTTCATCATATCGACGGGCTTCCCGATTTCAGCGCACTGCGTTTTACCAAATATAATCAGTATGAGAGCATGATTCTTCCTCTTGTTAAGTATCTCGAAGCGCACGGCGTGAAAATCGAATACGGCATCGACGTGAAGAACGTCGTCATTGAAAACGTCGGCGGCAAAAAAATTGCTAAGAAAATCGAATATATCAAAGACGATAATTACGGTAGCATCGATCTTTTGGAAACCGACCTCGTTTTCATCACCAACGGCTGTTGTACGGATACGAGCTGCTACGGCGACCAGACGCATGCCCCCGACCTTTCGGAAATCAGAAACGGTTACGGCGAAAGTTGGGATATGTGGAAGAACATCGCCGCACAGGACAAAGCGTTCGGCAATCCCGATAAGTTCTGTTCGGACGTGGAAGCGACCAACTGGATGAGCGCAACCGTCGCAACTTCGGACGACGAAATCATCGAGTATATCAAGAAAATCTGCAAGCGTGATCCGAGGTCCGGAAAAGTAACGACGGGCGGTATTGTTACCGTAAAAGACAGCACCGAAAATTGGTATCTGTCTTGGACGATAAACCGTCAGCCGCAGTTCAAATCGCAGGATAAAGACACCGTTCTTATTTGGGTTTATTCCCTCAATACGAATAAACCGGGCAATTACGTCAAAAAGCCGATGCGCGAATGTACGGGCGAAGAAGTCTGCCGCGAATGGCTGTATCACATCGGTTTCCCGATTGAAAAAATCGACGAGTATGCGAAGACGAAGGCGAATACCACAACCTGTTATATGCCGTATATCAACGCATTCTTCCAGCCCAGAAAGAACGAGGACAGGCCCAAAGTCGTCCCCGACGGAGCAGTCAACTTCGCATTTATCGGACAATTCGCCGAAACGCCGAGAGACACCATTTTCACGACGGAATATTCCATGAGAACGGGCATGGAGTCGGTATATACTCTTCTCGACATCGACAGAGGCGTTCCCGAAGTCTGGGGCAGTGCGTTTGACGTGCGCGAGCTTCTCCGTGCGGCATATTACGGTATCGACAAGAAACCTTTATCCAAGGCGCCGTTGTCTTTGAAAGAGAAGATGGCGTTAAAGACGGTAATCGATAAAGTAAAAGACACGGACGTCGAGAAACTTCTGAAAAACAGCGGACTTATTGAGTAACAAATAAGTAGTTGTGTCAAGACTCATAGTTCAATTGTCGGAAAAGATGAGCAGACTATGGGTCTTGACTTTTATAAATAATTTTTAAGACCTGCAAATAAAAGTCAAGAGATGAAATGAAAGTTTTTGGAAAATTTTTGGAGGCGAAAAAAGAGCAACACAAAAAAACCTCCACCCAAGAACGCAGACTTGAAACGGGAGGAATAATCAATCAGGCGGATTGTTTCAGAGAGTTGAAATGCTCCGTCACGCGAGCGTAAAAAAGGCGACCGACCTTAACCGTTACCGATTCAATCTGATCCGTTATACGGATGCGAAGCCCAACCTGCATAAATCGAACGCTATAACGGAAGGACGGCTGACAGTCTTAAAAACGGACGTAAAAGCCCAAGGAGAATTACGTCAGACCCTAAATATCCTTCTATGTGTGGCATTACCTGAAATACGCATTGATCTTTTCCGTGTTGTGGTCTGCTTTTGGTTTGCTTCTGGTGTTTTTGGGAAATATGCATTGGATTTTGTGCGCAGTGTTTTTTTTCGCAATTTCACTATTGATTTTGATCGGTTTCTTGTGCGCTTTCATCAGAGAAAAAGAAAGAAGATATATCGTTACGCAGACAACCATTTATTATTTTCATGGAAGGTCGAATGCGGCAGGACGCATAAATTTATTTTTTGCGGCATACAATGGGGCATGGCGTATTACGGCTATGAGGGCGCATACCGCCGCAGGCGGTATCATCGCCCCGTTAAAATCAGAAAATTTGCCGTGATCGCGGCGATCTTGGCCGCCGTGATCGGGGTCATAGTCTATTTTCAGAGCCGTGTGGCGGATCTTTTATGGGAGCTGAGCGAGTCGACGGTGTATTCGCGTTCGGCGGAGGCGCTCAACAGCGCGGCCATGCAGGCGCTGCAGTGGAACGGCGTCTCGTACGACGATCTCGTCATCATCACGCGGGACGGAGAAAATAACGTCCTCTCGATCGAAGTGGATACCCGCGCCGTCAATCTTGCGGCCCGCCAGACGGTATCGCTTGCCTCCGCGGCGATGAACGAGGTGTGCGAGCAGGGGGTCAAGGTGCCCATAGGCGCTTTTACCGGCATCGAACTGTTGTCCGGGTTTGGCCCGAAGGTGACATTCCGCACTCTCCCAGTCGGAACGGTCACCTGTCAGCTTTCGTCGCAGTTTCGTTCGGCAGGCATCAACCAGACGGCGCATTCGGTATATCTTCTCGTCTCGGCGCAGGTGCGCATCGTACTCCCTTCGGGTACACGCGAAGTTCAGGCTCAGACGCCCGTGCTTATCTGCGAGAGCATCATCGTCGGAAAGATCCCGGATGTGTATCTGCAAGGCGGGAAAACCTGACCGCTCCAATGCAAGGATCTGATCGATCATAGAAATATGTACTTTGCTGTCCCGCAGGATTTTTTTTGCGTCCTGCGGGCATTTTTTGATTCATTTTCACGATTGTGATGATTCACTCCGTCTTTTGGTTCGAATTACTCTTGGTTTTCTTTTTGTGGATTTCTGTGCATTTTTTCGGTCTGTTTTTTCTGACGGAATCTTTTTTGCGTCCTGCGGGCAGTTTTATGCTTTTAGTCGTTCGCCGCCTCCGAGCCGTGCCATCCGCCGTGCCGGCCCGCTCTATTCGACACGCCTGCCCGCGCCTTCCGCTGTGCCAGCTGCGCCATTTGCCGTAACCGCGGCGATTTTTCACTCTTTCACGCGAAAAACAGACCGATTCGGCCGTAAAGAGGGGTGCATTGCGGGAAAAATTTCGATAGGAGCGGAAAAATCGTTGACTTTTTTTCTCGTTTGGATTATTATGAAGAAAAGGCGACGACGGAGACAGACGCGCGCAAAGACGCTTCCAAGAGAGAAAAACTCATCGGCTGAAAGGTTTTTCGGAGCGGGCGGGCGGTATTCACTCCATAGCCCCCGATGGGAAATTTCGAGAGTACAGTCGGGCGTGCGCCGCGCGTTAAGCGGAAACGAGGCGGAGAGATCCGCGAACATAGGTGGTACCGCGCTTACAGGCGCCCTGTGAAAATTCACAGGGCGCCTTTTTGCGGAGAAAAAACGGAGGACATATGAAAGAACAGATCGAAAGCATCCGGAAGGAGATCGGCGAGTGGCTTTCCACGGCGGGTTCGGACCCTGCGCTCACGCGGGAGGGGCTGTTTGCCTATCGCATGGAGCATCTCGGAAAGACGGGCAAGATCTCGGCGCTGTCTAAGGGCATGCGCGACGTTGCGCCCGAAGACCGTCCCGAGGCGGGCAAACTTCTGAGCGAATTGCGTCGCTGGGCGGAAGAGAATTTCGATGCGCTGGAGGCGACGCTCAAAAAGCGCGAACTGGAGAAGAAATATGCGAGCGAAAAGCTGGATGTGACCATGCCCGCCCGCTTTTCCGGCACGGGCAGTGCGCACCCCGTCACGCTCGTGAAAAACGAGCTGATCGATATTTTTTCGGGCATGGGGTTTGACGTGTTTGAAGGCCCGGAGATCGAGCGCGACTACTATAATTTCCAGGCGCTGAACATTCCGGCCGACCATCCCGCGCGCGATATGCAGGACACCTTCTTTGTGACAAAAGAATTTCTTCTGCGTTCGCAGACATCGTCCGGGCAGATCCGCGTCATGGAACAGCGCAAGCCGCCTATCAAGGTGTTGAGTCCCGGCCGCGTCTACCGTTCCGATTCGGACGCGACGCATTCGCCCATGTTCCACCAGATGGAAGGGCTGGTCGTGGACAAGAACGTGACGCTGAATGATCTGAAAGGGCTTCTCGACGAATTTGCGCGGCGCATGTTCACTTCGGAGACGAAAACGCGCCTGCGCCCTTCCTATTTCCCGTTCACGGAACCGAGCGTGGAGGTCGATCTTTCCTGTTCGGCCTGCGGGGGCAAGGGCTGCCGCATTTGCAAGGGTACTGGCTGGATCGAGGTACTGGGCGCGGGCATGGTCAACCGCCGCGTTCTGGAAAACTGCGACATCGATCCGGACGAATACACCGGGCTTGCCTTCGGCATCGGGCTGGAGCGCATCGCCATGATCAAGTACGGCATCGGCGACATCCGGCTTCTCTTTGAGGGGGATGTCCGCTTTCTGAAACAGTTCGGCAATGGAGGAAGAGTGTGATATGAAAGTACCTTTCAGTTGGCTCAAAGATTATGTCGACATCGATTGCACCGCGCAGGAGCTGACGCAAAAGCTCTTTTCCTGCGGATTTGAAGTGGAGGAGCTCATCGATTGCGGCGCCGAGATCGACCGCTGCGTCACGGGCCGCATTACCCATATCGAGAAGCATCCGGACGCCGACAAACTTCGTATCTGCAAACTCGACTGCGGCGAATACGGCAGCGATATCCAGATCGTGACGGGCGCAGGCAACGTATCGGAAGGGGATATCGTACCCGTCGCGCTGGACGGGTCTTCTCTGCACGGCGGCGTGAAGATCAAAAAGGGCAAACTGCGCGGGGTGGAGTCGTGCGGCATGCTCTGCTCGGGAGAGGAGCTGGGCATCAACGACGACTGGATGGACGGCGCCGATGTCAACGGCATTCTCATCCTTCCCGCCGAAACGCCCGTGGGCGTGGATATCCGCGGCATCGTGGGCCTGGACGACTATATTTTCGACATCTCCGTCACGGCGAATCGCCCCGACTGCCAGAGCGTATATGGCATCGCGCGCGAAGTGGCCGCCGTTCTCAAAAAGCCGCTCGTGCCGCTCGATCTTTCGTACACAGCGGCGAGTTTCAGCACGAGCGAGCGCGTGAACGTCACGGTCGAAGCGCCCGATCTCTGCCCGCGCTACATCGCTCACTATGTGCGCGAGATCAAAATCGGAAAATCTCCGCTCTGGATGCGCCGCAGACTGGCGCTGTGCGGGCTTCGCTCGATCAGCAACGTCGTCGACATCACCAACTTTATCCTTCTGGAACTCGGCCAGCCCATGCACGCCTTCGACCTTGCCAAGATCGCGCAGAACAAGATCTGCGTGCGCCGTGCGGCCGAAGGGGAGAAGATTACAACCCTTGACTCCAAGGAATTCACCCTCACGCCGGAAAACCTCGTCATAGCCGACGGGAAAAACCCTGTCGCGCTGGCGGGAGTGATGGGCGGACTGAACAGCGGCATCGGCGAGGATACGAGCGAGCTGCTCTTTGAGAGCGCCAAATTCGAGCGGGCCAACATCCGCCGCACTTCGCGCGCGCTGGGGCAGAAGAGCGACTCTTCCGCCCGCTTTGAAAAGGGTGTAGACGCCTACACCACCGGGATCGCCATCAACCGCGCCCTGCATCTGATCGAGGAGCTGGACTGCGGCAAGATCGCGCGCGACCGGTTTGATATCGGCGAAAGCAAGGCGCAGCCGACCGTCGTGAAGACGAGCGTGGCGCAGATCAATGCGCTTCTCGGCATCGAGGTGCCCAAGGCAGATATTCGCGACATTCTCACCCGTCTCAATTTCAATGTGGCGGCAAAGGGAGATGCGCTCACCGTTACGGCGCCCGCCTATCGTGAAGACGTGGAGGGCTTCCCCGACCTTGCGGAAGAGGTCATCCGCATGTACGGTTACGACCACATCGCGGGTACCTTCCTCGCGCAGGCTTCCGTCACGGGCGGCGGGCTCACCGAACAGCAGCGCGCCGAAAACGAAGCGGGGCGGGCCATGCGGATGCAGGATTACAGCGAGATCATCACCTATTCTTTCATTTCTCCCAAAGATTACGCGCGGCTGCGCATGGGGGAGGAGGCGGGAAAGGCCATCCGCATCAAAAACCCGATTGGCGAGGATATGAGCCTGATGCGCACCACACTGGCGCCTTCCATGCTGGAAACGCTCGTCCGCAACATCCGCCGCGGCAACAAGGCGGCGCGCCTGTACGAGCTGGCCAATGTTTATCTGGCAAAATCTCTTCCGCTGGAAGATGCGCCCGAGGAGCGGAAGACCCTCTGTGTGGGGCTGTACGGGCCGGGTGAGGACTTCTTCTCGGCCAAGGGTGCGTTTGAAGCGTTTGCGGCGGCGTTCGGTCTGGAATTTACCTATGCTCCTGCAACGCGTCCCTTCCTGCACCCCGGCAAGACGGCGGAAGTGCTTTTCGGCGGCGAGTGTGTGGGGTATCTGGGCGAGCTTGCGCCCGACCTTTCCGAAGAGCTGACCGTTGAAGTGCCCGTGTATCTGGGCGAACTCGATTACGCCGCGCTGGAAAGCTCCTTGCATGCGCCGTTCAAATACAATCCTTTGCCGAAATTCCCCGAAGTGGAGCGCGATCTGGCGCTTGTCGCCGAGGAGGGCACCGTCTGCGCCGATGTGGAGAAGATCATCCGCGAGGCCTGCAAATATGTCACGAAAGTACATCTCTTTGACGTGTATCGCGGCAAGCAGGTCGGAGAAGGCAAAAAGAGCATGGCATTTTCCGTCACATTCACGCCGCGCGACAAGGCGATCGCGCCCGAAGATGCGGACGGGTATGTGAAAAAGATCCTGCGCGCCCTGCACGAAAAACTGGGGCTGGAACTGCGCTGAAAATTTTCCCGACGCTTTTGAAAGCGGCGAGTGTGCTGATGCAAAAAGAGGGGGAGCCGAAGTATACACTTCGGCTCCCCCTTTGCGTTAATGAGTGGGTTTGCCATTTGCACATACCCCTCTTTCGATTGCGGAAAGAGAAGGGGCAAAGATCTTAAAAGCGGCAAAATTTTGAAAAGGCAGGCGGCGGGGCGGTTATTTGAATGTCGTATAGTTGCCCCACTGCTGGTTGGGATAGGTATCGATATTCGTGAAAAACTTATTGCGTCATTGCGCCGGGGTCACATGATATTGTTTTTTGAAAAGCTCGATGTAATTGCTTGTCGTGCTTAAATTCAGGCGGTTTGCGATATATTCCAATGTAGCGTTCTGATTGGTGAGCAGCGTAGTCGAAAGGGCGATCTTGCTCTCGTTTATATAATGTTTAAGAGTTTTGCCGATGTATTTTTTGAATTCGCGGCTGACGTATCCGTGAGAATAATTCGTAGATAAGATGATTTCTTCCAGGGGTTTGACCAGAAACTCTTCATTCTGCAGATAAGAGAGCAATTTTGAAAGCCATTGCGGATAGGGCATGGTAAAGAATTTATAATGCAGATATGTGCCGAGATAATAGTATACGATTGCCTTGTGCAGAGAATTGAGAGCAAAGGAGAGGGGGGTACGGTTGAGCGGGGTCAGCATTTCTTCCAATGAATAGATGGTGTTTTGAGAGAGAGAATAGATCAAAGGATATTCTCCGGAGACGATCTCGTTATACAAATCGGGGGAAAGAGAGTCGCAGATATTTTTCATCGCAGGATCAAAAATATAGATGTCGCGGTGGCAGTAATCATCGCTGCGCGAAGAAACGTGATACCTGTGCACATCGTTCGGGGTAATGATCATGGCGGTCCCGGCTGTAAACAGTCTTGTGATCTCGTCATTTTTTCGTGATTTAACGGATACCTCGATACTGCCTTTCACAACGTACATGAGCTTAAAGAAGGTGCTTTGATGATAATAATCTCTCGGACTTGCCACCAAAGCGGTGTAAATGCAGTATTTTATCGTCTCCGCGTTGTAATATTCGATCATAAAATTGCTCCTTTGTGTAAATATTGTATCACAATTTTTTTGGATATTCAACTTTTATTTTTTAATTTTTTGATGAAAATGTCAAAAATCTGATACTTTCAGTTTGTTTTTTTGGATTGAAAGAAGAGGCGATTTTTTATATAATTTATAATGTAGCGTATAGAATGCATAACAGGCAGAAAAGGAAGGACGGAATGTACTCGGCATTATTTTACACTTTTTCGGAGCGGTACTCGACACATGAAGAACCTGTCTCGGCGCCATATATAAGGAAGCATTTTTTTCTGAACGAAACCAAAGTGTATCTCAATCTCTGCGGGTTGGGATTCTACCGGCTGTTTATCAACGGGAAAGAGATCACGCGCAGCAAATATGCCTCGTATATTTATAATCCGGATGATCTTCTCTACTATGACAGATATGAACTGGAAAATTATGTGCAAAGAGGCGAAAATGTTTTAGGGCTTATATTGGGGAACGGATTTCTGAACAATATAGGCGGACAGGTTTGGGCTTTGGACAAGGCAAAATTCAGGAGCTCGCCGAAATTTGCCTGCTCCATGGAAAGTTCATCGGGGGAAGTTCTCTTTGAGGCGGACGAAAGTTTTTGTTGGCATGAATCGCCGATCGTCTATGACGACTGGCGGGAGGGGGAGCATTATGATGCCCGGGAAGAAATTCCCGATTGGAAGGAGATAAATTTTGATGACTCTGCGTGGAAGAGTGTGATCCGCGCGGAAACGCCCAAGGGCATTCCCACGGAAAGCAAGGCTCCGCCGGTTCTGAAAAAAGCCGAGTATAAGCCCAGATGCATGCAAAAAAATGGGCGCAAAGGATCGCGGCATTGCTGTTTTTTGTCGTGATGGTGTTTTTGACAGGGTGCGGCAAAACTCCCTTTGCCTATAACTACCAGAAAGATGAGGCGGAAAAGCTCAGTTTCTCCTCCTCCGATCAGGGTTTTTCCGACTTTCT
The DNA here is from genome assembly GCA_930990665.1 of uncultured Clostridia bacterium. Classification (GTDB taxonomy): domain Bacteria; phylum Bacillota; class Clostridia; order Christensenellales; family Borkfalkiaceae; genus Borkfalkia. Next base: position 19,075 of record CAKNQN010000001.1, read on the forward strand.
GAACGACATGTATCACCGGATGATCTCGGTCGATGACGATGCGCTTTTTGAGCTTCCTCTCGGGCAGAGCGCTTGGTTTGCCAAGGAATGGGAAAGCATGGCGATGAGCTATTACGATGCGACCGAAAAGGCGGTGGGGCAGAACTTGCGCCAGTATATGCTGGATCTTCTGGATTGCCGCGTGATCGATAAATTCGGTTATATCTGGAACGGCTGGCACGAATTGGAAAATACCATGTCGCCGACGCCCGGTACAAATTTTATGCAAGGGTGGCCGTTTCCTTTTTCGGGGCACAGCTATGGCGCGATCACCGATTGGGAATTTTCCGACAACGACTGGATGGAAGAAGACCCGAATCATCTGTTCAACTGGAACATTTACCGTGACGGAAAGGATGTTTCCAAAGCGTACGATCGCGGAATGATTGCGGATGAAACGACGTCGCTCAATGAGGGCGCGAAAGAGTCGATCGTATTTGAATCACCTGTTTTCAGCTATATGAGTTTCCAGTCGCCGTTTTTGGAACTGGACGTTCGGCTGACGGATATAACGAGTTTCGGTATCGACAGCTCTCTGGAAGACATCCGGGTGGAATTTCAGGTGGAGGGCGACGACACCTGGTATCAGGCGTCGCAGAAAGATTATTGCACGCGGCCTTTGGAGACGATCCCCGCGCAGTATTCCCAGCGCATGTATTTTGCGATGTATCTGCACGACGACTATCTCGGCGCCGATCAGAACGGAAAATACACGGACGAAAACGAGAAGGAGCTTACAAGATTCCGCGTCGTATTTGACGTAAAAGAAGGGAAGACGTTCGTGGGCTCGGTCGGGTTGAACTATCTGCGCATGGGCTATGATACCCGCCATCCGAACAACCAGCAGATCTATATTGCGGCCGTGCGGAACCTGTTCGCCTACAACGGCGACAAGGCCATGCTTGAAAAATATCTGGCAAACTGCCGCCGCGCGCTGATGTTCTACCTGGAATTTCTCGGCGGCAAGGGCACAAACAAGCAGGGCGCGCTTGTGGACTGCGAATACATGGTCGGCCATGACGGTTACAACGATATCGGGCACGGCATCGGCAACGGATATTGGGACGTAATGATGATGCCGGCTGTCAATCTGTATGTGAACACCTTCTATTACAAAGCGCTGGATGCGATGGTGGAGCTGGAGACGATCGCCAAAGCGCTGGATATCCGGACGGAAGAGGTCAGCGTGTGCGACCGCGAGGGTGAAAAGGTCGTATGGGATTACTCGATCGAAGAGCTCACCGCGATCCGCGCGAACGTCAAGTCTTTGATGGAGAAAGATGTCGAAGATGGCGGATTCTGGAACCCCGTGACGCAGAGATTCGTGTTGGGAAAACATCCCATGCCGCAAAGCGACACAAATGCTTCGAAGTATTATGATTACGGGTATACCTACTACAATCTCGATGCGCTGGTCGCAGGCATCGGCACGCCGCAGCAGCAGAAACTGGTGATGGACTGGATCACGGGCGTACGCAACGTGGAGGGCGATGAGATACAGGGCAAAGACATTTATAAATATGAATTCGGGCCCGTATCCAATACGGTGGATGCCGGAGAGAACTACTTCTGGCCGCAGAGTCCTTATCTGTTCGGTACGCAGGTCCAGAACGGCGGCGCGATCTTCTATGTCTCCTACTACGATCTGGTCATGCGCAGCCGCATCTACGGGATCGACAACGCCTTCCAAAGGTTCAAGGAGATCCAGGCGTGGTATAACAAGATCCAGTCTGCCGGGGGAGAAGGGCAGGAGTTTTTCCTGACATGGTATCAGCAGAACACCAACATAGCGTTGGAAGGCTGGTACGGTGCGGGAGAAGTCGGGCTGGATACCGTCTTTATGGAGAACAACATCGTGACGGCGGCGGCGCCTGCGATATTCCTCGGCGAGTATCTGGTCGACTACAACACGATCGGATTTTCGTCGGCCGTGCCTTCCGGGATGAATTATTTCAAAACCGAAAATCTGACTTTCCGCGGCGCAAAGTTTGACGTCAGCGTAGGGAAAGACTTTTTCCGGCTGGACAGCGTGCGCAATAGCTCGGAGGCGTTGCAAGTCTGCGTTTGTGTACCCGTGTCCAATAGCGGCGCGAAGGTGTATGTGAACGGCGAGCAGCTCAGCGCATCCGAATATAAGATCGAAAACGGAAAAGCGGTGTTGACGTTGCCTCTGAAAGATGTCGTCATTACGATAAAATAATTGGAGCGGAGTAGTATTTATGAAAAAATATTTAACATGTCTAATAGCTGTTTTGTTGACGCTCGGCGTATTTGCGGGGTGCGGCGGAAATGCGGGCGGCGGTGAAAAGATCGATCCGAATCGCACGCAGATCACTGTCGCGATGAAAAACGATCCGGCGGAAAAGCTGATCATGAACGCATTCAAGGCGGCGTTCGAAGAAGAAAATCCGGATATCCAGATCATCGTGGAAACGACGGTCGGAACCGATTATGTGCAGACGGTTTTCAACTATGCCGTTTCCGAATTTCCGGATATCTTGTGGACGAGCGGGGACTATCATTCTACGGTGTCCGCCGCGGGGAAATTTGAAGATCTGAGGCCTTATTACGATCGGGACATCCCCGACTGGCAGGAAAAATACCATCCGGCTTCCATGTCGACGACGAAGATCAATGCGGCGGACGAGTCCATCTGGTTTGCGCCGCGGGATTTCAACCAACTGGTCGTATTCTACAACAAAAATGCGTTCGAGGCGGCGAAGCAGCTGGATCCTTCCATCAAAGATCCGAATGATCCCTCCTATTACGAGAATGGCAGAACGGGTTGGACCTGGGCAGAATTCAAGGATACGGTGAAGAAATTCCGTGCATTGCAGCTGGCGGGCAGCAAGGGCGAAGCCCTCACGCGTAACTCGGTCGCGGTGCTCGGAGGATTTACCTGGAATGTTTCAAGCTATACCATTCTGCGCGGATTCGGCGGCGACGTGTTTGACGAAGAGGGGAACGTCGTGATGGATTCGGCGAATGCGATGCGCGCATACAACGAAATGATCGAATTTGTCAAGAACAACTATACGACATCCAACAACGCGGCATTCAACAACAAGCTGGCGGCGATGGAGTTCGGCGTGCGCACAAACGTCATCTCGATGGAAAAGCTGAATTTTGACGTTGCGCCTTTTCCGATCATGGAAGTGCCTGTGATCGGCAGCGGATGTTCGGGGTATGCCATGTCGGCATCCTGTGAACACAAGGAAGAGGCGTGGAAATTTTTGAAATTCATTATCAGCAGAGAGGGGCAGGAGATTTTCGGTCAGACGAAAGCATCTGTTCCCTGTCTGACGGAACTGCTCTATGATGAAGACGCCGCCTGGAGAAAATCCACGCCCGACATCAACAACGATGCCTTTGTTGCGAGAGCGGACGATGCTCTGAATCTGAATTTTGCGAGCGAAGTTGCACCGAAAAATCAATCTGCGGTCGTGCAGGAATATAACAATTTCTTCTTCTCGCTGAACAACGAAAAGAAGTATCAGACGGAAGAGGGGCTGGCGTCTTTGGTATCATCGTATATGAAAAAGATAGCAGATGCCGCGAACGCTGCCTGACGGAGGAAAAATATGACGCCTGCGGCAAAACGTGAAATAAAAAAGACATTGATCGGGCTGGGATTTTCCCTGCCCGTCATTGTCGGGATCCTGGGCTTTACCATCTTGCCCATGATCTTGTCATTGATATACAGTTTTTGCGACTACGATGTCCTCACTCCGATGAAGTTTATCGGGCTCGGAAATTATATCAAAATGTTTACGCCGGAGCCGTACGGAGTTTGGGAAGGCTTTTCGAATTCGCTGCGCATCACGTTCGTATATGCGATCATATCGGTGCCGATGTCATTGATCCTGAGTTTTCTGCTGGCGGTCTTTGCCAACCGAAAACTTCGCGGAATGGCGGTATATCGTGTCCTGTTCTATATACCCGTCCTGATCCCCGCAGTGGTCAGCGCGCTCTTGTGGTCGGACATATTGGACGTCGATTTCGGGTTTATCAACCTCCTGATGCACCGCTTCGGAAAGGAAGGTTTTACCTTCCTGTCTTCGGAAGATACGGCGCTGACGACGTTTATCCTGTTGTCGCTGTTCGGGATCGGCGGAAACATCATCCTCTGGACGGCGCAGCTGAAAAACATTCCGGAAACCATGTACGAGGCGGCGTCGCTGGAAACGAACAATCCGATGTATAAATTCCTGCACATCACGATACCTTACTCCACGCCGATGATCTTTTACAACCTGATCATGGGCATCATCGGCAGCTTGCAGGTATTCGGCGGAGCTTTCCTGCTTTCGGGTGTGGCTCCGGGAGCGCTGGATTTTTACGTTTGCTATATCTATAATCAGGCGTTCAGCCGGCAGTCATTCGGCATGGCGTGCGCTCTTTCCTGGGTATTATTTATCATAATCGGCATCATCACGATGCTGATCTTCAAAAAGAGCGGATGGGTGCAGTACGGAGAAGAAATGTGATGAAAAGGAACAGTCTTTTGCAGATCGTAAAAAATTCTCTGATCTATTTTTTCCTTTCCTTGATCGCTCTGATCCTTCTGTCTCCGATGTTGCTGATGCTCTTGCGCAGCTTTATGACATCCGATCAGATTTATCTGGAAGAGCTGTTGTTTCCTGTCTTTCTCAACAAACAATCCTACATAGAGGCGTTGAACCCTGTCTTTCTTAAATTTATCGGGAACACATTCTATGTGCTGATCTTCAACATAATCGGCGTTCCGTTGTCGGCAGGGATGTGCGCGTTTGCTTTTTCGGTGTTGAAATGGAAAGGGCAGTCTTTTGTCTTTGCGTGCGTGATGGCAACGCTGCTGTTGCCGAGCGTTGTCACGCAGATCCCTCTCTTTGCGCAATACTACGCGATCGGCTGGATCAACACCTATCTTCCCCTCATCGTTCCCGGATTTTTAGGCGGCGGCGCGGTCAATATCTTTCTGACCCGCCAGTTTATGAAGGGGATTCCGCGTGAAGTCATCGAGGCTTCCGAGGTGGACGGCGCAAGCAAACTGCGCATCTTTTTCATGATCGTGATGCCTCTTTGCAAGACCATAATCGTGTATATCGCTGTCATGACCTTCTTCGGCGTCTGGAACGATTTTATGGGCCCGCTGCTGTATTTGCAGGATGAAAACAAGTATACGCTGGCGGTCGGGGTATATTATACGATGATCGAAGGTGCTACGTCGTTCAATTACACTGCCAATGTCAAAATGGCTGTGGGCGTGGTTTTGTTCATCCCGCCGCTGATTCTGTTTTCCGTATTCCAGAAACTGATCATGCAAGGTGTTGCAACGAGCGGATTAAAGGTATAAAGATAATTCTGATCGGAAGAATATACACATTAGACGGAACATTTCGAGTGAAAATCGGGGAAACCGAATGAATTTCGGCGATTGTATACTGAAAATCACGGGGAGGAGAAAAATGAAAGCGTGGTTGAAAATAATTCTTTGTCTGATACTTGCAATGGCAACATGCGTTTCCTTTGTTGCGTGCGGGGGCGCCAATGATCATAAGGAAGGCCCCTCGAGCGGGATCGAAACGCCGGGCGAAGATAGCCAGGGCGGGACGGATACGCCGGGCGGCAATGACCAGGGGGGACGGGTACGCCGGGCGGCAATGACCAGGGCGGGACGGGTACGCCGGGCGGCAATGACCAGGGCGGGACGGATACGCCGGGCGGCGAAGACACAGATACGGAGACAGCGGAAATGAAATTGCACGTGATCGATACTTGGGGAGGGGTAGCGGGCGCAAAGATTCTCGGCGATTCCCTTTTGATCCAGGTAGACGGAAAGAATGTACTGATTGACGGCGGAGAAAGAAACGCTGCGGCAACGCAGACGATCACGAGTTATCTGCGGGAGCAGGAAGTTGAGAAACTGGATTATATTTTCCTGACGCATCCGCACAGCGATCATGTGGGGGGATTGGCGCAGATCGTATCGGAATTCGAAGTGGGCAGCGTGTATGCCAAGACGCCGGATTGGAGCAAACTGCAGGCGATAGAGGTCGAATGGAAGAGCCAGGAATACTATGAAGATTTTGTTGACGCGCTGTCAAAGAAAGGGATTTCGGTGACGGTCCCGACGGAAGAAGGGCAGACTGTACAGATCTCGGACAATTTTACGATCAAGATCTACAATCTTGCCGCGTTTGAAACGCAGGTGCAGGACCAGGATCTGAACACGCTGGGGCTCATTTATCTCGGCGAATATGCAGGAAAGAAAATACTTTTCCCGGGCGACGTGTACGTGGAAGGGGACAAGTATGTCAGCGGAGCGGCGACGACGGCGGATGCCGTTATGGAAAAGATCGGAAAAGTAGACATTCTTCTGGCGGCGCATCACGGCGGCGTGGGCTCTGTAAACTGTGATTCCATGCTGGATGCGATCGATCCGGAGCTGATACTCATGAGTTTGCCGGTCGTAAGAGACGAGGATGATCCTTGGTACACGATCGGGCTGCCGCTGATGAAGCGCTGTGAAGAGCGGGATATTCCGCTGTATGCGACGGGGCAGAGCGGAACGATTACCGTCACCATTGAAAACTCGGATGGAGCGATGGCGATTTCCTCCCGATCCGAGGGCACGGAAATGACGCGGATGATGCCGCTGACTCCTTCGGTCCCATCGATCCCTGAAACCGGGGACTTGAATGTGGTATCTGTCATTTCACGTATGGAACCTTACGGCGATATAAATTATCTTGCGATCGACGTGACCTTCGACAAGCTTGTCGTCGGGGCAGAGGAAGCCAACACGAGATCCAGCTATGACCCTACGTGGAAGTTGGACGGCCGGTTTATGGAAAACACCCTGTTCGGCTCGAGCGTGTATTGGTATAATACCTACGAAAGAAACAAACTTACGTTTTATGTGCTGGATACGGCCGTGGACAGTTCGGTCAAAGAACACATCTTTACGATTTGCGAAAACTTTGTCAGCTTTAACGGCAATCCGATCGCAGAAGAAATTTCCTTCCGGCAAAACGCAGACGGGAGTTGGAAAGTTTATACAGGTGCAATGCCCGAACCGGAATCGGGAGAGGTGACGGTTTTGAGTGTTGTGAGTGAATTGACGGAAGACCGGGCGTATCAGCATCTTCAGATAACCTTTGATAAGTCGATCGGAGCCATTGTCGCCGACACGCCTGTCACCAATATGGGTAAAATAAAGTTCTGCGGCGAATCGGTGACGGGGCCCGCTGTCTGGTTTAACAGCCGCACTTTGCTGCTCAACATTTCTGTGGATACCTTCAACAGCCAAGATCCGAAAGTCATTACGTTGGAAGCGGATTTTACGGAAAATGCAGGCTTTACGATGAAGCAGGCATACAGTTTCCAATGGACGGAGGAACTCAATGCATCTTCACAAAATATCTGGACGGCTTACACGGGCGATCCCTCCGAGGATGAAAACGAACCGGCTTTGAATAGTGCGCAGGTGTTGAGCGCGACTTCGGTCGTGGAGGGGGATTGGCTTGCGATAAGCGTAACCTTTGATCGGGATATGTCTACGGGCGGTCCTACGAGCATTTATGATTCCACATGGAAATTTGATGATGTTCTGATGGATCCTGCGCACGGTGCAAGCATCTATCCGGTGTCCGGCGATCCGAATTCTTTGATTCTGTATCTTTTTATTTCGGAAATCTCTTCGGCGCAGACGCATAGCGTTACCTTGCTGGCGGAATTTGAAGGGTTGAACGGGACTCCGATCGAAAAGAGCTATACGCTGACCATCCAATCGGCCGATGCTGTCGGAACATGGGTGATCGGCGGGGAGGAGCCTGTCAAAGAGGGAGCGCAGGTACTGAGCGCGACTTCGGTCGTGGAGGGAGATTGGCTTGCTGTTTACGTAACCTTTGACCGGGATATGTCTACGGGCGGGCCTGCAAGTATCTATGATTCCACATGGAAGTTTGATGACTTCTTGATGGTCGAAGATCCAGCATACCAGGCAAGCATTTATTCTGTTTCCGGAGAACCGAATCAATTGATTCTTTATGTCCTTACCGGTGTTATTTCTTCTGCACAGACGCACAGCGTTACACTGCTGGCAGAATTTGAAGGTCTGAACGGAACACCGATCGCAAAAAGCTATACGCTGACGATCGGATCGGCCGACGCCGTCGGTGAATGGACGGTTTCCTGACAGTCGCACTCCAAACTTAAAAATATGAAATGCCTGTCTCTTATGGGGCAGGCATTTTTGTAGTTTTTTGTGTACTGTCCTTTTTTCGGGTCGGCCGGGGTATCCGATTTCTTTGCGGCATCCAATTTCACACAGCATCATGGCCTACTTGGCGCCATAGTCCCACGCGGAATCATGCTCCCATGCGGCATCCGTGTCCTTTGCGGAATCATGGTCCCATGAAGCATCGTGGTCCCACTTGGCGTCATAGTCCCACGCGCAATCATGCTCCCACGTTCCCACGCACATTTCTTATCGGCTAATCTTTGCGCTTTTTTGTATCGCTCGACCTTCGCGCCTGGTTCTCGCGCCCGACCTTCGCGCCTGGTTCTTTTACGCCCGACCTTCGCACATGGTTCTCATGGCCCGACCTCCGCACCTGGTTCTCGCGCCCGACCTTCGCGCCGACTTCTTATCGGCCAGGCGTTGTGTTTTTTCGTCTCGGATGCTTCCATGCATTTTCCGAAAAAAAGCGGTCGGCTGCACCCGGGTACTTTTGCGCAGTGCGTCTGGTTCGACAGTGCGGCGAAGGAGCTGGTTTTAACACGAATATGCAAAAAACTCTTTTCAAATGCGCGGAAAAATGATACAATAATAGAGGTGAAATTCCCGCAGTTGCCGAAGCTTTTCAGCCCTGGCAAGCCGCGGAAGAGGTAAAAAGGATATGACGGAAATTCTCGCGCCGGCGGGCGACGAGGAGGCTTTTTTCGCGGCGCTCCGCGCAGGGGCGGATGCGATCTATGTGGGGCTGAAAGATTTTTCCGCCCGCAAAGCGGCCGCCAATTTTTCGCCGGAACAACTGAAAGATTGTGCCGATGCCGCGCATGTCGTCGGCGCCAAAGTGTATGTGGCGCTCAACACGCTTGTGAAAGAAGGGGAGGTCTCCGCCTTTTTTGCGGCGGCGCTCACGGCCTGGAATGCGGGCGCCGACGCGCTCATTGTGCAGGATCTGTTTCTGGGCAGTCTGCTCAAAAAGACGTATCCGGAAATGACGTTGCATCTGTCGACGCAGGCGGGCGTATGCAACATTTATGGGGCACGCCTGGCGAAGCGCCTGGGCTTTTCCCGCGTGATCCTGGCGCGCGAAACGCCCATTGCGGATATCCGCGCGATCGCCGCAGAAGTCGAAACGGAAGTCTTTGTGCAGGGAGCGCTCTGTACCTGTTTTTCCGGGCAATGCTATATGTCCTCCTTTGCGGGCGGAAATTCAGGCAATCGCGGACTGTGCAAACAGCCCTGCCGAAAAAAGTATCGTATCGACCGCGCCGGCCACGAATCGCTTTCCTACGCGCTCTCTCTGTCCGATCTCTGTGCGGCGTCGGATGTTCCAAAGCTCGTCGAGGCGGGTGTATCCTCTTTCAAGATCGAGGGACGCATGCGCTCGGCCGCCTATGTCGCCGCGGCGGTCGAATACTATAAAGACATATTGACGGGCGCAAAACAGGCACAACTTGCAAAGGATTTTTCCGCTTTGAAGCGAGCCTTCAACCGCGGCAACTATACGCGTGGGTATGCTTTCGGGCAGGGGAAAGATCTTTTGTCTCCCGATATCCAGGGGCATATGGGCGAGCAGATCGGCACTGTCGGCGCGCGTCCGGGTGCTGCGAATCACCGTAAAGATAACGCGGCGGAAAATGATAAATTTACATTTGTTTGCTCTTCCTATGTGCCCTCCGACGGAGACGGATTCAAAGTCATCCGCGGCGGAAATAAGGAGGTGGGCGGAGGGGTGTGGCGCAGCTCATTTCCGCAGGGGAAGGGCGGTTTTTATCTGCAAAAAAATGCCGATTTTCGTGCTGGGGACGGCGTATATATCACCCTGGAATCCAAGCCTTTTCTCCCTTCCGCTCCGCGCACAGTGCCTCTTTTGCTGCACGCGGAAATCGCCGAGGGCAAGCCTCCGCGCGTACGCGCAGAGGGACCATTCGGCGTGCAGGAGTATACCGCCGACTTTGCGGCACAGACCGCGCGTTCTTCCCCCTTCACGCGGCAGGATCTTATCGATTGTTTTGAGAAAACAGACCGCTTTCCCTTCTGCGTCCGATGGGGGAATATTGCCATCGACGGGAATTGTTTCCTGCTCCGCTCAGCGCTCAATTCCTTTCGGCGGAGCGTCTTTTCCTCGGTCTTTTCGCTCCTTTGCGGAACGCGCGAGCCTTTGCCGGAACGGGCGATGTTGGCGCCGGAAATGCAAAAAGATTTCCCTGTCGCCACTGAGAAAGGCGATCGGATTGTGCTGATCGGCGGCGATCCGGCCGAAGCCTCCCGGCTCGGCATGGAAATTGACTGTGCTGTATTCCGCCCTCAAAATTATAAAAATTCGGCTGAATATGAGGGATTTTTCAAGGTTTCAGAGTACTATGCGTGGCATAAATACCTCTATATACCCGCATATTGTATCGGAGAAGATCTCGAGATCTTGGGAAGACATCTTGAAGGCTTTGACGGCGTGTATACTGAAAGCACGTTTGTGCTGGAGTGGCTGCGGGGACGAAAGATCTCCGTTATGCTGGGAACGGGGTGCAACATTTCAAGCGCTGTCGCTGCGCGGGTCGCTCTTTTTTGCGGGGCGGACGAGGTCGTGCTGTCGAAAGAACTTTCCCTCGCAGAGATCGGAAAAATCGGGGATGCGTCCCTGTATGTGTTTGCTGGCGGCAGTGTCAAGGTGATGGAGCTGGGACATTGTCCGTTCGGGCGGGACTGCTCGGGATGCGACAGGCGAAGTGCTTACACTCTCACCGATGAGCAGGGCCGCGCCTTTCCGCTCCTTCGCTATGAAAATTCCGTCTGCCGTTTCGAGGTGTACAACAGCGCCCCGCTTACCGGCTGCCCGCACACTCTTTCCCGCCGTGTGTATGATTTTTCTGCCCTGCCTTCTGAGGATGCCGCCGCATTTGCAATGGGCAAAGAGGAGAACGTGCGCACACATACCTCGGGTGCTTTCCGCCGCGGGACGATCTGAAAGACAAATTTCTGAAGCCATTCTTGGATGGCTCGGGGTTTCTGATAATATTTCAATTTATCATATTTTCTTTGCAATCAGAATAGAGAGCTATGGATAATAAAGTTTTTGAAAAACTCGAACTGAATAAGATCCTTTCGCAGGTTTCCTCCTTTGCGGTGCTTGCAATGACAAAGCAAAGGATTCTCTGCGAGCAGCCGGCAGCGGAGGGGCGGGATGCGCAGTCCCGTCTGGATCTGACGACGGAAGGGGACGCGGCGCTTTTTCGCCGCGGTATCGGAAGAGTGGAGGAGTTTCCGCCATTCGGCGATGAGCCGGAGAGGGCGGCCAAGGGCTCTTCGCTCTCCTGCAAGGAGCTGTTGGGAATGGCAGCGCTGTTGCGTTCGGCGCGGGTGGCTTACCGTGGTGTGCAGGCCCTTCCTCCGGAAGAGTCGCCGCTCTTGCGCGAGATCGTTTCGGGGATCTATTTTGACGAGGTCCTCGAAAAGGACATCACCGAAAAGATCCTCGGGGAAGATGAGATCAGCGACTACGCCAGCGACGAGCTTTACAATATCCGGCGGAGCATCCGTTCGCTGAACGAGCGCATCCGCAGCCGTCTATCCGAATATCTCGGCGGGGCGGGCGCCAAATATCTGCAGGAAGGCATCGTCACCATGCGTGACAATCGCTATGTCCTTCCCGTGCGCGCCGAATACAAGTCCCGCGTGCGTGGCTTTGTGCACGACCGTTCTGCCAGCGGTGCAACCTTTTTTATTGAGCCGGAAGAAGTGCTGGAGATGAACAACGAACTTCGCGAACTCGCCGCGGCGGAAAAGGAGGAGATCGAGCGCATTCTTGCCCAGCTTTCCCATCGTGTGGGCGTGCTTGCCTCCGCGATCATGAAGGATGCCGAACTTTTGTCCGAGCTCGACTGCGCCTTTGCCAAGGCAGAATATTCCTATAAAAACAAGTGCGTGCGGCCCCGTCTGAACGAAAAGGGGATTTTAGATATCCGCAAGGGGCGGCACCCGCTTCTGGATGCGCGCACGGCGGTCCCTGTTTCCGTGTCTTTCGGGGAGGAGGAGCGCAGGATGCTTCTCGTTTCCGGCCCTAACACGGGCGGCAAGACGGTCACGATGAAGATGTGCGGCTTGTTCTGCCTGATGGCGGCCTGCGGCATCTTTGTGCCTGCTGCGGAGGGAACGGAACTTTCCGTCTTTTCCAAAGTGTTTTGCGACATCGGCGATGCGCAGTCGATCGAAGAGAACCTTTCTACTTTTTCATCGCACATCAAGACGGTCATCGGGATCGTCGGCGGTGCAGACAAGAACAGCCTCGTGCTCATCGACGAACTGGGCGGTGGCACCGACCCGGAGGAGGGCCAGGCCCTTGCCAAGGCGGTGCTTTCGCACCTTCTTTCCGTCGGGTGCCGGGGGATCGTCACGACCCATTATACGGCATTGAAGGAATTTGCCTATGCCCGCAGCGGGATCGAGAATGCGAGCATGGAATTCGACATGAACACGCTCCGCCCGCTCTACCGTGTTCGTCGGGGTGTTCCCGGCAGCAGCAATGCCATCGCCATATCGCGGCGGCTCGGCCTTCCCGAAAACATCCTGCAGGACGCGGTTTCCAACCTTTCCGAGGGCGGCAGGCAGTTTGAAAATATTCTGCGCACGGCCGAAAACAGTCGCATCGAGGCGGAGGAGGCGAAAAAGCGCGCCGAGTCGTTGGAAGCGGAATGGAAGGGCAAACTTGCCGAGGTGAACGCCGAGCGCGAAAAGCTCAGGAGGGAGAGGGAAAAGCTCCTGACGAGCGCCAAGGTGGAGAGCCGCCGCATCGTCAATGAGCGCACGGCCGAGGCGGAAGAGCTGCTCGCAGAGATCGAAAAGATCGCCAAAAGCCGCGATCTTACGCCATCCGATCTCATACGCGCCCGCACACTCAAAAACAAATTGGCCGACAAAGCGTTTGAGACGCAGGCAGAGGAGCGTGAAAAACCTTCGCTCGAACCGGCCGACGCGTCCTCACTGAAACCGGGCGACCGCGTATTTGTGGGTGCGATGAACGGCGAGGGAGAAGTTCTTTCCGTCAACGCGAGAAAGGGCGAGGCGCAGGTGCAGGTGGGCGGTATGCGCGTCAACGTCCGCACGGGAGATCTGTATCGCATGTACGGCGGAAAAAAGACCGAACCGAAAGTGCGCGTCGTGCGCAAGGTCGAACCCGTGCAGAGCGTGCAGACGGAGATCAATCTTCTCGGTAAAACGGTTTCCGAAGCGGTGCAGGAGGTCGACGCCTTCATTGACCGCGCCGTCCTTTCCGGACTGGAAGAGGTCAAGATCATCCACGGCGTCGGCACGGGCAAACTGCGCGAGGGGATCCGCAATCACCTTCGCGGCATGAAAAATGTCGCGGAGTTCCGCAGCGGCGTCTATGGCGAAGGGGAAGCGGGCGTGACCATCGTAAAATTAAAGTAGAGCTCTCTTTGCGTCATGAAAAATGTGGCAAAACTCCGCAGCAAGACTTTGGCGAAGGGAATGCGGGCGTGAGCATTGAAACAAGCAGCGCCCTTGAACTATTGGGGGAACCTTGACACGCTTTCATGTGGTGAAACTCTTTCCAAAGAGCTTTTAAGAAGCAAGGGGCGACGAAACCCATGTACGATGAACTGATTTCTTGTGCGGAGGTTTTCCGTGAATGAAGTGATCTGTCGGCCTGTCGGTGAGGCGGATGCAAATTATTTTGTAAAAAACTGGGCCCCGGACAAATTGGAAGGGTATCGTTTGCCTTGTTCTGTGCGGGAGATGCGCCGCATGATTCAGGCGTGGAATGCAGGTACAAAGCAGGAAGATCTATTTCAGATGTATCTGGTTTTGCTTGAAAAAGTGCCTGCGGGACTGCTTTCTTTACAAAAATACGAAAATGTTCTTTCGGTCGGTGTGTCGGTCGTCTTACCGATGCGGCGAAAGGGATGCGCGATATCAGCCGTGGAGTTTGCGAAAGAGCGGGCGAGAGAAATGGGCTGTGAAGCATTGACGGCACAAAATCGCACCGAGAATGGAGCAAGCATCGGGCTTTGCCGCAAGTGCGGTTTCGAATGCGAGGGCACCAGGGTGAACGCAAAGGGAAATCTGGTGTACGATTGGAAATTCCCTCTTTGAATTCTTCCGCATAAGGTTTTTAATGGAAATCTTGCGCGTGAAGAGCAATGATGCTGGGGACGCAAGACGTGATCTTAGGTAGATGGCAGCTCTTTTCGTGAAGAGGTTTTTCTTTCATAAATTTGGTTCTCTGCGAATATAGTAAAGCGAAAACCGTGTTTTCGCAAAACGCCGCGGGATTTTGCCGCGGCCGACAAAGGGGGCCGGGCTTTGAAAGGAAGTACAAAGATCGCCATTGCAACCAATTTTTGTCTTGCCGCACTTCTTTTGGCGGTGGGTCTTGTCTGTTTTCTGCCGCAGGGAGTTTCCACGGCGGGCAAGCTTTCCGACCGCGTCTATTATGAAGGCAATCGTGACAGCCGATATGTTTCGCTGATGTTCAACGTGTACGGCGGTACCGAGTACCTGCCGGAAATTTTGGACACCCTCGACGATTACGGGGCTAAGGCGACCTTTTTCGTGGGCGGGAGCTGGGCAGACGGCAATACCGAGAGTCTGCGTGAAATCGAAAAACGCGGGCACGAGCTTGGCAATCACGGGTATTTTCATAAGGATCAGGATAAACTGTCTTATGAAAAGAATGTGGAAGAGATCCGTCTGTGCGGCGAATTGGTCGAAATGCTTTGCGGCGTTCGGCCGCAGCTATTCGCGCCGCCTTCGGGTGCGTATTCTGAAAATACAGTGAACGCCGCCGCGGAGCTCGGCTATAAGGTGATCATGTGGTCGAAGGATACCATCGATTGGCGCGATCGGGATGAATCGCTCATCTATCGCCGTGCCACCAAGGAGGTCAAGGGGGGTGATCTGATCCTCATGCACCCCACGAAGGAGACGGCCTCCGCGCTCTCTTCCATTCTGCAAACGTATCGTGATCTGGGCCTGGAAGCGGTTCCCGTGTCCGTGAATATTTCCGGTATTGAAAAGGCCTGACGACGCGCGTGCGGGTCGCAAGAGCGACTTGCAGCGGCCCGGCGCTATCTGCTTTCAGGGCAAGACGCAGTTTGAAGAGTACTATGCCGGACATAGATCCGACTGCATTTGGTATGGAAGGGCGGGCCAGTCGCTGCTGTACATCTATTAAATTGTGCGGACGGCGGCTTTCGGTTCTCCCGCGTTGCAATTTTCAGACCTCGCATGATGCGCCGACCTGTACATTGGACAAATCTGTTGTGCGCGTTACGGCTTTCAGACCTCAACATCGAAACCATCATGGCGGACACAGAATGGCTTAAAGGTTCTCACAATTACAGATTTCAGGCATCGCACAATGCGGCTTTCAAGCATGTATATTGCAGCTGTTTTGTCGTCATATTGCCGCTATCCGGTTTCACGCGATGTAGTTTTCGGGTGCGGACGTATCAATATTTTTGTCGCGGACCAGAAAAAGACTTCAGGGCGAAAAAAATAGTGCTTTGAAAAGATTCTGATTTTTCCGTGTAAATGTCGGATACACGGCATGGGACAAACATAAAAAATTACATACGGAGAAAACTAAAAACATGATTTACAGCAAAAAATTTCCGAGCGGGCTTCGCATGGTTGTCAAGCAGATGGAGGGACTTTTGTCCGTGAGTATGGGGGTGCTGGTCGGCACGGGCTCCTGTTTTGAAACGCAGGAAGAAAACGGCATCTCTCACTTTATCGAGCACATGATGTTTAAGGGCACGGAAAAGCGCACGGCGTTTGAGATCTCCGATGCGATGGATCGGATCGGCGCGCAGGTCAACGCCTTTACCTCCAAAGACATTACCTGTTACTACGCCAAATCGACTTCCGATCACACGGAGGAGGCGTTCGAGATCCTATCCGATTTTGTGCTCGGGTCCGTCTTTCCCGAAGAGGAGATGGAGCGGGAGAAGGGGGTCGTTCTCGAAGAGATCGCTATGACGGAGGACACGCCCGACGATCTTTGTTTTGACATTTTGGCGGAAGCCTATTTCGGAGACGAGGGGTACGGGCGCACCATTCTAGGCCCGGCAAAAAACGTAAAAGGTTTTGCCCGCGAAGATCTTTTCCGCTATATAGACGAGCGCTATGCGCCGGAAAATATCGTGATCTCCTTTGCGGGGAGTATCGATGTGGCGGAGGCGGAAAAGCTGACGGAAAAATATTTCGAAAGCGCTCTTGCGCCCCGTCCGCTCACGCCGCGAAAAAAGCCGATCGACCTTTGCCGGCGGAGTCTTCACAAATACAAAGATATCGAGCAGGTGCATATTGCGCTTGCCTATCCTTCGGTCGCGCGTGAGCATCCGCTGATGGACGCGGTGCAGGTGATGAACACGATTCTGGGCGGAGGCATGAGTTCCCGCCTGTTTCAGAAAGTGCGCGAGCAGATGGGGCTTGCCTATACTGTTTACTCGTATCCATCGTTCTTTACGGAAGGGGGGCTTCTCACCATCTACGCGGGTGTGAATCCGTCCAATGTCGAAAAAGCCAAAGAGGCGATCTTGCAGACAGTGGAAGATTTCCGCCGCGAAAAATTCACGGCGGAGGAGTTTGAGCGCGGAAAAGAGCAGATCAAATCTTCGCTCATTTTTGCGCAGGAAAACACCGCGTCGCAGATGCTGCTGTACGGCAAACATATGCTGTATAACGACGCGGTTCCCGACTTGGAAAAGAGGGTGAAGGATCTCGAAACGATGACGATGGCACAGTGTGAACAGGCTCTTTCGCTCAACTTCCGCGCGGATGATATGGCCGCGGCTGTCGTAGGAAAGGTAAAAAAGCCTCTTTCCTTCTGACAGGGTTCAAAGCAGATTAAAGCCAAATTTTCCTTTTTATTATTGAATTTTCTACGGATTCGAAGTACTATGTCAGACAAAGTAACGGGTTTTCAGCCTGTTTTCGATGCAAATTCCAGGCTTCTCATATTAGGAAGCTTTCCCTCGGTGAAGAGCCGCCAGGTAGATTTTTATTACGGGAATCCTCAAAACAGATTCTGGAAGATTCTCTTCGGCTTCTTCGGGGAAGAGGTGCGGCAGGACACGCCTTTCAAAAAAGAATTTCTGCACCGCCGCGGCGTCGCCCTGTGGGACATCGTCACCGCGTGCGAGATCGTCGGTTCGCAGGATCACACCATCCGCAACTACTCCGTCGCAGATCTTTCCGAAGTGCTTTCCGTAGCTCCAATACAAAGAATTTTTCTTAACGGCAAGACGGCCTTCTCGATTTTTCGGAAGGCTTACCCGGACATCGAAACTCCCTATGAGTGCCTGCCTTCCACCTCGCCGGCCAATCCGCGCTGCGATGAAAAGGTCTGGATAAAGGCGCTCGAAGAGGTGTTTTTCTGAATGTTTTGTGCGGCGCACCGCGGTGCGCCGCCCCTTTGTTTTTTCCGGAACTTGCTTTCGGAGTTCTTTCTCTTATTATTTCAAATCTACATACAGGAAGAAAAAGCGATGAAAAGTTATACGCAGGTGATCGAGGAGCTTTCGGCTCGCAAAGACGAGAAGTACAGACAATTCAACGAGCGCATCGTGAACATTCCTACGGGCACGAGCATCGGTGTCCGCATGCCTGCGCTTCGCACGTATGGCAGGGAGCTTGTGCGCGGCGCAGATTTTGATCTCGGCGCCCTGTTCGAATTTCCGGACACGGTCTACGAGGTGCGTCTTCTGAAATGTTTTGCCGTGGGTTACGGGAAAATGCCTTTCGGGGAAAAGGTGCTCTGGATCCGCCGCGCGGTCGGCATCGTGGACGGGTGGGCGGTGTGCGATCTTTTCTGCTCGACGCTCAAGGAGATAAAAAAGCACCGCAGCGAATTTTTGCCCGAACTGGAAAGGTATGTGGCAGAGGGCAGTGAATTTTCCCAGCGGTTTGCGTATGTGATGCTGCTCGGCTGTTATATGGAAGAGGAGTATTTACCCGCCGTTTTTTCTCTCTTGCGCCGCGCGCAGACACAATATTATTATACGCATATGGGAGCGGCGTGGCTGGTGGCGGAGGTTCTGGTAAAGTTCTTCGATGCGGGCGTAAGCTTTTTGCAGGAGGGGGTACTGGACGCGAAGACGGAGAACAAGGCGATCCAGAAAGCCTGCGAGAGTTACCGCCTGAGCGACGGGCAAAAAAAATATCTGAAATCTTTGAAAAAGAGATGAAAATTTCAAAAAATTGTGATACAATATCCATAACGTGCGCGGAGGAGTTCCGTGCAGACTTGTATTTTTAATGGAGTTTATATGGACATCTTAAAGAAGCTCACGGAAGAGTTCCCTTCCATCCGGGCAGACAGGGCACAGAACATCATCAAACTTATCGACGAAGGCAACACCATACCTTTTATCGCGCGTTACCGCAAGGAGATGACGGGCAGCTGTGACGACCAGGTTCTGCGTGAATTCAACGATCGGCTCACCTATCTGCGCAATCTGGAAAAGAGGAAGGAGGAGGTCGCCTCTTCCATTTCCGAGCAGGGGAAAATGACGGACGAGATCGCTGCGGCGCTTTCCGCGGCGGCGACGCTGACCGAAGTGGAGGACATCTATCGTCCTTACAAGCAGAAGAAAAAGACGCGCGCGAGCGTGGCGATTGAGCGCGGATTGCAGCCGCTGGCGGATCTTATTCTCGCGCAGGACAAAAATACGGACGTGAAGGCGGAAGCGGAGAAGTACGTGGATGCCGACAAGGGCGTAGCCACTGCGGAAGAGGCGATTGCCGGCGCCAAAGACATCATAGCCGAGATCGTGTCGGACGATGCGAACGTGCGGAAGAAGCTGCGCAATCTGTTCATGAAAAACGGCGTCATCGCGACAAAGCTGGTCAATTCCGAGGAGGAAGGCGCCAAGACATACAAGATGTATGCCGACTATTCGGAAAGTGTTTCCGAGATCAAGAGCCATCGCGTGCTTGCCGTCAACCGCGGTGAAAAAGAGGGCTTTCTGAAAGTGAAAGTTCTCTTCAACGAAGATATCGCCCGGCGCGTCTGCGGCGCATCCTATCTGAAAGACGGAGGCGAATCGACGCAGATTGTGAAAGAGGCGGTGGAAGACGGGTATGACCGTCTGATCTATCCCTCCATCGAGCGCGAAGTGCGCGCGGCGCTCACGGAAGCGGCGGGGGAACAGGCGATCAAGATGTTTGAAGTAAACCTGAAGCCTCTGCTCATGCAGCCGCCGATCAAGGATAAGGTCACGCTCGGACTGGACCCTGCCTATCGTACCGGCTGCAAGATCGCGGTCGTGGACGGAACGGGCAAAGTGCTCGACAAGACGGTCGTATACCCGACCCCGGGTCCCAAGCAGAACGAAGAGGCCGCGGCAAAGACGCTCAAAGATCTCATCGCGAAGTACAAGGTGGACATCATTTCCATCGGCAACGGAACGGCGTCCAAGGAGAGCGAGATCTTCATAGCGGGGCTGATCAAACAGATCAAGGAAGAGACCGGCCGCGACGTATCGTATATGGTCGTATCCGAAGCGGGGGCGTCGGTGTATTCGGCGAGTCCTTTGGGGGCGGAAGAGTTCCCCGATTACGACGTGGCGGAACGCAGCGCCGTTTCCATCGCGCGCCGCCTGCAGGACCCGCTTGCGGAACTGATCAAGATCGATCCCAAGTCGATCGGTGTCGGGCAGTACCAGCATGATATGGACAAAAAGCGTCTGGACAGCGTCCTGTCCGGCGTTTTGGAAGACTGCGTCAACTCGGTGGGCGTGGATCTGAACACGGCGAGCGTCTCCCTCTTGAAATATGTGGCGGGGCTGAACGCGGGCATCGCCAAAAATATCGTCGCATTCCGCGAAGAGCACGGCAAATTCTATTCGCGCAAAGAGATCCTGAAAGTGCCCAAGCTGGGCGAAAAGGCATTTACCCAGTGTGCGGGCTTCCTGCGTATCCAGGACGGGGAAAACATTCTCGACAATACGGCTGTGCATCCGGAATCGTATGCGGCGGCGGAAAAACTGTTGTCCCTGTTCGGATATTCTGCGGAGGATGTGCGGGCGGGCAAGATCGCCGATCTCCCGAAGAAGGTCAAGGACTACGGCGAGGAGAAGGCGGCGGCCGAGGCGGGCCTGGATGTCCCGACGATGAAAGACATCGTCGCTGAGCTTATCAAGCCGGGCCGCGATATCCGCGATGCGCTGCCCCAGCCGATGCTGCGCAAGGATATCATGGACATAAACGACCTCATTCCCGGCATGGAGCTCACGGGAACGGTGCGCAACGTCGTCGATTTCGGTGCGTTTGTCGATATCGGCGTGCATCATGACGGACTCGTGCATATATCCGAGATCACCGATCGCTACATCAGGCATCCTTCCGACGTGCTGGAAGTGGGCCAGGTGGTCACCGTGTGGGTAAAAGATGTCGACGTCAAGGATCACCGCATCGGTCTTACGATGAAAAATCCGCATGCGTCCAAAAAACAGGCGGCAAAGGCGCAGTAAAAAATTGACAAAAGCCGGTTGATTTAGTAAAATAATTTCGTTATGCAAAGTCAGAACAGGAGGAAAGTTAAATATGTTTGAAAAAGTCCGCGACAAACTTGCCCAGCAGCTGAATGTTTCGCCCGATTCGATCACCTTGGAGAGCGACGTCGTCAAAGACCTCGGGGCAGATTCGCTCGATGTCGTAGAGCTGCTCATTTCTTTGGAAGACGAGTTCGGGGTATCCATTCCGGAAGACGACATCGTCAACGTCAAGACGGTGGGGGATATCGTCGCGATGCTGGAAAAACTGAACAAGTAAAAACCGTAAAAAACGGGCGGAGAAAATCCGCCCGTTTTTATATTTCGCTGATCGTTTGTTTTTTGCAAAGGGGTGTCTTGTGCCGCTTTTGCGGCTCTCTTTCCGAATAAATTTTTTGATTTTCCGCAAAGGGAGGAAAGCAATCCGCTGTGTTAGCGTTCCGCAGCGGGGCGCCGAGGGATAAAGCCGTCATTTTAGCTTTCCGCAGCAGGGCAGCAAAAATTGACGGTAAAAAGAAAAAGAAACCGAAAAATCGGTTTCTTTTTCTTTGCGTATTTGCATACCCTTGTTTTGGTCGAGGTGACGGGACTTGAACCCACGACCTCTTGGTCCCTAACCAAGCGCGCTACCAAACTGCGCTACACCTCGGAAAGACAAGGAATGTGCCGCTAGAAGCGGATGAAGTATCCGATCTTTGCGGAACAGCATATATTATTATACATTTTTTTTTGCAAAAGTAAAATGATTTTGCGCCCTTTCCGCAAAAAACTTTTTATTTAATCTTGCGGCTCTTTTTCAGCTGCCGAACTTTTCGGAGCACAAAGATCGCTCTGTTTGCTTTCTGCCTTTTCCCGGTCGTCCTGTCCGGAGAGATCGGCGGGCACCTGCCCGTCAGCGTTCTGTGAGGGCTGCGACTGTGCGGGGATCGTTTCCGCGGCGGAAAGATTTCCTTCGGTCTTTTTGCGTCTGTGCGCGGTCACGGCGAGAACAGCGATCACCGGCAGGAGCAAAAGGGCGCAGAGGAGGATGCTGATATTTCCAAGAGCCTTTGCGGTCAGAACGCCTGCCGCGGCTCCGACGGCAAAGACGGCGATCACGCAGGCGTAGATGCCGCTCTTGCGCAGTTTTTCCCTGTCCTTTTCGGAAATGCCGCCGCAGAGGTGGATGACGGTCTGGCGCAGATTGTTGGTGCAGAAGGTGGTGGCGAGGGTCGCTCCGCGGCAGGAAGTAAAGGAATTGTATTGCAGGGCGCACAGAAAGGCGACGGAAACATATGTGATCTGGTCGGGTGTTCCCTCCGGCTGATAGGCGAGCCCTGCCAGAACGGCCGCCTCGGCCGCCGTGACCGCGATGAGGAAAGAGGTCTTGCGGCATACGCGGGGCAGAAGGACGGAAACGCCGATGCCCGCCATATACGCAAGGATGGACCAAAGGTAGTGGAGGGAGGCGGAAAATTGTCCTTCACACAGCCGCATCACGAAAAGCACCAGGTTGCCCGTCTGAGCGTTGCAGAAAACGCCGCCGTGCAGTAAAAATGTATACGCCTCCAAAAATCCGCCGATGGCGGCAAAGGAGAAAAATACATACAATGAATTTTCGATGGGAAAACTTTTTCTTTTCATAAATGTTCCGTTGTAGCCGGCGAAGTCGCCTGTTTCGATTCACGGAATATTGTATTCTATTTTTTACGGAATGTCAACACCGCGGCGTGCCGCCTCCGGCTGTTTACCTATTAAAAAAACTTATGTATACAATCATGCGGCAAGATCTTGTCGATACAGTGGCGGTAAATTCTCAAATTTTTCACAGAATTCTTGCAATTATATCCTTTCATTTCGTTGACAAATTTTTTTTGATGGGTATAATGTTAGTTAACCTAACAATCGAGAGGGATGATATGGTCAACAGGCAGGTCGGCTATGCGGTGAGGTCACTGAGCCGCCGTATCGAACGGGTGATCGACAACATTCCCGCCGTGCGGGAGAATAAAGATCTCACGAGTATCCAATTCTGGATACTTACTTTTTTGTTCCGGGAAGCGGGGAGGGATCTTTTTCAGCGGGACGTGGAGGCGGAATTCAAGATCCGCCGTTCGACCGCGACGGAAGTTCTCAAAGCGATGGAAAAGAGCGGGCTGATACGCCGCGAGCCGGTGGATTACGATGCGCGCCTGAAAAAGATCGTTACCCTTCCGTATGCGGAGGAGATCCGCAAGCAGCTGGAGGCGCAGATCGAGCGCACGGAAGAACAGCTCACCGAAGGTTTCACCGAGGAAGAGATCGCGCAGTTTTACGAGTACATCCGCCGTTTTAAGGAGAACATCGGCAAGTTCGATTCTGCCGCCGCCCGTTAATCTGCCCATTCATCAGCAAAAGCCTTTTAATACGTTGAAAGTTTTCGCTGGTGTGCGCCGCAAGACAGCCGCCCCGCGCCGCAAAAGTACGCTTCGTGCCGGTACGGGCTTGATTTCCGGTTGTTGTTTGGGTATCAAAGGCAAAATCAATCGTTAAAAATTTTGAAGGAGATAAATATGATCAAGACATTGGCGAAAAGTATTCGCGAGTACAAAAAACCGTCTATACTTTCTCCGATCTTCGTATCCATCGAAGTGATCCTCGAATGTCTTATGCCGCTGGTGATCATGGAATTTATAGCCAGGATCAGTCCTACGGGTGCGGCGTCGACGGAAGGGGTACGCATGGATACCATCCTCATTTACGGCGGGATTCTGATCGCCATGGCGCTTTTCTCGCTGGCGACGGGTATGCTTTCCGGCCGGTTTGCCGCGCGAGCCAGTGCCGGTTTTGCGAAGAACCTGCGTAAGGACATGTATTACGCGATCCAGGATTATTCCTTCGCGAACATCGATCGTTTTTCGACGTCTTCGCTCGTCACGAGGCAGACGACGGACGTGACAAACGTGCAGATGGCGTATATGATGATCATCCGTGTCGCGATCCGCTGCCCGCTGATGCTCATCTTTTCGCTCGCGATGGCGTTCACGGTCAACGTGACCATATCATGGATCTTTGTGGCGCTCGTGCCGGTTCTCGCGGCGGTGCTTGTCTTTGTCATCTTCAAGACGCACCCCATTTTCGAGCGGGTGTTCCACAAATATGATAACATGAACCGTTCCGTGCGGGAGGATATCAAGGGTATCCGCGTCGTCAAATCATTTGTCCGCGAAGATTTCGAAAAGGAAAAGTTTGAAACGGCTTCGGAAGACGTGCGCAAAGACTTTACGCTTGCCGAGCGCATCATGGCCATCAACGGACCGGTGATGCAGTTCTGCATCTGGCTGTCCTTCCTGCTCATCTTCCTGTTGGCGGCTCTGCTCACGCACAGCCATCTGGAAGCGGGCATGGCGCCCGGTGACGCCGTGGTCGGCGAGGAGCAGCTTACCGTGCTGATCATGTACGCATCGCAGATCCTTTCCGCGGTCATGCAGCTGTCCATGGTCATCGTCATGATCATCATCGCGCGTACATCGGGCGAACGTATCTGCGCCGTTCTCAACGAAAAGAGCAACATCGTATCTCCCGAAAATGCCGTCAAAGAGGTCAAGGACGGAGACGTGGTCTTCGACAACGTCAGCTTCAAATATTCTTCCACGGCGGAGAAATTTGCGCTTTCGGGCGTCAATCTTCACATCCGTTCGGGTCAGACGATCGGTATTCTCGGCGGTACCGGTTCTTCCAAGTCCACGCTCGTCAACCTCATACCGCGCCTGTACGATGCGACGGAGGGCGCCGTATATGTGGGGGGCGTGAACGTGAAGGACTACGATCTGGAGACCCTCCGCAACAAGGTGGCCATGGTGTTGCAGAAGAACGTGCTGTTCTCGGGCACCATCAAGGAGAACCTGCGTTGGGGCAAGGAGGACGCCACCGACGACGAGATAAGGCATGTCTGCCGCCTCGCGTGCGCGGACGATTTCATCCAGGCATTCCCCGACAAATACGATACATACATCGAGCAGGGCGGCACCAACGTATCGGGCGGGCAGAAACAGCGCCTTTGCATCGCGCGTGCCCTTCTGAAGGATCCGAAAGTGCTCATCCTCGACGACTCCACGAGCGCCGTCGACACGAAGACGGACGCCATGATCCGCCGTTCTTTCCGCGAGCAGATCCCCAACGTGACTAAGATCATCATCGCGCAGCGCGTTTCCTCCGTGCAGGAAGCAGATCAGATCATCGTGATGGACGGCGGAAAGATCAACGCCATCGGCACGCATGAAGAGCTGCTCGCTTCCAATCCTATCTACCAGGAAGTTTACTATTCGCAGAACAAGATCGGAAATCCGTCTGCCGCTGCGGAAGGAGGTGAGTCGCATGAGTAAAAATGCCGTGCCGGCAAGGCCCAAGGTCCACAGTTTCAAACTTCTGGGCAGGCTTTTGTCCTATCTGTTCCACTATTACAAGGGCAGGCTGATCGCCGTGTTTATCTGCATCGCCATAACGGCGGCCGCGGGTATCAGCTCGTCGGTATTTCTCACGCTGGTGATCGACAAGGTGATCACCCCGCTCACGCCCGTATGGGATGCGACCAATCAGGTCTGGCAGGACGCGCCTGCGACCTGGGCGGAAGTGAGCGGCCCGCTCTTTTACATCATCGGCGGGATGGGACTGATGTACGTGATCGCGCTGGGAGCTTCCTTCTTTTATAACCAGACGATGGCCGTCGTGACGCAGGGATTTCTGCGCCATGTCCGCGACGATATGTTCTCGCGCATGCAGTCTCTGCCCATCCGTTACTTCGATACGCACACCCACGGCGACATCATGTCCGTCTATACCAACGACACCGATGCGCTCCGCCAGCTCATTTCCATGAGCATCCCGCAGGTCTTCTATTCCTGCATCGCGGCGATCACTCTCTTTGTCATCATGCTCACATACAGTTTGTGGCTGATGTTTGTCGTGTTTGCGGGCGTCGCGATCATGGCATTGGTCGCCAAGTTCGTCGGCAGCCGCAGCTCCCGTTACTTTGTCCGCCAGCAGGAGGTCATCGGCAAGACGGAAGGCTACATCGAAGAGATGATGGGCGGCCAGAAGGTCATCAAGGTATTCTGCCACGAGCAGCGCGCCAAAGAGGACTTCGACAAGATCAACGAAGACCTTTGCGACGCTTCGGATAAAGCGAACGCATACGGCAACATTCTCATGCCGGCGGTCATGAACATCGGGCATTTTGCCTTTGTGCTCGTCGCCATCGTGGCGGGGCTTCTCGTCCTGTTCGACGTGCAGAACCTCTCCGTGATGGGCTGGAGCGCATTCACGGGCGCGATCATCGCATCCTTCCTCAACATGTCCCGCCAGTTCTCTCTGAACATCGGGCAGGTGTCCATGCAGATCAACTCGGTTGTCATGGGCCTTGCGGGCGCCGGGCGTATCTTTGAGCTTCTCGACGAAAAGCCGGAAGAGGACGACGGATACGTCACCCTTGTCAACGCCAACATCGCCGAGGACGGCACCATCACCGAGAGCAAGGAGCGTACGAGCAAGTGGGCGTGGCGTCACCCGCACCAGGCGGACGGCACGATCACATATACCGAGCTCAAAGGGGATATCCGCCTGTTCGATGTGGACTTCGGCTATGATCCCAACAAGATCGTATTGCACAACGTGAGCATCTACGCCAAACCGGGGCAGAAGATCGCCTTTGTCGGAGCCACGGGCGCCGGCAAGACGACGATCACCAACCTTCTGAACCGTTTCTACGACATTGCCGACGGCAAGATCCGTTACGACGGGATCAACATCAACAAGATCAAAAAGGCGGATCTGCGCCGTTCGATGGGCATCGTCCTGCAGGATACGAACCTGTTTACCGGCACGATCATGGAAAACATCCGCTACGGCAAACTGGACGCGACGGACGAGGAGTGCATCGAGGCGGCAAAACTTGCGAACGCGCACGACTTTATCACCCGCCTTCCCGAAGGTTATAACACCGTACTGCGGCACGAGGCTTCCAACCTTTCGCAGGGCCAGCGTCAGCTGATCTCCATCGCGCGCGCCGCGGTCGCCGATCCGCCCGTCATGATCCTGGACGAAGCGACGTCCTCCATCGATACCCGTACCGAAGCATTGGTGCAGAAGGGGATGGACGCGCTCATGAAGGGCAGGACGGTATTCGTCATCGCGCACAGGCTTTCCACCATCCAGAACTCGGATGCGATCATGGTCCTTGACCACGGCCGCATCATCGAGCGCGGTTCGCACGAACAGCTCATCGCGCAGAAGGGCGTCTATTACCAGCTGTATACGGGCGCATTCGAACTGGAATGATTTCGCGGCTTTGTCCGCAAAAGCAGGGGCTTCGCCGGAAGGCGGGGCCCCTGCTTTCAGCTGTACCCGGGAAAAGCGGGAAAATTTCCGCAAACCGTTTTTTGCGCGGTTTATGCCTTTGACAAAAAACTTTTGCGGGAATATAATTATTCTGTCGGGAAGGGGTACCTGAGCCCGCCCGCAATAAAAGTTTATGGGAGATGAAAGCATGAAGATCGCTGTCACGTATGAAGACGGAAAAATTTATCAGCATTTCGGCCACTGCGAAGCGTTCAAGCTATACACGGCGGAAGGGGGCAAGGTGGTATCGTCGGAGGTCGCAGAGACGAACGGTACGGGCCACGGCGCCCTGGCCGGGTTCTTGCGGGAACGCGGCGTCGATGCGCTCATCTGCGGCGGCATCGGCGGCGGTGCGGTGGCTGCGCTTTCGGCGGCGGGCATTGCCTTGTATGCGGGTGCGGAAGGGGATGCCGACGCGGCGGTCGGAGCACTGCTCGCGGGCGAACTGCGCCCGAATTCTGCCGCCAACTGCGACCACCACGGCCACGATGAAGGGCACGGCTGCGGCAGTCACGGACATGATTGCGGCGGACATGAAGATCATTGCGGCGGCCACGGACACGGCTGCGGCAGCCGCTGAAAGGAACTTGAAAAGACGCGAAGGATGCCCTGCGCGCGTTGTTTGAAAGCGGCGCGGTGGCGGCAGAGCGGATAGGGAGGGAGTATGTTGGGAAAGGAGTTGCTTTTTGCTCTCATCGGCACGGGAGCGACCTGCCTTGCCACCGTATTGGGGGCGGCGACCGTCTTTTTTTTCCGAAAAGACATGTCGCAGAAGGCGCAGCAGATCTTTTTGGGGTTTGCGGCGGGCGTGATGATGGCGGCGGCGGTCTTTTCGCTCCTGCTGCCGGCGATGGAACAGCTCGAATCGGAAGGGAAGAACGTCGTCTGGCCGGCGGCGGGCGGCTTTGCGCTCGGCGCGCTTTTTCTTCTGCTCTTCGACCGCATTCTTCCCCACCTGCACATCGGCAGTGAAACGCCCGAAGGGGTGCCCGTGCATTGGAAGAAGACGACGATGCTCGTCTTTGCGGTCACCCTGCACAACATTCCCGAGGGGATGGCGGTGGGACTGGCGTTTGCGGGCGCGGCGCTCGGCGGCTCGGGCGCGCTCTGGCCGGCGGTGGCGCTGGCGGTGGGCATGGGCCTGCAGAATTTTCCCGAGGGGGCGGCGGTCTCTCTGCCCCTGCGCAGCGGCGGCGTGGGGCGGGGGAAGGCATTCCTCTGCGGCGCGGCATCGGGCGTGGCCGAGCCGGTCTTCGGCATTCTCGCGGTGTTGATCGCGGGCGCCGTTTCCGGGCTCATGCCCTGGGCGCTTTCTTTTGCGGCGGGCGCGATGATCTATGTCGTCGTCGAGGAGCTCATTCCCGAAGCGCACCTGGGCGAACATTCGCACATCGGCACGGCGAGCGTGCTGATCGGTTTTTTCGTGATGATGATTCTCGACATCGCGATCGGATAAGGTGGTTGTATGGACGGACTGGAAAAATTCCCATTTTACAAAGATCTGACGCAGGAAGAGAAGGATTCCTGTGCGGGCTGCGTGCGCACCCGTTCTTTTCGGCGGGGGGAGGCAGTGCATCGCGGCGACTGTACGGGGCTGATCTATGTGCAGAGCGGCAGGCTGCGCGTCTATACCCTTTCGGAAGAGGGGCGCGAATTCACCCTGTACCGTCTGGTCGCGGGGGATGTATGCCTGCTGAGCGCCTCGTGCGCCCTGCAAAACATTCAGTTTGACGTATTCATTGCGGCGGAAACGGACAGCGTCCTGCTGATTTTGCCCTCCGCCGAATACGGCAGGCTCGCCTCCCGCTCGCTCGCCGTTTCGAACTACACGAACGGCCTGATGGCGGAACGCTTTTCGCGGGCGATGTGGGTGCTCGGCGAGGTCATCGGAAAAAAATTCGGAGCAAGGCTTGCTTCTCTTTTGCTTCGCGAATCGGAATTTGCCGGCAGCAGCGAGCTTCGCCTCACGCACGAACAACTGGCGGCGCACCTCGGCTGCGTGCGCGAAGCGGTCTCCCGCACGCTCAAATATTTTGAGGAAGAGGGATACGTCTCCCTTTCGCGCGGCGGGATCCGCATCACGGATGCGCCCGCTCTCTCCGCTCTGGCCGACTGATCCGCGGTTGCTACGGCTGCACGGCCGCAGTCATATTTGGCGCGGATTTCGTGCCTGGTTTATAAACTTGCGCAGGGGCTTGCTCATATCGCGTCCGCAAGCAGATTGTCCCGCACAGCCGCTTGTTCACGTCGCGCCTGGCCTATTGCTCCGCGGGCCGCATTGTTTTGCCCCACGCGCCCGATCACGCACGCCGCGCGCATTATCCTTGTCCCGCACAGCCGCTTGTTCACGTCGCGCCTGGCCTATTGCTCCGCGGGCCGCATTGTTTTGCCCGGCGCGCCCGATCACGCACGCCGCTCTGTGCGCGACATTGTGCGAAGCGGCGGGCAGAGCAAAAAAATTCTGAAAAATTTTTTAAGAAAAGCCCTTTTCTGTAACAATGTTACGGAAAATTTTCTGAAAACCGGTTATAATATCCTCAAAAAGAAAGGAGGGACCGGAAAATGGTCAAGGTTATAACAGGTAACAATTTTCAGAGCGAAGTACTGGAGCACAAGGGTACGGTGCTGTTGGATTTCTGGGCGAGCTGGTGCGGCCCTTGCCGCGCGATGTCGCCGGTCGTCGAAAAGCTTTCGGAAGAGCATCCCGAAGTTCTTTTCGGCAAAGTGAACGTAGATGAGGAGACGGAGCTTGCCGCCAAATTCGGCATTTTCTCCATTCCTACCTTCATCGTCGTCAAAGACGGCAAAGTGCAGGCACAGACGGCGGGCGCCCGCCCGAAAGAGGCGTTGGAGGCGCTGCTGTGATGCTGTCGCTTTTCAAAAGGCCCGATCTGAAAAAAGGCGCCGACCGCGCCAGGGAATGCGGGGGCGTGCTCGTCGATGTGCGCACCCCTTCCGAATACGCGGAGGGGCATCTTCCCGGAGCGGTAAACATACCGCTCGACCGGCTGGATTCCTCCGCGATCCCGGCGGGGAAGCTGTTTGTCTACTGTTACAGCGGCGCGCGCAGTGCGCGTGCGGTCAGTTATCTGAAAGGGAAGGGCAGAGATGCCGAAAATATCGGCGGCATAGCCGGGTACGGCGGGCCGGTCGAGAGAGGAGTATAAAGATATGAAGATCGTCATCATCGGCGGAGTGGCGGGCGGCGCCACGGCGGCGGCGCGCCTGCGCCGCCTGAATGAAGAGGCGCAGATCGTCGTTCTGGAACGGGGCGGCTTCGTCTCGTATGCCAACTGCGGCCTGCCGTATTATCTGGGCGGCGTCATTTCCGACCGCAGAAAGCTCACATTGCAGACGCCGGAGAGCTTTCGCCGGCGCTTCAACGTGGACGTGCGCGTACACAGCGAGGCGGTGGAGATCCTCCGCACGCAAAAGCAGGTGCGCGTGCGCGACGTGAAAACGGGCAGAGAATATCTTGAAAAGTACGATAAGCTCGTCTATTCTCCCGGAGCGCGCGCGATCGTTCCGCCTTTTGTCGAGGGGAAAGAGCGCATCTTTACCCTCCGCACCGTCGAAGATACATACCGTCTCGACGATTTTCTGAACAAAGGGGCGCGCAGCGTCATCGTCGCGGGCGGCGGTTTTATCGGCTTGGAAACGGCGGAAAACCTTGCGCGGCGCGGCCTTAGCGTCACCTTGGTCGAGCTTGCTGACCAGGTCATGGCGCCCTTGGATTACGACATGGCGTGCATACTCCGCGATCATCTCGCCGAAAAGGGGATCCGCCTTCTGCTCTCGCACAAGCTCACCTCTCTTCGCGAGCAGGGGGAGAAGGTCTTTGCGCAGTTCGAATCGGGCGAGAGGGCGGAAGCGGATATGGCATTGCTTGCCCTGGGCGTTCAGCCGGAAACGGGGCTTGCCGCCGCGGCAAAACTGGATCTCGGTGCCAAAGGCGGCGTCATCGTCGATGAGCATATGCGCACCTCCGACCCGGATATCTACGCGGTGGGGGATGCGGTCATTGTGCGCAACAGCGTAACGGGGAGCACGACTCTCGTTCCGCTGGCGGGCCCTGCCAACAAACAGGGCCGCATCGCGGCGGACAACATCTGCGGCATTCCCTCCGTCTACAGGGGTGCGCAGGGGAGTTCCGTTCTGAAACTTTTCGATCTCACGGCCGCGAGCACCGGGCTGAATGAGCGCACCGCCGCGGCGGCCGGGCTGGATGCCGCCAGCGTCATCCTCTTTTCGCCCGATCATGCGACCTATTATCCCGGCGCAAAGAACATGACGCTGAAAGTGCTGTATGAAAAGACGGACGGCCGCATCCTCGGCGCACAGGCGGTGGGGTTTGCGGGGGTGGAAAAGCGCATCGACGTACTTGCGACCGCCATTCGCGCCCGCATGACGGCGCGCAATCTCACCGAACTCGATCTGTGTTATGCGCCGCCCTTCTCTTCGGCCAAAGATCCTGTCAACATGGCGGGGTATGTGATTGAAAACGTGCGCACGGGCATCGTAAAACAGCACACCTGGAAGGAGATCCCCGCCCTCGTGCAGAGTGCGGACGCCCTCCTGCTCGACGTGCAGACGCCCGAGGAATTTGCGGAGGCGCACATTCAGGGCGCGGTCAACATCCCCGTCGACGAGCTTCGTTCCCGCCTCGGGGAACTGGACAAGAGCAAGACTGTATATGTGAATTGTTACAGCGGTCTGCGCAGCTACATCGCCTGCTGCATTCTTGCGGCGCACGGCTTCCGCTGTTCCAACCTTGCGGGCGGGATCCGCTTTTATGTCACCGTCTGCGGCGGAGGCTACGATGCGGCCTCCCGCTATCTCTGCGGCCAGAAAATTTAGACCGCCTGTTATGGACTGCCCGTATTCCGTCGAGCGGATTTTCGGGGGAGAGAGCCCGCATTTTAACTCTCGGCAATCGGAAAAACAGATGAGCAATGGATATACTGCCCGCGCCTTTCGGCGCGGGCAGATTTGTGTTAAAAGGGAAAAATGTAGCAAAAAATTGCATGACGTATAGTAAAAAATAGAACTTTTTCAAAATAAACCTTTTATTTGCTTGATTTTTTCTGAAAATGCGCATAATAGGCGTACAGAATAATTTTTATAGGAGCACACATTATGAAAAAGTTTCTGACGGCGTTGTGTCTGTTCGCGCTCGTGTCGGGCATCGCCGTGACGGCTGTCGCCTGCACGGATACCCAGGAGAACGGACATTCGCATGTCTACGGGGATTGGACGGTGGAAACCGAGTCCACCCTGTTCGAAGACGGGAAGGAATATCGCGTCTGCACGGCAGAGGATTGCCCCGATGCGGACAAGGGCCGCGAGGAGCGCGCACTGGAAGCGGACGGAAAGACGAACGCACTGTTCGATTACTTTACCTACACCGCCACCACCTGCCAAAAGGGTGACGAGGGCATCGTTCTGAACAAGAATACGGGCAATAATTCGGGCGGCGCTACCTATTTCAGCAAGGACGCTTCCGTGAAGAACTATGCATGGGACGGCGCGGAAACCACCCTTTCTTTCACGCTCGATCTTTCCGTGTTCACGCAGGAAAACGACTTTACTGCCTTTGTGCTCGCATTTAACCAGGAGAGCGACGCTTCCTATGTATTTGTCGACGAGATCCGTATCGGTATCATAAAGACGGCGGACGGCTTCCTTTTCAACGAACTCACGGGCATTGACCATGCCAATGTGCAGAACACGATCGCGGCGGTCAAGGGCGAAGGCGCGAAATCCTTTACGGGCAATACGCCGAAGGTTTCCTTCACGTTTGCCTATGATGCGGAGACGAAGACGCTTTCGTACACGCTTTCCGTTGCGGGCCAGTCGATCGAAAACACCAAGACGCCTTCGGCGGACATCGTCGGTCTTCGTTCGCTGTGGAATGCACAGCTCAACAAAGACGGAGTCGAGCTGTACGACCT
This sequence comes from uncultured Clostridia bacterium, assembly GCA_930990665.1. Classification (GTDB taxonomy): domain Bacteria; phylum Bacillota; class Clostridia; order Christensenellales; family Borkfalkiaceae; genus Borkfalkia. The sequence goes on from CAKNQN010000001.1 coordinate 52,146, forward strand.
GGTCAAAGACTAAAGCAATATGGATAAAAAGAGGGGAGGCAAGCCCTTCATCACGCGCGACACGCACGCGGACGACTAAAGCAATATGAAAAAAAAGAGGGGCGGCAAGCGTCCCTCTTTTTTTACGCCTTGACAAAAGGAGCACGGCCGGGTATAATGGGAAGCGAAAGAATGTAGGGAGGAGCGGTGATGGATTTTACTTCCTTTGACGGAAAGAGACTGTGTGTACACGAGTGGAAAGATGTGAATGAGCCGGTGGGCGTGGTGCAGATCGCCCACGGCATGAACGAGTATGCGGAGAGGTACGATGCATTTGCCCGACGCCTCAACCGCCTCGGCTATGTCGTGGTGGCGGAAGATCACCGCGGCCACGGCGGCACCGATCCGGATACGCTCGGCTACTGCTCCGGCGATATGTTCGGCGACACTCTCAAGGATATGGCCTATCTTTCGGAAGCACAGCGCAAAAAGTATCCAGGCATCAAGTATATCCTGTTCGGATTTTCGTACGGCTCCTTTCTCGCGCAGGCTTTTGTCGAACGGTATCCGCGTTTTCTCGACGCCGCGATCATTGCCGGCAGTTCCCGCCAGAACGGCGCGGCGGTGCGGGCGGGGCTTGCGATCTCTTCGCTCGCCTGCGCCTTAAAAGGAGAGAGCGCACCGGCGGAGTTTGTAAACGGCCTCGTATTCGGTGGATATGACAAGAAGGTCGGCGGCGAACCCTCATCCTGGCTTTCCGTCGATGAGGAAAGCAACCGCCGCTACCGCGAAGATGCGCTCTGCACATTTGTGTGCAGCAACCACTTTTTCCGCTGTTTTTTCCGCGGTTTGTCCCGATTATATACAAAGGAAGGGGCGGCCGGGCTGGATCCTTCGCTGCCCCTTTTGCTCATCTCGGGAGCGGAAGATCCCGTGGGCGGCGAGAAGGGCGTGGAGCGGCTGTATGATTTTTACAAAAAGCAGGGAGTCACAAACGTGCAGAAATACCTGATTGAAGACTCCCGCCATGAGTTTCTCAACGAACGCCGCAATTTCGAGGAAGCATTTTCCGTTATCTCCTCCTTTTTGAAAGGTGTCGGCGTGCGCAAAAAATGACGAGGCTTTGAAGATTTTCGGAGTGCGAAAAAAATGGTGAGGCTTTGAAGATTTTCGGCGTGCGCAGACAGTGGGCGCAGCATATTTTGAAAGGGCACAGTAAAAAAAGAATCCGGGCCGCCGCCCGCACACCGTGCGGGCGGCGGCTTTTTCAGAACATTATCAGCCTCCGTTTTCGGAGGGTCAGGCAAAGCGAGGGAGAAAAATTTTTCGTGCGTATCTTTCAAAATCCGCGCAAATCTGCGTATTTTCGCGCACCGCTGTCTGTTAAAATATACGATGACAGAATCTGCAGGGGAGCGTGAAAAAGTTGGCGCGAAAGATCGTGATCACTTCGGGAAAAGGTGGCGTGGGCAAAACGACCGTCACGGCGTGTTTGGGGCTTCGGCTGGCCGCCATGGGGGAGCGTGTGGTGCTGGCGGATACCGATTTCGGGCTGAACAACATCGACGTCGTGTGCGGGGTAGAAGACCGCATCACATACGACATCGTGGATGCGATCGAGGGGCGCTGCCGTCCGCGGCAGGCGCTGGTGCAGCATCCCGATCAGCCCAATCTGTTTATTCTCGCATCCAACCATACCGACCCGCAAAAGTACATTTCGCCGCAGGCGGTGCGGTTGATCCTGGACGGGCTGGCGCCGCGCTACGATTACATACTCATCGATTCGCCGGCGGGCATCGAGAGCGGCTTTCACCGCGCGGTGGCGTCGGCGGAAGAGGCGATCGTCGTCACGACGCCGCACGTCTCTTCGCTGCGCGACGCGGACAAAGTGATCTCGGTGCTGAAAAGTTACCGCCTTTCGCGCATTGACCTTGTCATCAACATGGTGCGCGGGGATATGATCGTGGGCGGAGAGACCCTTTCGCCCGGCGAGATCTCCGAAATTCTGAAAATCCCCCTTCTCGGCGTCATACCGCAGGACGACGGCGTGTTCCTCGGTGAGCGACTGCGAGGAGACGGGTACAAGGCCTTCCGCCTTCTCGCTTCCAACGTGGTCAAGGGCACGCGCAGGATCTACAATCCCGCGTACAAATACGGCGGCTTTTTCGGAAGCATCCGCCGTTCGCTGAAAAAAAATCTGTGAGGAAAGGCATATGCGAAAACTGACCGTCGGCGCCGCGCGCGCCAAAGAGGTGCTCGAGCGGGAGTCGGCGCCCGTTCCCGCCGAATGCGAAAGGCTGATCGCCCTCGACCTCGGCGCGGTGCTGAACGGCTACTTTGAGCTGGAAGGGGGCGTCGATCTGCAGATCGAGCGGGGCGAACAGCTTCAGATCACTGTCCGCGCCCGCGCCAGGCGGGCACGGCCCTTCAACGTGGTGCGCTCGTAGTCTGCGCCAGGCCCTTCAACGCGGTGCACCCGCTGAAAACACGCTTTGCCGAAAAATTTCGCGCCCGCCCTTTCCGATTGCGCGAAAAGGGCGGGCGAAAAGAGGGCGCGGAGGCGCTTTGACGCCTGCTGGAGAGGGAATCGTCGGCCGCAGAATGCCCTTTGGATGGGCGGGAAGCCCGCCTTTGGATTTCTCCACATTTAGAACAATTTTTGGGCAGAATATACAACATATAGTATTTTTAACCGAACTGTTGCAAAAGCGACAGTTTTTTTTGGAAAAGGTGATATAATAATACAGAAGTAAAAATTTGAGCGAGGTCTGGCAAGATGCAGGTAATCAAAAGGGACGGAAGCGTAGTCGAATATGACAGGACGAAGATCGCCATCGCCATCGGGAAAGCGAATGCCGAAGTAGAGAAGAAGGAACGCGCGAGCAAAGAGGAGATCGAGACGATTCTCGCGGCCGTCGAGGAGAAGAAGAAAAAGAGAATGCTCGTGGAGGACATCCAGGACATCATCGAAGAGAAGCTGATGGAGCTGGGGCACTACGAGCTTGCCAAGACGTACATCATCTATCGTTATAACCGTGCGCTGGTGCGCAAGGCGAACACGACGGACGAGGCGATCCTGAGCCTGATCAGCAACTCCAACAAGGACGTGATGGAGGAGAACTCCAACAAGAACGCGCTTGCGGCGGCGACCCAGCGCGACCTCATCGCGGGGGAAGTTTCCAAGGATCTGACCCGCCGCATCCTGTTGCCGGAAAAGATCTCCAAGGCGCATGACGAGGGCATCCTGCACTTTCACGACGCCGACTATTTTATTCAGCCCATCTTCAACTGCTGCCTGATCAACATCGGAGACATGCTGGACAACGGCACGGTGATGAACGGAAAACTGATCGAGAGCCCGAAGAGCTTTCAGGTCGCCTGCACGGTGGTCACGCAGATCATCGCGGCGGTCGCCTGCTCGCAGTACGGCGGGCAGTCGGTGGATATCCGCCACCTCGGCAAATATCTGAGAAAGAGCCGCGTAAAGTTTGAAAAGCATTTCCGCGAGACCTGCCCCGAACTTGCGGAGGAGGAAGTGAAAAAGCTGGTCGACGACCGCATTCAGGACGAACTCAAGAGCGGCGTGCAGACCATCCAGTATCAGATCAATACGCTGATGACCACCAACGGGCAGTCGCCGTTTGTCACCCTCTTTCTGTATCTGGACAAGGACGACGAATACCTCGAGGAGAACGCGCAGATCGTCATGGAGATTCTGCGGCAGCGCTACGAAGGCATCAAGAACGAAAAGGGCGTGTATGTGACGCCCGCTTTCCCCAAGCTCGTCTATGTTCTCGACGAGATCAACTGCCTCAAAGGCGGCAAGTACGACTACATCACCGAGTTTGCGGTCAAGTGCTCGGCGAAGCGCCTCTATCCCGATTACATTTCCGCCAAGAAGATGCGCGAGACGTATGAAGGGAACGTGTTCAGCCCGATGGGGTGCCGTTCTTTCCTCTCGCCGTGGAAAGACGAAAACGGGAACTATAAATTTGAAGGCCGTTTCAACCAAGGCGTCGTGTCCATCAACCTTCCGCAGATCGGCATCATCGCCAAGGGCGACGAGGAAAAATTCTGGAAGCTCTTTGACGAGCGCCTGGATCTGTGCCGCGAGGCGCTCATGTGCAGACACCGCGCACTGCTCGGCACCAAGTCGGACGTATCGCCCATCCACTGGCAGTACGGCGCCATCGCCCGTCTTGACAAGGGCGAGGTGATCGACAAACTTCTCTTTAACGGATATTCGACCCTGTCTTTGGGATACATCGGATTGTACGAAGTGACCAAACTCATGACGGGCGTCACGCAGACGGATCCGAAAGGGGAGGAATTTGCGCTGCGCGTGATGCAGCATATGCGCGACAAGACGGACGAATGGAAGATGGAGACGGGGCTCGGCTTCGCACTTTACGGAACGCCGGCGGAATCCCTTTGCTACCGTTTTGCCCGCATCGACAAGGAGAAGTTCGGCACCATCGAGGACGTGACGGACAAGGGGTACTATACCAACTCTTACCATGTCGACGTGCGCGAACACATCGACGCATTCTCCAAATTCTCTTTCGAGGCGCAGTTCCAGCGCATCTCGTCGGGCGGCTGCATTTCGTACGTGGAGATCCCGAACATGCAGAACAACCTCGAAGCGATGCAGGAGATCGTCCGTTTCATCTACGACAATATACAGTATGCCGAGTTCAATACCAAGAGCGACTATTGCCATGTCTGCGGCTGGGACGGCGAGATCATCATCAACGACGACAACGAATGGGAATGCCCTAACTGCCACAACAAAGACCACCGCAAGATGAACGTGACCCGCCGCACGTGCGGATATCTCGGCGAAAATTTCTGGAATCTCGGCAAGACCAAAGAGATCAAAGCGAGAGTCCTGCATCTGTAAGATACTTAAAAAAATTCGGGAGGTCGCGCCGTGAACTATGCGAACATAAAAAAATTCGACGTGGCGAACGGCGTCGGCGTGCGCGTTTCCCTGTTCGTCAGCGGATGCACGCATCGCTGCAAGGGCTGTTTCAATGCCGAAGCATGGGATTTTTCTTACGGCGAACCGTATACGGAGAAGACGGAAGAGGAGATCCTGGAAGCGCTCGATAAAAATTTTATTGCGGGGCTGTCCCTGCTCGGCGGAGAACCTTTCGAGCCGTGCAACCAGCGCGCGATCCTGCCCTTGGTGCGCAAGGCGCGCGAGCGGTTTCCCGCAAAGACGATCTGGTGCTATACGGGCTATACGTACGATAAAGATCTGGTCGCGGGCGGCAGGGCGCACTGCGAAGTCACGGACGAACTTCTTTCGCTGATCGACATACTTGTCGACGGCGAATTCGTGGAGGAACTGAAAGATCTGAAACTCAGATTCAGGGGGTCTTCCAATCAGAGGATCATCGATCTTGCGGCCACCGCGTCGGCGGGAAAAATCGTACTTTGGTCCGGAATGATTTCCGATAAATAAAACCATACGGGAGAAAATGACATGCAAACTGCAAAATTAAAGATCAAAAAACTCGATCCGCAGGCCAAAATGCCCACATACGGCAGCGAATTTTCCGCCGGAGCGGATCTTTATGCCCTGGCGGAAACCTCCATCCGCATAGCCCCCGGCGAAACGGCCATCGTGCATACCGGCCTTGCGGCAGAGATCCCCGAGGGACTCGTCGGGCTTATCTATGCGCGCAGCGGGCTGGCTACGAAAAAAGGGCTGGCGCCCGCGAACAAAGTGGGCGTGATCGACAGCGATTACCGCGGCGAGATCCGCGTGGCGCTCCACAACCATTCCGCCTGCAAACAGACGATCGAGCCGTACGAACGCGTCGCACAGCTCGTCATCGCACCGTATGTCTATGCGCAGTTCGAAGAGGTCTCCGAGCTTTCGGAAACGGTGCGCGGCGAAGGCGGTTTCGGCTCTACGGGCAGCAAATAAAGCGAAGATTTGCGGCGGTTCCTTTCCGATCGCGCGAAGCGTATTGTGTGGACGGGCGAGGGGGCAAGGCGGCGGAAAATATTTTCTGTTTTTTTGTTCAAACCGTTGGAATCTGCAAAAGAATCTGTTATAATAAAGAAAAAAGGAGGTCGGAACGTATGGCAAAGTATGTATGCAGCGTGTGCGGCTACACGTACGACGAAGCGGCCGGCGATCCCGATAACGGAATTGCTCCCGGCACGAAATGGGAAGATATTCCCGATGATTTTACCTGCCCGCTGTGCGGCGTAGGCAAAGACATGTTCGAAAAAGAGTAATTTTTACAAGAGAGCAAAAAGTTCTGCATTGTCAGAACTTTTTTGCCGTTTTCGGCAGACTGCGGAGAAAATTATGATCAGCGGAGTATCCACGGCGTCCCTCTTTATGCGCGAAATGAACGAAGATGCGCTCACCGTCCTCAACGATCTGGGGGTCAGGAGCACGGAAATATTTCTGACCACTCTTTCCGAATACGGCGAAGAGTTTGCTCGTCTTCTCGCCTCGCGCAAGGGGTCGTTGCAAGTCAATTCGGTGCATCTTCTCAACACCCAGTTCGAACCGCAGCTGTTCGGCGGGCATCCCCGCGCCAAGGCGGATGCCTTCGGGATCCTGCGCGGCGCGATGGCCTCCGCGCACATTTTCGGCGCCCGCTATTATACCTTTCACGGGATTACCCGCCTGAAAAAGAATTCCGTCCCGCCGGACGCGGGAAGGGTGGCAGCATCCCTTTCGGAGATCTCCGGGGTCTGTGCCGAATACGGCGTCACACTCAGCCTTGAAAACGTGCACTGGGCGCTGTACAACCGCCCGGGCATTTTCCGCGCTCTCCGCGCGCATTTTCCCGGCCTTCGCGGCGTCTTCGACGTAAAGCAGGCCCGCCTTTCCTGCTATCCCTATCCGATGTATATCCGCGACATGGAAGGGTGCATCTCGCACGTGCATCTTTCCGATGTGGACGAAAAGGGAAAGATCTGTCTTCCCGGGCGCGGCGTGTTCGACTTTGAAGAGTGTTTCCGCCGTCTGAAGGAGGCAGGTTTTGACGGTGCGGCGCTCATCGAGGTGTATGCGGGCGATTACGGCGACTATGCCGAGCTTCGCCGCGCGTGCGATTATCTGGACGAGATCATCTACAAGATCGGTTAAGCGGCCTTGAAAGGCACTTTTGCAGGGGAAAGGCAGTTGCTCTGCGTGCAGATGAAAAAAATCTGCTTTTTTGCGCCGAAGAATTGACAGACTTATTTTTTTGCTTTACAATGAAATACAGCGGCGAGCGGCCGTTCAGAGTGAATCAGGAGGTTTTTAACTGTGAATTACAGGAACAAAGAATGGAAAAACAGCATGCGGCTGACCGTTGACTACAATTACATGATGAAAAAGTTCATCGGTGAAGAGGGATTCAAAGACGTCGATCTTTCGGAGATGAAGGAGGAGGCGGCCGACGCATTTGACTATGTAGCGGACAACCGCGGCAAAGGCATGATGGGCTGGACAGAGCTTCCGTACAATCAGAAAGAGATCGTGGAAGACATCCTTTCTACGGCCAAAGAAGTGCGGCGCAAATTCAAATATTTTGTCGTGCTCGGCATCGGCGGAAGTGCGCTGGGTCCCATTGCGGTATTCAATGCGCTGTGCCATCTGCATTACAACGAGCTCGCGCCTTCCAAGCGCCGAGGCCCGAAATTCTATGTCGAAGACAACGTCGATCCCGAGCGGATGGCGGCGCTTCTGGACATCATCGAGCCGGAAAAGACCTGCTTCAACGTCATCACAAAGTCGGGCGCGACCAGCGAGACGATGACGCAGTATCTCGTCATAAACGACATTCTGACCAAAGCGCTCGGTGAAAAGGCGAAAGAAAACATCATCGCCACGACCGACCATGCAAAGGGGAACCTGATCAAGCTTTCCAGACAGTACGGCTACAAGACCTTTTATATTCCCGACGGCGTGGGCGGGCGTTTTTCGGAGCTTTGCCCGGTGGGCCTTCTCCCGGCGGCGGTGCTGGGGCTGGACATCAAGGCGATGCTCGCGGGCGCGGCGTATATGGACGGGGTCTGCAACAAGCCTTCCGTCGCGAAGAATCCGGCGCTTGCCTGCGCGGTCCTGCAGGTGGCGGCGATGCGTCGCGGCAAGAATGTGGGTGTGATGATGCCGTATGCGGACAGTCTGAAACTGATGGCGGACTGGTACTGCCAGCTCTGGGCGGAAAGTCTCGGAAAGAATGTCACGTTGGACGGAAAGCCCTGCCATGCGGGGCAGACGCCCGTCAAATCTTTGGGTGTTACCGATCAGCATTCGCAGGTTCAGCTGTACACGGAAGGACCTTTCGATAAGGTCGTCACTTTCCTTTCCGTCGAGAACTATCGCACGGTCGTAGAGATCCCGCACGGCTGCGAAGATATCCCCGATGTCTCTTTCCTCGGCGGCCATACGATGAACGAGCTGATCGCCGCGGAGAACAAGGCGACGGCGTACGCGCTCGCCAAAGCGGGGCGCCAGAACTATACCATCCGTCTGCCCGAGGTGAACGAATTCACGTTGGGCGAGCTCATGTATCTGTTCGAGCTGCAGACGGCGTATGCGGGCGCGATGCTGAACATCGACACTTACAACCAGCCGGGCGTAGAGGCGGGCAAACAGGCCACCTATGCGCTGCTGGGCAAAAAAGGTTATGAGGCGAAGCGCGCCGAACTCGACGCTGCTCCCGCCGCAGAGGAAAAATACATCGTTTGATCTTTCGGGGTCGGTAAGAAGGAAATAACGGAAAGCCCGCTTTTTAAAAACGGACTTTCTTTTTTAAGGGGCGTACCTCCTCACGGCGGGACGTCGCGGCTCTGTCCTCGGCGCGGCTCAGGCTTCGACGCGGCTCTGTCCTCGGCGCGGCTACGCTCCTTATGTGATCTGATCCTAATAAAAGAATTTTGCGGCATTGCCGCAGCCATGGCGGATATTCCGCGAAAGAAAGGATTGCGGCGATGCCGCACGAACGGAGGAAAAAATGCAGGCTGAATGGATCTGGCGCGGGAAGGGAAGTCCCGACGAATATGTTCAGTTTTATACGGATTTCGACTATGCGGGCGGCAAGTGCCGATTGCGTATCTGTGCCGACAGCATGTTTGCCATTTATCTTAACGGTGAACTTGCGGGGTTCGGGAAATATCCCGATTATCCCTATTACAGGGTGATCGACGAGATCGACCTTGCGCCGCAGGCGGTCCTGGGCAAGAATCGCCTTGCCATCGTCGTCTTTTATATCGGTGAAGATTTCTCCACGTATTATACGGGGGAGGCGGGGCTTTTCTTTGAACTGGAAGGGGACAAGGGTGTACTTGCCAAGAGCGGCAAGGAGACCATGTGCCGCTTATCGCCCGACTATGTGCAGCATTTCCGAAAGAAGATCACGATGCAGCTTTGTTTTTCCTACCGCTACGATGCGGAGAAGGCGGACAACTGGAAGCTTGCGGGAAATCGGCCGCAGGGTTTTGAGCCGGCGGACGTGAAAGATCTTCCCAAGGAATTTTATCCCCGGCCCATCCGCAGGCTTTGTCTTGCGCCGGCCGTGAACGGGCAGATCGTGCAGCAGGGCAACTTTTCGGAAGGGAAAGAGGGCACGGCGGGCGAGCGCATGTTGCGGGCCGCACTCTCGTTTGTTCCGCCCGAAGAGATGTTCGGCGGGCACGCAGCAATTCGTACCTTTTCCAAGCCGGTGCGGATGACTTCGCAAAAGACGGGGATGTATATCATCGTGGACCTTGGAAGGGAAGAGGCTGGTTATCTTTATCTGGATTTTACCGTTCCGAAGGCGTGCGAAGTGGAGATCGCGTACGGAGAGCATCTGGTCGACGGCAGGGTGCGTTCCTACATAGACGGCCGGAATTTTTCTTTTGAATACCATGCCAAAGCGGGCGACAACCTTTTTTGCGATCCTTTCCGCCGTCTGGGAGGGAGATATTTGCAGGTATTTTTCCATACAGACAGCGTTATTTTGCGTTCGGTTACGGTTTTGCCTGTATTTTATCCGCTGGAACGGCGTCACAAAAAGATCGGAAACCGTCTTTATCGCGATATATACGACGTGGCTGTGCGCACGCTTGAGCTGTGCATACACGATCATTTTGAAGATACTCCCTGGCGGGAACAGAGTTTTTATGCGATGGACAGCCGCAATCAGATGCTGTTCGGGTATACCGCTTTTCGAAACTATGAACATGTGCGTGCGGGGCTTCGTCTCTTTGCGGAAGCGCGCCGGCCGGACGGACTGTTGACGCTCTGCTGTCCGCAGGGGCCGGGCAGCGACTATCCGATTCCGTACTTTTCGCTCGTCTATATCATAGAGGTCGCGGAATACTGTGAACATACGGGAGATCTCACCCTTGCCGAAGAAGTTTTCCCCGCGATGCGCGGCGTGCTGGATGCGGTTGAAGCGCGCATCCGTGAAAACGGGCTCATCGAAAATTTCGCGGATCCGAAGATATGGGACTTTTACGAGTGGACAGACGGTATGGCCGGAGATGAGCATACACCCGCGTATGATGCGCCGCTCAACGGGTACTATCTCCTGGCGGCGGAAAAATTCGTCTGGCTCTGTGCGCAGATGAAGAGGGACGACGGCGGCACGGCGGCACGTGCGGAGCGGGTGGAAAAGGCATGTTCTCTCTTCTACGATGCGGAAAAGAAGCTGTATAAGACGTTTATCGGCCGTCCGGATCATTACAGCGAACTGGCAAACAGTCTTTTTGTCATGGCTGGGGTAGCGCAGGGCGAACAGGCAGACGCGATCCTTGAAAAACTTACGGAGAAAGAGAACGGCATGGTGGCTATTTCCGCAAGCCACTCCATTTTCAAGTATGACGCCCTGTTTACCCGTGGCAAAAAATATGCCGATTTTATCCTGAACGAAGTGGAAGACCGGTATGTGCATATGCTGCGTGCAGGCGCGACCTCCTTTTGGGAGACAGATCTCGGCTCGGAAGATTTTCTCCGTGCAGGCAGTCTCTGTCATGGCTGGAGCTCGGTACCTGTCTATGTTTTTGACAAGCTCGGACTCTGTCCGGATGCAGAAGAGGAGTGAAATTTTTAGAGAGCGGGGCATAAACCCCGCTCTTTTTTCTGATCAGACGGAAAAGATCAGCAAAATCCCCGTTTGTTTTATAGAATATTGTAATATCTCTGTTCTTATCCCGCTGAGCATGACAAACCCATGCTCGTTGCCGAACCCGCTTTTTTTGACCGGGCAGAAATTTTTTGAAAATATTGTTTTTTTACTTTCGCATGGTATACTTTAACAAATCTGCATATTGTGCAGCAGGAGGGGAAGGATGAAAACGATTGACTATCGGCAAGTGGAGATCCGCAAAGGTTTTTTCAAAGAATTGCAAAAGCTGAATGCGGAAGTATCTGTTTATAATATTTATAAACGTTTTGATGAAACGGGAAGATTTCGTGCGTTGAAATGTATACGGGACGACGAGCATAAGTCAAACATTTTCTGGGACAGCGACATTGCCAAATGGTTGGAAAGCGTCGCCTACATTCTTGCCAAAAAGAAAGACGCAAAGCTGCAAAAACTGGCAAAGGATGTGATCGACGACATCTGCTCCAATCAGTTGGAGAACGGTTATTTTAACAGTTATTTTCAGGTTTACGAGCCGGAGAATATTTTCAAAAGGCGTACCGATCACGAGTTGTACTGTGCAGGGCATCTCATCGAGGCGGGCGTCGCCATGCACGAAGCCGGCGTCGATCATAATTTGTATGCGGCGATGAAGAGATATGCCGATTACATCTATGACCGCTTCGTCGTGAAAAAGGACACCGGCTTTTATACGGGTGGGCACCCGGAAGTTGAACTTGCGCTCGTAAAACTTTATGTCGCTTCGGGGGAAGAGAAGTATCTTGACCTCGTATCCCATTTTATTGATGAGCGAGGGCGACACAGCGAAGAAACGTATCCCTTTGCCTACAACGATTACGATCAAAGTCATATTCCTGTGCGCGAACAGCGGGAGGCTGTGGGGCATGCCGTTCGGGCGCTTTATCTTTACAGCGCCATGGCGGATCTTGCGCGCATAAAGGGCGACGGTGCGCTTACAGAGGCGTGTGAAGCGATCTTTGAAAACATAGCCGAGAAGAAGATGTACATCACGGGCGGCGCCGGTTCCAGTCCGCACGGTGAAACATTCACTTTTGCATACGATCTTCCCAATATTTATGCATACAGCGAAACTTGCGCCGGGATCGCTCTCGCGCTCTTTTGCGATCGCCTCGCAAAGCTGAAGAACGATGCCAAATACCATGAAGTTTTCGAACGCGTTTTGTATAACAACATCCTTGCCGGAGAGAGCAAGGACGGAAAGGGATTTTTCTATGTCAATCCGCTTGAGTTTCACGAGGATATCTGCGACTACAACAATTCTCTCAGAACAAAGCTTTTCTGTCCCTTGCCGGAGCGTGTTGAGGTATTTGAATGTTCCTGCTGTCCGCCAAATTTTACCCGCCTCATCGAGAGCATCGGAGGTTATATCTTCGGAGAGGGGGATGGGGTCGCCTATGTGAACCAGTATATATCCGCTCAGGCGATTGTATGCGGCGCAAAAATCGTGCTGGATTCATCGTTGCCTTATAAAGGTAAAATTCGATTGAAGGTATCGGGAGCATGCAGGTTGCGGCTGCGCGTTCCGGCGTGGAGCGGCGGCGTCACGATGCGCGTGAACGACGAACGTGTTCAGCCGAATATACAAGAAAAATATATTCACCTCGACTGCAGGGAAGAAAGTGTGATCATGTTAGATTTTCATATCCGCCCGCGTTTCGTGTATGCTAACGAAGGAGTTTGGTACGACGGCGGCCGCAAGGCGGTGGAGTACGGACCTTTGGTTTTGTGCGGTGAAAGTTGCGACAACGGGAAAAACCTGTGTTCGGTAAGTATTCCGTCTTTGGCGCGTGCGAAAGTAAGCGAAGGTGAGTTTTTCACGCTTGAAGTTCCGGCACGGAGAATGCATACGGACAAGTCGCTGTATTCCTATGAAAAACCTGTACCGGAAGAGTTCACTTTGCACCTCATCCCGTACTTTTTGTGGGCAAACCGCGGGAAAGGGGATATGCAAATCTGGTTTTTATAAGTCAGATAAAATATATTTTTTTCAAGACTTTCTCTGTGGTTGATCGCGAATCGTTTATAATTGATGATTTTCGAAGTACTATGTCAGACATAAATGGCACATAATAGGGTTGGAGGAATGCTGATGACGATTCATCACGACAAGCTTGCCTACGGGAAGCTTGCATCATTGACTGAAGAATTTTCAGAGGAGCAGTTGCTTGCTATGGTCAATAGTCTTTCTTCGGAAGAGGAGGAAGATAAGCCTCAAAAGGCCGTTCCGGCATCGGGCGGTGAGAGCAAGAAAATAGAAAAAAGAAGAGAAAAATAATTCGCTCGTCGGTGCGGTGTTCGTGAGGCTTTGCTCAAAAAAGGCAGTTTTTACTCGGCGGCGTACCCTTCTTGTGTTGTTGTGTTTTACTGGATTCACATGCGTTGCATATTAAAAATAAATATGTAAGAACATCATCAGCCGCGCGAGGTTCCGCGCGGCTGATCGTCATTTTTATAAAGGAAAAACAGTTCTGCACCAGAAAGGTCGATTTCGTGTCGGCGAGTTTTTGGAAGGAGAAGCGAAGGGTTGAAGAGGACTCTGCAGCCGGAAAAATGCGCCAGAAAGAGCGTTTTTCATGCGGGCGCATGGGGGCGAAGAATTTCAGGCGGAGCCGTGTTTTTCCGGCATGTATTTCCAGTAGCGCACGGGCATATATCCTTTCATCTGTTTTTCGTGCGGGCGTTGCTGGATGTTGACCGAACGATAGTATTCTTTCCATAAGTTCTGGAACGTTTGCTCGTATTCCGAAAGGCAAATATTCACCTTCTCGTCCGTGGACGTGTAGAGACATTCGCGGGTGTTCCATAGAGCGGCTGTTTTGCGCGAGGTGTCATGGATCACGAACGGCTGTGTTTTCAGGCGTCGGATAAAATGAGGAACGATGAGTTCAAGGATATCGTTGTCGGGCGAAAAGGGCGCGTAGAATACGCCGCTCTCCCCCTCCATAAATCGAAGGAAACCCGTAAAGCGGTGAGCTTCCAGCGTCACCTTTTTGATCTCGGCTGTTGCCTCGAGAACGGCCGGCTGTGCGAGCATGTCTCGAACAGGCCCGCGCGTCTTTACGATCAGGCGCAGGTATTCGAGCGCCGTCATTTCGCGCGTATCCGAACCGCGGCGCAGGAGAAGTGATATGTCCCGAAGGGCTGCGCGGTCGTATTCGCACAGTTTTTTCCTTACCCGCTCGGCGTGCGATTCGTCCGGCGCGTCGCATACGATGTTGGCGCCGAGCGGGATTTGCCAGTTGGAAGAGGAAGTGATGATACAATGTTTATCGGTACACGCAAAAAATGCGGCGGAATAAAACCCGTTTTCGGTACCGTCTGTGATATAAATATTCATTTTTATCATTTTTTGCAGCGGCCGTGCGGAACGGCCGGGCAGTTCGCGCAAAGATTTCATAGTTGTCCTGTGATCGCGGAAAGGGAAGTTTCGGGCGAAGAAAACATGGAAAGTTGTTCGTACTTTTCCTCTTTGCTCTCCAGCGTGAGCAGAGTGCGCATTTTTGTGGGGTCATCCGAGCCGTAAAACTTCCCGTTGCAGGTGATAAAGTGTTTGGCGCGTTTGAGCACGACGCGCATTTTTGCAAGGTCCTCAAAGGTAAGTTGCGCGTATTTGCGCGCCCGCAAGATCTTGTAGGCTCCCATACTTCCGATACCGGGTACGCGCAGGAGCGTTTCGAGCGGAGCGCTGTTGATCTCTACGGGAAAAATTGCAGATGTCTGAGTGCCCAGGCGCATTTGGGGTCATATTCTTCGGGCAGGTTCTCTCCTTCGCTCGCGATCTCTTCCGCGGAAAATCCGTAAAAGCGCATCAGCCAGTCGGCCTGGTAGAGTCTGTGTTCGCGCAGGAGTCCCGTGCATCGGTCGGGCAGAAGCGCGTGGTGTACGACTGGAACATAGGAAGAGTAGTACACGCGTTTGAGAGAAAATTTCCGGTACATGGCCTGGCTCAGCCGCAAGATTTGTCCGTCCGATTCGGGCGAGGCGCCCACGATCATCTGCGTCGTTTGTCCGGCGGGCAAAAAGTGAGAGCGCTTTTTCTTCGACTCTGCATCGGTCGCCTGTTTTTCCAAGTGCAGCTGCTGCATGGGCAGAAGCACGCTTTCCCGCGTCTTTTGCGGTGCGAGCAGTTTCAGGCTGTTTGCCGAAGGAAGCTCCACATTAAAACTCATGCGGTCGGCGTACATCGCCGCGCGGCGGGTGAGCAGTTTGTCCGCGTAGGGGATCCCTTTGAGGTGGATGTATCCGTTGAAGTTGTATTGCTTACGTAAAAGGATAACGGTTCTCAGCATCCGTTCCATCGTCGAGTCAGGCGTTCCGTCTACCGCCGAGGAAAGAAAGAGTCCTTCGATATAATTGCGTCTGTAAAAGGAAATGACAAGTTCGCAGATCTCTTCCGGCGTGGCAGAAGCGCGCGGCACGTCGGCTTCGGCGCGGTTGGGGCAATACAGGCAGTTGTAGGTGCAGCGGTTGCTCATCAAAATTTTCAGAAGAGAAATGCAGCGCCCGTCCGGAGTGAACGAGTGACAGATTCCGCCCATGCTCGCATTTCCGATGCCTCCCTGTTTGTTGGTGCGCGCAGATCCGGATGAAGAGCAGGATACGTCGTATTTTGCGCTCTCCGTCAGTATTTTCAAACGTTCGGCATCGATCATGCCCTGCTCCTCCGTAATTTTCTGGTTTCATTATACACCAAGATAAAGCAAAAGTCAAACATATGTTCGTATTTTTATCGTGGTAAAATTTTCCGTATTTTGAAAGCAAGGATTTCCAAGAAAATAAAAAGCCTCACGGGAGTGAGGCGAAAGGTGATAATTGATTTTTGTTTGGAAGGGTAAGACGGGAGTGATATAAAGGGTGATCAGTTTTTGTGTTGGAGAGCGAGCTTGGCGGCGAGACGGATCGGGAGTGTGGCGACGAATTTATGTTTTTCCAAAGAGTGCAAAAAATGCAGCGGGGCACGCTCATATGCCGCGACGCGCAGTGCCATGTTGAGCGATTTTACATTTTCGTCGAAGGCGCACAGCTCGTCGCGCGTACCGTGCAAAGCGACGTACGCATAGGCAGAAACGAGTCCTGCGGCCACTTTATCAAATAAAAACTTGTAAGCAGGCGCGGTAAGTTGTGTTTTGACCGCGTTAAAGGCGTCCGTCGCGTCGATGGCATCTTGGCGAGGGTCTCGCGTATTTTTCGTAGCGGGGCGAGGGGTGGATTGAAATTTTCCGGATGAAAGAAGTGCAACGTCATCGCATAGTGCAAGTGCGAAAGCGGAAATATATTCGCGTGGAAGGTGCATTTCGGAAAGCAAGAAAGTGCCGATTTTAGCGGAGAGAAAAAAGCCGAATTTCTCCGGACGGCAGAGCGCATCGCGTCCTGCGGGGGATTGAGGAAGGGTGACTTGTTTTTCGCAGAAGAGGACGAGCGCGGCTGACTGTTCGGATGCGACTTCAAAAAGATGTTTGGGTTCTTCCGCGGGGAAATAGGGCCCGCAAAAAAAGAAGTAGCGGCCTGTGGGAATGCCGTCTTCGCCGATAAAATGCAGGTTGGGATCGGCGCCTGGTTCGGGCGAGAGAAGAATCTCGCAACCCGCCGGCAGGTCGCCCGCGGGAAAACTTCCGCGATAGGGAAAAACAGACAGGGGCGCTTGCGGCGCCTGCTCACCTTGCGCAGATGGAACAGTTTTCTTTTTTCGGAAAAATAATTTCATGAAAGTACCTTTTTGCGGACGCAAGAAAAGTTATAGCAAACTGACTCGAAATCAATTGTATCATAAAAAAGAAAAAAATACAACCGAAAAAAGAGCTGGAGGGATTGGTTGCCGCCGTGCGGTTGTTTTTTCTGTGTGTGTTATACTGCCTGTACGGCTGTTTTTTCTGTGCACGTCATAATCGCTGCTCGGTTGTTTTTTTCTGTACGCGTTATAACCGCCTGTGCGGTTGTTTTCTGTGCGCGTCATAACCGCCGTGCGGTTGTTTTTTTGTGTGTGTTATACTGCCTGTACGGTTGTTTTATCTGTGTGTGTTATACCGCCTGTTAGGTTGTTTTTTTCTGCACGCGTTATAACCGCCTGTGCGGTTGCTTTTTTTCTGCACGCATGTTATAATAGAGGATATGATGGAGAACTCTAAATATTCCGCGATCTTTGATCTGGACGGCACGCTGATCGACAGTATGGAGATCTGGCGGGAGATCGACGAAGAATTTTTTGCCAGGCGGGGCATGTCGGTGCCGGACGGGTATCAGCAAGCGATCGCGCATCTGGGTGCGGCCGAGTGTGCCTGCTACACGGTAGAAAGGTATTTGCCGCGCGAGAGGGCGGAGGACATCGTCGCGGAATGGAGTGTACTTTCCCGCGAGAAGTATGCGGCGAAAGACGCTGCGCGGTATTTTAAGCCGGGTGCGGTCGATTTTCTGCGGAAGCTTTTTGCCTGCGGAGTAAAACTTGCGGTGGCGACGGCATCGTCGGAAGAACTGTTTATGCCGGTGCTGCAGGCGGGCGGCGTCGCGGAGCTGTTTACCTGTTTTGTGACGGTGGAACAGGCGGGCAGGAACAAGAGCTTTCCGGACATCTTTTTGCTCGCGGCGGAAAAGATGGGGGTACGTGCGTCGGAGTGCGTGGTTTTCGAGGATAACCTGACGGCTCTTCGTGCGGCAAAGAGCGTCGGTATGCGTACGGCGGGCGTATATGACGAAGCCGCAAAAGGGGAAGACGCACAGATGCAGAAGGAAGCGGATTTTTATATACCATCCTTTCAGGAAATTCCGCAGGCTCTGCTTAAACTGTTTTATTCCTGATTTTTACCATAGTATGCCATACATAGTACTGCGAAGAAAGCGTTTTTCCGCAATTTGACGAATGAGAATGGGTTATTTGCTTGCCTGGCTTTGTGGTGTACGATGCGAAGTTCCGAAAAGATTCAGCGGGAAAGCGGTTCAATTTTTACGTCTGGAAAGCATACAGGCGTAAAATCGCAGCAGAATGAAGTATGATCGAAAGTGCTTTGCTCTTTCAAAGAATGTAAAAACAAAGGCCGCCGTGGCGGCAGGAGAGAGGTAAATATGTACGAATCAAAACTAGATCTGCTTGAAACCGAGCATGCGGTAAAGCAGATTAAGACGGTATTCGAACGCGAGCTGTCGGCCGCGCTCAACCTTACGCGCATCAGCGCGCCGCTGTTCGTTTACAAGAGCAGCGGACTCAACGATGATCTGAACGGGGTAGAGCGTCCGGTATCATTTGATCTGAAGGCGAACGGTGAGCGGGCGGAGATTGTCCATTCGCTTGCGAAATGGAAGAGGTTTGCCCTTGCCAAATACGGGTTTCAGCCGTATACCGGGCTTTATACCGATATGAACGCTGTCCGGCGCGACGAGGATATGGACAATCTTCATTCTGTCTACGTCGATCAATGGGACTGGGAAGCAGTCATTGAGCGCGGCGACCGGAACCTCGCATACCTGAAGGGAGCGGTGGAGCGCATCTATATCGCGTTGAAAAATACGGCGGAGGAGATCGGAAAAGCGTATCCGCAGCTGGATAATTTTCTGTCTCCCGAAATTGCTTTTGTCACCTCGCAGGAGCTGGAAGATGCTTATCCCGATCTTACGCCCAAGGAACGCGAGAGGGCTTTTGTACGCAAGAACGGCTCGGCGTTTGTCATGCAGATCGGCGGGAAATTGAGGTCGGGGAAAAAGCATGACGGACGTGCGCCCGACTATGACGACTGGTCGCTCAATGGGGACATCATTCTGTATTATCCGGTCCTTGACTGCGCGTTCGAAGTTTCCTCCATGGGTATCCGCGTCGACGAGAAGAGCCTCGTATCGCAGTTGAAAGAGGAGGGCTGTCTTTCAAGGCTGGAGCTTCCCTTCCACAAGGCGTTGGCGGCGGGTGAATTGCCTCTTACAATGGGGGGCGGCATCGGCCAGTCGCGCCTGTGTATGTTCCTGCTGAACAAGATGCACATCGGCGAAGTACAGGTCTCCCTCTGGGATGAGAAGACTTTGGATTACTGCCGGGTGAACAACATACATTTGATGTGATCAAGCGCTGATCTTTAATAAAAACAGAATTCATAAAGTATTATGTCACGCATAATACGCTTAAATCGGACTTTAGAGGGTGCTATGGACACAATCAGGATAGAACGCGGAAAGACCCGGATGATCGCACATCGCGGTCTGAGCGGGATCGAAACAGAAAATTCATATGCGGCGTTTGTGGCGGCGGCCAACCGCAACTATTATGGAATCGAGACGGACGTGCATGTGACGGCGGACGGCCGCTATGCGATTTATCACGACGATTCGACAGGGAGAGTGTGCGATGCCGATCACCCGGTCGAGGGGAGCGCGTTTGAAAAACTTCGTGCCTTGTCTATGCGCGAGGCGGGGACGGAAAAGTTTTCTTCCGTGCAGCGCATCCCAGAACTCGGCGAGTATCTGCGCGTTCTGCATCGGTATGAAAAGGTAGGCGTCGTGGAGCTGAAAAACCCGATGGAGGAGAGACACATCGCCGCGATCGCCGAGGAATGCGCCCGCGAATACGACCTTCGGAAGATTGTGTTTATCTCCTTCTGTTATGAAAATTTGGCTGTTTTGCGTGCGTTGCTGCCCGACCAGAAATTGCAATATCTGGTCGGGGACAAGCGCGCGGACGAAAGCCTGTTGGAGGATCTGGG
Source organism: uncultured Clostridia bacterium (assembly GCA_930990665.1). GTDB lineage: Bacteria > Bacillota > Clostridia > Christensenellales > Borkfalkiaceae > Borkfalkia. The sequence goes on from CAKNQN010000001.1 coordinate 71,932, forward strand.
CCGGCATTCGCTGGATCTTGACATTGCCTATCCGCTCCTTGATCTTCCGCTTTTAGAAAAACTGCACGGCGCCGGCATCCAGGTCAACTGCTGGACGTGCGACGATCCTGTCGCCGCCGAGCGGCTTGTCGGCTGGGGCGTGGATATGTTGACTACCAATATTTTGCAGTAAACTAAAAGCAGACGCACGCGTTCGGGCGCAGTCTGCTTTTGCTTTATCTTATGACCTTTCCGGGCACTCAGTTCCACTGATGAGCGGAAACAGCCGCCCGGCCGTATTGACCCTGTACAGCTTTTCAGCCGGGTCGCACGGGAGGGGGAGCACTATTTATCGTCTTGATCGGGTTGGAGAATCAGCCGATGCGGCGGACAAAGGGATGATAGTTGAGGATCTTTTCGATCTCGTCGAGGGCATCGGAGGGGATGCGGAAGCCGGAGGCGGCCACATTTTCTTCGATCTGTTCGGGAACGGAGGCGCCCGTAATTACGGAAGAGATCTGCGACAGGCGCAGGATCCAGGAGAGGGCCAGAACGGAAAGGGGAACGCCCAGACCGCCTGCGATGCGGGAGAGGGCTTCGACTTTGTCGAGATTCTCATCGGTGAGCAGATTGTTGATCTGCCTGTCAGCCTGGTGCGTGGCGCGTGAACCGGCGGGCAGAGGCTGGCCTTTGCGGTATTTTCCCGTCAGAAGTCCCTGCGCGAGCGGGGAGAAGGGCACGATGCCGATTCCGTTTTCGGCGCACAGCCGAACTGTCTCATCCTCGATGTATCGGTCGATCATGTTGTATTGCGGCTGGATGACGCTGAGGGGGCGCAGGTGCAGTTCTTTGATGGCGGAAAGCGCTTTGCAAAGCTGCACGGGCGACCATTCGCTCACGCCGTAGTACAGGATCTTGCCCTGCGCCACGAGGTCGGAAAGGGCCTGCATGGTCTCTTCGACGGGCGTCGTGGGGTCAAAGCGGTGGCAGAAAAAGAGGTCGAGGTAATCGAGTTTCATGTTCCGCAGGGAGTTTTCCACCTGCTCGAACAGATGTTTGCGCGAGAGTCCCCAATCGTTCGGGCCGCGCCCGACGGGGAAAAATGCCTTGGAAGAAACGACGTAGGAGCTGCGCTTGTAGTCGCGGAGGGCGGAACCGAGAAATTTTTCCGCTTCGCCGCCGCTGTATGCGTCGGCACAGTCGAAGAAATTCACGCCCGCGTCGTAAGCGGCGCGGATGCATTGGCGGGCAGTTTCCGCGGCGCCGAGTCCGTTGAGCTCGGTCATCCAGCTGCCGATGGAAATTTCGCTGACTTTCAGACCCCATTTACCGAGGTTGCGGTATTGCATAATATAGCCTCCCGGAAAATTTTGTATTTTATTTTATTATAGTGCGCAGCCTGCAAAAAGTCAATCGGGGCGCGGAATTTTTCCCTTCCGCCGCCGCTGCGCGAGGAGTTTTTTATGAAGATCATGATTGCCGGACTCGGCCTGATCGGCGGGTCGATGGCAAAGTCGCTCAAACGTGCCGGCTATGCCGTGGCGGGTTCAGACCGTCCGTCTGTGGAAGAGGCGGCGCTGAAGGCGGGTGCGATCGATGCGATCGCGCGCGACACGGCGGCGTACGACGTCGTCTTTGTGGCGCTGCCGCCGGACGCGGCCATGCAGTTTATCGGCGCGTCCGCATTCCGGGAGGGCGCGATCGTCGCGGACATCTGCGGCGTGAAAGGGGTTCTCGAAAAGTTTGTCTATTCCGCGCCGCGAGTCTTTCGCTATGTGGGCTGTCATCCGATGGCGGGCAAAGAGGTTTCCGGCTTTGAAAATTCTGATGCCTCGCTGTTTGACGGCGCGAGCATGATCGTGACTTTGTGCGAAAAAACCGATCCTGCGGCCCTTTCGCAGCTGAAAGAGCTGTTCGGGCAGATGGGGTTCGGTCTCGTGCGCGAGTGTACGGCCGCCTATCACGATGAAAAGATCGCCTACACTTCGCAGCTGGCGCATATCGTGAGCAACGCCTATGTGAAGAGCGGCACGGCGAACGGATTTCCCGGCTTTACGGGCGGGAGCTTTCAGGACATGACGCGCATTGCCGGCGTGGATGAGGAGGTCTGGACGCGGCTGTATATGCTCAATCTGCCCGCCGTGACGGCGGAGCTGGAGACGCTGATCGGGCATCTTTCCGAATATCTTGCCGCGCTGCAGGGCGGGGACGAACAGGCTCTGAAAGAGCTTTTGCGGCAGGGGCGCCTTCGGAAAGCGGAGCTGGACCGCGAAAAAAAGATCCTTTGAGGGGTCTGCGGCCTTGCAGGATGGCGCGGAGAGCGGAAAAAAGATTTACAAACCGCTTGTTTTATGTTATAATAGAGAAAGCCTTCGGCGGGCGATATACTGAACTGTCTGCGGCGGGAGCATACGAATTTGTCGGGAAAGGAAATGTGTACGGCGGAGATAAAACTGATTTCCTGCGGCGGGGAAGCTGCAGAGGGCGCCGCTGCGGAGGAATTTGCCGCAGAGGAGATCGCCGTGCGCGGCCGCATGCGGGAAGAAGAGGACTGTGTCACCTTCTTTTTCCGCACGGACGAGGCGGCGTTTTGCCTGACGTTCGGCAGGGGCGTGCGCATCGTCCGCACGGGCAGTGTCGCCTATACGCTGCAGCTGGAGCCGGGAGGGACTTGCGCCGCGTGCATTCGCACCCCTTACGGGGAGATCGCCGCGGAGGCGCGCGTTGCGGAGCAGTTTCTGGAACGCACGCCGGAGAGGCTGGATTACAGGTGTTCCTATGAACTCGGTTTCGGCGGGGGCGAAGGGCTCCGCCGCGAGATCATATTTACCGCGCGTTTCGGGAAGGACGGGGGCGCGGAGAGGAACCGCGGCGCTTCGGGTAGCCGGGGCGGGCGAAAAGGAGGAAGGGCATGAAGTTGCTGTATTTGGGGCATTCCTGTTTTCTGCTGCGGGCGGAAAACGGTACGCGCATCGTCATCGATCCGTTTACGGGCATCGGATATGAAATGCCGCGCGTGGCGGCCGACTTTACGGTCTGCACGCACGGTCACTATGACCACGCTTACACGGCGGGCGTAGACTGTCCGCGTCCGGCGGTGACCGGAGCGGGGGAATACGCGCTCGGCGGCGTGAGAGCGGAGGGCGTGCCGAGCTATCATGACGAGGTGCACGGCGCCAAACGCGGCAAAAATACCGTGTTTCTGTTCGAGGCGGACGGCGCGCGCGTGTGCCATATGGGGGATATCGGCCAGCCCTGCACGGAAGAATTTGTGAAGAGATTGGGCAAGGTCGACGTGCTGCTGCTGCCCGTAGGGGGAACTTATACGGTGGATGCGAAGGGGGCGATGGAATATGTGCGAGCGCTTTCGCCCAAAATAACCGTGCCGATGCACTACGCGCAGGGCGGAAACATCGATATTGCCCCGCCGGACGCCTTTCTGGCGCTGGCGGAAAAGGAAGGATACCGCTGTTCTTCCTGCGAGGAACTGGACACAAGGGAAGCGTCTGCCTGCAAGGGCGGAGAAGTGAGGATCATGGAGAGGTACGATGGAAAACGAACAGAAGATTCCGGCCGGTTATGAGGAGGCGTACAATTTTCTGAATGCCAAGAGCATTCACGAAATGCGCCAGCTTGCGCGGGCATTCGGCGTGAGCAAACCCAGCCTCGACAAAAAGCACGATCTGATCGTGCGGGTGATCGGCCTGGCTTCCGGAGCGCTCAAGCCGGACCCGAAGAGCAACAAGGGAGCCAAAGTGAAGGGGGAGGACGCCTCGGCGGAGAGCGTCGAGAAGGTGCGTGAGGTGGTCTTGCAGTGCAAATCGCGCATTCCGTACGAGCGCGTGGACATCAAGCCGAAGCAATACGAATTCAACGACAGCGGCGTGGGGACGGGCGTCGGCAAGATGTATGCGGGCCTGCTCGAATTTGACGAGCGCGGCGGCGGGCGGTTGCGCGGCACGGGCTGTGAAGCGAGCGGGAACGATGCCTACCTGTCGGAAAGCATCATCCGCAGGTATTATCTGCGCGAGGGGGATCGGGTGACCTGCCTTGCGGAGGAGCGGGACGGGATCCCGCAGGCGATGCAGGTGACCGAAGTGGAGGGCTATGCGCCCATCTACGCCGAGCGCAAAAAATTCGGCGAACTTCCCGCCGCCTATCCCAATGAGCAGATCGTCTTTGCGAAAGAGGATTCTCCGGTATATTTCGCGCTGGATGCGCTCTGTCCGATCGGCTACGGCCAGCGCGTTCTCGCGGTGGCGCCGCGCGAAACGGGCATCACTTCGTTTTTGAATGCGGCGGCGGATGCGGCGCGCAGGAGCGGGGCAAAACCGCTGTTCGTGCTGCTCGGCCAGCGTCCGGAAGAGATCTCGGAGACACGGAAAAATTTCCCCGACTGCTGTGTGGCGGCGACGGGATTTGATGAGCCTGCCATGCGCGGGGCGTACATGGCAAAACTGGCGCTTCGCCGCGCCGAACGGTTTGCCGAGCGGGGTGAGCGAGCGGTGCTGCTTCTCGATTCTCTCGCGGCGCTGTTGCGGGCATACGAGGAGGCGTCGGCGGTTGCGGACGGAAAGGAACGCCGCGAACGCGCCCTGCTGTTTGTCAAGCAGTTCTTTGCGGCGGCGCGGCGGCTGGAGGGCGCGGGTTCCTTGACCATCATCGCCGCGGCAGGCGCGCTGGACGCGTTGCAGACGGGAGAGTTTTCCGCCGCGGCCAACGCGGTCCTCACTTTTTCGGAATCGCTCGCCGCACGCGGGGTGTATCCGGCTATCGACCTCGTGCGGTCGCATTCCAAACGTCCGCAGAGCTTTCCCGGCTACGATGCCGCGGCGGCGGCTTCGGCGCGGCAGGCGCTTGCCGGCGCGGAAGATGCGGGTGAGTTTCTCTCCCGATTCATGCGGCAGAAAGAGTCGGAAAGGTAAAGGCGCCGCGATTGCAGAAAAAAACGCGTGCAGATCTTCCCGCGGGCGGGAAGCAGAGCACGGAACTTACAGGAGAAGAAGAACATGAAGTATTATGCGGGGATCGATTTCGGCGGAATGAGCGCGAAGGCGGGCATTTTTGACGAAAACGGGAAACTTGTGGCAAAGGACAGCGTGAAGACCTCCAAGGAAGAGGGGTATGCGGTCACGGTCGCCAAGATGGCGCAGCTGGTGCGCGATCTGGCGGCGTCGGCGAAGGTGAAGGTGAGTGCGGTGGGCATCGGTTCGCCGGGCGTCATCGACGGCAAGGAAGGCGTAGTGGTGCATTGGAGCAACTATGCCTGGGAGGACAGGCCGCTCGCCAAGGACCTGTCCGAAAAACTTTCCCTGCCCGTCAGCCTCACCAACGACGCCAACGCGGCGGCGCTCGGCGAGGCGAAATTCGGCGCAGGGAAAAACTATGAGGACAGCATCTTTATCACCCTCGGCACGGGGGTAGGCAGCGGCATTATCCTCGGCGGCAAGGTGTTTGAAGGTTCGCACGGTGCCGGCGCGGAGGCGGGCCACATGGTCATCGAGGTCGGGGGGATTCCCTGCACCTGCGGCCGCCGCGGGTGTTTTGAGCAGTATGCTTCCGCCTCGGCGCTGGTGCGCGACACCAAGCGGGCCATGTTCGAGCACAAGGACAGCCTGCTGTGGGAGCTGACCGGCGGGGATCCAGAAAAGGTGGACGGGAAAACGGCTTTTGCGGCGGCCCGCGAAAAAGACGCCGCCGCCACGCAGGTCGTCAAGAATTATATCATGTATCTGGGGGAGGGGGTGCTCAATCTCGTCAGCATCTTCCGCCCGGAGGCGGTCATCATCGGGGGCGGCGTTTCCAACGAGGGCGAAGCGCTCCTGCAGCCGCTGCGCAAATACGTGAGCGAGCGGCTGTACGTCGACTGCGAACGTGTTCCGCTCGCCATCCGCCGTGCGGCGCTGGGCAGCGATGCGGGCATGTACGGTGCGTGCGCGCTCGTGCTCGGCTGATGTTCGGCTTTCGCAAAAGGAGAGGGATTGAGGATCACGAAACGCAAACTGCGCATCGGCGCGGCGCTCGGCAGCGGCGGTGCGCGCGGAATGGCACATCTCGGCGCACTCTGCGCGCTGGAAGAGGCGGGCATTTCTTTTGACGTCTATGCGGGCACGTCGGCCGGATCGATCGTGGGTGCGCTGCGGGCGCGCGGCTATACCTGCGACGACATCCGCGAGCTCGTCGCGCGCATCGATCTGAAAAGCGCCCTGCTTTCCGTGGCGTCTTCGGGCACTTCGCGCCCCGCGCTCGCGCTTCTGCGGCGCCTGCTCGGGGACTGCGACTTTTCCGAACTGCAAAAGCCGTTCGCGGCAGTCGCGACGGACACGTCCGACGGTTCGGAGGTGGTCCTGCGCGAGGGAAATGTGGCGGAAGCCGTCCTCGCGTCCTGTTCGATTCCGCCTCTTTTCCGGGGCGTGCGGCTGGGCGGCTGGACTTTGGCGGACGGCGCTTTTGTCAACGGGATCCCCGGCAATCGCGCGCGGGATCTGGGGGCGGATTTCGTGATCGGCGTCGCACTCAGTCCCGCAGAGTTTTACCGCGTCCGCGATTTTTATACGGCAAGCGGCGAGAGGAAGCTGATTTTGCAGACGGGATTCGATTCCTGCGACGTCCTTCTTGAACCCGACCTGTCGAGGTTTTCCCCGGCGGACGTCTTCGGCGGGGCGGAAATGTTCGACATCGGCTACGACTGCGCACAAAAGAGCGCGGGCGAGATCCTGGATAAACTTGCAAAGGCCAAACGCCGCGCCTGAAAAAAAGCGGCGCTTTTACAAAAGATGAAGAGTTTGCGAGAAGCCGCCATGCGTGCGGCGGGGAAGAAGGTTCGGCGCATTTCCGCCGGGACGGTCGCCCTGTCAGCGTTGGCGCTCTTTGCGGCGGCCGTGCTGGCCGTCGATCTGTTTATTTTTCCGCTGCGGTATGTGTGGGTCTATGCGAAGATGCCGGATATACCCGCGCGCGGCGACGGAGAGATGCGCGTGCACTTTGTGGACGTGGGGCAGGGCGACTGTACCGTTCTCGAATTTCCCGGCGGGGAGAGCATGATGATCGACGGCGGCTGCGGTTCGGCCGAATCCAACGGCGCGGTGCTCTCCGCCTGTGCCGCCCTCGGCATCGATACGCTGGATTATATTCTTCTCACTCATTCGGACACCGATCATGCGGGCGGACTTTCCGCGGTCATGGACGTTTTCGGTGCGAAAACGGTCTTTCTGCCGCAGTTTCCCGAAGAGAACGCCGCTTTCACTCTTTTCCGCCGCCGTGCGGAGGAGGCGGGTGCGCAGATACGCACCTCGCGCATCTACGAGAGCATCATCTCCGGAACGCAGGAGAATTACAGCACCCTGCTTTTTCTCTGGCCCATGTATCTGAAGGAGCCGGACGGAAGGTCTTCCAACGACACCTCGGCGGTGATCTATCTCGAATATGCGGGCAGGCGGATGCTCTTTACGGGCGATCTGTCCGCGGAGGTAGAGGACAAGCTCCTGAACGATTATGTCGGGATCGAAGGGGAGATCTTTCGGCTGGAGGTGCCGGCGCCGTGGGGCAAAGCGTCGGTTGCGGCGCGGCTGGAAGAGCTGGATTTCTACAAGATGGGTCACCACGGCAGCAGCGGGTCCACGGGCGAAATGCTGGTATCCCTCTGTTGTCCGCGCGAAGTTTTCATAAGCTGCGGCATCGGTAACGGATACGGGCATCCCAACCTTGCGGGGATATCCGCCCTGCAGGCGGAGCGTCCGGACGTGAACTTTTACCGTACGGACGAGTTGGGAAGCTATACACTGACCGTCCGGGCGGACGGGAGCTACACGATCGAGAGGTGGGAAGATGTTTGAGCCGGAAAAGGCGCGCGGGTACGGTAAGGCGACGCGGCGGAGCCTTTTTTGGCGGAAGTTTTTGAGCGGATTTTGCGGGGAAAGCGGATGAAATCTAATTTTTCGGAGATAGAGAAATGCTGAACTGGATGACGAGCGGAGAATCGCACGGGCAGGCGCTGACGGCTATCGTGGAAGGCCTGCCTTCCAATCTCACCATAGACACGGAGGAGATCGACCGCTACCTTGCGCTCAGGCAGGGCGGCTACGGGCGCGGCGCGCGGCAGAAGATCGAGACGGACCGCGTGCGCATCTTATCGGGCGTGCGCAACCGCCTGACTTTGGGCAGCCCCGTCTGTCTGATGGTGGAAAACAAGGATTACGCCAACTGGGAAGCGTATATGTCCCCTTACGGGGCGGACGTGACGGCGCGTCGGCTCACGCGTGTGCGTCCGGGGCATGCCGATCTTTCGGGCGTGAAGAAATACGATCAGACGGATGCGCGCAACATTCTCGAGCGCGCCTCTGCGCGGGAGACGGCGGTGCGCGTGGCGGCTGGTACGCTCGCGCGCATGTTCCTTCGCGAGCTCGGCGTGGAAGTGGGCGGCTATGTGCGTTCGGTCGCGGGAATTACCGACGACAAGGAATACACGTTCGAGCAGCTGCGCGGTGTGAAATCATCCGAACTTTTTATGCCGGACGAGGCGCTGTGCGAGCGGGCGAAGGCGGAGATCGACGCGATCAAGGCGGCGAAGGACACGGCAGGAGGGATCGCGGAGATCCGCGTACACGGCCTGAAAAGCGGGTTCGGCAGCTGCATGAGCTACGGCGAGAAGCTGGACGGCCACCTTGCGGGCGCGGTGATGAGCGTCCAGGCGGTCAAGGGGGTGGAGATCGGCCTCGGCTTTGAGGCGTCCAGACGCCGCGGCAGCGCCGTGCACGACGAAATTTACAACGAAAACGGGAAGTATGTCCGTCACACCAACAACGCGGGCGGCATCGAAGGGGGCATGTCCAACGGCGAGGAGATCGTGCTCCGCGCCGCGATGAAGCCCATTCCCACGCTGATGCGCGGTCTGAACACCGTCAATTTCGACACGGGAGAAGCCTGCCGCGCAGCGACGGAGCGCAGCGACGTCTGTTCCATCTGTGCCTTTGAGATCATCGTGGAGAGCACGGTGTGCTTTGCGCTTGCGCAAAAGGTCCTGCAGCGCCTTGGCGGAGACAACATGCGCGAGATCAAGGAGCGTTACGCGCTCCTGCCGCAGTGAGGCGCCGCATGGAAAAGATCGAGCTGCACACAAAATCCCGCCCGAGCACCGTCTTTTGCGGCGGGGGAGCGCTGGATCTGGCGGCGGAATACCTTGCGGGCAAGGATGCCATCCTCGTCACCGATTCCAACGTCTGCCGCCTGTATGCGCCTTTGCTGAAAGAAAAATTCCCTGCCGCGCACATCTTTGCGTTTCCGGCGGGGGAGAGGCATAAGACGCGCAGCACCCTCTTTTCGGTGCTGGACGCCATGTTTGAAAGGGGACTGCACCGCACCTCGTTTGTGGCGGCGGTGGGCGGCGGCGTCGTGGGAGATCTCGCGGGGCTGGCGGCGGCGCTGTATATGCGCGGCACCCGCCTGGTACAGATCCCGACTACCCTGCTGGCGCAGGTAGACAGTTCTGTCGGCGGGAAAACGGCGATCGATTACAGGGGCGTCAAGAATGCCGTGGGCGCCTTTTACCAGCCCGAGCGGGTGTTCTGCGACCCGTTGTTTCTGCAGACGCTTCCCGCGCGGGAGATCCGGTGCGGGCTGGGCGAGATCGTCAAGACGGGCGTTCTTTCCGCGCTGATCGGCGAAAAGATCCGCCGGAATGCGGACAAACTGCACGACCTCGGCTTTTTGCAGACGCTCGCGGCCGACTGCATCCGTTTCAAGGCGGGCGTGGTGGAGCAGGACGAGACGGAAAAGAGCGGACTGCGCAAGTGTCTGAACCTCGGGCACACCACCGGCCACGCGCTGGAGCTTCTCTGCGGCCGCCGTTCGCACGGCGAGTATGTCCTCATCGGCATGTGGCTGGAAACCTTTATCGCGGAAGGTGAAGGGGTCTGTTCGCACGAATACGCCGAAGAGGTGCGGGCGCTCGTCCGCCTCGCCGAAAAACGCATTCCCGCCTTTCCGAACGCGCAAAAGGGGCTGGAATTTGCCCTCCTCGACAAGAAAAATGCGGGGCAGGGCAGCGTGTCGGTCATTCTTTCCAAGGCGCCCGGGGAGTATGCCGAAGTCATACTTCCCGCCGATCGGTATGCGAAATACCTTGCGCTCTTGCAGGGAGGCGCACAATGAAGATTCTGCCGCACCGCACGTTTTGCGGCGAATTTGCCATTCCCGGCGATAAATCGATCACCCATCGCGCCATCATGTTCAATGCCGCCGCCCGCGGCCGTGCGGAGATCACGGGCGCGCTCTTAGGGGAGGATTGCCTCTCGACGGCGGAGTGCATGCGCGCGCTCGGCGCCCGTGTCGAGGTGCGCGGCGGCGCCGTCTGTGTGGAGGGCACGGAAAAATTCCGCGACGCCAGCCTGTATTGCGGCAACAGCGGCACCACGATGCGCCTTTTGATGGGGTTGGCGGCGGGACGGGCGATCAATGCCTGTTTTACGGGCGATCCCTCCCTGTCGGGCAGGCCGATGGAGCGCGTCGCCGCGCCCCTGCGCCTTTTGGGCGCGGACATAACCACGGAAAACGGAAAGCCGCCCGTGACGCTCCGCGCCGCGCCTCTGCACGGGGCAGACGTGAAGATCTCCGTCGCCAGCGCGCAGGTGAAGAGCGCGATTCTTCTGGCGGGATTGGGCGCGCGGGGCGAGACGTCGGTCGAAGAGCCCTTCCGCTCGCGCGACCACACCGAACGCATGCTCGCGGCGATGGGCGCGGACGTGCGCGTCAGCGGCAATACCGTGCGCATCGCTCCCTGTGTCCTGCACGCGGAGGATGTGACCGTCCCCGCCGACATATCGAGCGCGGCCTATTTCATGGCGCTCGGCGCCCTGCTGGGCGAAACGGTCTGCAAAAACGTGGGCGTGAACCCCACCCGCACGGGGATCCTGCGGGCGTTTTCGCGCATGAACGTGCAGTATGCCCTTGAAAACGAGCGTACCGTCTGCGGCGAGCCTGTGGCGGATATCCGCGTGAAGAAGTCGGCGCTCCGCGCGCTCACGCTCACGCGCGAGGATATTCCCTCGCTTGTGGACGAGCTTCCCCTCATCGCCGTGCTCTGCGCGTTTGCGGAAGGGGAGAGCGTCATCTCCGGCGCGGAGGAACTGCGCGTTAAAGAGAGCGACCGCATCCGCACGACGGCGGAGATGCTCTCCGCCGTCGGGGCGGATTGCACGGCCACGCCGGACGGGTTTGTCATACGCGGCAGGGAACGTCTTGCGGGCGGAAATATCCGTTCTTACAAAGATCATCGCATCGCCATGAGCGGCGCAGTGGCACTCACCGCGAGCGACGGGGGCGGGGAGATCGCCGACGCGGAATGCGTGGACATCTCTTTCCCCGGATTTTATGAGTATCTCCGCCGCGGATGAACGGCGGACGCAGCATGGAGGAGACTTTATGTTAAAAATGGCAGTGATCGGGAAGGATGTGAGCAAGTCGGACAGCGCCAAGATGCACACCTTCGACATGAAAAAACTAGGGAGCGAATGTTCTTATGAGCTCATCTCCATACCCCGCGAAGAGCTGGACGCCACGGTGAAAAAGCTGATCGCCGGCTACGACGCCTTCAATGTGACCATCCCGTATAAGCTGGACGTCATCCCTTATCTGCGGGAGATCGTCGGCGATGCGGAAACTTTCGGGGCCGTCAATCTCGTCAAGGACAGGGTGGGATACAATACCGACGGTGCGGGATTCATGCTCATGCTCGAAGTGGAGGGCATCGACCCCGCGGGCAGGAAGGTGCTGGTGCTGGGCGCGGGCGGCGCGGGCCGCAGCGTCATCAAAAAGCTGATCGATGCGGGCGCCGACGTCTATACCTTCGATCTCAACAGGGAGAACGCCGAAAAGGTGCGCCGCGAGTTTGGAAAAGTGACCGTCCTCGATTCCGTCCAGCCCGCCGATTATTTTATGATCATCAACGTGACGGGCGTGGGCATGCACAAAACGGAGGGGATTTCGCCCGTAGGAGAGGAGGTGCTTTCCCGCTGCGAAAGGGCGGTCGACCTCATCTATATTCCGCGGAAGAGCGAATTTCTGCGCATCGCCGAGAGCCTAGGAAAGCCCATTCTGAACGGAGAGGGGATGCTCTTTTACCAGGCCTACTACGGTGACTGCATCATATTGGGCAGACAGCCGAACGCGGCGGAGGCGGCAGAACTTTTCAAAGAATATATGCAGGAATACGGCGGCTGAGAGGCCGCGGCCAAGAGGGCGGCGCGGCCGCCGGGACCACAAAAAAGGAGAAAGGATGAAACTGCTGTTTCTGAACGGGGTCAACCTGAACATGACCGGCCGGCGGGAAAAGGGCGTGTACGGCACGCAGACGCTGGAGGAGATCAACGCCGAGATCGAGGCATTTTGCAAGGCACGCGGGGCCGCGTGCGAGTTTTTCCAGAGCAATCTCGAAGGGGAGCTGTGTACCAAGCTGCACACGACGGACGCGGACGGAGTCATTCTGAATGCGGGCGCATTCACCCATTACAGTTACGCGCTGCGCGACGCGATCGCGAGCATTTCGGTGCCCGTGGTGGAAGTGCATATGTCCAACGTGCACGCGCGGGAGGAGTTCCGGCACACGTCGGTGATCTCCGAAGTCTGCCGCGGCACGATTCTCGGTTTCGGGAAAAACAGCTATATTCTTGCGGCGGAGAGTTTTTTGCTATGAATATCGTACTTTGCGGGATGATGGGATCGGGCAAGACGACGACGGGCATCCGCATATCCGAACTCACGGGCATGCGGTGGTATGACACGGATGACCTGATCACCCAGAAATACGGAAAAATTTCGGATATTTTCGAGTTTTACGGCGAGGCGCGTTTCCGCGAACTGGAAACGGAGGTCGTGCGCTCGGTAGCGGGCGAGGAAAACTGTGTGATCTCCACGGGCGGCGGGTGCGTATTGAAGCCGGAAAACAGCGCCGCATTCAAAGAGAGCGGCGGGAAGATCGTCTTTCTCAAAGCGAGTATCGAGACGCTCTTTGCGCGCGCCGGGCATACCGGCGACGAGCGTCCGCTTCTGAAAAACACGACGTTCGGGCACATGAAAGCCCTTCTCGACGCGCGCACGCCGGTGTACGTCGGCTGTGCGGACGTGACGGTGGAGACGGACGGAAAGAGCGTCGACGAAGTGGCGCGCGAAGTGATCTCCGCCTGCGGCGTACAGGTGCGCGCATGATACTCGTCACGGGCGGCTCGCGCGGCATCGGCAGGGCGGTGTGCCTGGCGTTTGCCGAAGAAGGCAAAGAGGTTGCCTTCTGTTATTCGAAGGACGAAGAAGGCGCGGCCGAGACGCTGCGCCTTCTGCAGGAGCGCGGCGCAGGCTGCATGGCTTTTCGGTGCGACGTCTCCGATGAAGCGCAGGTCAAGGCCATGTTTGCAGCCATACCTTCGCTGACGGTGCTCGTGAACAACGCGGGCATCGACCTCTTTGCGGAGATCGCGCAGACATCCTATGCGCAGTGGCAGCGCGTCCAGGCGGTCAACGCGGGCGGGACTTTTCTCTGCACGCGCGAAGCGGTGCCGAAATTCCTTCGCCGCGGCGAGGGCTGCATCGTGAACATCGCATCCGTCTGGGGAGAGTGCGGCGGGTCGTGCGAGGCGGCCTATTCGGCGAGCAAAGCGGCGGTCATCGGCTTTACCAAGGCGGCGGCCAAGGAGCTGGCACCCTCGAATATCCGCGTCAACTGCGTCTCCTGCGGTTACATCGACACCGCCATGAACGCGCGGCTGAGCGAGCAGGAACGGGAGTCGTTTTTGCGCAGCGTCCCGCTCGGCAGGGCGGGAACGCCCGAAGAGGCGGCGCAGGCCGTCCTGTTTCTCGCCAAAAACCGCTATATCACCGGGGAAGTTTTGCGCGTGAACGGCGGATTGGCCCTGTAACGAAAGCGGGCGGTTACCCGAAAACGCAAAAAATTTCTAAAAACCCGAAAAAATTTTTGCCTCGGGCGCGGGAAAACACATTTTGCGGCGAAATTATATAACGGAAGACGCACCCCGACCTCGGCCGCGCGGCTTTGGACAAGCCGATCGGAAGCGGCGCAACTCGCGCGCGGTATTTTGCGGGCGGCCGATCGCGGGAAAGGTCGCACCGCGCGAAGGAGCGGTTGGCGGCAAGGCGGATGCGGGGAGAGCGGAAAAGCGGGAGAAAAAATATGAAAGACGACGCGGTAAAACAGCGCACCTATCGCAAGGAGAGGGAATTTCTCTCTCCGTATGCCTGTCGGTCGGAAGACACGCGCGGCAGAGCGCGTGCGGAAGAGCCGTGCAATATGCGCACGGATTTTCAGCGCGACCGCGATCGCATCATTTACAGCAAGGCGTTTCTGCGGCTGAAAAACAAGACGCAGGTCTTTTTTTCGCCCGAAGGAGATCATTTCCGAACCCGCATGACGCATACGATCGACGTATCGCAGATCGCGCGGAGCATAGCCCGTTCGCTGGCGCTCAACGAAGATCTTGCCGAGGCGATCGCCCTGGGGCACGATCTGGGCCACACGCCGTTCGGCCATGCGGGCGAGCGGGTGCTGAGCAGTCTTTCGCCCGAAGGATTTTCGCACAACGTGCAGTCGCTGCGCGTCGTCGACGTGCTGGAAAAGGACGGGCGGGGGCTCAACCTCACGTTCGAGGTGCGCGACGGCATCCTCAACCATAAAAAGAGCGGGCATCCCGCCACGCTGGAAGGGAAGGCCGTCTCTCTGGCAGACCGCATCGCCTATGTCAATCACGACATCGAGGATGCGATCCGGGCGGGAATTATTCGGGAAGAAGATCTTCCCGCGCGGGACGTCAAGGTGCTGGGCCATTCTTCGCGCGACCGCATCAACTGCATGATCACCTCTATCTACGAGAACAGTGCGGGCATCGGCGACGTGAAGATGGGGGAGCGGGAGGCGCAGGCGCTCGAACATCTGCGCGCTTTCATGTTTGAAAAGGTCTACATAACCCCCGCGTCGATGAAGGAGGAGGAGCGCGCCAAGCGCATGTTGAGTGCTGTTTACGAATATTTTTATAAGAATGTGGATAAGCTCCCCGCCTTTTACAGAAAGCTGACGGAGGCGTGGCCGCTGGAACAGGTGCTGTGCGACTATCTTTCGTCCATGACGGACAAGTTTGCCGTGGCGGTATTCAACAATCTGTTCGTGCCGCGCAGCTGGGCGCTTACCCAAAGGGACATCGAGGAACTCGACTGAGCGCCGCACCCGCATATGCGGAGGCGGTGAGAGTTGCGGAACGGAGCAAATGCCATGGCGAAAGGGCTGGACCCGGAATTTTTGGAACAACTGAAAAGCAAAAACGACATTGTGGACGTGATCGGCGGGTATGTGCCGCTGGAAAAGAAGGGGGCAAACTATTGGGCGTGCTGTCCCTTTCATCATGAAAAGACCCCTTCCTTTTCTGTCAACTCCGTCGACCAGTATTATCACTGTTTCGGCTGCGGCGCGAGCGGGGACGTGATCACCTTTGTCCGCGAGATCGAATCGGTCGACTTTATGGATGCGGTGAAGATCCTGGCCGAACGCGCCAAGATCCCCGTTCCGGAAGGGGACACGGACACGGAAAAGACGGCCGAGCGCAAGCGCAAACGGGACGAGATCCTCAAGATCCTGCGCGTCTCGGCGCATTTTTATCTGGACAACCTCAACTCCGGCAAGGCGGATGCGCACATACAGTACATACTTGACCGCAAGATCGCCGCGCCCGTCGTGCGGAAATTCGGGCTGGGGGCGTCGCTGGATTTTTACGGGCTGCCGCGCTTTTTGGAGAAAAAGGGATTCCGCCGCGAGGATATCATCGACAGCGGCGTCGTGAATGTCTCTGAAAAGAACGGCGCGCTCACCGACGCGCAGGCGGGGCGGCTGATCTTTCCCGTCATCAACGCATTCGGAGACGTGATCGCCTTCGGCGGGCGGCTTCTGGAAAAGGCAGACTTTGCCAAATACAAGAATACGCGCGAGACGCTCGTATTCAACAAGAGCAAAGTTCTGTACAATATCAACCTTATAAAAAAGCAGAAACAGGCGCAGGGGCTCAAAGACCTGATCGTGGTGGAGGGGTATATGGACACCATCTCCCTTTACCAGGCGGGCTTCACCAACGTGGTGGCGAGCATGGGCACGGCGCTCACGAAAGACCAGGCGCGGCTTGCCAAGCGTTATTGCGAGCATGTCCTGATCAGTTATGACGGCGACTTTGCAGGCCAGAAAGGCGCGATCCGCGGATTGGAGATCCTGCGCGACGAACAGCTGGACGTGAAGGTGGTGCCGCTGCCGGACGGGCTGGACCCCGACGACGTCATCAAACGACAGGGTGCGGAGGGATATCGGCGCTGCCTGGACGCGGCGATGCCGCTCATCGATTTCAAACTCAAAGCGGCGGAGCACGGGTACGATCTGAGCAAAACGGAGGACAAGCGCAGCTACATAGCCGACGCGCTGAAGATCATAGCGGGCGCGGAGAGTGCGAGCGTGCGGGAAGACCTTCTCAAACAGCTGCGCGACCGCACCGGCACGACGTACGAGTCGCTGCGGAGGGACCTGGAGAACACGCCGGCCGACGAAGAGACGCAGGAGGAGGAGCCGCGTATGCGCGAAGACGGCGCCGACCGGGAGGTGAAAGCGTGCCGTTTTATCCTCGCATCGGTGCTTTTCGGGGCGAAATATGCGAAAAATTTCGACCTTTCGGGTGTCATTTTCGACAATCCCGTGCATAATACTATCGCAGATTATATCAAAGACAGACAGAAAAAGGGAGAAACGGTGCGCGCGAGCGCATTGTTCGACATTCTCGACGAAAATACGCCTGAACTGTCGGAGATCCTCGATCTGAGTCTCGGGGAGACGCTCGAAGGGGAGGGTGCGGCGAGGTATTTTGAAGATTGCGTGCGCACGCTCGAGTGCATCCGCATCCGGAAAGAGATTGCGCGGCTGAGCGCGCTGTGCGATGCGGAGACCGACCTTCAGAAAAAGAAAGAGATCACCAGGCAGGTGCTTGCGCTTGCCGTACAGCTGAAAAATTTTAACACAGGCGGAGGAAAAATAAAATAAGAATGAGTGTTTCCGAACAAATGAACGACGAGGTCCTCCAACAGATCATCGAGGATTACCGGAAAAAGGGAAGCATTTCCACCGATGCTCTGTACGATATTCTGGAAAAGACGGAAGCGGATCCCGCGCGGATCGAGGAGATCTACAACGCGCTCCGCGCCGCGAACATCCAGATCGTGGATGAAGAGGAGCGGGACAGGCAGATTTTCGAACAGTCGCTGCTGGACGTGAACATCGAGGACCCCGTGAAGATGTATCTCAAGGACATCGGACAGGTCCCCCTGCTTTCGGCGGACGAGGAGGCGGAGTTGGCGCGCCGCGCCCGCGACGGAGACGAAGCGGCGAAAAAGCGGCTGTCGGAGGCCAACCTTCGCCTGGTAGTCTCCATTGCCAAGCGGTATGTGGGGCGCGGAATGCTCTTTCTCGATCTTATCCAGGAAGGGAACATCGGCCTGATGCGCGCGGTGGAAAAATTTGATTATCAGAAGGGATTCAAATTTTCGACGTATGCGACCTGGTGGATCCGGCAGGCGATCACCCGCGCGATTGCGGACCAGTCCCGGCCCATCCGGCTGCCGGTGCACGTCGTGGAGACCATCCACCGCATGACGCGCGAATCCCGCCAGCTGTTGCAGCAGCTTGGCAGGGATCCGACGCCCGAAGAGCTTGCCAAAGTGCTCGAACTGCCCGTGGAGAGGGTGCGCGAAATTCAGAAGATCGCGCAGGACACCGTCTCGCTGGAAACGCCGATCGGCGAAGAGGAAGATTCGCACCTGGCCGATTTCATCGTGGACGACCGCGCGATGACGCCGGGGGAAACGGTGGAGGCGACCATGCGCAAGGAACAGCTCCTGGAAGTGCTGAACACGCTGACTCCGCGCGAGGAGAAGGTGCTGCGGCTGCGCTACGGCATCGACGACGGAAAGATCCGCACGCTGGAAGAGGTGGGCAAGGAATTCAACGTGACGCGCGAGCGCATCCGTCAGATCGAGGCGAAGGCGCTGCGCAAGCTCCGCCACCCCTCGCGCAGCAAAAAGCTCAAAGCCTTTACACAGGAGTCGAAAGAAAATTGACGTTGCAAACATCCGAATCTGATCAAACCTTTCTTACTAAAGCGGAGGAACGTATCCGAGATGAGTACATCTGAAGAAAAACTGAACGAAATTTTGGGCCAAATCATTAAGGAGTACAGGCAGAAGGGCAGCATCTCCACCGATGCGCTCTGCGATATTCTCGAGAAGATCGATGCCGGTGCCGACCAGATCGACAACATCTATAAGCGCATCTCCGAGGCGGGGATCCAGATCGTAGACGAATCCGAACGCGACCGCGAGCTTTTCGAACAGGCGCTCAGAGACGTGGGCCTGGACGATCCCGTCAAGATGTATCTGAAGGACATCGGCCAGGTGCCCCTTCTTTCCGCCGACGAGGAGATCGAACTCGCGCGGCGCATGCAGGAGGGGGACGAGAGCGCGAAAAAGCGGCTGTCGGAGGCCAACCTTCGCCTGGTTGTTTCCATCGCCAAACGGTATGTGGGGCGCGGAATGCTCTTTCTGGACCTCATCCAGGAGGGGAATCTGGGCCTTATGAAGGCGGTCGAGAAATTTGACTACCAGAAGGGATTCAAATTTTCGACGTATGCGACCTGGTGGATCCGCCAGTCGATCACCCGCGCGATTGCCGACCAGGCGCGCACCATCCGTATCCCCGTGCACATGGTGGAAACCATTCACCGCCTCACGCGCGCGTCCCGTCTCTTGCTCCAACAGCTCGGGCGGGAACCTACGCCGGAAGAGCTCGCCGCGGAAATGGGCATCCCTGTGGAGCGGGTGCGCGAGATCCAGCGCATCGCGCAGGATCCCGTCTCCCTCGAGACGCCCGTGGGCGAAGAGGACGATTCGCATCTCGGGGACTTTATCGAGGACGAACACGCAGACGCGCCTTCCGACCATGCGGCCGCGGCGGTGCTCAAAGAGCAGATCCTCGGCGTTCTCGACACGCTGACCCCGCGCGAGGAGAAGGTGCTGCGGCTGCGCTACGGCATCGACGACGGAAAGATCCGCACGCTGGAAGAGGTGGGCAAGGAATTCAACGTGACGCGCGAGCGCATCCGTCAGATCGAGGCGAAGGCGCTGCGCAAGCTCCGCCACCCTTCGCGCAGCAAAAAGCTCAAAGATTTTCTCGAATGAAGACAAAACTTACCCGTCGGCTGGCGGTGCTGTGTTCGCTGATCCCCGCCGCCGACACGTTGGCGGACGTGGGCTGCGATCACGGCTACTGCACCCTTTACGCGTTGGAAAAGGGGCTCTGCCGCAAGGCGTACATTTCCGACATCAGCGCCCTCAGCCTGCACAAGGCGGAAAAACTTCTTTCCCGCTATATGGCGGAGGGAAAGGCGGAGAGCGTATGCTGCGCGGGCTTGGAAAAGATCCCGCCCTCCGTCGGTGCAGTGATCATTGCGGGGATGGGCGGGGAAGAGATCCTCTCCATCCTGCGCGAAGGTTTTCTGCCCCCGAAACTTCTCTTGCAGCCCATGCAGAACACGCCGAAAGTGCGGGCGTTTCTGCTGGAAAACGGCTATGCGATCGAGCGGGACTTTACATTCCGCGACGGAAAATATTACGACGTGATCTATGCCGAAAAGGGCGGTGCGGCGCGGAAATACGATGCACGTAGCCTGGAATTCGGGTACGACAACCTGCACTTTCCTTCCGAAGATTTTATGCGGAAGGTGGAGGAAGACATAGCCAAGTGCCGTGCGCGGCTGGAGCGGGCCGGGAAGTCTGTGCCCGCCGTCGAAGAGAGGCTGCGCGCGCTCACGGAGATCCGGAATGAAAATACGAGAGATATATGAGCGCATCGACGCGCTCTATCCCAAAAGGCTGAGCGACGAATACATCGCCGCCTACGGCGGCCGCGACAACAGCGGCCTGCTCATCGACCCCGGCAAAGAGGTGACGGGGGCAGTGTTCTCGCTGGATTTTTCGATGGGCGCGCTCGCCTTCGCGAAGGAGCGGGGTGCGAACCTGCTCGTGACCCATCATCCCGCCATCTTTTTCCCGATCGCTTCGCTGCGTGCGGACGATCCGCTGGGCGCGCGGCTTCTCGCTGCGGCGCGGGAGGAGATGGGCGTGATATCCATGCACCTCAACTGCGACTGTGCGGCGGGCGGCATCGACGAGAGCCTCGCGCGTGCGGCGGGCGCGGAAGGGGAAGTGCGGATCTGCGAGCCGCTGGAAAATGCGGGCTACGGCCGCATCTACGACGTGCGCGAACAGACGCTTTCCGAATTTGCGGAGCGCCTGAAAAAGGAGCTGGGTGCCCGCCGTGCATTCGTGTACGGGGAGGCGGAAAGCCCGGTCAGGCGGGCGGCTTCCTTCTGCGGGGCGGGTGCCGACGAGGGCGCCGTGCGCCATGCGCGCGAGGCGGGTGCGGACGTCATCGTCTCATCGGACATCAAACACAACATCATTTGCGACGCGCGCGAAGCGGGGCTGAAGCTGATCCAGCTCACCCACTACGCGAGCGAAAATTACGGATTCAAAAAAATATATCAGCATCTTAGCGGAAAGCTGGGCGTTCCCTGCGCATATTGGGAGGACGCCGGCCTGCTTTGAGAGGGAGGTAAATCATGATAGAAGAATTGCTCAGGTACCAGGAAGAGGACGGAAAACTCCGCGCGGTGGAACAGGAGATCGCCGCCACGGACGAGAGAAAAAAGTATATGGCGGCGCGCAAATTCATGGAAAAGGCGCCCGAGAAGCTGGATGCGCTCGAAGCCAAAGCGGTGGAGCTGAAACACGTCTTTGATCTGCTTACCAAGAAATTTGAAGAGCTGGCCGATACGCTCAAAGATTACGACAATCTCGACGAGATGATCGGGGAGCAGGGAGGCGAGGTCGCCTTTTACAGGCGCAACGCTTCGCAGATCGCCGATTCCCTCAAGGGGCTGCGCGCGGAGATCAACAAGCTGGCTTCCCAGATCGAGGCGGCTTCCAGGGAATACAAGTCGGCCAAGAAGCAGACGATCGCCATGCAGCGCCAGTACAAAGAATACAAAGAAAAATATGCGCAGGTGAAAAAATCGCACGAAGCGGAGATCGCGGCCATCGAAGCGGAGTTGAAAAAACTGGCGGAAAAGGTGCCGGCGGACGTTTTGGCCAAATACGGCGCCAAGCGCAAGGAAAAGCTGTTCCCCGTCGTCTGCGCCGTGGCGGACAAACGCTGCCCGCAGTGCGGCATGGAGCTCTCCATCGCCGAGATCGACAAGCTGTCGGGCGGAAAATTCATCGAATGCGACAGCTGCCACAGGATCCTGTTCAAAAAGAAATGACCTCATCTTTCTTCTGCCGCCGCGCAAATTTCTTTTGCGCGGCGGCAGAAAAAAGCCTTTCCGTAACCGGCGGAAAGGCTTTTTTCTTTCGGATGCAAGTTTTTTTCGGTGCGGAGAAGGGGCGGATGGCGGAAAATGGCGGAAGGAGAAAATTTCCCCCCCGCAGAAAAGGGGGCTGCGTGCAAAAAAAAGCGAAAGACGCGCATAATAGGAGCAGGAGGTAAGAAACATGTTTATAGCGAATCTTGTTTCGTATATTCTTGTCCTTCTCGGGGCAGTGAACTGGGGGCTGTACGGCATCTTCGATTTCAATCTGGTGCAGGCGATCTTCCAGGGAAGCCGTTCGGTAGGGGCGATCATCGTGTACGTTCTCATTGCGCTTGCGGCGATCTGGCTGATCGTGTCCACCGTGTTTGCGGGTGGCATTCTGCGCTTCACCGACCGTCGCGAAGACCGCGCATAAGTAAAAAAACGATCAGAAAAGGGGCAGCCTTCCGGCCGCCCCTTTTTTGATCGGGACGTTTGTTCCGATTCGCCCTATGAATTCTTTTGTGCACTTTGTACAGCAAAAAAAGTCCTCATTTTCGTCATAAATTGTGTATAAATTTATATAAAGAGTTAATAATTATCAAAAAGGTTGAAAAAGCCGCTCAAATGCGTAAAATTGTAAAAATTTTACAAAAAAAATGCACAAAATCTTGCGAAAGGTATATACAAAATGCAGATTCAATGTTATAATATTGGCGGTATAGTAAAATATTCTGTTATAATATAATGCCGAGGGCATTAGAGAGACGGACAGAAGACATCTTGACATCAGAGGTAGCAAACATGGAAAAGATCGGTATTATTGATCTGGGTTCGAATTCCGCGCGATTGGTCATCGTGGAATTGTTCGGCGAAGGCCATTTTATGGTTGTGGACGAGCTGAAGGAGAGTGTACGGCTCGGGCAGGACATGGAGAGGGACGGTTTTCTCAAACCGCAGCGTGTGGCGGAGACGATCAAGACGCTGAAAATGTTCAAAAAGCTCGCCGATGCGAGCAAGGTAGACCGCATCATCGCCGTGGCGACCGCCGCGGTGCGCCGCGCCAAGAATCAGCGCAGTTTTCTCGACGAGATCCAGGCGACGTGCGGCATCAAAGTGCGCGTGCTCAGCGAGGAAGAGGAGGCGACGCTCGTCTATCGCGGCGTGATCAACTCGATGGATATCCCCAAGGGGCTCATTCTCGAGATCGGCGGCGGCAGCACGAAGATCGTCTATTACAACCGCCGCAACATGCTCAACTATGTCACCCTCCCGTTCGGTGCGGTGACCCTGACGGACCTTTTCAAGGACGACGGGCTTTCTCCCGAAGAGCAGACGGATAAAGTGGAAGAATTTTTCACCCAGCAGCTTTCCGGCATCGACTGGCTCGCCAACGTGGATCCCGACGCGCAGATGATCGGCGTGGGCGGGTCCTTCCGCAACATATTCAAGATCAGCAAGATGGTGCGCAAATATCCGCTCGACACGGTGCACAATTACAGTATGCCCGTCGAAGATTTCGTATCCATCTACGATATGATCAAAGTACTCGATCTGGACAAGAAGAAAAAGATTAAGGGCCTCTCTTCCGGGCGTGCGGACATCCTTCCCGCGGCGCTCGCGGTGGTGCGCGCCTTCACCCGCTACATGAACGTAGAGCGGTTCGTCATCAGCGGCTCCGGCCTGCGCGAGGGGATCATGTTCAACCAGGCGATGCCCGTCACCCTCGAAAAGCCCATTTCGGATATTCTCGGCTACAGCCTGAGCAGCCTCGTCAAGTATTACGAGTGCGACGAAAAGCATGTGGAGCACGTCGTGAATCTGTCGGTTCAGCTGTTTAAGCAGCTGCGCGTGCTGCACAAGTTCCCCCGCCAGTATCTGAAGATCCTCAAGGTGGCGGCGGCGCTGCACGATTGCGGTAACCGCATCAAGTTCTACAATCATCAGAAGCACAGCTGTTATATGATCCTCAACTCCACGCTCTACGGCATTACGCACCGCGAGATCGTGCTGGCCGCGTTTGTGGCGGGCTGTCACAAGAAAGAGGACATCTCTCCCTCCGATTGGTTCAAATACCGCGATATCGTGCAGGAAGAAGACCTCGAAGCCGTCCGTAAGCTGGGCGTGATGCTCCGCATCGCGGAGAGCCTGGACCGCAGCAGCTCGGGCAGCATCCGCAGCATCAACTGCGACGTGCTGGGTGATTCCGTGATCATGAAGACGGAAGTGGAGGGAGACGCCTCTTTGGAGATCCGCGACGCGCTCGCGGCGAATGCGGAGTTCCGCAAATCCTTCCGCAAAAATCTGGAGATCCTTTAATAATTTCCCTTCCGGCATTTTGTGCCGGAAGGGTTTGCCGGTTTTTCCGGCCGGATGTTTCGGGGGCGCAGTGACTGCGCCCCATTCGGTGTGTTATGGAACTCATCCTTGCCAGCGCCTCGCCGCGCAGAAGAGAAATACTGGCGCAGCTCGGCCTGAATTTCCGGGTCGTTCCGCCCGAAGGGGAGGAGCGGCCGGATGTGTCGGCGCCGCCCGAAGAGATCGTAAAGTCTCTGGCGCGGCAAAAGGCGGAAAGCGTCCGGGCGCGGTTTCCGCGGGATGCCGTGCTGGGTGCGGACACGATCGTGTACTTTGCCGGGCGGGTGCTCGGCAAACCGCATTCGGCGGAAGAGGCGTGCCGGATGCTGCGCGGCCTTTCGGGGAATACGCACAGCGTCTATACGGGTTATTGCCTGCTGGCGGGGGATAAGCGCATCGAGGGCGCCTGTCGGACGGAAGTCTGTTTTCATACGCTGTCGGAGGAGTTCATCCGCGCATATGTGGCGGGCGGTTCGCCGATGGACAAGGCGGGCGCATACGGGATACAGGACGATTCACGCCTCGTGCGCGAATACAGGGGAAGTTATACCAACATCGTCGGCCTGCCGCGGGAAGCGATCGCGGCGAGCCTGAAAGAGATCGGGATACTGAAATGATAAAACTTGCGATAGACCTGGGTTCATCGGTCACCAAAATATTCAAGATCGGCAGCGGCATCGTGCTGGCGGAGCCTTCGTGCGTGGCGGTTGCCACCGGTTCTTCGGCGGTGAAGGCGATCGGCGAAGACGCGAAGCAGCTTATCGGCAAAACGGCGGAGTTTACCACCATCGTTTCGCCCGTGTTCGAGGCGGACATCGTCAATGAAAAGATGGCGGCCGTCATGCTTTCGCATTTTCTGCAGAAGATCGAGATCAACCGCTCCCGCGCAAAGAGGACGGAGGCGGTGTTTTCCGTGCCCTGCGGCGCGGAGAGCGGGCTGATTGCCAAGTACCGCCGCCTGGCGGACGACTGCGGCCTGGGCGGGGTGAGCTTTGTGGAAGTGCCCTTTCTGTCCGCGTTCGGGCAGGGGCTCACGCTCAGCGAAACCAACCCCGTCTTTGTGGTGGACATCGGCGGGGGAAATACGAATATCGCGGCGTTTTCGCTGGACGGGATCATTGCGGGCATCGGCCTGAACATCGGCGGCGGGAACCTCGACAGCCAGATCATCGACCGCATCGCCGAGTCATACAATCTGAAGATCGGCCTTCTGACCAGTGAAAAACTCAAGATCACCGTGGGGAGCCTGTACGGAAACGACGACGAGAAATTTGTCGTCAACGGAAGGGACATCACCTCCGGCCGACCGCGTTCGGTTTCGGTGTCTTCTTCGGATATTTACGGCTGCGTGAAACTGTTTGCGGACAAGATCGCCGAGTACGCGGGGATGGTCCTTGCCAAACTTCCTGCGGAAGTTTCGGCTTCGGTCTGGCGGAGCGGGATCTATCTTTCGGGCGGCGGCGCCCAGCTGATCGGGCTGGACGACTACCTCGCCCGCGCGCTGCAGCTGGACGTGATCCTCGCCGAGGAGCCGCAGATGGCGGTCGTGCTGGGCGGCGGCGCGGCGATCGGCAGCAGCGAGCTTCTGGATACTGTCATGCTGGATGCATAAAAAATGCCTTTCGGGACGGAAAGATGCCCTCTTAGCGGACAAAAATGCTGCCGCAGGGGCGGAAGGGATGCAAAAGGCGGCGCGAGCGCTTTACTTTTTTCCAAAAAAATGGTAAAATAACAGGCGATACGGCCGCTGCGGCCGACAAACGGAGCTGAAAATATGAGATGTATGTATTGCGGCTGCACCGAGAGCAAGGTGATCGACAGCCGATCGACCGACGAAGACAGGACCATCCGCCGCCGCCGCGAGTGTATGCAGTGCGGGAGGAGGTTCACGACCTACGAGACCATCGAGACGACGCCCGTGCTCGTCATCAAGAACGGCGGGAACCGACAGGCGTTCGACCCGAACAAGATCAAAAACGGCATCATCAAGGCGTGTGAAAAGCGGCCGGTGTCCATGTCCAAGATCGACAAGCTCGTGGAAGACATCAAAAAGCAGGTGTACAACTCTCTCGAGCAGGAGATCTCTTCCAAGAGCATCGGCGAGATGGTGATGGACGGGCTCAAAGACATCGACGAAGTCGCGTATGTGCGCTACGCGTCGGTGTACCGTCAGTTTACGGACATCTCTTCTTTCATGCGGGAACTGGAAGACATGATGAAGGAAGAGAAGAACAAAAAATCCAAGGAAGAGAAGTCCGAATAGCGGGCTTCTTTTTGATCTTTCTGAAACGAGGAGGGAGCATGACCAGACAGATCCGAGTGGGGGGCGTCACGGTGGGGGGCGGAGCGCCCGTGCGCATCCAGTCGATGACGACGACGCCCACCTGTGACACGGAAAAGACGCTCGCGCAGATCCGCCGTCTGGCGGAAGCGGGCTGTGAGATCGTGCGCGTCGCCGTGCGCGACGAACGCGATGCCCGCGCCATCCGCAGGATTCGGGACGCATCGCCCCTTCCCGTGGTGGCGGACATCCATTTTTCGGCGGAACTCGCCGTCCTGGCCGTGGAGAGCGGGGCGGACAAAGTGCGCATCAATCCCGGCAACGTGGGGGGCGAGGCGCAGATCCGGAGGGTAGCGGACTGCGTGAAGGCGCACAACATCCCCGTCCGAGTCGGTTCCAATACGGGAAGCATCGAAAAGGGGTATCTGGAAAAGTACGGCCGTTCGGCGCGCGCGCTCGTGGAGAGCGCCCTGGCGGATGCCGCGATCTTTGAAAAATACGGCGTACACGATCTCTGCATTTCGGTCAAGGCGTCTTCCGTTCCGCTCACGGTGGAGGCGTATACGCTGCTCAACTCGCGCGCCGACTATCCGCTGCATCTGGGGGTCACCGAGGCGGGCACGAAGGAGAGCGGCGTCGTAAAGAGCAGCATCGGTATCGGGTCGCTCTTGTTGCGCGGCATCGGCGATACCATCCGCGTCTCCCTGACGGACGATCCCGTGGAAGAGATCTATGCCGCCAAGCGCATTCTGCGCGCGTGCGGTTTGGAAAAAGATTTTGTTGAGGTCGTCGCATGTCCGACCTGCGGTCGGTGCGAGTGGAACAGCATGGCGCTGGCGCAGGAGGTGGAGCGCCGCACGTTCGGCTGCAAAAAGAGGCTGAAAGTGGCGGTGATGGGCTGTGTGGTGAACGGCCCGGGCGAAGCGAAAGACTGTGACATCGGCATTGCGGGCGGAAAGGGTTCGTGCGTGATCTTCCGATACGGCGAGCCGGTCCGCACCGTTTCCGCGGATCGGGCGGCGGAAGAGTTTCTGGCGGAGCTTTCGCGCCGACTGGATGAAAATGGAGAGGAGAAATGACACAGGATGAATTTATGCGGCGGCTGCACGAGCGGGAGGGGCTCCGCAGCGCCGTACTGAACAAGATCACGGTGGACAGGTCGGCGCGCTCCTGCGTGTTCGGCATCGTCACCGATGTACCGTATACCGAAGAGGACGAAAAGGCGGCGGCCGCGCTTGCGCGCGAAGCGGTTCCCGCCACTCTGCGCACGGGCGTGCGCATCGTAAAACTTTCCGCAGATCCGCAGATCGTGCGGAAGAAGATCATGCAGCACCTTTCCGAAAGCCACCGCGCCGCGGCCGCGTGCATCGCGGAGGAAGACATCGAGGTGAGCACGGAAGGGGACACGGCGGAGTTCCGCCTGGGCGTAGACGCCGCCGAGCGTGGGTTCTTTGAAAAGAACGAGGGGCTGATCCCCGGGATCGTCCGCATGCTCGAGCGGAATTTCTGCAAAAAATTCCGCGGCGTGCTCGTCGACAAGGTCAAGCCCGAGCGCGGCGACGAGGAGGACGAGGAGCCGGAGGAGACCTTTGACTACCGCCCTTCGCGCACCTTCCCCGTCGCCGATTTCGAGGCAATCGACGAGGCGGAGGTGCCCAAGACGGCCACCTACATAGCCGACTGCGATTTTGCCAGCGAATCGCTGACCGTCTGCGGGGAGATCCTCTTTATCCAGGAGCGCACCTCGCGGCCGAAGACGGATGAAAAGGGGGAGGTCGTGCGGGAAGGCAAGCCCTATCTGCGGTTCACCATTTCGGACACGACGGGCAAGCTGACCTTTTCCTATTATCCTCGCAAAAAGACGGAGGAGAAGATCCGCGCGCTGAAAGAGGGTGACCGCATCGTCTGCACGGGGCGGATGGAACTGTACAAAGATCAGCTCAGCTTTGTGGCGCGGTACATCAACCGCGGCTCGATGCCGCAGGATTTTGTGCCCGAAGCGCGTCCCTCGAAGGCGCTGCCCGCGCGCTATACGAAGGTCTTTCCGGAAAAGCTCGTCGATTACGACCAGCTCAGCCTGTTCGGACAGAGCGACCTTCCGCCCGACCTCGTGAACAATACCTTCGTGGTCTTCGACCTGGAAACCACGGGCCTCGTGAATACTCCCGCGAGCGGGAAGATGGACGCGATCACCGAGATCGGCGCGGTCAAGATCGAAAACGGCGAGATCCGCGAAAAGTTTACCACGCTCGTCAACCCCGAGCGCAAGCTCGACGAAGAGATCGTGCGCCTGACGGGCATCACCGACGACATGCTCAAAGACGCGCCCAAGATCGGGGAAGTGATCGGCGATTTCTGCAAATTCTGCGACGGGTGTCTGCTGGTGGGGCACAACGTGCAGTTCGACTATAAGTTCGTGCGCTACTATGCCGAGCAGGAAGAGTACGCTTTCGAGCACAAGACGTACGACACGATGACCCTCGCGCAGAGCATGCTTTTTCTGCCCAATTACAAGCTGAATACCCTGGCGGATTACTACGGGATCTCTTTCAACCATCACCGCGCCTGGGCGGACGCGCACACGACGGCAAAAATATTTATCGAGCTGATTAAAGCGAAAAAATGCTTGCCAAAAAATTAGCGATATGGTATAATTGACATACTGAATACTGTATGCTGGGATTGAGAGTGGGGTTCTGCTCTCAAATCTTTTTATGTGAAGGATTTTTCGGAGGAAGACATGAAGGTAAAACCGGTGCAGGAGATCGAGCAGGCGCTCGCGGCCGTGGCGCAGGAAGTCGGCGTGGAGATCTACGCGGTCGAGTTCCGGCAGGGCCGGAACCCTTCGCTGACGGTGTATCTCGACACCCCGCGCGAAGGGGGCATCGATCTGGACACCTGTGAAAAATTTCATAACGCCGCCGATCCCGTGCTCGACGAGCTGGACCCGACGTACGGCCAGCCGTACACGCTGAACGTGAGCAGTCCGGGGCTGGACAGACCTTTCCGCAAGCCGTCCGACTTCGAGCGGAACATGAACAAAAAGGTGGAAGTCAAGCTGTATGCGCCCCGCAAGGGCGAGAAATTTTTCGAAGCGGTGCTGCGCGGGTATGATCCCGTGGGCGGGAACGTCACGCTGGAAAAGGGGGAGGAAGTGTTTAAGCTCAACCTCACCCAGATCGTGAAGATATCGCAGGCGATCGACTTCGACTGAGCGCATCCGCGCGAAAAAGAGCGGGGAACGGAAATGTGTTCCCGCGAAAGGGTGACAGGATCACGGAAAAATCGTTGCAATCGATAATTATTTGAGGAGAAGACAATGGTAAGCAAGGAATTCTTCGAGGCGCTTGCAGATCTCGAAACGGAAAAGGGTATCAAGAGCGAGGTGTTCATAGAGGCGCTGCGCGGCGCGCTCATTTCCGCCTATAAGAAGCAGTTTGAAGGCGGAGCCGGCGAAGTGGATGTGCGCATCAATCCGGAAAAGAACAGCATCCGTTATTTTACCGTAAAGACGGCGGTGGACGAGGTCACCGACCGTGAAAAGGAGATCTCCGTAGCCGACGCGCAGCTGATCAAGAAGAGCTACAAGGCGGGCGATCTTGTCTACGAAGAGTTCACGCCCAAGGATTTCGGGCGCATCGCCGCGCAGACGGCGCGCCAGGTGATCCTGCAAAAGCTGCACGAAACCGAGCGGGACAACACCCTCACCGAATTTTCGGATAAGAAGGACGAACTTCTCACGGGCGTGGTGCGCAAGGTGGACGCCCGCAACGTGTATGTCGAACTGGGCAAAGGACAGATCGAGGGCGTGATGCTCCCGCAGGACCAGGTGCCCGGCGAGAGGTACGAAGTCAACGACCGTATCAAAGTTTACGTCAAGAACATCAAGAGCGGCGGGCGCGGCACGCAGGTGCTCGTATCGCGCACGGCGGCTGGCTTTGTGAAGCGGCTTTTCGAAGAGGAAGTGCCCGAGATCAAGTCGGGCGTAGTCGTGATCAAGGCGATCTCGCGCGAGGCGGGCCAGCGCACGAAAATGGCCATTTACAGCACCGATCCGCAGGTAGACGCCGTGGGCGCATGCGTGGGCAACAAGGGTTCGCGCGTCAACGCCGTAGTCGCGGAACTGGGCGGCGAGAAGGTGGACATCATCCAGTGGAGCGAAAACCCGCTGGAATTCATCGCCAAGGCGCTTTCCCCGGCGAAGGTGATCTCGGTCACGCAGATCGACGAGAAATCGGCGATCGCCGTCGTGCCCGACGACAAGCTGTCGCTGGCGATCGGCCGCGACGGGCAGAATGCACGGCTTGCGGCGCGGCTGACGGGCTGGAAGATCGACGTCAAGAGCGAGAGCGCCGCATCCAGGATGGAAGAGCTCCGCAACATCGGCAGGGAAGAAGAGCCGGAGTTTGCGGAAGAGGAGAACCGGGACGCACAGGAGTGATGTGCCGGCGAGCGAGGAAGAGCCATGAAGGTCAAAAAGATCCCGATGCGCATGTGCATCGCCTGCCATGAAATGAAGCCGAAAAAGGAGATGCTGCGCGTCGTCAAGCCCAAGGAAGGGGACGTGTTCATCGATTTTTCGGGGAAGGCGGCGGGACGGGGCGCCTATGTCTGCGACGACCCGGCATGCATCCGGAAACTCCGCAAGGCGCGCCTTCTGAACAAGACCTTTTCGGCGGATATCCCCCTGTCGGTCTACGACAGGATCGAGGAGGATTTCCTTGCAAAGAAGTAAATCGGAAACGTACGTCGGTTTTTGTGTGCGGGCGGGCAAGCTCACCTGCGGGTTCGACGCGGTGTCGCACCTGCATAAAGAGGTGTACCTGCTGCTGCTTTGCGGCACCGCCTCGGAAAATGCCCGGCGCGAAGCATACAAACTGAAAAATAAATTGGGCTGCGAGCTGCTCCTTGCGACGGGAAAGACGCTGGAGGAGATCACGGGCAGGGCAAACTGCAAGCTCGTCGCAGTGAGAGACAGAGAATTGGCAAAAGCGATTTTGTCGGCTGAAGACGATATTTTCACAACTTATTCGGGAGGCAACAGGTAAGCACATGGCAGAGGCTGAAAAAAGGTACAAGAATATTGAAGAGATCGACGCCCTTCTCGGCGAAAAAGGCGTTTCCGCACTGCTGAAAAACGTACAGAACACGGAAAAGAAAGTGGGGGATATCCTCCGCAAACTTTCCGAATACGAAGCGGCGGCAAAACAGCGTGCGGCCGAAGAGGCTGCGCGCGCCGAAGCGGATGCGTCCGTACAGCCTGTTCCCGAAGAAAAGAGTGCCGCCGCTCCCGAAAAGCCGCAGCCCGCGGCGGAAGAGTCCGCGGCCAAGCCCGCCGCAGTGAAGGCGGAAGAAAAGCCGCAGCCCGCGGCGGAGCATACAAAAGTGAAGGAAGAGCTCCCCGCGCCCGAGCAGGCACCCGCGCCCGAAAAGCCGGCAGAAAAGCCCGCTGCGCAAAAGCCTGCGGCCCCCGCACCCGAAGAGCCTGCGGAAAAGCCTGCCGCGCAAAAGCCCGCGGCCCCCGCGCCCGAAAAGCCTGCGGAAAAACCTGCCGCAGAACAGGCGGCGCCTGCCGCGGAAAAGCCTGCTGAAAAGCCGGCCGCGGAAAAACCTGCCGCAGAGAAACCTGCGGAAAAGCCTGCACCCCGTCCGGGGCAGGCCAACGTCGTGGAAAAGAAAAACGGCACCACGATCATCAGCACGAAATATGCCGACCCGAAGATGCGCGAGCAGATGCGGGCGACGTTTATCAACACCGATCGCCGCCGCGGCGATCGCGGCGCGGCAACGCGTCCCGCGCCCGCCGGCGGCACGTCGAGAGGCCCCGCGAGCGCTACTTCTCCGCGCCCGCAGCAGCGTCCTCCTCTTTCTTCGCGCCCCGCAGGGGCAAGGCCGGCAGGGCCCCGTTTTGCCGCGGCGCCCGCTCCCGTTCCCGCACCTTCGAAGACTTTCACGACGCCCGCCAAGAAGAAGGCGGCCTATGAAAAGCCTTACGTTGAAAAACAGCGCACGATGAACAAGCGCGCGCTCGTCAAACAGCAGGTCTCCGTATCCGATTTCGACGAAGATAAGAGCGGGTACAGGAAGCTCCGTGTGAAGAAGCAGAAACAACAGGCGGTGCAGACGATCAAGATCGATCACGCCGTTGTCACGACGGAGAACATTCCGCTGAAAGTGCTCAGCGAAAAACTGGGCATCACGGCAGTCGACATCACCAAGCGCCTCTTCAAAGAGGGGATCGCCAAGACGATCAACGATTCGATCGATTACGATACCGCAGCCTATATCGCGTCCGACCTCGGCATCGAGCTGGAATATAAGCCCGAAAAGACGGCCGAAGAGGCGCTCGACGAAATTTATAACATGGAAGCGGGCGGAGACGAAAACACCATCATCCGTCCTCCCGTCGTCACGGTCATGGGTCACGTCGACCACGGCAAGACTTCGCTTCTCGACAAGATCCGCAGCACGAACGTCACGTCGGGCGAGGCGGGCGGCATCACCCAGCACATCGGCGCCTATTCGGTGACAGTGAAGGGCAAGACCATCACCTTCCTGGATACCCCCGGTCACGAAGCCTTTACGGCCATGCGTGCGCGCGGCGCATCCGTCACGGATATCGTCGTGCTCGTGGTGGCGGCAGACGACGGCATCATGCCGCAGACGGTGGAGGCGATCAATCACGCCAAGGCGGCGGACGTCCCCATCATCGTGGCCGTGAACAAGATGGATAAACCCGAGGCGAATCTCGACAGGGTGAAACAGGGGCTTACCAACAACGGGCTCGTGCCCGAAGAGTGGGGCGGCGACACGATCGTCGTACCCGTATCCGCCAAGACGGGGGCGGGCATCGAGGAACTTCTCGACGCGATCAACCTCGTGGCGGAAGTCAAAGAACTGAAAGCCAATCCGAACAAGATGGCGCGCGGCGTCATCATCGAAGCCAAACTGGATAAGGGCAAGGGCCCCATGGCGTCCGTGCTCATCCAGAACGGCACGCTGCACACGGGCGACAACGTGATCTCCGGCACGACTACCGGCCGCGTGCGCGCCATGCTCGACGACAAAGGCCGCATGGTCAAGTCGGCGGGGCCTTCGATGGCCGTGTCCGTGCTCGGCCTGGAAGAGGTCCCCAACGCGGGCGACTCCATCATCGCCGTCGAAGAAGACAAGCTGATGAAGCAGGTACAGGACGAGCGCAAGCGCAAAGAGAGCGAGTCGATGGTGAAATCGCAGACCCGCGTGACGCTCGACGACGTGTTCGGCAAGATCGCCGAAGGCAAGATCAAGGGCCTCAACATCATCGTCAAGGGCGATGTGCAGGGCTCGGTCGAGGCGGTCAAACAGTCGCTTCTGAAACTTTCGAACGACGAAGTACGCGTGAATGTCCTGCACAGCGGTGCGGGCGCGATCAACGAATCGGACGTCATGCTCGCCGATTCTTCCAACGCGATCATCGTGGGATTCAACGTGCGTCCGGACACCAAGGCGAAGGCGCTCGCGGAAAAGAGCCACGTCGACGTGCGCACCTACCGCATCATTTACGAGCTGCTCGACGATATCCAGGCGGCGCTCAAGGGCATGCTTGCGCCCAAGTACCGCGAAGTGCTGACGGGCAAGTGCGACGTATTGCAGACCTTCCGCATCACGGGGGTGGGCATGGTCGCAGGCTGCTACGTCACTGAAGGCAAGATCGTCCGCAACGGCAAACTGCGCATCTACCGCGACGACGTGATGATCGTGGAGGGCGCCGTCCGCCAGCTCAAGCGCTTCAAGGACGACGTGAAGGAAGTATCCGGCGGCTTTGAATGCGGCGTCAGCATCGACGGCTTCGACGGCATCCAGGTCGGCGACGTCATCGAGTGCTACATTACCGAAGAGATCCCCGCATAAGCGGCAAGACAGCTTGCGGCCGGGCGGGTGTAACGACAGTCAAGGAGGCAGCGAGTATGAAATCGCTTCGCGGCGAACGCCTCTCCGCCGAATACCAGAAGGCGGTGTATGAGGTCATTTCCACCAAGCTCAAAGACAAGACCGGCCGCATCCGTGGCATCGTCAGCATCACCAAGGCGGACGTCTCGCCCGATCTGAAAAACGCGAAGATCTGGGTGAGCGTGTACGGCAGGAACGCGGAGGAAAGCGCGGCCACCTTTACCGCCATCTGCGAAAATGCGGGCTTTATCCGCCACGAACTGGCGCAGATGATGCGCATGCGCACCGTGCCCGAACTTCATTTTCTGCGCGACGGCACCATGGAATACGGCGACAAGATCGACAGGCTCATCCGTCAGATTCACAAGGACGAGCCCGCGGATGGGGAAGGCAAAGAGAGAGACGAGGAGAACTGAATTTGACGCTGGAAGAGATCGCCCGACAACTGAAGAAGTACAAGAGCGCGGCCATTTTCTGTCATATGCGCCCGGACGGAGACACGTTGGGTGCGGCGATGGGGCTGAAATGGCTTCTGGAAAGCGGCGGCGCGCGTTGCAGTGTGGTTTGTGAAAGCCCCGTTCCCGAAAAGTTTTTCTTTCTGGAAGGATTCCGGGAAGTGGGCATGGCGCCGTCCGGCGCGGAAGAGGCGTATATTGCCATCGATTGCAGCGACGTTTATCGGCTGGGGGCGCTCGGCGAGACGTTTGAGCGCGCCAAAAAACCGAAATTCAACATCGATCATCATATTTCCAACTCCCGTTTCGGCGATTTCGTTTACGTAGAGGACTGTGCGGCGACCTGCGAGATCGTCTCGCTTTTGGCAGAGTATTTCGACACGCCGCTATCGCCGACCGCTGCCGACTATCTGATGACGGGCCTGAGCTCGGATACGGGCAACTTTGCACACCAGAACGTCACCGAACGCACCTTTCTGTGCGCGGCGAGGCTCATGGCACGCGGGGCGGATATCCATCGCATCCAGTACAATATGTTCAAAAAGCAGTCGGCCGCACGCGCCTTGCTGTTCGGGCGGACGATGAGCGGGATCCGCTATCTGCTCGACGGCCGTTTTGCGGTGATCAGCATATCGCGCAGACAGATGGAAGAGTGCAGAGCCACCTCCGATCTTACGGAAGGGTTCATCGATTTTCCGCTCTCTGTCGACGGGGTGGAGGTCGCGGCCTGTCTTTTGGAAACGGCAGACGAGCGTTACAAGATCTCCCTGCGCTCCAAGGGCCGCGCCGACGTGAATGCCGTGGCGGCGACGTACGGCGGCGGCGGGCATATCCTCGCCAGCGGCTGTATGCTGAACGGTTCACTCGAAGAAGTGATCGACAAACTGCGCTTCACCGTTTCGCAGTATCTCGAAACGTAAGCGCTTTGCGGGCGCCGGCGGCGCCCTTTCTCTTATTTTCAATTTTTTTGCCCGCGCGTCTGCTTTCAAACGGTTCGCGCGCGCTTTCAAAATCTTGCCGGTCTGTGCGGCCACATTCCTGGGTTTCGTTTTGCACGTTTTTCGGTTTTGCCCGGATGTGGGCCATAGGACCATGTTTGCACGATCTGCACTTTTTTCGGTTTTTGTCCGGTGATTTGATTTCTTGCATGCAGCCTGCATAAAAGCGGCAAAGCCCGAACGCGAGGGGAAGGACGGAGGTTCTTGTGAAATTCACGAGCGGATTTATCAACATCAACAAGCCGTCGGGTATTTCCAGCGCGGCGGCGGTCTCGATCGTGAAGCGGGTTACGGGAATGCCGTGCGGGCATATGGGCACGCTCGATCCGCTCGCGTCGGGCGTTCTGCCCGTGGCGTACGGGAACGCCTCGCGGCTGTTTTCCTATCTTCTCGACAAAGAGAAGGTGTATCGCGCCGTATTCCGTTTCGGCGTCTGTACCGACACGCTCGACCTCGCGGGGGAAGTCCTGCAAGAGGGGGAGCGCGTGCCCTCGGAGGGGGAGATCCTCGCGGTATTGCCGCGGTTTACGGGGGAGATCGGGCAGGTCCCGCCCGCTTACAGCGCGAAGAGCGTCGGCGGCGTGCGCGCATACAAGCTCGCGCGGCAGGGTGTGGCGGTGGAGCTTTCCCCCAAGCGTGTGCGCATCTTTTCGATCACTCTGACGGGCCGCCCCGACGAAAAGAGTTACGCATTCCGCATCGTCTGCGGGGGCGGAACGTATATCCGCTCGCTTGCGCGCGACATCGCCGCATCTTGCGGCACCTGCGCCCTGATGTCCTCGCTCGTACGGGAACAGAGCGGCCCCTTTGTTCTGGAAAACAGCGTCGCGCCGGATGAGCTGACGAAAGAGAACTGGGAAAGCTTCCGCATCGCTCCCGAGAGCGTGCTCGCCCTCCCCGCGCTTTCTTTCGAGGGAAAGGCGGCCGAGCGCATGCGAAACGGTCTGCGCGCTGATTGCGGCGCACAAGACGGAGAATACAAACTCTATTTTGACGGCGCGTTTTACGGCATTGCCGCGGTGGAAAACGGCAGTGCGCGCGCCAGGGTCAAACTGGTCTGAAGATGAAAATTATACCATACGGTACGCAAAAATATGCGCCGCCCTGCATTCTGCTTCTGGGCTATTTCGACGCGATGCACGTGGGGCATCGCGCGCTTGCGGCGCGGGCAAAGGAGGTCGCGGCGGGCGCGGGACTGCGCGTCGGCATCATGACCTTTACGGGCGCCAAAAACGGCGGACAGGTCTTTGTCTATGAAGAGCGGCTCACGATTTTCCGCAAGCTCGGGCTGGACTTTGTCTATCCCGCCGACTTTTCCGATCCCGCCTTTCGCTCGCTTTCGGGCGAAGCGTTTTTGCAGCACGTCCTTTCGCAGCTGAACGTGAAGGCGTTTGTCTGCGGAGAGGATTTCACGTATGGCAGGGGTGCGGAATGCGGCGCGAAAGAATTGCGTCGTTTCGGCGAGGAAAACGGCATCGACGTGTATGTGGAACCGCTTGTATGTCCGGGCGGCGAGAAGGCCGCTTCGGCCGAGGCGAAGGCACTCCTGGACAGAGGGGACATCCCCGCGCTGGAAAAGCTGCTCGGCGGCAGATATTTTATCGAGGGAAAGGTCTCCACGGAGGGGCGGCACGTCGGCTCGCGCATCGGGTTTCCCACCGCGAACATCCACCTTTCCGCACAGAAATACCCGCTGCGCGAGGGAGTGTATGCCGTTTCGGCGAAAATCGGGAGAAAGGTCTACCGCGGGATCGCCAACTACGGAGACAGGCCCACTTTCGGAGACGGGCGGGTGATTTTCGAAACATACTTTCTGGGCTACAAAGGGGATCTGTACGGCAAAGAGCTCACCGTATACTTTGACTTTTTTATCCGGGAAATACAAAAATTCCACAGCGCCGGGGAGCTCGCGGCGCAGCTGAAAAAAGATCTGGAGAAGATACAATGATCAAATTCGGGCCGAGCGGCAACAGCGAAAGTTTTTACGCGCAGGGGTATGCGCATACCGAACAGTCGGCGCAGTTCGTGCGCTCGATGGGGTTGGACTGCTTCGAATATTCGTTCGGGCGGGGCGTCCGCATGACGGAGGCGAAGGCCCACTCCATCGGCGAGGCATTCCGCACCGCGGGCGTGGAGATCAGCGTGCACGCGCCTTATTACATCAATTTCGCCAATCCGGAAGAGGAGAATGTGCAGAAGTCCTACAATTATGTGTTGGAAAGCGGCCGCGTGCTCCGCTGGATGGGCGGGAAGCGGTGTGTCTTTCACAGCGCCACGCAGGGGAAGATGGAGCGGGAAGAGGCGGTGCGCCTCACCGAAGAGCGCCTGAAAGTGCTGTGCGGCCTCATCTATGAAAACGGCCTGCAGGATCTGTATTTCTGTCCGGAAACGATGGGAAAACTGGCGCAGATCGGCACGCTGGAAGAGGTCGTGCGTTTTTGCAAGATCGATCCCGTATTTTTGCCGGCTGTCGATTTCGGACACCTCAACGCGCGCGAGCAGGGCAGCCTGAAGACGGAGCAGGACTACCTCCGCCGCCTGGAATACATGATCGACGAACTCGGTTACGAGCGGGTGAAACATTTTCATGTTCATTTTTCCAGAATCGAATATTCTGCCAAGGGCGAAGTGCGGCATCTGACGTTTGCGGATACCGTTTACGGCCCGGATTTTGCCCCGCTCGCGGCCGCGCTCAAACGGCTGAAACTGGAGCCGTATATCGTCAGCGAATCGGCCGGAACACAGGCGGAGGACGCTCTGGCGATGAAACGCATCTACGAACAGACTACCATATAAAAGCTGCCTTTTTGCGGCGTAAAAATCAGGGACAATTCTGCAAAAATACGGCGGTATAATTGACTTATAAACGAAAATTTGCTAAAATATCACTATGGATAATACCAGAAAGATCTTTCGCGAACTGAAAGCGGATGCCATGCTTACGATCAGTTCCGATCTGCGCACATATCTGACGGGCTTTCCTAGCTCGTTCGGCCTCGTATATACCGACGCACAGGAGACGATTTTTTTTACCGACCCCCGCTATGCAGAAGGCGCCAAAGCGGCGCTCAAAGATACCTACATCAACGTGGAGATCGCCCAGTCGGAGGAGAGCGTCCTCGACTTTATCAAAGGGAAAAAGATCCGTCGGCTCGCCGTACCGATCGAGCGTGTCACCCTTCCGCTGTATGAGAAGCTGCACGCCCGGCGTTTCCGGCTTACGGACAGCACTCCCGCTTTTACGCGCGCCATGTCGGTCAAGAGCGAGGAGGAGATCGCCTGCATCGCCAAGGCCTGCGCTATCGCCGAAGAGGCGTATACGGAGCTTCTCGGCATGCTCAAAGAGGGCATGACGGAGAACGAGACGGCAGGCTTGCTCGAATATCTCATGCGAAAATACGGCGCGGAAGACCGTTCGTTTGAAACGATCGCGGCCTTCGGAAGCGGAAGTTCCGTGCCCCACCATGCGGCCGGGCAGACAAAGCTGAAAAAGGGCATGCCCGTGCTTCTCGATTTCGGCTGCAAGTACAAGGGGTATTGTTCGGATATTACCCGCACGTTTTTGTTCGGGAAAGGGGAGGACAGCGAGGAATTTGTCCGCGCCTACAATGCCGTTTACGACGCGCACACGATCGCGGCCGATAAGATCCGTCCCGGCATGACCGGGCGTCAGGCGGACGCGTTTGCGCGGGACAAGCTCAAAGAGCAGGGACTGGACAAGTTCTTTACCCATTCGCTGGGCCACGGCATCGGCATCAACATTCACGAATATCCCCGTCTGAGTATGGCCAGCGACAACGTGCTCGAATGCGGCATGGTATTTTCCATCGAGCCGGGCGTCTATTTTGAAAACAAGTTCGGTATACGCATCGAAGACAGCGTGCATCTGGAAGAAAGCGGGCCCGTTTCGTTTATGAAGACGGACAAAAAACTGATGGTTTTGTGAGTTGGAAAATTTACAGGGAGCGGCGCTCCGGAAGTAATAAATAAGGAGAACAGTTATGATTTCAGCAGGAGATTTCAGGAAAGGTGTTACCATTGAGTACAACGGCAACGTGTATGTTGTCGTCGAGTTTCAGCATGTCAAGCCCGGCAAAGGCGCGGCGTTTGTCCGCACGAAGCTGAAAAACGTGGTGACGGGTGCGGTTTTGGAGCAGACGTTCAACCCTTCCGAAAAGGTGGAAAATGCGCACATCGAGACGAAAAAGATGACCTATTCTTATACCGACGGCGAGTTGTACTGGTTTATGGACGACGAGTTCAACCTTACCCCGCTCAACTATGATCAGGTCGAGGATGCGCTCAAATACATCAAAGAAAATGACGCCGTGACCGTCCGTTTCTATAAAGGTGCGGCGTTCTCGGTGGAATGCGAGAACTTTGTGGAGCTGAAGATCGTGGAGGCGGAGCCGGGCGTGCGCGGCAATACCGCTACCAATGCGACGAAGATGGCGACGCTGGAAACGGGCGCCAAGATCCAGGTTCCCATGTTCGTAAACGAGGGCGAAGTGATCCGCGTGGATACCCGCACGGGCGAATATATGGAGCGCGTAAAGTAATTCAGTTTTGGCAGAAACGCCGCTTTTCAGCGGCGTTTCTTTTTACGGGAGGAGAAAGTGAAAGCGGTCATACAGCGTGTCCGGCATACGACTCTCCGCGTGAACGGGGAGCTTATCGCCGAGATCGAAGGGGGGCTTGCGGTCTATTTAGGTGTGGCACCCTCGGATACGGAAAAAAACGCCGCGGCCATGGCGAAAAAGATCGCGGCGCTGCGCATCTTCGAGGACGAACAGGGCAAGATGAACCTGTCTGTGCGCGACGTACAGGGGGAGGTTCTTCTTATCTCGCAGTTCACGCTGTTCGGGGATGCGACGCACGGCAATCGTCCCAGCTTTATCGGCGCGGCGCGCCCGGAGACAGCGCGCCCGCTCTATGAGAGGACGGCGCGCCTTTTAGAAGAGGAGGGTGTGCCCGTCAGGACGGGCGTATTCGGCGCGGACATGAAGATCGAACAGTACAATGACGGCCCCGTCACCATACTCTACGAGTGCTGATGCGGATGGTTTCGGGCGGAGCATAGCAGCTGGAAGAAGCGGAAAAATTTCACAATAGTACTTGTGCGTATACGCTTGAAATTTTCAGAAGAAAAGAGTATAATAGAATTACAAACAACGGCGGGATATCTGCCTGCATAAGAAAGCATATGGTCTGCGGTGTTCGGAGTTCGAATTATCTTAATCCACAATATTTTAACGGGAGCGCTTGTAAGTCCGTGCCGATAGGCAAGGTCTGTTTATGAACGGAAAGTCTGATGCGGCACAGCGGCGTACCCACCTGCGAGAAGCGGGTTAACACTTTTTCGTTCTGCGGCACATGCGGATCTTTTTTTACAAAAATTTTGTGAAAATACAGTAAATCGGCTTGCCAATCTGCGGGTTTTATGCTATAATTATCAAGCAAGTTTCGGCGGACTACTTTTGTTGCAATGCTTACAAGAGAAGATACGGCATAGCGGTCAAAGCGCATCGGAATCCGACGGATCTGTTTTCAAATATGGCCTCATGGTCAAGCGGTTAAGACGTCGCCCTCTCACGGCGAAAACCGGGGTTCGAGTCCCCGTGGGGCTACCATCATAGCGGGTGATAATTCAATTTCACCAAAAAAACCTCGATAATATCGAGGTTTTTTTATTTTTTTCGGATTGCCTTGCAAAGTGGGTAAATAGATGGTATAATCTCTACGTTGCGAGAAACCAAACAGAAGGTTTCCAAAAAAAGAAAAGGGCAGGACAGTCATGGGAAAAGGAAGAGTGACCATCCCCACAGACGAAAGTTTTGTGGAGGGGACAAAAGAGATCGCGAGGCTTTGGGGGGCAGACGCTGTGCGCGACTGCGACGGAACGGAACTTCCCCAAAATGTAACAGAGCTTGCAGATAAGGTGTATAATACTTATTTTGTCGTGCGGGGCGACAATGCGTGGGCAAAAGCGCATCCGGAAGAGACGCACCGCACCTTTCTGATGAGCGGACGCACACTTGCGGAAGGGGATACCGTACGCATCGAAGTTGCGCGCGGCTATCTTCCCGAGCAGATCGTACCCGATTGGGAGAATATCGGCTACTGGCAGGTATTCGACCGCACCGCCGAAAGAGAGACAAAGGAATGGTCTGCGGACGAAAAAAGCGGGTGCGTCACCGTAAAAGACGCACAACCTTACCACGAATACACGGTCAATTTTATGGCAAAGGTAGTGTGGCATCCCGTGCAGATCTATAACTACCTCACCAACCACTGGACGTGCGAAAAGCAGAAGATGTACGATCCTGCCTTTCCGCACACGGCAAAGTACATAGAGCGGCACATGGAAGAGTGGTGCGTGCAGCATCCGGAAACGAACGTCGTACGCTTTACCACTTTTCTGTATCAGTTTTCGCTGATTTTCAACGAGAAGGGTAAAGAAAAGTATGTCGATTGGTTCGGCTACGGACTTTCTGCCTCGCCGGCGCTCTTGTCCGCGTTTGAGAAGGAATACGGCTACGCGCTCTGTTCGGAAGATTTTGTGCGCGCGGGCAACTACAACAGTCCCTTCCGCAATTCCGACAAAAAGTTTCTTGACTGGATGGATTTTGTGCAGCGTAAAGTCAGTTCGACCGTGAAAGGGCTCGTTGATATCGTCCATGCGCATGGCAAAGAAGCGATGATGTTTTTGGGGGATGACTGGATCGGTGCGGAACCTTACGGCAAATATTTCAAAGATATGGACCTCGACGCGGTGGTCGGCAGTGTGGGAGGCGGCGTGACGGTGCGCATGCTCTCGGAGATTCCGCACGTCAGATACAGGGAGGGCAGGTTTTTGCCCTACTTTTTCCCCGATACCTTTTTTGAGGGAAACGAAGAAAACGCGGTGGCGGAGCTGAACAGGAACTGGACGACGGCGCGGCGCGCGCTTCTTCGCAAACCTTTCGACAGGATGGGGTTCGGCGGATACCTTTCGCTCGCGGCAAAATTTCCGAAATTTGTCCGAAGGGCGGGAGAGATCTGTGAAGAATTCCGCGGCATCGTAGAAACGGCGAATCAGGGGAAACCGTACAGCGGACTGACGGTGGCGATCCTCAATGCGTGGGGGAGCTTGCGCTCGTGGCAGAGCCACATGGTGGCGCATGAGCTTTGGTATCAGCAGATCTATTCCTACCAGGGGATATTGGAAGCGCTGTCCGGCCTGGCCGTGGATGTGAAATTTATTTCTTTCGACGACGTTCTGCAAAGGGGAATAGATAAGGATATCGACGTCATCATCAACGTCGGCGACGCATATACGGCGTTTTCGGGCGGTGAATATTGGGCGGATGAAAAGCTCACGGAAGCTGTCCGCGCCTGGGTGCATGAAGGGCACGGATTTATCGGCGTGGGTGAGCCTGCGGCCTGTCGGAAAGGGGGCAGGTTCTTTCAGCTCGCCGACGTGATGGGGGTGGATAAGGAACTCGGCTTCACGCTCAGTGAAGACAAGTATAATATTGAAAAGAAGGAACATTTTATCACGGCGGACGTGAAGGGTGAGATCGATTACGGCGAAGGCATGAAAAATGTGTACGCGCTGGACGGTGCAGACGTGCTGGACATAACATTTTCGGACAGGTTCAGGCGCAATGTGAACGTGGGTGAAGTCAAACTGGCGGCAAACGGATACGGCAGGGGCCGAGGGGTCTACATTGCAGGACTTCCGTACAGCGCACAGAATGCGCGGATACTGTATCGTGCCATGTTCTGGGCGGCACATAAGGAAGACGAAATGTATCGTGCTTTTTCTTCGAACGAGCAGGTCGAATGCAGTTATTATCCGGACTGTG
Source organism: uncultured Clostridia bacterium (assembly GCA_930990665.1). Taxonomy (GTDB): domain Bacteria; phylum Bacillota; class Clostridia; order Christensenellales; family Borkfalkiaceae; genus Borkfalkia. The sequence goes on from CAKNQN010000001.1 coordinate 115,210, forward strand.
ACAGCTATGCGCTTGTCAACAACAGCGCCCGCAAGCAGACGACGGTCTTTTACGATCGGAACGGACAAAAGAGGGAGATAGAGATCGGCGCAGGCGCAATACTCAATTTGTGAGGCGTCTTATAGGGAAATCGATTTGGAAAAAAGCGGCGGCCCCTGCTTTTGCGGGGCCGCCGCTTTTTTGTCGTGAACTCGGTATAGATAGTTTCTGCCCGCGCAAACGGTTCGGCTGGCGGATGCATGAACGGATGGAGAAAATAAGAATTGCTGCGATGCACGGCCGGGAAAAGATGCGGGGCAAGGGGAAAGACTACGCATTCAGATGATCTTCCTGTGTTCGGGAAGGGCTCTGACCCGTGATTTTGGTATACATGCGGTAAAAAGTCGTATAGTCGTTGAAGCCGCAACGGATGAATACCTTTTTGATGGGCATACCGTGAGCGATCAGCGATCTTGCAAGGGAGATGCGTTTGTGGTCGATGTATTTTTTTACGCCGATCCCCATGGTATTTTTGAAGGAGTTGCAAAGATGAGACTTGGAAACAAAGAGTTTACCAGCGATCGAATCCAGGGATAAATTTTCGGACAGATGGATGTTGATGAACTCGAGAGCTTGCTGGATCAGCGGGGGCAGAGGAGAGCCTGCCTTGCGTTTCTGCTGTGTATCGCGGAGCAAAAGGGCTGCATAGATGGCGAACAAGACCGTATCGAAAATTCTTGCTTGTTCTTGCGGGGTGGGCATGGCGCGGATCCAGGCAGGGAGCTGTTGCAGACATCCGTTCAAAAAGCTGTCTTCCCGCAGAGTAAAGCACGGTTCCGGCAAGTCAGCCAACAGGGTCGGCATCTCTCGCAATCCGCAGCGGCTGAAATAGTTTTCCGTTGCATTGACGATGACCCGGTCATAGATTTCCATATCCTTTAATGTGGCGATGTGATAATCGTGCGGCCGTATGATGAGGAAATCTCCTTCATGCAGGGCAAATGTCTTTTCTTCCGTCAGCATGTCGATGCTTCCGCGTATGAGGAGAAAGAATTCGTACCCGTCATGACAATGCTTAAAAAATTGTGCGCAATCGGGCGAACTCTCTCTTGCCAGGGAAAGATAATTGTCGGGGTCGCTCCTTATGAGCATCGTTTGCGGCATATCCGGTTACCTCCTGTGTCGGTGATTGGTCAAATTTGTCTTATACAGACCGTAAGAAATGCAATCTAAATGAAAAAAAACGCAATTGACATGGTAAAAGTTATCTTCTATAATAGAGGAAAAGCAGTAAAAAGGAAGGCATTGCATTGATACATTACGGAAAGCTCAAGCATTTACCGCTCGGCAGCGTGCGGCCTCTGCATTTTCTCAGGGAGCAGATGGAGCGAAATCGCCGCGGGATGGGTGAAAATCTTCGGAAACTGGCGCCGGAATACGACGTCTTAAAAGTGGAGACGGATGGCGTCAATTTACAGCATATCGGGATCTTGCGCAATTTTACGCAGTATCTGCTGGGCAGAGAGAAGCTCTTTGTCGACGGCAGAGAAGGTCTGAAAAGCGTGGAGCTGATGGATGCGATGGAACTTTCCTCCTGGACGGGGAAAATGGTGGCGCTTCCGATCGACGACGGACAATATTACCGTGAGCTGCAAAAGCGTATGGCCGTTTCCCGTTGGAAAGAAGTTTCAGACCGTCTGCTCGATGCGGAAGGGACGTACTGACAGAACTTGCCGAACGGCGAAATGATGCAGGGAGGATGTATGAGAAAACTTATCACTTGCGGGTTTGCGATCTTTTTCAGTGTGTGCTTAGGATTTCTGGCTGTTTCCTGTAAACCGGGCGAAGAGACGGAACCGCCGGGCCAGGAGAATCACTGGGTGTTTGTGATCGGCGCGGAGGCGGACAGTGTAAAGAAAGACGAACGGCTGGAACTGAGCGTACAGACGCTGACTCTGAATGGAGAGGGGGTATCCGAACAGATTGCCTGGCATACGACGGACGATTCGATCGCGAGCGTAGAGGACGGCATTCTGACTGGCCTTTCGGCGGGCAGTGTCGAGGTATATGCGGAAATTCAAGGCGGCGCTGTCGTGAGCAATCGGCTCACGGTGAACGTATACGAGGCTTATGAACAGATCCGCGTTTCAGACACAGACCTGATCAACTATTACGGCCGCAACGGGATAGAGGAGTCGTCTGTCACGCTGTATAACACTGCCAGCGCATTTGAGGTCAGCTTTATGGGTGAGTCGCTTACAGCCGAGCTGTATTCCGAAAAGGCAGACGCGCGGATGCAGTTGTATGTGAACGGGGAGCCCGTTGCCGCACAGCTGACGTTGGATGTCGGATCGAAAAGTTACAATCTCGCCGAAAACTGCGATGCTGATGAAAGGACGACCGTGCGGGCCGTTAAGGTCAACTCTGCGGATAAAAGCACCATACGCCTGACAGCGTTGGAAACGGACGGAGTTTTCGTTACTCCCTCGGCAAAACCGCAGTTGAAACTGGAGTTTTACGGCGACTCCATTACGTGCGGCCTGGGGGTCAACGGACTGCAGGGCGATACCCCGGCCAATGAAGACGGCACGGTCACATACGCCTATTTGGCGGCGCAGCAATTGGGCGCACAGGCATTCATGCAATGCTATTCGGGTATATCGGCGGCCGTCCCCGTCACGCAGTGGGGCTGGCGCGAGGATGAATACATGGGCACACTGTATGATTGGTATGCGCCGCGGGTAGAGGACGCCAAATGGGATTTTACCTCTTATGAGGCGGATGTGATCGTCGTGAATCTCGGCACGAACGACAATAGCGCGATCAGACAGGGAAACGGTTCGTATGATCTGTTTGTGAGACGATATATTGCATTTGTACAGGCTTTGCGCGCACAAAATCCCGACGCGCCCATCCTCTTGTGCTACGGGATGATGGGCTCCGACAGCTCACTGAGCGCCTGTGTGCGCCGTGTGCAGCAGGAAGCAGGAGTATCCGGAGTGGAATATCTGAACATGCGCAAAGTATCCTGTACGGGCTTCAACGGACATCCCGATGCGGCCGGCCATATGGCAGGCGCGGAGGAACTCATCGCGAAGATCAGGACGCTGATCGCTGACACAACGAACTGAATCTTCCCTCTTGAAAAAATAAAAAAGCACAGGAACAGACCTGTGCTTTTTTTGTTAAGGTGGTACAGAAACGGGTATGCCGCTTGACCAAACGGGGGAAAGGCTTTACGAGTTTCTCTTCTCGTAAATTCCTGCGGGCGAATGCGGAAAATGAATGCCGCGCGGGACTAAATTTTCCGAAACTATAGAGGGACGAAACTTCGCGGAATACCGTGCGGGAAAAAATTTTTTGAAATATCCGAGGGACAGAACTTTCCGAAACTCCGGCGGGACAAAACTTTCTGAAACGCCTGCGGGACTTATTTTTTCAGTGATTTATCAAGCGCTTCCAAAAAAGAGAGCATCTGGCTTTCGGAATTCAGACCGTAGCGGGCGGGCGTACCGTCTTTTTTGGTCTGGCGGATGGAGGCAGTGGTGAACTCTGCGGAAAGCCGCACGGCGGTGTCCATGTCCGTGCCGCGCGCCAGTGCTCCGGCGAGTGCGCTCGAATATACGTCGCCCGCACCGTGGAATGCGCCTTCGATCTTTTCGGTCGAATAGGTCTTCATGTTTCCCGCGTCATCGGAATAGTAAACGGTGCTCATCATCTTTCCGCCGATCTTTTCGTCGCAGCCGGTCACGGACGGGCGGGGGCAGAGCGATTTGAGCGCTTGCCAAACCGCGGCATAGTTTCCCTTGATCGCTTCACTGTAGGGGATTCCGGTCAGATAACAGGCTTCGGTCAGATTGGGGACGAGAATGTCTGCCTTGCGGCAAAGCCCCTTCATCTCTTCCACATATGCATCGTCAAAATGCGCATAGAGCTTTCCGTTATCTCCCATGACGGGGTCGACGATCATTGTGCCGCCCGGGCGCAGAAAGCTGTCTTTCACACCCTTGACCATGTCGATCTGCGCGATGCTGCCGAGGTAACCGCTGATGATGATGTCATAGCGCAGCTCCAAGCTCTTCCAATGATCGAGAATAGCGGGAATATCTTCGCTCAGGTCGCGGAAGGTATAACCTGTGAATCCGCCCGTATGGGTGGAGAGAATGGCGGTGGGCAAAATATCGCACGTCACGCCGCAAGCGGATATGATCGGCAGGGCGACGGTGAGAGAACATTTTCCCACGCAGGAGATGTCGTTGATGGCAAGAATGCGCATAGAAGCCGCTCCTTTGTGATGATTTTGAAAGCTGCTGTTATTATAGGACGGCGCGGCGGATTTGTCAATCATATGGGGGCGCAAAATGAATTTTGGCTCGCTTTGTCGGGTGCAAAACTTTACAAGAATGCGGAAATGTGTTATAATAAATTCAATATGGAAACGCAGGAAGGATTCACGTTCATCAGCGGCGCCACGGGCGGCATCGGCAGAGCATTTTGTGATATCTGTGTGCAGGAAGGGGACCTGTTCCTGACGGGGAGGAGTGCTTCCCGTCTGGAAGAATTGCGGACGCATCTTCAGACCCGTTATCCGACGCGGAAAATCGAATATTTTGCCTGCGACCTCACCGACGAGGCGGCGCGAGCGGAGATGTTTTCGTACATTGCGGAACGGGGACTGCGTTTTTCGCGCCTGATCAATGTGGCGGGAGCGGATATTCAGAAGGCTTTTGAAAAGTATACGCAGGAGAAACTGACATTTCAGTGTCGCACCAATTTTGAGGCGGCCGTTTCGCTGACCAGATTTGTGCTCGAAAATCGTACGGATTTACTGGAGATTTTGACGGTGGGAAGCATATCGGCGGTCTATCCCATGCCGTATTTTGCGCTGTATAGCGCCACGAAGAAGGCGGAGGAGCAGTTTTTTTATGCTCTTCGCACCGAACTGAGTGGTCGGAATGTGAAGGTGACCGTCGTGGAGCCGGGCGGTGTTTATACCCGTCCGGACGTGATCGCCGACATCCGCGGGCAGGGACTTTGGGGAAAGCTTTCCGCCAAAACGCCTGCGTACATTGCGCGCAAGAGCCTGTCAGCCGTGTGCAGGAACAAGCGGGTATATCGGCCTGGGTTCTGGAACAGGGTCATTGCCACGGTGCCGCGGCTGCTTCCGCCCGGGGTTCGCCTGCATTTTATCGCCCGCCGCTGGAAAAAACTCGAAAAGGACGCATTCTGAAATGGGGAACAAATACGTCGCCGCTTTCGATCAGGGCACGACCAGTTCGCGCACCATCCTGTTTGACGAGAAGGGGAAGATCGCCGCGTCCGCGCAGGCGGAATTTCCGCAGATCTATCCCAAACCCGGCTGGGTGGAACACGACCCGAAGGAGATTCTCTCGTCGCAGCTGCACTCTTTCCGCCGCGCCCTCAAGGCGGGCGGGATCGCTCCCGACGAAGTGGCGGCGATCGGCATCGCCAACCAGCGGGAAACCACCCTGGTCTGGGATAAATTCACGGGCAAACCCGTCTACAATGCCATCGTGTGGCAGTGCCGCCGCACTTCGGCGTATTGCGAAGCGCTCAAAGCGCGGCATGGGAAATTTATCTATGAGCGCACGGGATTACAGCCGGACGCCTATTTTTCGGCGTCCAAGATCCGTTGGATTCTCGACAATGTCCCGTTCGCGCGCGAGCGCGCGGAGAAAGGTGCGCTCCTGTTTGGAACGATCGACACCTATCTGTTGTGGCATCTCACGCGGGGCAGGGTGCATGCCACCGATTTTACCAACGCTTCGCGCACGATGCTGTTCAATATCCATACCCTGCAATGGGACGAGGAACTTTGCCGCCTGTTTGGCGTACCCATGTCCATGCTGCCCGAGGTCAAGGCGTCGGGTGCGGATTACGGACATGCGGCGGCGGAGATCCTCGGGGCAGAGATCCCGCTCTGCGCGGCGGTCGGCGACCAGCAGAGCGCGCTGTTCGGGCAGTTCTGCACGCAGCCGGGCGATGTGAAAAACACTTACGGCACAGGCTGTTTTCTGTTGGCGAATACGGGCAGGAATGCGGCTTGTTCGGAAAACGGACTCATCACTACGCTGACGGCTTCGCTGGAGAAGCCGGACTATGCGTTGGAAGGAAGCGTGTTTGTGGCGGGCGCGGCGGTACAATGGCTGCGCGATGGGCTAGGGCTTGTCTCTACGGCCTCGGAGACGGAAGCGCTTGCTCTTTCCGTCCCGGATACGGGCGGCGTGAGCTTTGTTCCGGCGTTCGTGGGGCTGGGCGCACCGCATTGGGACCCGGAATGCCGCGGCCTTCTCTGCGGCATCACGCGCGGCGCGACGCGCGCGCACATCGTGCGGGCGGTGCTCGAATCCATCGCACTGCAGGTCTTTGACGTCGTCCATGCCATGGAACAGGACCTTCGCCATACGATCACGCGGTTGTCTGCGGACGGCGGTGCGAGCGCAAACAACTTCCTCATGCAGTTTCAGGCAGATATCCTCGGCGTGCCCGTCGTGCGGCCCGCAGTCATGGAAACCACCGCATTCGGTGCGGCATGCCTGGCGGGGCTGTACAGCGGCTTTTATACCGACATCGCATCGCTGCGCGACGCGGTGGGGGAAAGCCGCACCTTCCGACCCGTCTGTGACGAGGCGTGGCGCGTGGAAAAGCTCAGGGATTGGGAAAACGCCCTCCGCCGTACGATGTACCGCGTGCGTTGAACGGGGCGCGAATTCCGATGATCGTGCGGTGATTTCTGAACTCGTTTACAGTATAGCGCCAGGCTCGATATTTCGGATGAGGTTTCAGTCTGTGGCTTGCCGAAAGGGAAAAGACTGACCGGATCGCAAGACGATCGGCGGACAAGGTGTTTGTGCGAAATGCCGACGATCTTATGGAGCAGAGCGATTCATGTATGTTTGCATTCAGCCGAAAGTTTGCGGCGAAGGAATATTTACGACTCGATTTTACGGGAGAGAATGAGTATCTCCCGGGCAGATTTTATGTTTAGAGCTTGTCTGAAAAAGGAGAATGAATGACCGAGCGAGAGAGAATGGACAGGGGTCTTGTGTACCTTCCGACTGACGAAAACATTCAGAAGGAACAGCAGGATTGCCTGGAACTTCTGTATGACTACAATCATACCCGACCGCACGACACAGAGCGGCGGGCGGAGCTTTTGCGGCAGATGTTTGCGGAGATAGGAGAAAACTGTTATTTTGAACCCCCGCTATACAGCAATTTCGGATGCCGGCATGTACATGTCGGAAACAATGTTTACGGCAATTTCGGGGTCACGTTTGTGGACGACGCCGATATCTTTGTAGGGGATTGCGTGATGCTGGCACCGCATGTGGTCATTGCCACGGCGGGACACCCTGTCCTTCCCGCGCTGCGCGAGCGTGGGATGCAGTTTAACCGCAGCGTGCACATCGGGAGAAATGTTTGGATCGGAGCGGGAGCGGTCGTGCTTCCCGGGGTGAGTGTCGGCGAAAATTCGGTGATCGGGGCGGGGAGCATCGTGACGAAGGACATCCCGTCCAATGTCGTCGCGGCGGGTAATCCCTGCCGCGTGCTGCGCGAGATCGGAGAAAAAGATAAGCTGTATTTTTTCAAAAACGAGCAGTTTGATTTTTCGGTTGGGGCGAACGGCGAACTGATCGGATATGACAAGGAGGAAAGAGAATGAGCCGTGCAGATGAGATCTTTATCCGCAATTGCAGGGATATTCTGGAAAACGGTACCTGGGATACCGACCGTGAAGTGCGTCCGCGCTGGGAAGACGGGACGCCTGCCCATACCATCAAAAAATTCGGGCAGGTATCGCGCTACGATTTGCGCGAAGAGTTCCCCATTCTGACCATCCGCCGCACCTATCTGAAATCGGCGATCGACGAGATTCTGTGGATCTGGCAGAAGAAGAGCAATAACATCCACGACCTTTCTTCGCACATCTGGGACAGCTGGGCAGACGCGAGCGGGTCGATCGGCAAGGCGTACGGATACCAGCTTGGTATAAAGTATGACTTTCCCGAAGGCCGTTTCGACCAGGTGGACAAAGTTTTGTTCGATTTGAAAAACAACCCGGCCAGCCGTCGGATCATTGCACATATGTACAATGTGGCAGACCTTAAAGACATGCACCTGTACCCGTGTGCCTATTCGATGACGTTCAACGTCACTGGAAACACGCTCAACGGCATACTCAACCAGCGCAGCCAGGATATGCTGGCTGCGAGTAACTGGAACGTCGTGCAGTACAGCATTCTCCTGATGATGTTTGCACGGGCGAGTGGCTTGGAGGCAGGGGAGCTCGTGCACGTCGTTGCGGATGCGCACATCTACGACCGTCACGTTCCTCTCGTGGAAAAGATTCTGGCCAACCCGCAGTATCCGGCGCCCACGCTGAAAGTGGACGAAAGCATCACGGATTTTTACCGCTTCACCAAAGAAAGCTTTACGCTCGAAAACTATCGATATAACGAATTTCACGATAAAATTCCCGTCGCAATTTAAGAAAATCTATAAAAACGAAGTACTATGCCAGATATAAACGGCTAAAAATGGAGGAAATCATGAAGACAATCGTCGTTGTGGACAAAAACTGGGGTATCGGGAAAAAGAATGATCTCCTGTTTTCGCTCCCTGCGGACATGAAGCATTTTCGCGAAACGACCTTGGGGAAGGTCGTGGTGATGGGGAGCAATACGCTCCTGTCTTTCCCGGGCGGGAAGCCTTTGAAAAACCGTATAAATATTGTGCTATGGCCGGGCGGCGAGGCGCGCGAGGATTGCACGGTGGTGCAGTCGCTGCCTGCGCTCTTTGCGGAGATCGCAAAGTATCCGCCGGACGACGTGTTTGTTGTCGGCGGTGCCATGCTTTACAGAACGCTTTTGCCTTACTGTTCGGAAGCGATCGTCACCAAGGTGGACGCAGACGGCGGGGCGGAAGTTTTCTTTGAAGATCTCGACGCACTGAAAAATTGGAGCTGTGTCAGCGAAAGCGCACCTGAACAGACGGGCGGGTTTACCATTCGCTTTACCGTCTATCGCAACGCCGAGGTTTGCCTTCCGCAATAGAGCGGCAACCGATATGAGAGAAATTCGGGTATTTTTGGGCCATACAGAGGCGGAAAAAGAGGTGGGCTTTTTCCGTGAAGATGCAAAGATATGGGAAAGAACGGAAAAGGAGACTTTTCCGCCTATAAAATAAAAGGAGAAAAAATAAAATGCAACAGCAAAGCATGCAGCAGGCGCCTGACCCGCAGGCGCAAAGCCGCCGTCTGCACAAGAAACTTGTGCCGGCCAACATCGTGATCCTTATTCTGGCACTCACGGCAGTCGTATCCCTTCTGGCCGGTTCGATGCTCAGCGTCAGCGTTCGGATCAATGGCGATTTTGTATCGCAGGTCATGGAACAGGCCATGGCAGGGTCATCGGGCGGGCAGAGCCCGTCGCAGGGAGAAGGAGAAACGGGCGGCTCGGACGGCAGTGCAGATTCCGGGTCCGGACAGACAGAGTCCACCGACCAGAATGAACAGATGGTCGAGATGATGCAGTATGTATTCAGCGACGTCGATTATACTCTCCATGTTCGCGTCAATCCCGTCGAGATGTTCCTTGCGGGCGTCGCGGCGGATAACCAGGCAGTCCGCGATTACCTGACGGAACTTTTGTCGGAGGCGCGCACCTCGCTGGAAGGTCTGATCAAGCAGATCATGCCTGCGTTCCTGTCCGTGGTCGTGGCGACTGCGGTCGAAAATGTGGATGTGGACCAGCTGGAAAATGTCAGCACGGAGGAGATCGGGCAGGTCGTGACCCTTCTGTCGGAGAACCAAACGGAGGAAGCGAAGGCGCAATTCCCTGCGCTCGCGCAAAAATTTGCTTCCGAACAGTTGGGCAAGGAATTGACATCCGACCAGCTCACACAGGCGAGCGATATATTCAATACCATCGTGGACAACGGAACCAAAGACGGAGAGTTCAGTTTTTACAGCGTCATCACGACGATGTCCGGCGGCTCGGGTGAAGGAAGCTCGCAAAACCCTCTGGATACGATTTTTTCGGCGGCTGACAATCTGGACGATAATACCGTATCTACGGTCAAGCTGGTCTTTGTGGCTGTCACGGCTGCCGGGGTAGGTCTGGCGGCGTTCTGCTGGTTCATGCTGGCGCTCCTGTCTTTTATACATATCTTTGCAAAGAACAAAAAGGTGGCCATGTGGTACGTGAAGCTATTCGGCTTCCTGCCTTGCATGCTCTTCTTTGTGGCGCCTACCCTTGCCCTGGCGATTGTGCCGGGTATGGTGGGAGGCAGCAATCCGGCGATGGCGATGATCTCTTCGCTCGGCGCAAGTTTTGTGGGAACGGTCCTTTTGTCGGGTGCGTGCTACATTCTTTTGTGGCTCGTCTCGATCTTCTGGTGCTTCCCGATCAAACGCAAGATCCGTAAACTCAAAAAGACGGGTGCAATTTAATGAAAGAGAGGACGGTTCGCTCGTCCTCTTTTTTTATGAAGAGCCTCGCACATTCTGCGAGGACAACGGTAAGAATGCCTTCTCTTTCGCATTGTTTTTTGCGGGCGAAACTTGCTGGTTCCGGTATAACTTACTCACCGGCTTTGGCGAATCGTCAAAATTTCCGGCAGAACTCTTTTTCAGCCATGACTCCGCATACGAGCAGAATATTGTTTCTGGCGGAGTGTTCTCCGGTTTTTATGTGGGGGGACAAACTCTTTCGGGCGGAAAGAGGTGAAATGCCCGTTTTTACTTGCTTTTTTTTGGGTAAACGGGTACAATAATATGTGAATCCAAAGAGTATTTGAGAGGTCGAATTATGGACAGGATTGATGGCAATATCGTAAAGGCGTGTGTGGACTACGATGAATTTCCCGCGCATGTCGATCAGGTCGTAGTGCTCAAAGGCATGATCCACCGCATCCGCGAGATGACTGGTTTTGCGTTTGTGATCGTGCGCACGGCGCGCGACGTAGTGCAGTGTGTGTATTCGCCCGAATTTTCCGATTACCGCATGGACGAGAAGGTGGTCGAGGGGTGTGCGGTAAAGATCACGGGCAAGATCGTGAAAGACCAGACGCGCGACGATCGTTATGAAATGCAGATCCATGCGATCGAAGTGCTTTCCACGCCTGCGGAGATGATGCCGATCGTCATCAATAAAAAGCAGCTGGACAATATCCCGCTCGATCTGAATCTGAACATGCGTCCCATCACCTTGCGCAACCCCAAAGAGCGTGCGGTATTTAAGATCCAGGAAGGGATCGCGCGCGGTTTCCGCGAGTTTTTGTTTTCGCAGAACTTCACTGAGATCCGCACGCCCAAGATCAATGCCCAGGGTGCGGAAGGCGGGGCCAACATCTTCAAGCTCGATTATTTTGGCAAGCAGGTCTTTCTTGCGCAGAGCCCGCAGTTTTATAAACAGATGCTCGTGCCCGTGTATGAGCGCGTATTCGAGGTCGGACCGGTATTCCGTGCCGAACACCACGATACTTCTCGCCATCTCAATGAATACATCAGTATGGACTTTGAGATGGGCTTTATCGAGAGCTTTTATGATATCATGAACATGGAGACGGGTGCGCTGAAATACATCATGGATCTTCTTCAGAAGGACTATGCTAAGGAGATCGCGCTGCTCAATGCGAATCTTCCTGAGATCAAAGATATTCCGGTCGTCAAATTTATGGACGCCAAAGAGATCATCACGAACAAGTTCAAAAAGAAGATCACCGACTATCGTGATTTCGAGCCGGAAGAAGAACAGCTTCTCGGCAAGTGGGCGAAACAGCAGTTTGATTCCGATTTCCTGTTTGTGACGCATTATCCGAGCGAAAAGCGTCCTTTCTACGCGATGGACGATCCCGCCGATCCCAATTATACGTTGAGTTTCGATCTGCTTTTCCGCGGCATCGAGATCACCACGGGCGGGCAGAGGATACACGACTATAACCAGCAGGTCGCCAAAATGCGCGCACGCGGGATGAATCCGGATGATTTTGAAAGCTATCTCATGGCTCACAAATACGGCATGCCGCCGCACGGTGGGCTGGGGCTCGGTTTGGAACGCATCACGATGCACCTTTTGGGCTTCAAGAATGTCCGCTATGCTTCCATGTTCCCTCGAGACATCAATCGTGTGACCCCTTAACTTCCCGCAGAACGCTCTATCAGTTTTGAAAACGAAGGCATAACCCTGTTTTATGTCGACCGCGTTGGGCTTCCCGCATAACATTGAAAAATGTTCACTCCTTGCAGGACGCTCTTTCGGTTTTGAAAACGAAGGCATAACCGTGTTTTATGTCGACCGCGAGGGGACTTCGGCATAACATCGAAAAATGTTCACTCCTTGCAGGACGCTCTTTCGGTTTTGAAAACGAAGGCATAACCGTGTTTTATGTCGACCGCGAGGGAACTATAGCATAACATCGAAAAATGTTCACTCCTTGCAGGACGCTCTCAGATCTGAAAAGCGAGGCGAAACTTTGCGTTACGCCAAACGCGCACGCTCTTGATTTTCTGTGGAATGCTTTGTTCTGATTCCCCGCAGGGCGTCGGGTCTCAGCTTTCTTTCCAATTATTAAAATCCGCTCTCCAAGGGGGCGGATTTTTGTAACCCAAATAGTCAACCTATCATGATAAAAGGGTTGACAATCGAACAGAAAAAAGGTACAATGGCTGTATGGAGCTGAAAAATCGGATTTTACGCACATTGGAAGATCGGCGCGGGGAATACGTGTCGGGTGAGGAGCTGGCGGCTGGTGCAGGTGTCAGTCGCAATGCTGTCTGGAAGTGTATACGTTCTTTGAAGAGAGAAGGGTATGCGATAGCCTCGGCGAAAAACAGGGGATATGTCCTTCTGCCGGAAAACGATGTTCTTTCCGCGGAAGGGGTCGAAAAGTTCCTCGACGGCGGATTTTCTGTTAAAGTTTTGCGCCGGGTGGATTCCACAAACGATGCGGCGAAGGAACTTGCGGCGAGTGCGCCCGCCTGGACGGCGGTGATCGCCGAGGAGCAGCGACGGGGGAGGGGGAGATACGAGCGCCCGTTCTTTTCGCCTGCCGGGAGCGGGCTTTACATGAGTGTCATTTTGCGCCCGCAGATTCCCGCTTCGGAATCGCTGTTTATCACTGCATGTGCGGCTGTCGCGGTATGTGAAGCGATTGAAAAGGTCTCCGGGAAATATGCGGAAATCAAATGGGTGAATGATGTCTATATACACGGAAAAAAGGTCTGCGGCATTCTGACGGAAGCCTCGTTTGACGTGGAAAGCGGCGGCGTTGCATATGCCGTTGTGGGGATCGGGATCAATGTAAAAAAGACGGAATTTCCGCCCGCATTGAAGGAGAGGGCGACCGCTGTTTTTGAAGACGGAGAGTATCCGCCGGACGGCCGCGCGGCGCTCGCGGCGGCTGTATTGGAAAGGCTGAAATATTACTGTGAACGCATCGGGGAGAGGACTTTTTATTCGGAGTACAAGCGCCGCTCGTTTGTAATCGGAAGACACGTTGAGGTAGTTTCCGGTAATCTTTCAGGGGAAGCGGAGGTGTTGGATCTGGACGAAAATTGTTTCCTGATCGTGCGTTTTTCAGATGGGTCTGTGCGACGCCTTTCGGCAGGAGAAGTGTCCATAAAATTGTAAAATAACCGTTTTTCGAGGTAGTATGTCAGACATAAACAGTAAGAAAATATCTGTTTCCAAGAGTGCGGCATTGGCGAAGTGCGCCCTCTTTACGGTGCTGATGGTCGTGTCTGCATTTGTCAGCATCCCTTTTCCGCCGGTGCCGCTTACTTTTCAGACGGTGGTTGCCGTCGCGGCGGGATTGTTTTTAGGTCCCGCCTACGGGACGGCCGCCGTGGCCGTGTATATATTCATGGGGCTTATCGGATTGCCTGTCTTTTCGGGCGGAGGCGGTTTTGCCTATGTGGTGCAGCTTACATTCGGTTACATTGTCGGCTTTGCCGCTGCAGCTTTTGTCGCGGGGGTCTTTTGTAAAGAAAAAATATCCTGGCGGCGCGCGGCTTTGGCGGCGTGTGCAGGCGTCTTGGCAAACTATCTGATCGGCGTTCCTTATTTCTTAATAATATGGAAATTCTACATGCATAACGGCGCGGTATGGCAGGCGGCCGTCTTGTATAATTTCCTGTATTTTCCGAAAGATATCGTCCTGTGCGTGCTTGCGTCTGTCCTGTATTGGCGGGTGAACAAGCATGTCTGTATGCGGGCGAGGGGGATCGGGCGCGAGGACTAAATCGGCAGGAATCGCGGTCGTCTATCACCAGAGTCTGGAGTTTCCGATCGATCGGTCTGACTACCTGTCGGAAGGGCGATGAAAATTTCCCCGGGAATCGACACGAAAATTTAATAGGAAAATGATGCTGATAAATTTTTGCAGGACAGGCCGCCGAAAAATTACGCTGTGAATGATGCTGAACTGGCGTGGAATGAATACAGCCGCAGATTTTGCAGTGGGCAATGCATATAGGATAAGTGAGATCGAAATATTCCGTCAATAGGGTAGGATAAGCTTGGTCGGAAGATTTCGTCAACAGGGTAGAATAAGCTTGGTCGGAAGATTTCGTCAACAGGGTAGAAGATGAACGGTTCTGTCCGGGCAAAAGAATTCGACAGAATATGTTTTTATGGATGAGAGCGCAGAGGAAAACCCTGCGTTTTTTTGCGCAGAATTTTTTCACATATTTTTTACACGCCGGCATTGACATTTTCATATAAATGGAGTATAATGATGCCAAAATTGATTATCAATAAAAACTATTTACAGTATTGTCATATTTTTTCATTACACATTGTGTGGGAAAGTGACTTTCTGTTACAGCGGAGGCATCCATGAGTTTTGTAGAATTCCGGGACGTAAACAAGGTATATACGATGGGGACGACACAGATCCGTGCGGCAGACGGCGTGACATTTTCCATTGAGAAAGGGGAGTTCTGCGTCATAGTCGGGCCAAGCGGTGCGGGCAAGACGACGGTGCTGAATATGCTTGGCGGCATGGACACGGTCACGGACGGAAAGATCGAGGTGGACGGAAAGCTGGTGAGTTCCTTCAACGAGAGACAGTTGACCGATTATCGCCGGTATGACGTGGGTTTTGTCTTTCAGTTTTACAATCTGATCCAGAATCTGACGGCGAAAGAGAATGTGGAGATTGCTTCCGAGATCTGCCCCAATCCGCTGGACGCGGAAGAAACGCTGAAAAATGTGGGGCTGGGTGCGCGTATGGACAATTTCCCTGCGCAGCTGTCGGGCGGCGAACAGCAGCGCGTATCCATCGCGCGGGCGATTGCCAAAAATCCCAAGCTTCTTCTCTGCGACGAGCCTACGGGTGCGCTCGACTATGAGACGGGAAAGAGCATTCTCAAACTTTTGCAGGACATCTGCCGAGAGCAGAACAAGACAGTCATCGTCATCACGCATAACCAGGCGATCACGCAGATGGCCGACCATGTGATCGGGATCAAGAACGGCAAAGTGCATTCCGAAGAGCGCAACGCGCACCCGGCAGACGTTTCGACCATCGAGTGGTAAGATTCGGACGGGGCATCGTTTCATGCAAAAATACTCAGCGTGTTCGCTGTTCTGCAGACTACTACATCCATACAGCATAGGCGGCCGCAGCGGGCGAGAATCGAAACGGCAAGCGGCATCGCACAAGAATTGCAGACGGCGGCAGCGCTTACGGGAATGGCGGAGGAATAAAGCCGTTCAACAGGAAACAAGTTGCCATACGGAAAGATATATGGCAAAGCCGAATTAAGGACGAGGCAAAGCCAAATCAAGGACGAGGCAAAAGCAAAATACGGCGAGCGTCCGGCTGGCATTCCGCCGCGGGGCGGGGATGCGGCCGGGGAGGTGCGGCATGAAAAAATTTACCAAAACCATTGTCAAAGAATTTAAGACGGGATTCGGGCGTTTTCTGGCGATCATGGCAATCGTCGCGCTCGGCGTTGGCTTTCTGATCGGCATCATGCAGGCCACACCGGACATGCGCAACACCATGAGCGATTATTATATCGAGAATGCCGCCTATGACATCGACGTGAAGGGAACGTACGGCCTCACCGCCGAAGACGTGTCGGCCGTTTCCTCGACGGAGGGGGTCGATAAGACAGAGGCGGTCATTTCGACGGACGTCGCGCTTTCGCGGGCAGACGGCGATCTGATCGGGCGTATCGTCGCGCTTCCGTCCGTGGAAGAGAGCTCGCTCAACCGTCTCACCCTTGTGGAAGGGGATTGGCCGTCCGGGAAAGTAAAGGATGGCATTGCTGAGGTCGTGGCGATCCGTTCCACGAATAAATTTGCGAAGATCGGGGTGGGCGACGTGCTCACGCTCGATGCGGAGACGTCCACCTACGGCGACATCTATGCGGCGGAACAGGTTCGCGTTGTCGGCATCGTGACATCGCCCGATTACTATTACCTGGACGGACGAGAGATCACCACGCTCGGTTCAGGAGTGGTAGAAACGGTCTTGTTTACGCCGCACGGCACGGTCTATGAAGATCTCACACAGCTGCAGGCGCCGGGCAATCTGAGCATGATCGGATTGCTGAATGCCGCGTTGGGCGAAGAAAAGATCGCCTATACCGACTGTTGGGTCGGTCTGACGGATACGGCGGAGTATGTCCGTTTCAGTGATCGGTATGAAGAGTTTGTGGGAAAGACCGCAGACAGGCTCGAAGGGTTGGGCGAGGAGCGCAGCGCCGCCTTTGCGCAGGCGCTCGACTCGCTGCGTGAAAACCCGCTTCTTTCGCAAATGCTCGGCGGAAAGACCCTTTCCGATGCGCAGTGGATGCTGCTCGGAAGGGCCGACTCCAATATAAGCTATATAAGCTACGAAATGAACGTGGATAAAGTCGAGCAGATTGCGGGCGTTTTCCCTGTCTTCTTCATTGTGGTAGCGGCGCTCGTCGCGCTCACCTCGATGACGCGCATGGTCGAAGAAGACCGCATGCAGATCGGCACCTTCAAGGCGCTCGGTTACAGCAACGGTCGCATCATGTCGAAATATCTCATCTACTGCCTTGTCGCCACGCTCATCGGCTGTGTGGCGGGGGTGCTGTTCGGGTTCAGCCTGCTTCCTTCCATCTTCTGGCAGGCCTACAGCACGATGTACCAGCTTCCCGCCCTTTCGCTGGGGTTCAGTCCTTGGCTCGCGCTGGCGGTGTTCGGGGTGGCGATCGCGGGCATGATGCTCGTTACCTGGCTTACCTGTCGTTCTTCTTTGCGTGAAAAACCTTCCACGCTCATGCAGCCCAAGGCGCCCAAAGCGGGCAAGCGCATTTTGTTGGAGCGGGTCGGCTTTTTGTGGAAACCTCTTAAATTTAAGTGGAAAGCCACTGTCCGCAACATTTTCCGTTATAAAAAGAATATGCTCCTGACGATCATCTCCGTCATGGGCTGTACGGCCCTGATCCTGACGGGGTTCGGGCTGAACGATTCGGTTGCGGCGGCGAGCGACCTGCAATACAACAAGGTCATCCTGTATGACTGTGCCGTGGGATACAGCGGCGAGCTTCCCTCCGAAGGTGCCCTGCGCGACTTTATCGGCTCGGACGAAGGGGTGGGTGAGCGTTATATTGCCGTGTACAGCGAGAGCGGGAGCCTCGTCTTTGAAAATGGCGGGGAAAACGTCGATCTGTATCTGGTGGAAGACGCAGCGCAGTTTGGTCGGTTTATTTCCTTGCATGAGCGGAAAAATTCTGCTATAATAGATATAACGGCGGCCGACGCGGAGGGCTATGCCTTGCCGGAAGGCGCGGAGGGTGCGATCGTATTGCCGGAAAACATTGCTTCCGTCTATGATGTCTCCGCGGGCGACGTCATCACATTCCGCACGGGGCTGCACAGCGCCCGTCTCGTCGTGTACGGCGTGTGTGAGAACTATACGGGCACCGGCACATATATGAGCCGGGCCGCATACGAAAAACTGTTCGGCGCAGTCGAAGGCAACACCCTTCTTGTGAAATCGGGCGTTTCGGAAAAGGATGTGGACGAAATCAGTAAAACGCTTCTGAACGATTCGTCGGTCACTTCGGTCGATTTTGTGAGTACGGACAAAGAGATGTTCGCGGGGCTGGAATCGACGATGGGGCTTGTGATCGCGGTGCTCGTGGTCTGTGCGGGCGGATTGGCGGCCATCGTGCTGTATAACCTCACCAACATCAATATCGACGAGCGGCGCAGGGAGATCGCCACGCTGCGCGTTCTGGGATATCGAAAGGGCGAAGTAGCAGGATATATCTACCGCGAAAGCGCCATTCTTACGATCGTGGGCTCGCTGCTCGGCCTGGCACTCGGGTTTTTCCTGCATATGTTCATCATATCGCGAGTGAGCAGCGTCACGATGATGTTCGGCAGAGCGATCGGTGGGCTGAGTTATTTGTGGGCGTTTCTTCTCACGGCGGCCTTTGCCGTGATCGTGTACGCGTTCATGCTGATCAAGCTGTACCGTATCGACATGGCGGAATCGCTCAAATCCAACGAATGAATCGGCTTTCCGAAGTATGAATCCGGCGGAGTTTGCCGGAGCAGGAAGGCATGGGAGGAGAGAAGTCAAATGGAAAAATCGGAATTGCGCGAAGCGCTCATGCAGCAGCTTTGGCGCCTGAACAAACTGGATCTGATGGTCAGCCTGCGCGAATTTATCGAAGGCGAGCTGGCGGCCCTGTACTATCTTTCCGGCTGCGAAGGGGCAGTCACGCCCTCGCAGATCAGTGAAAATCTGCGCGTGAGCCGCGCCCGCGCCGCCAACATCCTGCGCGCACTGCGCAGAAAAAAGTTTGTGGAAATGAACATAGCGGCGGATGACCGCCGCAAAATGGACGTCTGTCTCACTGAGCAGGGGCGCCGCTACTGCGAGGAGAAATACGACTATATCGTGCGGTATTTCGATCTCTATGTGGATGTGCTGGGCGAAAAGGACATCGCAGAACTCACGCGGCTTCTGAAAAAGACGGCGGACAGCGAAGTACTGCTCCGTTCGGAAACGCGAGAAAAATAAGAGAGGAGGGCAGGTATGATCGACAACGAATCGGGAGAAGATTATCTGGAAACCATCCTGCGCCTTTCGGCGGGCGGGCAGGACGTGCATTCCGTCAATGTTGCGCGCGAGCTGGGCGTGTCCAAGCCTGCCGTGACCAAGGCGATGCGCCTTCTGGAACAGAAGGGATACGTCACTTTTGTCGCGAAGCATATCTATCTCACCGAACGGGGCCGCACCTACGCCGACGAAGTGTACGGAAAACACCGCCTTCTCACCGATTTTCTGGTGCGGCTCGGGGTGGAAAAGAAACATGCCGAGGCGGATGCCTGCCGTATGGAGCATCTCATCAGCGCGGAGACGTATGCCGCGGTCAAGCGGTTTATGGACGATAAATAGAGATACGTATCAGTATTTCTGAAAAAATTTTCTGAAATCGGTTTTTGAAAAGGCGCGCCTTCCGGCACGCCTTTTCGGCGTCTTGCAAACAGCTTTTGCATTTTGCGGAATGGAACAAGCCGAAAAAAACATATATTAGCGATACACCCTGCCAAAGGGCGGGAAAAGCGGTCGATAGACCTCTTTTGCCCCGCCGGGGGGCGGGACCATATGGGGGTATCGCGCATGTTTTTTGAGTTTTTGCGGCTGATCGTCGGCAAACTTCTGTTTTTTACTTCCGCCGTCGGCGGAAAGGGCTCCTTTCCCAAACCGCTTTCGCCCGAAGAGGAGTCGCGCTGTCTCAGGCTTGCGCGCGAAGGGGATAAGGCGGCCAAGGACACGCTCGTGCGACACAATATGCGGCTGGTTGCGCATATCGTAAAAAAATACAACGGCGCAGCGGAGACAGACGATCTCATCTCGGTGGGGAGCATCGGGCTGATCAAGGCGATCAATACCTATCAGCCGGGGCGCGGAACGCAGCTTGCCACCTATACGGCCAGGTGCATCGAAAACGAGATCCTCATGTTTATAAGAAGCAATAAAAAGCATAAGAACAACGTCTATCTTGCCGATCCCGTGGGGGTGGATAAGGAGGGGAACGAGCTTACGCTCATGGACATTCTCTTTGAAAAGGAGGAGGGGGTGTTCAAGACGGTGGAGTCCCGCCTTGTCAAGGAAAAATTTATGCTCCTGCTCGAAGACACTCTCTGTGAACGGGAATATACGGTGCTCTGCCTGCGCTACGGCCTGAAAAGCGGCGCGCCCATGCCGCAGCGGGAGGTGGCGGCCTTTCTGAAAATCTCCCGCTCCTATATCTCCCGCATCGAAAAGCGCGCGATCGAAAAGGTTCGCCAGCGCCTGCGGCGGGAAGATTATCTGTGATCGCCAAAGGCGGGGCCTGTCCTCCTTTGATGGTTTTTCGCGCCGTTCGGAGGGAAGGGGCGCAAAAAGAGCGGCGATTTGGGAAAAAGAGTTTACAACGCCCGCTTTCGGTGGTATAATTGTAGCGAAAGGAGCTGTTTTCGGCGCCGGAGTGCGCCCTTTACGGCGGAAAGGAGTGCCCGATCGAACGCGATGCTTTGTTATAACTGCCACAAAAATCCTGCCGTACATTTTCCGGACGGCGAACATACGCAAGGACTATGCGACGCCTGTTTCGAGCGTTTGGGCGGGGCGTTGGAGTTTGCGGGACTTTCACCGGACGCCGTGCCTGCGGAAGAGGAGGCGCTCGTCTGCCCCGTTTGCGGCACGACGTATGAAGAGTATCTGCAAACGGGCCTCGTGGGATGTGCGGCGTGTTACGAAACATTCCGCGAAAAGCTCATGCCCGTGATACGCAAAATACACGGGAGGACGAAGCATACGGGCAAGCATCCGCTCGGCGACGGAACGCTTTTCGAGCTTTTGCAGGAGCAGAAGAGGCTGCGCGGCGAACTGGAGCGCGCCATCCGCGAAAAGCGCATGCAGGATGCAGACAAGCTCAATCGCGACATCCGCGATATAAGCAGGATGATCGAGAACGGCGGGGAGGCGAGCGGTGAATAACATCGAGAGCACGGTCATTTCTTCGCGCGTGCGCCTGGCGCGCAACCTGGCCGACTATCCTTTTCCGAATAAGCTGACCGACGTGCGCGCGGCGCGGCAGATCGTGCGTTCCGTCTTCGAGGCGGCGAGCAGCGTGCGCAGTTTCCGTCTCAGCTGGATGGGCGTGATCTCCGATACCGTGGCGCAATCTCTCTGCGACGATCATCTGATCAGTCCGAAACTGGCGCAGAACAAACTTTCGGGCGCGGCGCTGATCGCCGATGAGTCGGAAGAAGCCGCATTCGGCAGTCGCTATTCCGTCGTGACGGGCGGGGAGGACGATGTCCGCCGCGGCAAATATTCCGTCATGATCAACGAAGAAGATCACCTTCGCGAACAGTATATCGTGAAGGGACTGAACCTACCGTATGCCTATTTCAAGATCTCGGCCGTGGACGACGGACTTTCCAGGCGACTGCGCTTTGCATTCGATCCGCAGTTGGGCTATCTGACCGCCTGTCCCACCAATCTGGGTACGGGACTGCGGGCGTCGGTCATGCTCTTTCTGCCGGGCCTGACGCGCAGGAAGAAGATGAACAAGCTCATCCGCACCATTTCCGACTTGGGTCACGCCGTGCGCGGCGTGTACGGCGAGGGGAGCGCGGCGGAGGGGTATATGTACCAGGTCAGCAACGAAGTCACGCTGGGTGACAGGGAGGACGAGATCCTTTCCAAGGTCCAGCGCACGGTGCTGGAGATCGTCAACTTTGAGGCGATCGCACGCAAGGAGCTGGTTTCCGCCCGCCCTTCCGACGTCAAGGATGCCTGCTGCCGCGCGTACGGGATCCTGTGCAACTGCGAAAAGCTCTCCTTCCGCGAATTTCTGCGGCTCGTGTCCGACGTAAAGCTGGGGATCGCGCTCGGCTTTCTGGAAACGGAAGATTTCAGCGCCGTCGATGACTTTATCGCGAGCGTGCGGCCTTCCAATCTCGATATTCTTCTCGACGAGACGCTCGAACCCTTCGAGCGCGACGTCTTCCGCGCGCAGAAATGCCGCGATTTTTTCGGGCGCATTCACCGCGCCCAGCCATGACTTTACGGGCGCACACCGCGCCCAAGCATGACTTTACGGGCGCACACCGCGCCCAAGCATGACTTTACGGGCGCACACCGCGCCCAAGCATGACTTTACGGGCGCATACCGCGCCCAGCCATGACTTTTTGGGCGCACACCGCGCCCGCCCATGACTTTTTCGGATGCATATCGCGTCCGACCATGACCACGGAGTAGAACGGACCATGTACGAATTTGAAAAATATTTTTCTCCGAACCTGCAAAAGGCTCTCCAGCTCTCGGCGGAGGCGGCCAAATACTATGGGAGCAACTACATCGGCAGCGAACATCTTCTGTTCGGGCTTCTGAACGTGCCCAACTGCCAGGCGTGTAAAATTCTCAGACAGGCGGGCGTGAAAGAACCCGATTACCGGGTCGTATTCGTGAGGGCGCTCGACAAGCGCCTGAAAGTGAGCGGCTATACGCCCCGCACGAAGGGGATGTTTGAAAAGGCCTGCGAGCTCGCGTTCGAGCACGACGGCGCCGGCGCGAGCGTGGGGACGGAGTATATGCTCCTCGCCATTCTGATGGATGACGAATCGGTGGCGGTGCGCCACCTGCGCGGGCTGGGGGCGGACATCGACGGCATCATCAACGCGCTCGACGAGGAGATGGGGGCGCCCGAACCGGAGCCGGAACAGGACCTGTTTTCCGGGCTCTACCGGCGCCAGCAGCCCGCGGGCGAGCCGGCGCATGCTTCTGCGAAAGGCCAGATGCTGCGCTTCGGCACCGACCTTACGCAGAAGGCGAAAGAGGGCAAGATCGATCCCGTGATCGGCCGCAAAAAGGAGATCGACAAGATCATCCAGGTGCTCTCCCGCCGCACGAAGAACAATCCCGTCCTCATCGGCGAACCGGGCGTCGGCAAGAGCGCCGTGGTGGAAGGGCTCGCCCAGGCGATCGTGCGCGGCGAAGTGCCCGATCTGCTCCTCGGTAAGACCGTATTCGAGCTGGATCTTCCCGGAATGCTTGCGGGAGCCAAGTACCGCGGCGATTTTGAGGAACGCCTCAAAGAGATCGTCGACGCGGTGCAGAAGAACGGAAACATCATCCTGTTTATCGACGAGATCCACAACATTGTGGGAGCGGGCGCGAGCTCGGACAACAGCATGGATGCAGCGAATATCCTCAAACCCATGCTTGCCCGCGGCGAATTGCAGACGATCGGCGCCACCACCATCGACGAGTACAGGAAATACATCGAAAAGGATCCCGCGCTGGAGCGTCGGTTTACCCCCGTCAACGTGGAGCAGCCGAGTGTGGAAGAGACGATCGAGATCCTGCGCGGGCTGCGCGATAAATACGAAGCGCATCACAAAGTATCCATCAGCGACGACGCCATTGTGGCCGCCGCCAGCCTGTCCGATCGCTATATCACGGACAGATTTTTGCCGGATAAGGCGATCGACCTCATCGACGAAGCGGCGAGCCGCGCCCGTCTGGACAGTTACAACGGCCCGCAGGGGATCAAGGAAAAGGAGCAGGAGATCGAGCGTCTGAAGACGGAAAAACTGAAAGCCGCCCGTAAGGACGACTTTCTGACCGCACAGCAGATGTACGAGAAGATCTGCGCCGCGGAAAAGGAGATCGAAAGGCTGCGCGCCGACTGGGAAAAGAACCGCGCCGAGAGCGGCGTGACCATCGGCTCGGAAGAGGTTGCCAGGATCGTGGCGAGCTGGACAGGGATCCCCGTCGTGAAGCTGACCGAAGAGGAGAGCACGCGGCTTCTGCATCTGGAAGAGGAACTGCATAAGCGCGTCATCGGCCAGGACGAGGCGGTTTCCGCCGTGGCGAAGGCCATCCGACGCGCGCGCGCCGGGCTGAAAGATCCGAACAGGCCCATCGGTTCCTTTATCTTTGTCGGTCCTACGGGCGTGGGCAAGACGGAACTTTGCAAGGCGCTGGCGGGTGCCCTGTTCGGGGACGAGCGGCTGATGATCCGTCTGGACATGAGCGAATTTATGGAAAAGCATTCGGTCAGCAAGATCATCGGCGCGCCTCCGGGATACGTCGGGTTTGACGACGCCGCGGGGCAGCTCACCGAAAAGATCCGCCGCAAACCTTACTCGGTCGTCTTATTCGATGAGATCGAAAAGGCGCATCCGGACGTGTTCAACGTCCTGTTGCAGATTCTCGACGACGGCCGTCTCACCGACAGCAAGGGCCGTGTCGTCAGTTTCAAAAACACCGTGGTGATCATGACGTCCAACGTGGGTGCTGCCAAGGCGGGGGAGATGCGCCGCCTCGGGTTCTCTTCGGGCGGAGACGCGCGCGCGGACGAAGAAGAGTACGAGCGCATGAAAGAGAAGATCGGAGAAGAGCTCAAAGAACAGTTCAAGCCGGAATTTCTCAACCGCGTGGACGCGATCATCATCTTCCACAAACTTTCGCGCGAGGATGCGGGGAAGGTGTGCGACCTGTTCCTGGAGAAACTTGCGGAGAGGCTGAAGAGGCGGGAGATCGAGATCAGCATCACGCCCGCGGCCAGAGAACAGCTCCTTGCGGAAGGGTATGACGCTGTTTACGGGGCCAGACCGCTCCGCCGCGTCATCCAACAGCGCATCGAAGACGCGCTGAGCGAGGAGTTGCTCGCGGGGAAGATCGTCTCCGGGCAGAAAGTGCAGGTAGATTCCAAAGACGGTAAATTTGTCTTTCGGCCGATCAAATAAATTGCAGGAGGGAAAATCATGCATATCGAGATCTACGGCAAGAACTACAAGGTGAACGAAAAACTTGCAAACGTACTGCAAAAAAAGGTGCGGCGTCTGGAAAAGTATTTTGATGACGACGCGGTGTGCACCGTCTTTTTGAAGCAGGAAGCCAAATTTGTCAAGACGGAGATCACGATCTCGTATAAGGGCAACATCGTGCGGGCGGAAGCCGCGACCGAGAATTTTTACGACGGCATCGACGAAGTGCTGCCCAGGATCGAGCGGCAGATCTACAAATACAAGACGAAGATCGCATCCAAGCTCAAAAAGGACGCCTTTGCGGAGAAGCAGATGTTCTTTGCGGATGCGGACATCGAACCGAGCAAACTGGTCAAGACGAAGACGTTCGATCTGGTGCCCATGACCACGGAAGAGGCGGTGGAGCAGCTGGACATGCTGGGGCATACGTTCTACATTTTCCAGGATGCGGAAACGGGCGAAGTGCGCGCGGTCTACCTGCGGCAGAGCGGCGACGTGGGGCTCCTCGTGCCCCGCAAGGCGAAGTGAGCCGCGAGGGCGCGGACAGACGTCTATTGTGATTTTTTATAGAAAGTATAAAATTTTTTAATAACAAAATGGGAATTTCCGCCGCAAAAAACTTGAAAAAAAGGCGGGCGGAATGTAAAATATCTGCGAAAGAATTTTTGGAGCGTTATAAATTATGTACAAGATTCTGAAAAAGAGAGAGTTGAATCCGACCGTGACGCTGATGGAAGTGGAAGCTCCCTTCATTGCCAAGAAGGCGCAGCCCGGCCAGTTCATCATTCTGCGCGTGGACGAAGAAGGGGAGCGGATCCCGCTCACCGTGGCCGATTACGACCGCACGCGCGGCACCGTCACGATCATTTTCCAGATCGTGGGCGGGACGACCATGCGGCTGAATCTTCTCAACGAAGGCGACTGCATCCAGGATTTCGTCGGGCCGCTTGGCGAGCCTTCTCACCTGGAAGGGTTGAAGAAGGTCGCGGTAGTTGGCGGCGGCGTCGGCTGCGCCATCGCGTATCCCGTCGCGAAAAAGCTGCATGAGCTGGGCGCGGAAGTACACGGCATCGTCGGATTCCGGAACAAGGACCTCGTGATCCTGGAAGATGAGTTCCGTGCGGCCTGCGACGTGTTCAGCATGATGACGGACGACGGCAGTTACGGCAAGAAAGGCCTCGTGACCGACGCGCTGAAAGCGCTCATCGAGGCGGGCAACGTCTACGACGAAGTGATCGCCATCGGGCCGGTCGTCATGATGAAGTTCGTATCCCTTCTCACCAAGCAGTACAACATCAAGACGGTCGTCAGCATGAACCCGATCATGATCGACGGCACGGGCATGTGTGGCTGCTGCCGCCTCACCGTGGCGGGCAAGACGAAGTTTGCCTGCGTTGACGGACCCGATTTCGACGGGCATGAAGTGGACTATGACGAGATTCTGAAACGCGCGTCCACCTATCGCGAATTTGAAGCGCATGAACGCGAAAAAGCCTGCAATCTTTTCAAAAAGGAGGTGCGCTGAAATGGTAAACATGAAAATTCCGCGCCATCCCATGCCCGCCCAGGAGCCGGAGGTGCGCAACAAGAACTTTAAGGAAGTGACGCTCGGCTATACGGCCGAAATGGCGGTGGAAGAGGCACAGCGCTGCCTCAACTGCAAGAACAAACCCTGCATCGGCGGATGCCCGGTGCGCATACATATCCCCGACTTCATCGCGAAGGTGGCGGCAGGAGAATTTGAAGAGGCCTATCAGATCATCCAGAAGACGAGCAGTCTTCCCGCGGTCTGCGGCCGTGTCTGCCCGCAGGAAACGCAGTGCGAGCAGAAATGCGTGCGCGGCATCAAAGGGGAGGCCGTCGCCATCGGCCGCCTCGAGCGTTTCGTGGCGGACTGGCACATCGAGCACAGCTGCGATCTTCCCGTCAAGGCGGCCCCGAACGGACACAAAGTCGCCGTAGTCGGGAGCGGTCCTGCCGGCCTGACCTGTGCGGGCGACCTTGCCAAGCGCGGGTATGACGTCACCGTATTCGAAGCGCTGCACCTGGCGGGCGGCGTGCTCGTCTACGGGATCCCTGAATTCCGTCTCCCGAAGAGTATCGTGGAAAAGGAGATCGACAACCTGAAAGCGCTCGGAGTCAAAGTCGAGACAAATATGGTGATCGGCAAGGTGCTTTCGGTGGACGAGCTGTTGGACGAATACGGCTTTGAGTCGGTATTTATCGGCAGCGGCGCAGGCCTGCCTCGTTTCATGAACATTCCGGGCGAGAATCTGAAGAGTGTCTATTCCGCGAATGAATTTTTAACTCGTGTCAACCTGATGAAGGCGTATAAAGACGACGCCCGCACGCCCGTTCTGCATTCCAGGAAGGTGGTGGTCGTGGGCGGCGGAAACGTCGCGATGGACGCTGCCCGCTGTGCCAAACGCCTCGGCGCAGAAGAGGTACATATCGTCTATCGCCGCAGTGCGGCCGAACTCCCTGCCAGAAAGGAGGAGGTCGAGCATGCGGAGGAAGAGGGGATCGTGTTCCAGTTCCTCACCAATCCCACGGCCGTCCTCGAAGGGGAAAACGGCATGGTGGCGGGGATCCGCTGCATCCGCATGGAGTTGGGCGAACCGGACGCATCCGGCCGCCGCCGTCCCGTCCCGGTAGAAGGGAGCGACTTTACCATCGAATGCGACTGCGTGATTATGGCGCTCGGCACGTCGCCCAATCCGCTTATTAAAAACACGACCAAAGGTCTGGAAACGCAGAAGTGGGGCGGGATCATCGCCGATGAACACGGCGCCACCTCGCGCGAAGGCGTGTTTGCCGGCGGCGACGCCGTGACCGGCGCTGCGACCGTCATCCTAGCCATGGGCGCGGGCAAAACGGCCGCCGAAGCGATCGACGAATACATCCGCGCAAAGAAAGCATAAAGCATCATACAAGAAAACGGGGCGTTCGCGCCCCGTTTTGCGTATGCGTTTTTTCGGGCGCTCCCGTACAGATCCGCGCCAGCCTTGTTTTGCAGTACAAATCGGTGTCGCCTCGTTTTGCAGTATAAATCGGTGCCGTCTCGTTTAGCGTATGTGTTTTTCTGCCAGACGAGTCCCGTATAAGTCAGCGGATGCTTCAATGTAGGCGGCTGAATTGTACAGAGGTGATCGTCATATGAACGGCTGTAAATATTGGCAGCTGTTGCGTCCGGAGTTGTTAATAGATACAGGGATGATAGCGTACAGAAGGCGCGGGGCGTCGTTCATAGGCTCTCCGCCTTTTTTGGCTCCCTTTCGGAGCCTTCGAATTTCGAAATAGGCTTGTAAAATTGCGGCTTTTGTGTTATACTTGTAGAAAACATTGTGCGGGATAAGGGGCCGTGCCGCGATCGCAGAAAGATCTTGTGCGGCCCTTTACGGACGCAGCGGGAGGTCTGCGCTCTTTGCCTGTCTGCGGGCAGGAGGGGAAATGCGGAAAAACCGTAAAAACAGCATACGAGTCGGCGTGCGGCGGGGGACAAGCCTCTGCGGCGAGCCGAAGCGAGGAGATCAGAATATGCCGAAAAAAAAGATTTACAATTATCCTCTCGTCTCTCTTCGCGGAAAGGTGATCTTTCCGGAGACGGTGAATTCCTTTGATGCGGGCAGGCTCATTTCCCTGACCGCCGTTTCGCGCGCGTCCGAGCGGGACATGACGCTGTTTGTGGCCATGCAGAAGGACGCCGAGAAGGACGAGATCACGCCGGACGATATCTGCACGGTCGGCACGGTTGTCAAGATCAAGCAGGTGGCAAAGCTGCCTGCCAACAATATCCGCGTGACGGTCGAGGGACTGTGGCGCGCCAAAGCGGACGAGATCTACGAAGAGGAGGGCTGCTTTTTTGCCAATGTCTCCGAGTGGAAGGCTTCGCACGGCGATCCCGTTCTCGAAGAGGCGTATTTCCGCACCGCACAGGACGTGATGCGCGACATCCAGGCGAACGATCTGCGCTTTCCCAAAGATGCGGGCGCCGCTCTTGAAAAATACACCGATCCGGTCGCATACATCGGCAACGCGCTCCTGCTCCTGCACATCAAAGAGGAGATCAAACAGAAGATCCTGGAGACGCCCGGGATCGTGGAACAGCTGAAAATGTTCGAGCGCTGTCTGAACGACGAGTTGGAGATCGCCAAGCTGGAAAAGAAGATCAGCGCCACCGTGCGTCGGAACATCGACAAAAACCAGAAAGAATATTTTCTCCGCGAACAGCTCAAAGCCATTCACACGGAACTCGGCGACGACGAGGAGGAGCGCGACACGCTCACGGCGCAGATCAAGGCCAGGCATATGCCCGCGGAGATCGAAGAAAAGGCGCTCAAAGAGCTGGCGCGGACGGACAAAATGCCGCCCTCGTCTCCCGAATACACCGTCATCCGCAACTATCTCGAGTGGCTGATCGACCTGCCGTGGACGGAGGAGACGAAGGATACCGAAAAACTGAGCGACGCGCAGAAGATCCTCGACGAAGATCATTACGGGCTGGAAAAGGTCAAGACGCGCATCACCGAATACCTGGCGGTACTGCAGCTGACGGGGAGCATGAACGCGCCTATTCTCTGTTTTGTGGGCCCTCCGGGCGTGGGGAAAACCTCCATTGCCAAATCCGTGGCGCGTGCGCTCGGCCGCAAATTTGTGCGCATGAGTTTGGGTGGCGTCAAGGATGAGGCGGAGATCCGCGGTCATCGGCGCACCTATGTCGGGGCGATCCCCGGCCGCATCATCTATGCCATGAAACAGGCGGGCAGCATCAACCCCGTATTTTTGCTGGACGAGATCGACAAGGTCTCTTCCGATATGCGCGGAGATCCCGCGAGCGCCCTTCTCGAAGTGCTCGACCCCGAACAGAATTCTTCCTTCCGCGATCGCTTCCTCGAAGTGCCGTACGACCTTTCCAAGGTCCTGTTTATCACCACGGCGAACACGGTGGAAACCATTCCCCAGCCCCTTCTGGACCGCATGGAACTGATCGAGCTCAACGGCTACACCGTGGAAGAGAAAAAGGAGATCGCGCGCCGCTATCTCGTTCCCAAAAAGATGAAGGAAAACGGGCTCAAAGAGGGGATTCTGGAGATCACCGACGGGGCGATCCTTGCCATCATCGAGGGGTATACGATGGAAGCGGGCGTGCGCAATCTGGAACGCCAGATCGGTTCTGTGTGCCGTAAAATTGCAGTACGTTATGCGGAAAATCGCGACCTGCCGACCCAGGTAGTGACGGAAGAAAATCTGGAAAGCATTCTCGGCGTGCGCCGTTTCAGCAAGGATGCGTCCCTTTTGGACGGCAACGAAGTGGGTGCCGCCACCGGGCTTGCGTGGACGAGCGTGGGCGGCACGACGCTGACCATTGAAGTATCCGCGATGCCCGGCAAAGGGGAGATCCTTCTGACGGGCAAGCTCGGCGATGTGATGAAGGAGTCGGCGCGCGCGGCCATCAGCTATATCCGCGCCCATGCGGACGATTACGGCATTCCGGCGGATACGTTTGAAAAGACGGATATTCATATCCACGTACCCGAAGGCGCGACCCCGAAGGACGGGCCGAGTGCGGGCATCACGATGGCGACGGCGATTTTATCCGCGTTCACGCATAAACCGGTGCGCAGGGACGTGGCGATGACGGGCGAGATCACCCTGCGCGGCAAGGTTTTGCCCATCGGCGGACTCAAAGAGAAGGCGCTGGCGGCGCATCGTGCGGGCATCCGCGACCTCATCATTCCCAAAGACAACGAAAAGGACGAAGAAGAGATCCCCGAAAATGTCCGCGAGGAACTGCATTTCATCCCCGCGACGGACGTTTCCTCCGTCTTCAAGAACGCGATCGTAGGTCTGTGATATGAAGATCGGAGAAGCGAAGTTTTTGTGTTCGGCGGCGGACGCGCGCGGATTTCTGTATCCGGACAAGCCCGCCGTCGCCGTTTGCGGCAGGTCCAACGTCGGGAAGAGTTCCTTTATAAACATGCTGGCGGAGCGGAAAAAGCTGGCGCGCACGTCGGGCGACCCCGGACGCACGCGGCTGGTGAATTATTTCGATTTCGGAAGTTTTCTGTTCGCAGATCTGCCCGGCTACGGTTTTGCGCGCGTATCGGCGGCGGAAAAGCAGAAGTGGGCGCGCCTTCTCGAAGATTTCTTTGCACACGAAGGGACCGTCTTTTACGCCTTTGTGCTCGTGGACATACGGCATGAGCCCACCGAAGACGACAGGACGATGCTCGGATATCTGCACGCCGCGCGCATTCCCTTCACGCTGATCGCCACCAAGGCGGATAAGCTTGCGAAAACGCGCGTGCGGGAGGCGGTGCGCCGCCTTGCCGCGGGGCTGAAGGTGGGAGAAGGCGACGTGATCGCCGTCAGCGCGGAGACGCGGCAGGGGAAGGAAGCAGTCCTTTCCGCACTCGACGCGATCTGCGAGCGCTATGCGCACCGGGAAGAGGAGATCGCGGAAGAATAGGACAATTTTCATTATACGATTGCAATTTGTCTTCCGATATGGTATAATACTGAATCGGAATAGAATGCAAATTGTGAGGCAAAGAACAATGGCAAATTTTCTCGCTTCCGGTGCGGGGTTTCTGAACACCGCCTGGGGCCTGACTCTGTTTATATTGCTGGATATCGTGATCCTGCTGGTCGTAGTCGCCCTCAATTACAGGTGGCTGTTCAAGCGGGTGCTCGATATCCTTTTTTCCGCTGTTTTTATGGCGGTTTTTCTCCCGTTTTTTCTCGTGTTTCTGCTGGTGGACGCGCTCTACAACAAGTCGCAGAACGCCTATAAGACGCTGTTTATTTCCGATTACTTTGCGGGGAAGAAGGGCAAGGTGATCCGCCTCACCGTCTTTGCCACCGAGCGCATGGAGCGGGGGGAGGACGGAAAACTTCTGCCCGTGCGCGAGCGGATCACGCCGTGGGGAAAGTTCATGAAGGCGTGCGGGATGAAATATTATCCCTGCCTGCCTGCGATCTTTTGCGGAAAGCTGAGCTTTGTGGGCCCTGCCCCGATGACGCTGACCGACGCCGCCGCCCTCAGCGAGGAGGGAGAAGTGCGCTTTTCGGTGCGGCCGGGGCTGATCAGTTCGCTCGAGCGGTTCGGCGGGGCGTCGCTTACCTGGCCGGACATGTTTGAGGAAGACGCGGAATATGTTTCGCATATCTCGCTCGCGCGGGACGCGGCCATCTTCATGACTAAGATCGCTCATCGCCTGCGCGGCGACGATACGCAGCGGCTGGGCGTATGTGCGGAAACGGGCTATGTGGAGTGGCTTGCGCAGACGGGCGCGATCACCGAAGAGGAGAGCCGCGGGTACGCCGAGGCGGGTTCGGAGAAATTGCATGCGGCCGCCCGCACGGAGAGCGACCGCCGCGATTTTGAACGGCGGGATTTCGGGCAGTTCCGTTAAAAGGGCGGAATATCGGCGATAATCTGGATATTTTGAGAGGATCGGGATGAATAACGAGAAGGAAAAAGATAAGTTCGATCCGTTCGGGCTGGAAGAGACGGCGGCAGCGCAGGCGTCGCCCGCCGCGGAAAGCGGCGACCCGTACGCGAAGGATGTGCAGACGGATACGTCCGTGATCGCCTGTCCTTCCTGCGGCGCGAACATGGTATACGACGCTGAGACGGGAGATCTGTACTGCGAGCATTGCGGCACGCGGCAGCAGATCTTTGCGCACGCGAGCGAAGAGCAATCATTTGAAAATCTTCTGCGGCAGGACGGTGGCTGGGCGGAAGAGTCGCACGTCTTTCTCTGCCGCAACTGCGGCGCGCGGGAGGTTCTGGACAAAAACGAGATCGCCAAGACCTGTCCCTTTTGCGGAACGTCGAACATCGTGCAGACGGATGAATTGCCGGGCCTTCGTCCCAACGCGATCCTGCCTTTCCATATCACCAAAGACGACGCGGCATCCAACGTGCGCAAGTGGTTCAAAAAGCGGCTGCTCGCGCCGCAGAAATTCCGCAAGAGCGCCCGTCCGGAAGAGATCAAGGCGGTGTATCTGCCCGCATTTACATTCGACGCGCGCACGGAATCCTGGTACAACGCCACGTTGGGCAAGTACTATTATGTGACTAGGCACCAGGGCGGGAAGACGGTGCGCGAGCGGCGCATCCGCTATTTTACGGTAAACGGGCATTACAATTCGGCGTTTGACGATATCCTCATCCAGGCCTCTGCCAATGTGGACAGCAAGTCCATCGGCAAGCTGCAGCCATTCAATACGGGCGAGAGCAAGGAATACCGGCAGGAATATCTCAGCGGATACACGGCCACGCAGAATTCCAAGAGCGGGATGGAGTGCTGGGAAGAGGCAAAGGGCGTGATCGGCGGACTGCTAAAATCGCAGATCCTCGCAATGTATACCTACGATGTCGTTTCCTCCTTCAACATCCGCACGAATTATTTCGACATGACGTATAAGTACATACTCATTCCCGTCTATGTCGGGCATTGCAACTGGCGGGCCAAGTTGTATAACTTTTTCATCAACGGTTTCAACGGCAAGGTGGCGGGGAAGACGCCCGTATCGCCGCTTAAAGTCACGTTTCTCGTTCTCGTGGCGGCGGCGATCCTGGTGGGCCTGTATTTTATTTTCCGACAGTGACCGGAAAAACACAGCGCACAGAATGTGCCGCGCAGCGGTTTGCCGCGGCGCGGCATTTTCATTCGGGCAGGTATATTTATACGATTCGGCATTTTATTCAGCCGGAAATTCGGGCATAGATAGGGTGCCGTATCTGTTCGGCCTTTCTGAAAGGCGAAAAAAGAGGTTTGGTTATGGAACAGCAATCCATGTTCACGGACGAGAGGGATCTGCCTCTGGCGGCGCGTCTGCGGCCGCGCACGCTGGAAGAGTTTGTCGGGCAGACGCATCTGCTCGGCGAGGGAAAGGTGTTGCGCCGTCTCATCGAGGAAGACAGGGTGGGCTCCATGATCTTCTGGGGACCGCCGGGCGTCGGTAAGACGACGCTTGCGCGCATCATTGCCAATCGTACGCGCGCCGCCTTCATCGATTTTTCGGCGGTGACGAGCGGGATCCGGGAGATCAAACAGGTGATGGAGCAGGCGGAAAAGAACCGCCGTTACGGTGAAAAGACCATTCTGTTTGTCGACGAGATCCATCGCTTCAATAAGGCCCAGCAGGACGCTTTTTTGCCCTATGTGGAAAAGGGCAGCATCATTCTCATCGGCGCCACGACGGAGAATCCCTCCTTTGAAGTCAACGGCGCTCTGCTTTCGCGCTGTAAAGTATTCGTCCTGCAGCCTCTAAAAACGGAGGAGCTCGTGCAGCTTTTGTCCCACGCCCTCACCGACGAGCGCGGGTTCGGCGGACAGAAAGTGCACGTGCCCGAAGAGCTTCTGCACGCGATCGCCGTGTTTGCGGGCGGAGATGCGCGCAGCGCTCTTTCCACCCTCGAGATGGCGGTACTCAACGGCGATGTTTCGGCGGACGGGAGCATCACGGTCACGGAAGAGACGGTGGAACAGATCACGTCCAAGAAATCCCTCCTGTACGACAAGACGGGCGAAGAGCATTACAACCTCATTTCCGCCCTGCACAAGTCCATGCGCAATTCCGACCCGGATGCGGCGGTGTACTGGCTTGCGCGCATGCTGGAAGCGGGGGAAGATCCGCTGTACATCGCGCGGCGGCTGACCCGCTTTGCCAGCGAAGACGTGGGACTTGCGGACCCGCGCGCACTCGAACTCTGCGTGGCGGCTTACCAGGCCTGCCATTTTATCGGAATGCCCGAGTGCAGCGTCCACCTCACGGAGGCGGCCGTCTATCTTTCGCTCGCGCCCAAATCCAACGCGCTGTATATGGCCTACGAGCGCGCCAAAAAGGATGCGCTCACCATGCTCGCGGAGCCGGTGCCGCTCGTCATACGCAACGCGCCCACCCGCCTGATGAAGGAGCTGGATTACGGCAAGGGTTACCAATACGCACACAATGCGGCGGACAAGCTGACCATGATGCAGTGCCTGCCCGATTCCCTGCAAGGGCGGGAATATTACCGCCCGACCGAAGAGGGGCTGGAAGGTCGGTTTGCTTCCCGTCTTTCGGAGATCAAGGCCTGGAAGCGTGCCCACGCTGCACAGCGTCTGCAGGAAGAAGGAAAAAAGAGCGGCGCTTCCCGCGGGGAGAATCCCCAAAGCGGAGAAGAGCCCTCGGACGGCGCTTCGCGGTAAAGGGTCAGGGACGGCTGAAACTCAAAAAGGCCCTTTTCGCGGCAAAGGGCGAGGGAACAGCTGCAAGGGAAATCTCCCTGCTCATTTTTGCGGATGAAAAGGGAGAGGACCGGCGATCTTTGTCGAATTTTTACGGCGCCGGCCTGCCCAGCGGTTGACTTTTCTTGTGGTAATATGTACAATATTATAATAGAATCGATAGAGAATGTTTGCGGGCGAGATCGGATCGGGAAGGGGCACCGGGGGTGCCGCTTCGCGGCAGAGGAGGCCGCTGCATTCTGAAAAATTTAGTAAGAGGTTTCTATGAAAGAGTACTTGCAGTCGCTTGCAAAGACGGACATGCGAAAGTATGGTCCGGCGCCTTTCTGGAGCTGGAACAACAAGCTGGAAAAATCGCAGCTCCTGCACCAGATCGACAAGATGAAAGAAGGGGGATGCGGGGGATTTGTCATCCATGCCCGTACGGGACTTCGCATCGAGTATCTGTCCGAAGAGTGGTTTTCGCTGGTAGAGGCCTGCCTTGACAAGGCCGCCGCGCTGAAGATGAGCGTGTGGATCTATGACGAAAACGGCTGGCCGAGCGGATTTGTGGGCGGAAAGCTGCTGGAAAAAGAGGAATATCGTGCGCCTTTTCTGGAGATGGAAGAGAAGGATGCATATGATCCGGCCGCGTATGCCGTTTTTGACGCGGCGGGCAAACGCCTGCGGGCAGGCGAGAAGGCGGAGGGGGGCAAATACCGGTGTGTGTACGTGCGGCGTTCTCCTGCCAACACCGATATTCTGAATCCCGACGTGGTGAGTGAATTTATCCGTCTCACCCACGAAGAATACTATCGTCGATTCGGCAGCCGTTTCGGCAAGGAGCTGGTCGGGTTTTTCACCGACGAGCCGCAGTACTACCGTTGGGGCACGCCTTTCAGCTATTCGGCGGAAAAGCTTTGGAAAGAGCGTTACGGCGAAGAGATCGGCGACGGCATCATTGCCCTTTTCGAGGACGACGAGAAGGCATATCCTTTCCGAGTCCGCTATTACAAGATGCTCAACGAGCTGTACACGAACGTCTTTTACAAGCGTCTCTATGACTGGTGCAGCGCGCACAACTGTATGCTGACGGGTCACTCTGTGGAAGAGACGATGCTCTACATGCAGATGTGGGGCGGTGCGGCGTGCACGCCTTCGTACGAGTTCGAGCATATTCCCGGAATTGACAATCTGGGCCATTATAACGGAGCGTCGCTGGCTGCGCGGCAGATCGGTTCGGCGGCGGGGCAGCTGGGAAAACAGCAGATCCTCACCGAAACATTCGGATGCAGCGGCTACGGCTCGACGCCCGACCAGCTGCGCGCGATCGCCGAAAAACAGTACGTGCACGGCGTCAACTATATGTGTCATCACCTGTTTGCCTACAGCCTTGCAGGACAGGGAAAGACCGACCATCCGCCCTGCTTCAGCCCGCATATGACGTGGTGGAAACATTTTGCGGATTTTAACCTATACTTTACCCGCCTCGGAAGGATGCTCGCCGAGAGCGATGCCTGTGTCAACTGCGCGGTCATCAACCCGATGCAGAGCGTCTATCTGCGCTATTTCCGCTTTGACGAAGAGCGCGCCATGCAGACGGACAAAGATTTTGCTATATTACAGGAAAAGCTCAACCGCTGCGGGATCCTGTACGACATTGCAGACGAGACCATCCTTGCCCGCCACGGCAGTGCAAAGGGCGGCTCGCTGCAGGTGGGCAACCGCAAATACGATTATGTCATCGTGCCGGCGTGCACATCTCTTTCGGCCGATACATATAATATGCTGCGGAATTATGTCGCAGAGGGCGGCAAGATCTTCCTTGCCGGAGGAATTCCGCAGTATACGGACGGCGTCGCGGCCGACTGGTCCTTCCTGCATGCGAACGTCACGCTGGATGAGATCGCCGCGGCGGGTGCCGTGCAGCTGAAGACGGACGGCACAGCGGAATACACCTATCGCAAGGGCAAAGATTTCGAATTTTTGTATATTGTAAACATTTCGCGCGAGAAGGAGGCGCACCTGCAGATTCCGGCCGGTTTTGCGCGCGCGGACCTGTTCAGACTTAAACTATACGCCTGCCCGCAGGATCTTGTCCTGCGTCCCGGAGAGGGAATACTGCTTATGCCCGGGAAGGGCGAAAAGCTCGTCGAATACGGCGCGGATGAAGATATCACGCCTGCATTTTCCTTCAGCGGGATCACCGACAACAATCTCACCATCGACACCGTACAGCTGGACGAGGGGAACGGCTTCGGCGACGATGAGCCGCTGTGCGAGGCTTTCGACCGCCTGCTCCGCGCCCGTTACTGCGGACCTCTCGCCGTCAAGTACAGCTTTTTGGTGGAAGGTTACGGCAAGAAGCTCGTTCTGCGCCGTGAAAAGGGGAAATACATCCGTTCCATGCTCAACGGAAAGCCGCTCGTATTCCACGACAGCGATTTTGACTGTCTGTTCGAAGAGGCGGACATCACCGATGCGGTGCGTGAAGGCGTCAACGAATACGTCAACGAGCTGGAATTTTATGAACGCCCGCACGTATTCTGGGCGCTGTTTGACCCGCTCGCGACCGAGAGCGTCCGCAACTGCCTGTGGTACGACACCGAGCTGGAAAACGTGTACATTCTCGGCGATTTCACCGTCGACGAGAGCCGCTGCATCCACGCTCCCGCCGCGCCCCGCGCAGGGGAGTCGCTGGAAAAGAACGGCTATCCTTACTTTGCGGGCTGTGCCGCTTTCTCGGCGAAGGTGTTCGGCGAGGCGGCGCGGGCCAGGTTCACCGTTGACGGCGACTATGCAGTCGCGGAAGTGCGCGTGAACGGCAAAGAGGCCGGCGCAGCCATGTTCGGGAATGTGGCCGAAGTTGAGCTGGAAGCAGGCAAGGAAAACCTTGTGGAGATCACCGCAGTCGGAACGCTCCGCAATATGTTCGGCCCCTTCCACTTTACCGGAGACGAGGGCGCGATCGGGCCGTATTCCTTTACCTTCCGCGGAAGCTGGGAGAACGGCCAGTGCAGTGATTTTAATCCCGCATACAGGCTCATGCCTTTCGGGATCCGTTCCGTGAAGGTCGCATTCGAGAAAAAATAAAAGGCGCAGGCGCTATTCATACGCAGAAGTTTGCGCACGCGCATAAATTTGGCACGAGTTTCCGCCGTTCATTTTATCGGCGGCGGAAAAGGATCGCAGCAAGCGATGCGACGGTGTACAGACAGCGCCGCGGAAGAAAAAGCCGTATAAGCGGCAGCCGGGCGGGGAAGCCGCCAAGGAGGAAAAGGATATGAAACTGAACGAAAAGGCCGTCCTGTTTATCCCGGACGGAGAGGAGGAGGGCAAGGCCCTTTCCAGGACGACGCACATGGCCGTATCGGCCCACCAGGATGACATCGAATTCATGGCGTACGCGCCCATCAGCGAATGTTTCGGGCAGAAAGACAAATGGTTTGGCGGCGTCGTGATCACCGACGGGGCGGGCAGTCCGCGCAACGGATTGTATGCTGACTATACGGACGAAGACATGAAGGCGATCCGCATCGTGGAGCAGAAGAAGGCCGCCATCGTGGGCGAGTATTCTTTTCAGGCGCTTCTCGGTCATCCTTCCAGCCAGGCAAAAGATCGGAAAGACGAACAGATCGTGGAAGAGCTTGTCGAGCTTTTCCGCGCCGCGCGGCCGCGCTACGTCTATATCCACAACTTTGCGGATAAACACGACACGCACGTAGCGGCGGCAGGCAAGACGCTGGCAGCGCTGCGCCGCCTCTCTCCCGAAGAGAGGCCGGAAAAGGTGTACGGCTGTGAGGTGTGGAGAGATCTCGACTGGATGCCGGACGAAGAGAAAGTCATGCTTGATTGCGGCGGACATCCGAACATAGCCCGCTGTCTTTCCGGCGTATTTGACAGTCAGATCGTAGGCGGAAAGCGGTATGAGATCGCGGCGGAAGGCCGTCGCGCGGCCAACGCCACATTTTCGGCCAGCCATGCGTGCGATACATACACCGCGCTCAATTACGCGATGGATCTCACGCCGCTGATGCTGGATAAAGATCTGGATATCGCCGAATATGTATCCGGCGTGATCCGCCGTTTTGAAACAGAAGTCCGTGAGAGAATCGGAAAATTTGCGGAGGGAAAATAAATGCAAGTCAAAGAGACCTTGATGTGGAAAGAACTCAACGAAGCGCCCGCGATCCTGCAGGGACTGGCGCAGAAAAATGCTGACGTACTCAAAAAAATCGTGCAGGATGCGAAGGGCATCTGCGGCGTCTATACGGCGGCGCGCGGAACGTCCGACCATGCGATGATTTATCTGAAATACCTCTTTGAGAGCATTTTGGGATTGCCCGTCGCATCGGGAGCGCCCAGCGTCGCGACCATGTACGGCGGCAAGCTCAAACTGCAGAACTATCTTGTGATCGGCTGTTCCCAAAGCGGCAAGGCGGCCGACGTGATGGAGATCGTCAAAGAGGGGAACGCCTGCGGGGCGGTCACCGTGGCGATCACCAACGATGAAGAGAGCCCTCTTGCAAAGCTCGCGAAGTATCATCTCTATTGCGGGGCGGGCGAAGAGAAGAGCGTCGCGGCGACCAAGACTTTTTCCTGTCAGCTGTACCTTGCGCTTCTTCTCACGGCGTCCTTTGCCGGTGAGATCGGCGACTGCGCACTGAAATTGGGCGGACTGCTCGAAAAGGCGGTGCCCGCCATCGATGCGGCGACCGATGCCATGGCCAAAGATTTTGTCTCTGCGCCCGATTGCTTTGTGCTCTCGCGCGGCATCTCTTCCGCC
Source organism: uncultured Clostridia bacterium (assembly GCA_930990665.1). Lineage (GTDB taxonomy): Bacteria > Bacillota > Clostridia > Christensenellales > Borkfalkiaceae > Borkfalkia. The sequence continues at coordinate 154,981 of CAKNQN010000001.1, forward strand.
ATCGCGTTCGAGTGCGGCCTGAAATTGCAGGAGACCTGTTACATCCGCGCCCGCGCCTATCATTCTTCCGACTTTTATCACGGCCCGATGGCGATGATCTCGGCAGGGACGAAGGTCATCCTGTTCGCATCCAGACATTCTCTGCACGGCGGCGACGATGTGCATCGCGCCGATTGCCGCAAATGTGCGGAAAAGATGTGCGAATTGGGTGCCGATCTTTATATTGTGACCGACGATGCCGCCGCCTACAAAGATCTTGCCGCGCACGTCGTGGAGATCCCGGGCGGGGAGAGCGAAGCGCAGACGGTCTTCTTCTTTGCGCTCGCGGTGCAGATGCTCGCCTGCAAGACGAGCTGCGGAAAGGGCCTCTCTCCCGATTCGCCCCGCGCTCTCAAAAAAGTCACCGTAACCAAATAACACAAAAACCCGGGAAGACGAACTTTCCGGGTTTTTTTTGCGGAAAGGGCCTCTCTCCCGATTCGCCCCGCGCTCTCAAAAAAGTCACCGTAACCAAATAACACAAAAACCCGGGAAGACGAACTTTCCGGGTTTTTTTTGCGGAAAGGGCCTCTCTCCCGATTCGCCCCGCGCTCTCAAAAAAGTCACCGTAACCAGATAAAACAGAAACCCCGGGAAGATGAACTTTCCGGGGATTTTTTTGCCATAAGGAGGCTGCGGATATTTCATTGCAAAGCGATTGACGGAACAGGCATCGGAAAACGGTTCTGTAATGAATTCTGTAATTTCGGAAAGAAAAAGACGCGCCTCGCGGCAAATGCCGCGGGGCGCGTAATCCATTTCGATTTTATTCTTTGAACATTCTGTTGAGGCGGCGGGTGATGGAGCGGATGTTTTCGCGCACGGCGCTGCGGGCGCTTCCGCCGATCACTTTGCGCGATTCCACCGAATGTCCGACTTTCACGCGCTGGAGGATCTCCTCGTCGAAGAGGGAAGAGAAACTCTGGTACACGTGCAGTTCGAGGCGTTCGAGAGTGGTGCCGTTTTCGATGCAGTAGCGCACGATCTGACCGGTGACGGCGTGTGCATCGCGGAAGGGCATACCTTTTTGCACGAGGAAATCGGCCACATCCGTAGCGGTCGAAAAACCGCCGGCCGCGGCATTGCGCATCCTGCGCGTATCGAAAGAGAGATTCTGCAAAAGTTCGTTGAAGATGCTGAGGCATGCGAGCACGGTGCTTTCCGCGTCAAAGAGGGCCTCTTTGTCTTCCTGCAGGTCTTTGTCGTAGGAGAGGGGGATGCCCTTGATCACGGTCAGGATGGCGGTCAGGTTGCCATACACGCGGCCCGTCTTGCCGCGGATGAGCTCGGGAATGTCGGGGTTCTTCTTCTGCGGCATGATGGAAGAGCCGGTCGTATAGTTGTCGGAGATCTCCACAAATCCGAATTCATCGCTCGAATAGATGATGAGGTCTTCACAGAAGCGGGAGAGATGCGCCATGAGCAGCGAGCAGCAGAAGATGTATTCCGCCACGAAATCGCGGTCGGAAACGGCATCCACGGAGTTTTGTGAAATTTCCGAGAAGGAGAGCAGGCTTGCCGTCATTCTGCGGTCGATCGGGAAATCTGTGCCCGCGAGCGCGCCGCTGCCGAGCGGCATCACGTCCGTGCGTTTGTAGCAGTCGGTAAAGCGGTCTAGATCGCGCAGGAACATCTCGCTGTACGCATTCACATATTGCGCGACCGAGATAGGCTGTGCCTTCTGCATATGCGTGTAGCCGGGCATGATATAGCGGATGTTGTTGTTGGCGATGTCGAGAAGGGTGGTGATGAGCGTTTTGATCTGTTCGCAGACGTTGACGATGCTGTCCTTGGTATACAGGCGCATGTCCGTGGCGACCTGGTCGTTGCGCGAGCGGGCGGTATGCAGTTTTTTGCCTACGGCGCCGATGCGCTTTGTAAGCTCTCCCTCGACGAAGGTATGGATGTCTTCGGCACCTTCGATGGGCAGAGTGCCTTTTTCGATGTCAGCCAGGATGTTGACGAGCGCGTCGCAGATCTTTTCCGATTCCTCTTTGGGAATGATCTGCGTCTCTCCCAGCATTTTGGCGTGTGCGATGCTGGCGAGGATGTCGTGCCAGTACAGTTTGTAATCGAACGAAAGAGACTGATTGAAATCGTCGGCGCTCTTTGCGCTCGGCTGCGTAAAACGTCCTTCCCACAGTTTCATAATTTAATACCCCGCGTCTTTTTTAAGCCTTTTTTAATTGACTTATTGCTCGGAAATCCTTACAATAAATAGAGAGGAATTTGCCGCGGCGGTCTCTGCCTTGGACAGAGGGCATTTGCGGCAGCTCCTACGTTTTCTATTGTAATATATTTTACGAAAAAATTCAAGTTATATTTATAAATTTTATCAACAAAGAGAAAAGAAATTGATTATTTTAGGGATCGATCCCGGCCTTGCTACGCTCGGTTACGGGATTTTGCGCAAAGATGAGCGCGGCAACGTAGCCGCGGAAGATTATGGCGTGGTGCTCACCCCCAAGGAGGAGCGTCTGCCCACGCGGCTCGCCATTCTCGAAGAGGGGATCCAGAAAATTCTGGAAAGGTACAAGCCGGACGAGGTGGCGGTCGAGGAACTTTTCTTTTCGAAAAACGTGACGACGGGCATTGCGGTCGCGCACGCGCGCGGTGTGGCGCTGTTGACCTGCGTCAAGTTCTGCGGCAGGCTGTTCGAATACACGCCCATGCAGATCAAACAGGCGCTCACCGGCTATGGCAAGGCGGATAAAAAGCAGATCCAGCTCGTTACGGCCAATCTCCTGCGCCTGAAGGGGATCCCCCGCCCGGACGATGCGGCCGACGCGCTCGCGGTGGCGCTGTGCCATTCCTTCACGTCGAGGCTTTCGTCGTTGTACACCATCTGACCGGGAAGGCGGGAACGGGGAGTCCGTTTCCGACGGGTCAGAAACAAAACGGATCAAAAGGTGAGGTTATATGATCGGATACATTCGCGGACAAGTGCTGCAGTCGGGTGAGGGCACCGTGCTTCTGGAAAACGGCGGGATCGGGTATGAGATCGTTTGTTCGGGCGCGTTGTTTGCCAAGCTCGTGACGGATAAAAAGGGCGAGGCGTACACCTATCTGCAGGTGCGCGAGGACGGCATTTCGCTGTTCGGCTTTGTTTCGCCCGAAGAAAAGAACATGTTTTTGAAGCTGATCAGCGTTTCGGGCGTCGGGCCGAAGATGGGCATCGCCGTGCTTTCGGCGATGAACGTGGGGGACATCGCCGTGGCGATCGCCACGAGCGACGTAAAGATGCTCAGTTCCGTCAAGGGGCTGGGCAAAAAGACGGCGGAGCGCATCATTCTTGAATTGCGGGAAAAGGTCAGCGCTTCCGAACTTACCGCGGTACCCGGCGGAAAGGCCGCGGCCCCGGCCGCCGAAAAGCTTTCCGATCGGGACGAGGACGCCGTCGTCGGCCTCATGTCGCTCGGCTACACCCGCAGCGAGAGCGTGCGGGCGGTGAAGGCGGCGATTGAGCGGGGCGCATCCACGATGGAAGAGATCGTGATGAGTGCGCTCAGAAATATGTGAACGGATGCGGAAAAATGCGCCCGATGAGCGCAAAGGAGGAGCCATGAGCTTCGAAGAGGATTTTGAAAAGGGTTTTGACAGCGACCGCCTCGTGATGAGCACGAAGGGAGAGTTCGACGCGGAAGAGAACGTCCTGCGCCCCAAAACGCTGGCAGATTACGTCGGCCAGCAGAAGGTAAAGGAAAACATTTCCGTGTTCATATCCTCGGCGAAGATGCGCGGCGAGGCGCTCGACCATGTCCTTTTGTACGGCCCGCCCGGCCTTGGCAAGACGACGCTCGCGCATATCATTGCGAATGAGCTGGGCGTACAGATCAAGCTCACCAGCGGTCCCGCCATCGAGCGCGGGGGAGATCTCGCAGCCATTCTGACCAACCTCGGCGAAAATGACGTCCTCTTTATCGATGAAATCCACCGCCTCAACCATTCGGTGGAGGAGGTGCTCTATTCGGCGATGGAAGACTACGCTCTGGATATCATCGTTGGCAAAGGCCCGTCGGCGAAAAACCTTCGCTTTCCGCTCAAACACTTTACGCTGATCGGCGCCACCACCAAGGCAGGCATGCTGGCATCCCCCCTGCGCGATCGTTTCGGCGTTTTATGCCGTCTGGAGATGTACACGGCCGAAGAGCTGACGCAGATCGTCACGCGTTCGGCAAAGACGCTCGGCATCGGCATCGAGCCGGAGGCCGCCCGCGAGATCGCGCGCCGATCCCGCGGCACCCCGCGCATTGCCAACCGCCTGTTAAAGCGGGTGCGGGATTTTGCCGCCGTCAAGGGCAATGCGACGGTCACGCTCGACGATGCCCGCTACGCTCTGCAGAAGATGGACATCGACGAACTGGGTCTGGACGACACCGACCGTGGGCTTTTGCGCGCGCTGATCGAAAAATTCGGCGGGGGACCTGCGGGGCTGGAAACGCTTGCGGCCACCATCAACGAGGACGCAAACACCATCGAAGACGTCTATGAACCCTATCTGATGCAGATCGGATTTATCGCGCGGACGCCGCGCGGCAGGGTTTGTCTGAAAGGTGCCTACGAGCATCTCGGCATGAAGATGAGCGAAAAGCAAAAGGCGCAGATTTCTATGTTTGATGAATAACTCGCGAAAATCTCAGCGAGCTGACGCTTGCGATTTTCTGCGATTGGAGGGTTCTGCCCTCTGCGGCGCGCTTTTCAAGGGCTCACCTTTTTAATGCGCGCCGCATTCACCCGCTGCGCGAGGACGTAGTCCGCTGCCCTGCCGAGGGTTCCCGTTTACGGGAAACGGCAGATGTCGCAGGAATGCGACAAATTGGGTGCGCTTTGGCAAAAATGTGATTTTGCCACGCGCAGAGAATTATTGAAGTTACCCTTCTTCTCGCACGGTTTTTGATCGAATGGTTCCGCTATGCTTACAAATACAGAAATTTTACGCATCGCCCTGCGGCAATCGGCCATCGATTCCTGCTGCGCGGCCGAAGATTTTATCAAAAGCGAAAACGTGGTGGCGGTGTCGCGGGAGAATGCGGGGCGGCGGGCGTACATTGCCGAGCCGTATGCGTTCGACCTCACTTCCTATGGCGGCAACGTGGTCGCCTGCGTGCGCAAAGACCTGCAAGAGGTCGCTTTTTCCTATCTTGCAAAGTACTCTGCGGCGCATAGTTTTGAAACGCCTGCCCTGCACGAACTGGATGCCATGCTCGCCCCGTTCGGGCTGAAAACAAAATTCCAGGCGGAATATTTTCTGCCCGATGTAAATGCCATGCGCGCACAGCCGTGCGGCTTGCAGCTGCGCGTTTTACAGCCCGCGGAGTTTGCAAATTTGTACCTCCCGCAGTGGGGCAACGCCCTGTGCGCCGCGCGCAGAGAAAACGACGTTCTGTGCGTCGGCGCGTTCGACGGCGAAACGCTCGCCGCGCTCGCGGGCGCGAGTGCGGATTGCGCTGCGATGTGGCAGATCGGCGTAGACGTTCTGCCCGCATACAGGCGCAGGGGATTGGCAAAAGCCGTCACGTCGCGCCTGGCGCAGGAAGTGTTCGCGCGCGGCAGGGTGCCCTTTTACTGTGCGGCGTGGTCGAACGTGCCGTCGGTGCGCAACGCCGTCGCCTGCGGGTTCCGCCCCGCCTGGGTACAACTCACGGCAAAACCGACGGAAAAATGATGCCATTACTGCAAAGGTCATTTCGATATGCTTAAAAAATCCGATTATTTTTACGAACTTCCCGAAGAACTCATCGCGCAGACTCCCGCCGAGCCGCGCGATTCTTCGCGCCTTCTGGTGTATGACCGCAGGACGAAAGAGACGCAAGACCGCATTTTCCGCGACATCAAGGAGTATCTGAAACCGGGCGACGTGCTCGTCGTCAACAACACGAAGGTGTTGCCCGCGCGCATGTATGCCTATACGAAAAACGGCGGCAAAGTGGAAGTGCTGCTCTTAAAGCGCCATAATCTCACCGAGTGGGAAGTGCTGGTAAAGCCGGGCAAAAAGGCGAAAGAGGGCACCGAACTTTTCGTATCCGAAGAACTTTCGCTCACCGTCAAATCCCGCACGGAAACGGGCGAGCGCATCGTCGACTTTCATTTCGACGGAGTATTTGAAGACATTCTCTCGCGCGTCGGCTCCATGCCGCTGCCGCCGTACATCCACGAAAAACTCAAAGACAAAGACCGCTACCAAACGGTGTACTGCAAAACGGACGGTTCCGCCGCCGCACCCACCGCGGGCCTGCATTTTACAAAGGAACTGCTCGAAGAGATCCGAAAAATGGGGGTACAGGTGGCCGAAGTCCTGCTGCACGTGGGGCTGGGCACTTTCCGTCCCGTCAAAGAAGAGGATCTCACCCACCACGTCATGCACACCGAATACTATTGTGTCGACGAAAAGGCGGCGGAAACCGTCAATGCTGCCAAGCGCGAGGGGCGCCGCGTGATCGCCGTGGGCACGACTTCCGTGCGTACGCTGGAGACGGTCGCGGACGAAAACGGATTTCTGCGCCCGTGCAGCGGCGACACATCCATTTTCATTTATCCCCCTTATAAATTCAAGTGTGTCGATGCGCTCATCACCAATTTCCACCTGCCCGAAAGCACCCTCATCATGCTGGTATCCGCGCTGATCGGGCGGGAAGAGTGCCTGCGCATCTATCGGGAAGCGGTGGAAAAGAAGTATCGTTTTTTCAGCTTCGGCGATGCGTGTTTGCTCTTATAAGCGGCGCAATACTTTGTCAGGCTTACGCACTCCTTGGTCACGTACGTCTGTGTACGCTCCCGTCGTCGTTTGCGCGCCTTCCTCGTCTTGCTTGCTTCTAAAAGCAAACAAAAATCTTTTGCCGTTTTCCTCGCGCGCCTCGTCTTGCTCGGCTGCAAACGAGCGATTAACAATAAACGCGGCTCCTTTGTCAACAGGTAATAGTTTCGTTTCAGATAAAATATTAACAATACACAAGGGAAGAACTATGAGTTACAAAAAATGCCCTAAATGCGGGTTGAATTATATTACTGAGAATGAAGAAGTCTGTTCGGTATGCAAGCCTAAAAATACTGATAGTATTGTTACTAAAAGTATCACAACTGATTTTTCACATATAGTGCGTGGTTGCATATATGGTAACAATTCTCGCAAAATTTATGAAAGATTTTGCGATTCGCTTGGATGGGACAGAAATAAAGAGGTTTTTACTTATATGAGATTATCATATGCGGAAAATGCCGATAGGGTAAATGATGTATGGTTTATTTTTTATCCGAACTATGATGCTGGGCAACTTAATAATTTTGTAAATGGTCTTTATGTTGATAATTTTATACAAAATAATGGCGATAGAATCTTTGACGTGGGCGATATAGGCAAATCTAACAATGCAAATCGAATTACTTTTGTAAAAACCAAAAATGGTTATGAATTTTTCGGTGTATACAAAATCATTGAAAACGGAACAACACGGGTTTATCAAAGGATTAGCGATGTTTATCCTGTTGAATAGATATATACATTGAACTTTTAAGTACTATTTTAGCAGTAAAATTTTTATCAAGGAACAATCATTTTGGCAGAAAAATTTTCTTTTGAAGTACTCAAAACCGATCCCGAAACGGGCGCGCGTGCGGGCATTTTCCACACCCCGCACGGCGATATCGAAACGCCCGTGTATATGTCCGTCGGCACGCAGGCGACCGTAAAGGGCGTTCTGCCGCGCGACCTCAAAGAGGCCGGCTCGCAGATCATCCTCGCCAACACCTACCACCTGTATATGCGGCCGGGACACGAACTGGTAAAGCGCGCGGGCGGCCTGCATAAGTTTATGAACTGGGACAGACCGATTCTCACCGACAGCGGCGGCTTTCAGGTCTTTTCGCTGGCAGACCTCAACAAGATCACCGACGAAGGGGTATGGTTCCGCTCGCACGTGGACGGGAGCAAACATTTCTTTACGCCCGAAAAGGTGATGGAGATCGAGAACGCGCTGGGCGCCGACATCATCATGCAGTTTGACGAGTGCAGTGAGTACGGTGTCGACTATCCGTATGCGAAAGGCGCGCTCGAACGCACGGTGCGCTGGCTGGACCGCTGTGCCAAATCACACAAGAACGAAAACCAGGCGCTCTTTCCCATCGTGCAGGGGAATTTTTACAAAGATCTGCGCATCGAGAGCGTGGAGGCGGTCAAGCCGTATGCAAAATACGGACTGGGCATCGGCGGGCTTTCGGTGGGCGAGCCAAAGCCTCTCATGTATGAAATGCTGGAAGCGATGCAGCCGCACCTGCCCGTGGGGGTGCCGCGCTATCTGATGGGGGTCGGAAGCCCCGACTGCCTCATCGAGGGAGTCCTGCGCGGGATCGACATGTTCGACTGCGTGCTGGCCACGCGCGTCGCGCGCAACGGTATGGCGCTCACTTCGCACGGCAAAGTCGTCGTGCGCAACGCAGTTTATAAGGAGGATTTTTCCCCGCTCGACGAAGAGTGCGACTGCTATTGCTGTAAAAATTACACAAAGGCATATCTTCGCCATCTCGTCAACGCGGGCGAGATGCTGGCGGCGATGCTCCTTTCCCTGCACAACATCACCTTTCTCAACAAGCTCATGCGCGGCCTGCGCAGGGCGATCCTCGAAGGGGGACTGCGCGAATTCTGCGAGGAATTTTACGCAAAATACGGCAGAGAGTGAAGGGGCTGCGGGTCGGAATGTGTCGAAAGCGCGAAAATTTCTCCGCTTACGAAAAATTTCACGGCAAATGAAAGCAAAACACTTGCCAAATATTGCAAAAAAAGTTATTATAGAGGAAACAACGAATTAAAAAAGGAGCTGTTTGAACATGTTTAATCTGTTGGCAGATTCGGCGCAGTGGACGTCGATCGTACCCATCATCGTCATTGTCGTCATTCTGATCGCGTTTTTCGTATGGTCGTTTCTTTCCCAGCGCAAAAAGCAGAAAGCCTTCAACGATACGGTCAATTCCATCAAGCCGGGCAGCAAGGTCAAGACGATCGGCGGCATCGTGGGCGAAGTGGTCGAAGTCAACGAAGGGGAAGGCACTTTTGTCCTCAAAACGGGCGACAGCCAGGGCAACTGCAGCTATATGAAGTTCGATAAGCAGGCCATCTACCAGACGGACGCCACGCCCGCCCCGGCGGAAAGCAAAGCGGAAGAGGCTCCCGTGGTGGAAGAACCCGCACAGGCCGAAGCCCCCGCGGACGAAGCACCTGCCGAAGAAGCGGAAAAAACCGAAGAAAAGAGCGAAGACGAAAACAAATAATCATTTAATCATTGTTTTGAAAAAAGCACCGCGGTCGCCGCGATGCTTTTTTTCATATCCGCACTTTCTATTTTATAAAAAGTTACTGTATCGGGCGGGTGTTTTCATTGCCATCGACTCGCTTTTGTGCTATACTAAAAATGCGTTCAAATTGAATTACCACTCAATAGGTTACATCGGCATAGGTGTACCCTTTATTTTCTATGGTATGGAAATTATGACGCAGCGATTAAGGGTTACATTCTTTGCGGGCGTTCCCTTAATCGGGAGCTCTCTTATTTTTTACATAAAATATCCGCGCTTTGTCAGTGCCGCCCGCACATGCATCGGAAAAAATAAAAATTGTTTAGGAGGTAGTAACGATGCCACTGGTAGATGCCAAATGTACGAATTGCGGGGGAACTTTACAAGTCGATAGTGCAAAAGAGGCGGCCGTATGCCCGTTTTGCGGCTCCGCCTTTATCGTGGAAAAGGCGATCCAGAATTTCAATATCACGAACAACGTGGTCGTAAATAACAACGTGCAGGCGGACGTGGTCAACATCTATAACTCGAAAAAAGACGATTTTCTCATTGAAGGCGGTCTGCTAAAAAAATATAAGGGTGCCGACACCGAAGTCGCAATCCCCGAAGGGGTAGTGGAAATCGGCAAAGAGGCATTTGCCGGCATGAAGTACATAACGAAAGTCGTTTTTCCGAAATCGTTGCGTAAAATTAAAGAA
>CAKNQN010000002.1 GCA_930990665.1 uncultured Clostridia bacterium
CCCCCCTCTCTTTATAAGTTCATCGCTTTTTCTGTTCATTTCTTTCGTTGTTCAGAAGAACAGATGCACGCACAACTCCACCAGGAAGACGGTCAGAATGGAGCAGACGGAGACGACCAGAAGCCCCCGTCGGAAAAAGGCGAGAACGAGCGCCACCACCGTCCCCGCGATCCCCGACCAGAGGAAAGAAGTGGAAAAGAGGATGGAGGGGAAGACCATCACGGCGAGCACGCTGTAAGGCAGATAGTAAAGGAAGGATTGCACAAAGGTATTGCGGATCTGCTTTTTGACGAGCAGCAATCCCACAGCCTTGCAAAGGTATGTCACGCCGAACATCACGGCGCAGCCGATCAGCATGGAAGAGAGCGTCATCGTGCACCTCCCTTGTCCGTGGGAACATTTTCGTCCTGCGTCTTGTTGTACGTCGAATCGGTTTTCTTGTCCGTCGCTTGCCTGCCCGATAAATCGGCCTTTCCGTCCGTCGCCTGGCCGCCTGGCAAAGCCGCATCACTTTCGATCGCATCTGCAGGCTGTAAAAACTCTTCGGGTCGGCGGGGAAAGAGAAGGGCGACGATGACCGTGCAGACGATCGAACAGAGGACGATGTTCAGTCCTGCGGGCAGTTTCTGCAAGAATGGCAGGAAATAGAAGAGGCAGCTGAGCGCGACGGACATCCCCACGAGCAGCAAGACGCGGCGGTCGCTCCGCGCGGGCGGAATGATGATGGCGACGAACATCGCGTAGAGCGAAATGTTGAAAGCGCTCATGATCATGCCGTAGTACAGGGTGCCTGTTTCGCCGGTGAGCGTCCTTGCAAGCAGCGAACTCATGCCCGCGCCCAAAGCGGTTCCGCCCAGCCAGCCGGAGTAAGAACAGAGCATGAGCCCTGCAAGGTAGGAAAAGGAGAGGCGGCCCGGCTGGCGCACGGCCACGGCATAGTTTTCGTCGGTCACGCCGAAGGAGAGGAGGGCGCGCTTCCAGAGGGGGAACCCGCTTTCCAGTTTCTGTGCGAGGGAGACGGACATGAGGGCATAGCGGATATTGACGATGAGCATGGTGGCGAGCAGGATGGCGACAGAAGCTCCCGCCGCGATCAGGTCGGTGCCGAGGAATTGTCCGGTACCGGTAAAATTGGATGCCGAGACGAGGACGGGGAACCAGGCGGGAAAACCCTGATCGACGGCGCGTATGGCAAAGGCGAAGGCGACGGGGACATACCCGAGGGATACGGGAAGCCCGTCTTTGAGTCCGCGCGTAAAACGCATAAAAACACTTCCGTAAAAAAAGTATCCGCCGCACGGGCGGCAGAGCAACATTATAACATAAAAAAAGGGGATTGTGAACGAATTTGCGGGAATTTGAGGAGAAATTCTGCTCTTTTCAGTTTGATTTCGTGCCCGCAATGTGTTATAATAGTGCAAAGAGAACATAACAAGAAAAATCACAGCAAAGAGGTCGCATTATGTATTGGGCAGATAAGCTGGCGGAAGAGGTCATCCGCCGCAAACCGGACAAAGAAGAATATATCTGTGCGGCGGGCATTTCGCCCTCCGGGTCGGTGCATATCGGGAATTTCCGCGATATAGCCACCAGCCTGTTTGTATGCCGCGCTCTGCAGAAGAAGGGCAAGAAAGCGAAGCTTCTCTTTTCCTGGGACGAGTTTGACCGCCTGCGCAAGGTCCCGAAAAATGTTTCCGATCACCTTGGGAACAATTCGTATGAAAAATACATCGGCTACCCGTATGTGGATATTCCCGACCCGTTCGGGAAAGACGAGTCGTATGCCGCGCATTTTGAAAAGGAATTCATGGCATCTGTCGAGCGGTTCGGTATTCAGATGGATTACCGTTACCAGGCGAAGGAATACCGTTCGGGACGGTACGCGAAGTATGTGATCTTTGCCCTGGAAAACCGCAAGAAGATCTTCGACATTCTGGACAGGCATCGCACGCAGGATGCGCAGGAGGGGGAACGCGATCAATATTATCCCGTCTCCATTTTCTGCCCGCATTGCCATAAGGATTCGACCAAGATCGTCTCTCTTTCCGAAGACTGCACGAAGGCGCATTATGTCTGTGCCTGCGGCCACGAAGGGGATTTTGATTTCACGAAAGATTTCAACTGCAAGCTGCAGTGGAAGGTGGACTGGCCCATGCGCTGGATGGCGGAAGGTGTGGATTTCGAGCCGGGCGGCAAGGACCACGCTTCCAGAAACGGCAGCTATGACACCGCCAAAGACATCTCCCGCGAGGTGTTCGGGTATGAACCGCCCCTGTTCCAGGGCTATGAATTCATCGGAATCAAGGGGAGCGTGGGCAAGATGAGCGGGTCTTCGGGGCTGAACATGACGCCGGAGTTTCTGCTGAAGCTGTACCCGCCCGAACTGATCCTGTGGCTGTATGCCAAGACGGAGCCGCTCAAAGCGTTCGATTTCTGTCTTTCGGACGAGATCCTGCGCCAGTATTTCGAATTCGGCAAGATGCTCTCCGCCTACCGCAACGGCACGGCGGACGAAAACACCCGCCGCATCATTGAAAACAGCCTGATCGCGGACCACGTGTATATTCCCGTGCCCATGAGCCAGCTGGTGGAGCTGGGCAGCGTCGTCGATTTCAATCCGGACATGATGGAAAAGCTGTTCGCGAAGATCGGCACGCCGTATAAGAAGGAAGAGTTCGAGGAGCTTTTCGACCGCGCGAAATTCTGGCTGCGCACCTGTTCACCCGAGAGCGAATACATCATTCTGAAAAAGCGCAACTGGAAGTACTGGCGCACCATGAACGAAGAGGAGCGCGCGTGCATCCGCCAGCTCAAGGAGTACATCGAAAAGGGTGATTACACCCTCGATTCACTGCAGGCGGAGCTGTACGCCATTCCCAAGCGCGTGTACCCGGACAAGGCGGAAGACAAAGCCGCGCTCAAAGAGGTGCAGAGCAAATTTTTCCAGGACGTCTACAACCTGCTTCTCGCGCGCGACAAGGGCCCCCGCCTGTATCTGTATCTTTATGCGGTGGAGCCTTCGCGGTATCTGAACCTTCTCGACTTTTCGCTTCCCGAATCGGAGGATCCGGACGCGAAGGAGGAAGCTCCCGTGGCGGCTGAGGAGGTCAAAACCGAGCCCGTCGAAGAGAAGTTTGTCGCGCAGCCGGCCCCGTTGAAAGGGGAGATCGGCCCGGAAGATTTCGATAAATGCGATATACGTATCTGCAAAATCCTGTCCGCGAAGCCCATGCGCAAGACGAACAAGCTGATGAAGCTCACCCTGCATGACGGCATGGGCGAGCGCGTAATCGTGTCTTCCATCGCCGACCAGTACGAGCCGGAAAAGCTCGTGGGCAAAAAAATCGTCGTGCTTGTGAACCTGAAGCCGCACAAGTTCGGCAACGAATATTCCAACGGCATGTTGCTCGCATCGGGCAATGAAGACGGCAGCTGCCGCGTTCTGTTTGCCGCCGATGATGCCGAGATCGGTTCGGTCGTTCACTGAAAAGGGGGATCCGCCGCCGAGGCGGATCCTTTTTCTGTGCATGTACCGTCTTCCCCCGACCCGTCCGTGAAAGGGCGGCGGAAGGCGGGCGCGACGGAATTTTGAGAGAAAGAAAGTGAAGAGATATTTTCAGTACTTGAAGGAATATAAGTGGCGGTGTATCATCGGCACCCTGTCCAAGTGGATCGAGGCGGTGCTGGAGCTTCTCGTCCCGCTGGTGATGGCGAACATCATCGATGTGGGAGTGAACGGCGGAGGCGGGATATCCTATGTCCTATGGGGCGGCGCGCTGATGCTCGCGATGGGGGCGGTCGGGTTCGGCTGCGCGCTGTACTGCCAGAAGAGCGCATCCATCGCCTCGCAGGGTTTCGGCACCAACGTGCGCAATGCCCTCTTCCGCCACATCAACAGCCTCTCTTACCGGGAGCTGGACAAATTCGGCTCGGCATCGCTGGTGACGCGCACCATCAACGACGTCAACCAGATGCAGAGCGCGGTCGCCATGATCATCCGCCTCGTCGTGCGCGCCCCCTTCATTGCGGTGGGCTCGGTGGTCTTGTGCCTGATCCTGGATTGGCAAGTCGGCCTGATCGTGACGGCGGTGGCCATTCTTGTCGGCGTCGTGCTGTGGATCATCATGAAAAAGAGCGTGCCCTATTATGCGCGCAACCAGAAAAAGCTCGACCGTCTCGCGCAGATCACCAACGAAAATCTGGAAGGGGCGCGCGTCGTGCGCGCATTCCAGAGCCGCGACAAGGAGCGCGCCCGTTTCGACGCGGCCGCGCAGGACATGCTGGACAATTCCCTGGTCATCGGCAAGATCTCGGCCTGGCTGAATCCGCTCACGTACGCGATCGTCAATTTTGGCGTCGCCGTGATCCTGCTCCTGAGCGGGTACAAGGTGAACGCGGGCCGGCTTTCCGGCGGGGACATCATCGCGATCATCAACTATATGACGCAGATTCTCAACGCCATGATCGTCATTTCCAATCTCGTCTCCCTCTTTACGAAGGCGCACGCGTCGATGAACCGCGTCAGCGAAATATTCGATGCGAGCTCCTCGGTGACGGACGGGGCGGAAACGCAGTTTGACGAAACGGCTCCCGCCATCGAGATGGAGGAGGTCGACTTTTCCTATGCGGGCACGGATAAATATTCGCTGCGCGGGGTCAGCCTGACCATACCGCGCGGCGCAACGGTGGGCGTGATCGGCGGCACGGGCAGCGGCAAGACGACGCTCGTCAACCTGTTTCCCCGCCTATACGACGCCACGCGCGGCAGGGTAAAGGTCTTCGGCAGGGACGTGCGGGAATATTCTCTCGCGGCGCTGCGCGGCCAGTTCGGGGTGGTGCCGCAGAATGCGGGGCTGTTTTCCGGCACGGTGCGTTCCAACCTCGAATGGGGCAAGGAAGGCGCAAGCGAAGAGGAATGCGACCGCGCGCTGAAAGTTGCCTGCGCGTACGATTTTGTCACGGAAAAGGGCGGCTTGGACGAACCCGTGACCGAAGGCGGCAAAAACTTTTCGGGCGGACAGCGGCAGCGGCTGACCATTGCGCGCGCGCTTGTCGGGGAGCCGAAGATCCTGATCCTCGACGACAGCTGTTCCGCGCTCGACTTTGCGACGGATGCGCGGCTGCGGGCGAACATCGCTGCTCTGCGCGACACGACGACGGTGCTCATATCCCAGCGCGCCTCGTCCATCCGGAACGCGGACATCATCTACGTCATGGAAGACGGCAGGATCGCGGGCAGGGGAAAGCACGAAGAGCTTTACGAAAATTGCCCGCTGTACAGAGAGATATGCGATTCGCAGGCGAGGGCGGCAGAATGAAGAAAAAAGGATTGAAGAGGGGCCTCACGGCCCGGCTGCTCGTCTATGTGCGGCCCTACCGCGCGTTTGTGATCGGGGCGGCGGTCTGCAGCCTTTTCTATGTGGCGTTTGTCCTGCTCGGGCCGGTTCTGTACGGCTGGGCGATCGACGCGATGATCGGCGCGGGCGAGGTGGATTTCGGCAAGGTGTTTTCCATGTCGGCGGGATTCGCGCTCTGCGTCCTGCTCGCGTTTGTCTCGCAGAAACTGCTGAACAATTTCGTCAACGCGCTGTGCTATAAGCTGGTGCGCGATCTGCGTAAAGACGCCTTTTACAGCCTCACCGCGGCGCCCGTGAAGTATGCCGACACGCATGCCCAGGGCGACGTGATGGCGCGCGTTGTCAACGACGTCGACATCATTTCCGACGGCCTCCTGCAGGGCGTAGCGCAGCTGTTTACGGGGGTTGCGACCATTCTCGGCACACTCGTCGTCATGTTTGTCATCAACTACATCATCGCGCTTGTCGTCGTGGTCCTCACGCCGCTGTCGCTGTTCGTGGCGGCTTTCATCACCCGCCGCACCTTCAAAAATTTCAGCGCGCAGGTCAAGGTGCAGGGCAGGCTGGCCGCCCATACGAAAGAGATGCTCGCGGGTCAGAAGACGGTCGTCCTGTTCGGACAGGAGGCGCAGTCGCAGAAAAAGTTCGAACAGATCGACGCAGAACTGTATGAGATCGGCTGGCGCGCGCAGTTTTCCTCCGCGCTCACCAATCCCAGCACCCGCTTTGTCAACGCGGTCATCTATGCCTTCGTCGGCGTGCTCGGCGCCGTGTTCTGCCTGCAAAGCGCGGGCGGCTCGCTCGTGCTCGGCAAAATGGTCCTGACCGGATTCACGACGGGCATGCTCGCCGTATTTTTGAGCTACGCCAACCAGTACACGAAACCTTTCAACGAGGTTTCCAACGTCGTCACGCAGATGCAGAACGCCTACGCGTCGGCCGCGCGCGTGTTTGAGGTCATCGACGAGCCGGCCGAAAATACGCAGGGCACCCGCCACATCGAAAAGGTGCGCGGGGATATCCGCATCGAACATGCCAGCTTTTCTTACGATCCGGACCAGAAGCTCATCGAAGATCTGAACATCGACGTGAAAGCGGGCAGCAAGATCGCCATTGTCGGTCCGACGGGGTGCGGCAAGACGACGCTCATCAACCTTCTGATGCGCTTTTACGACCTGAAAAGCGGCAGCATCTTTGTGGACGGCGTCAACGCGAAGGACATCCCGCTGGACGAATACCGCAGGATGTTCGGCATGGTGTTGCAGGAGAGTTTCCTCGCCAACGAGACGGTCGCCTGGAACATCGCCTACGGCAGCGAACACGCCACCCGCGCCGAGATCGAGGCGGCGGCGAAGGCCGCCTACTGCGACTTCTTTATCGGCAACCTCGAACATGGTTACGACACCGTGCTGTCGAGCAATGTCAGCGTGTCGCAGGGGGAGCGGCAGCTTCTGTGCATCGCGCGCGTCATGCTCTCCGATCCTCCCATGCTCATCCTCGACGAGGCGACTTCCAACATCGATACGATGACGGAGATGCGCATTCAGAAGGCTTTCCGCAAGATCATGCAGGGCCGTACTTCTTTCATCGTGGCGCACAGGCTGTCCACCATCCTGGACGCCGACCTCATCCTCGTCATGAACAAGGGTTCCGTCATCGAACAGGGCACGCACGCGCAGCTCATGGAAAAGAAGGGATTCTATTACAACCTTTACAATTCACAGTTCGCTGGCTAAAATGGATTTCATTACCGATTGCAGCCGCCCGACGGGCGGCTGCAACGCAAGAGGCGCCCCGCATCTCAGATGCGGGGCGCCTCTTTGCCAGTGCGGGGAAAATCAAAGTGCGCGGATGCTGTCGACGGGCGGCTTTCTGGAGTAGAGGGCCACCGGTACGAAGGTGGAGAGGGCGGCGGTGAACAGCGCGGCGGCAGCCATGAGGAGGACGGACAGGGGGCCGAACCGTAGCAGCCTGGTCGTGAGCATGGTACTCTCCGCGATGAGGTTGTTGCAGGCGGGCGCGAGGAGGGCGCAAGCGGCGACCGCGAGGACGAAACAGGCCGTCGCCACGATGAGCGCTTCGGAAAAGAAGACTTTGTAAATATCGGCGGCGCGGGCGCCGAGCGCACGCAGGATGCCGATCTCTTTCTTTTTCCCCGCGATCGAGGCGGAGATGAAATTGAACATGAGCAGAATGGCGAACGCCATCAGTCCGAGCCCCATGCCGAGGAAGAACCAGCGCAGCCAGTACACCGTCTCGCTCGTCTGTCTGGCATCCTCCATTTCCGGGTTCCCGATGGCGGCTGTGGAATCATCTTCCTGCACCGTAAAGGTACGGGCGGTCAAGGTTTCCAGGGCGCCGTTCGTGCGGAAATCGGGCACAAACACGCCGCGGATAAAGGCATTTTCGGGAATGGTATATTTTGTTTCGCTCTTCGTTTCCAGAAGTTTCTGGCCGGCCGAGGCCGCATCGAAGATCGCCTGTGTCGCGTAGGCGCACTGGGCGAAAGGGTCGCGGGCATCAAAGAAGAATGCCGCGCATCGTGCGTCCGTTTCGGAACCGGTAAAGGAGTTTGCAATGCGCAGAGCGGGTTCGGCGAAGGAATATTTCTGCATGAAAGCGAAGACCTCCCCGACACCTGCGCGGACCTCCTCCTCGGTCAGCGGCCGCAGCACGGGGAAACCGTCCTCCCCGATCGTGTCTGTTTCCGTATAGCCTCGCATCAGGTTGAGGGTGAAAAGATCCTCGATGCTCCTGGTCCCGGTCAGGGGATCGCCTTCCGTAAAGGCGGTGTACATCTCTTCCGTTTCTTCCGCGCCGGGGTCACCCTCCTGCACCGCGTCGTAGCGGGCCTGCACCTGTGAGTGCAGCGTGTCGTACAGGATCTGCGCATACGTTTGCATAGAGAGCGCGATCTCCCCCTCGCTGAGGGAAGAAACAGACCGGCCGTCCTGTACGGAATACAGTCCGAGCAGGGGATATTTCCCTCCTTCCGAATAGGTGTTGATGTACGAGAGGGATACACTCTGCCGCTCTCCGTATTTCAGCGAAAAGGTGAAGGGCAGAAAGCGTTCGGTCGGGTCGGGGTCATCCGCCTCCTGCGCGGCGGATGCGCGGTATTTTTCGGCAAAGCTGTCGTGCGTCAGCAAATAGGTGTAAAATCCCGCGCTGCGCAGATTCTGCCAGGCGAAAAGGAGGTCGCTGCTGCCGTTGAAAGGGAGATGCTGTGCGGCGGCTTCCTGCAATTTTCTGAACTTTGCGGGTACGCTGTCCGCGCGGTATACTCCGACGATCTTCATGTCTCCGCCGGGCAGACTGAGTGCGGGAAGACGGCTCAGATCCGCATAGGATTCCAGCGAGATCTGGGTGTCCGAAAGGTTCATCTGGCTGTTGCGCATGCAATCGAATGTGAAGTCCGAGATCGCCGCCTCTCCCGCGTTCTGCGGATAGTTTCCCCAAAGCAGGGCGGGAAGATGGGCGTTCTCTTCGGCATAGACATAGCCCTGAAAGCGGTCGGTATAGAAGCGGGTATCCTCGGCCAGCCAGCCCTGCACGCCGAACGAATCGGGCCCGAACGCCGCCAGCGTGCCGGGAAACTTGCCTTTCAGCGCGGCGTATTCTTCGGCGGTCATGTCGGTATCCTTCGTCCGGGTGGCGGTGTAAGTGAGTTCTTCGTCGGTGTAGGAACGAATCGTTTCGCGGTAGCCTTTCCGATAAGACAGATACTGCACGTCGCTTGCGGCCAGCGCATCGCGCGCGGCGCGCTGGCCGTCGTAGAACATCATGGTGGAAAAGAGCCCGAACATGACAAAGGCGACAAGGCACAGAAAGATGCTGAATACCAGGCGCACGGGGTGGGTGCGCACACAGCTTGCCCCCATGCGAAAAGCATGGCGGAAGGGGAGGTGCGAACGGATGAACGGCTGCGCGGGCGCGTACTCCCGCGGCACGGAAGGGGCGGTCTGCTCGAACTTTCCGGCTGCACCCGGCATGGCGGCCTGCGCCTTTGCCACTTCGTCGCGGCTGCAGGTGAGCATGGCGCCGCTCTTGGAGGAGGAAAGAAAGCGCCGTATCGCGCCGAAATCTTCCTCGGTCAGGGCGGAACAGTCGCGCACGGTCACGGTGTCTTCCAGAAAACGCAGGTTTGGCGTCTGCCCGCTTTCGCCCGTGCGCGAGACGTCCGAGATCACCTTGCCGTCTTTGAGCTCGATGATGCGGTCTGCGTATTGTTCGGCGAATTCGCGGTCGTGCGAGACGGCGATCACCAGTTTGTCGGCGGAAAGCTTTTTCAGCGTCTCGAGGACCTGCCTGCCCGTTTCCGAATCCAGAGCGCCCGTCGGTTCGTCCGCGAGGATGATCTCCGGTTCCTTTACGAGCGCCCGCGCGATCGCGACCCGCTGTTTCTGTCCGCCCGAAAGGGTGTTGGGGCGTCGGTCGGCGACCCCTTCCAGGTCCACGCTGCGCAGAATCTGCCCTATCTTTTGCGGATCTTTCTTTTTGTTTTGCAGTTCGAGCGAGAGCGCAATGTTTTCCTCCACGGAAAAATCGTTCAGGACGTTGTAATCCTGAAACACGAACCCCACGCAGGTATTGCGGTAGCTGTCGAAATCGGCGGGGGAGAAGTCTGCGCTCGAGCGGCCCTTGATGACGATCTCTCCCTCGTCCGGCCTGTCCAGGCCTCCGCAGATATGCAGCAGGGTAGA
Organism: uncultured Clostridia bacterium; assembly: GCA_930990665.1. Taxonomy (GTDB): domain Bacteria; phylum Bacillota; class Clostridia; order Christensenellales; family Borkfalkiaceae; genus Borkfalkia. The sequence continues at coordinate 10,061 of CAKNQN010000002.1, forward strand.
TTTTCCGCAGCCGGATTTGCCGAGGATAAAAACGAGTCCCCGCGAAGGGAAGAGGATGCTCACGTCATCCAGCGCCTTCGTCACCGCGCCGCCCTTGGCGCGGTAGGTTTTTTTCAGATGTCTTGTTTCCAGCATAGCTTGCGCCTTTTCCGCGCGCGGCGCGGCAAGAGAGTAGTGTGTGCCTTTCAGGCACGTACATTATACCATGCCTTGCGAAGATTTGCAATAGGAAACGGAAAAATTCCGTAACGGATAAAATTCGACTTTCTGCGGCAAGTCTTTCCAAAAAAAGCCGCCTCTGTCTGCGTTATAATGTCCGCAAAAAGGGAAGGCAAAGCATGACCGTCTATCTTGACCTGCTCATTCTCGATAACTTTTGTGCGGATGCGGCCCTTCTGTATTGTGCCGTAAAGACGGTCAAGGGGGAGGTGCGCGGACTGCGCATTTTTCTCACGGCGCTTCTGGGAACGGCGCTGGGGGTGGGTTATACCCTCTTCAAGCTGTATTATACCTTGCCTTTTTTCGCCGACCTCATCATAAAATACGCCGTGGCGGCGGCTTTGCCGCTGTTGGCGGTGCGATGCAAGCGAAAGCGCACCTATGCGCTCTGTTCGCTGGCGTTCGTGGGGTATATGTTCGCGTTTGCCGGACTTCTGACGGCTCTCTTTGCAAAGATACAGCCGAACGAAGGGGGCGGGACGCTGACGTACACCCTCTACGGCGTACCGTCGGGGGTGCTGGCGGCGGCGTGCGTCGCATTCGCGTTCGGGGGCGCCAAGGTGGTCGGAAGGCTCATGCGGCACGTCCGCACGGCAGCAGGCTGCTATCCCTGCCGGTTGGTCCTGCGCGGGCAGAGTGTCCGCACGAAGGGGTTTGTCGACACGGGTAACCGCCTGTGCGACAAGCGCGGCAGACCGGTGGCGGTAGCGGACCGCGCGGTGGTGCTGGGGCTGTTTCGCGACAGTTTTCTGACAGGGAGCACCCCGGCGGAGAAGATCGCCGTGCAGACGGTGAACGGAATTTCTCTTCTGACGGTTTTCCGAATCGACGAATTGGAGATATATTGCGGCGATCGCAGGAATATAATAAAGGATGTGGCAGTTGCCGTCAGTCCGCATCCGCTTGCGGGGGAATACGGGATCATTCTGCCGCCCGCCTGTGTGCGGGAAGAATCGTGACCCGGTCGAAAATGACGGATGCAGCATTGGAGGTGAAAGGATGCTTGACAAATGGAAGGCGCGCATTGCGGCGCTGATCAGAGGACTGCGTGGCGGGGAAAACGTGCTCGATTACATATGCGGGAGCGAGGCGCTGCCCCTTCCGTACACGGCGGAGGAAGAAACGGCGCTGCTCGGCCGCCTCTCTTCCGGGGATGAAGAGGTGAAAAGTTCGCTCGTCGAACACAATCTTCGCCTTGTCATTTACATCGCGCGCAAGTTCGACAACACGGGCGCCGATTCCGACGACCTCATTTCCGTGGGAACGATCGGTCTGATCAAGGCAGTCAATTCTTTCCGTCCGGACAAGAAGATCAAGCTGGCCACATACGCCTCCCGCTGTATCGAAAACGAGATCCTGATGTATCTGCGGCGGCTGGTGCGGCTGCGGACGGAAGTCTCTTTTGACGAGCCGCTGAATACCGATTGGGAGGGGAACGAGCTTCTCCTGTCGGACATTCTGGGCACGGACGGAGATGCCGTCTATAAAGACATCGAAACAGGGGTGGAGAAGGAGCTGCTGCGCGGCGCGCTGGCCCGTCTTCCCGAGCGCGACCGCACGATCATGACCATGCGTTTCGGACTGGAAGGCGGGGAAGAGCGCACGCAGAAAGACGTGGCCGATCTTCTCGGCATCTCCCAATCGTACATATCCCGTCTGGAAAAGAAGATCATCGCGCGCCTGAAAAGCGAGATGAGCAAACAGATCTGAGCCGCCCGCCGAAGCCTGCGGGCGTTATTGCGGCATACCTCAAAGTATGCTGATCGTGCCTGCGACCCGCTGAAAAAGATTCGGGCGGCTTCGGGTGTCTGCGCCCAGAAAGGTCAGAGCGCGGCATAGCGGGATAAAAGAAAATATATCGAAAGAAAATAACAGAGCGGGGAGCAACGTATCGTTGCTCCCCGCTCTGTTTTTATGGCATTCAAGGATCAGAACACGGAAGAGTGGTCGGTGGTCAATTTTCAGATATTTTTCAATGACATCATGCGGGGGAAGGATTCGGAGATCCTCAGCAATGTGGGGAACACTCTGATCTATTTTGCGGTAAATCTAATGATGATTCCGCTAGCGTTCATTCTTTCGTACTTCATGTACAAAAAGATACTCGGCTACAAGCTTTTTCGTTTTTTGTACATGGTACCCATGATTGTTTCGGCAGTCGTGCTGGTATCCATTTACAAGAACATGCTTTCTTCTTCCGGGCCTGTATCCAAAGTCTACGAATGGCTGACGGGCAAGACGGCGCCTTTTTTCATATATGATGAAAGGTACGCCACGTTGACCATCGTGCTTTATACGATTTGGACGGGGCTCGGGATGAACATCATCTTGTTTTCGGGTGCGATGTCGCGAATTCCGGCGAGCATCATCGAGTATGCAAGCCTGGACGGCGTGAATCCCATCCAGGAGATGTTCAGAATCGTGCTGCCCATCGTATCGCCCACCTTTACCACGCTCATGCTTTTGTCGTGTGTGGGGGTATTCAACGCTTCGGGGCCTATCCTGCTGTTCACGGGCGGCATGTACGGAACGAGCACGATTTCCTACTGGATGTATGACCGCGTGATACTCAATAACCAGTACAACTACGCATCGGCGCTCGGACTGATGCTCACGCTCATCTCGCTGCCGATTTTCTTTGTTGTCAATTTCCTGAACAAGCATGTGCCGGAAGTGGAGTTCTGAGGAGGGGAAAATGTTAAAGAGCAGAATAATCAAAAGATTCAAAATGACAAACCCCATGCGCATCCTTGCGTTCATAATTTTTGCGCTGTTTGCGTTTACCATACTTTATTCATTGGTATGGGCATTTTTCTCATCTTTGAAATCTCCGACGGAGTACACCCTTTATAAAGCGGAACTTTTGCCCAAAGAGTGGCTATTCAGTAACTATATCAAAGCGTTCGGACTTTTGGAAGTAAGTGGCAACAGTATTTTTGTAATGATTTTCAACTCACTTTGGTTGGCTATCGGTCAGGCGTTTATCAGCTGTATGGTTGCATCGGCTACGGCATATGTGGTCACAAAATATGATTTTATCGGAAAAAAGGTGGTCTATGCCGTCATCATCGCCATGATGATGATTCCGCTTTACGGATCTTTTGCAGCCTCTTATAAGATGTACAGGACGCTCGGGATATATGATACTCCTTTTATCTTGATCACGTCCGCATCGGGGGGAGGTATGGTGTTCATGATCATCAGTTCATATTTTAAGGGGGTTTCGTGGGAATATGCAGAGGCGGCCACGATCGACGGTTCAAGTGATTTACGGATCTATTTTGAAATCATGCTGCCGCTCGCTCTTCCGGCAGTGGGGTCTATCTTTCTGGTGATGTTTATCGGCAGCTGGAACGATTACAGCGTTCCGATTTATTATTTGCCTCATTATCCCACGCTTGCATCTGGGCTGTATATCTATGAAAAGATCTCCACATTCAATATCAATTATCCCGTCTATTTTGCGGGTATTCTGCTCAGTTGCGTTCCGACTTTTTTACTTTTCATCATATTTCAGGAAAAGATCTTGTCGAGTATTTCTACCGGCGGGTTGAAAGGATAAATGATTTTCGGAGGAAAAGCATGAAAAAATTAGTTGTCTTGTTTCTTGCTGTCGTATTGTGTTTGAGCACGATAGCTATGTCTGGATGTGTAAAAAAAGAAGAGGCATCCGATGATCCGAACAGTCTGGACATTGTCAGTCTCAACAAGGGATACGGGGTTGATTGGATCAACGCTTTGATCGAAGGATACAAGGCGAAAAACCCTGATGTAAAGATCACATTCAAATCGGAAGTGGAGGATACGATTATGACGGCTGCGCTGGAAGCGGAAGCCTCTTACGACCTCTATTTTACTGGTGTGTCCGCAATACCCTATATCAAAAAGGCATTGCTCAATCCGGACGAGGCATTGTTAGAAGAGCTCACGTCCGTTTACAACGCGACGCCCGACGGCACGCCGATCAAGGACACGATGAACAAGAGTCTTCTGGACGCGTTCGACTGGACGGACGGCAACGGCGACACGGTCTATTACACGATGCCCTGGACCCAGGGTGTGAACGGATTTCTCGTAAACGAGGCGGTCGTAGAGCCGCTGTTCGGGGAAAACTGGCGGGAACAGTATCCCTGCCGCACGACGGAGGAGCTGTTTGAATTCTGTGATGCGCTCAAGAGCAAGGGAACGTATTCCTTTATCCATTCCGCATCGTCGGCTTACTATTATTTTGCGTATGAGGCATGGTGGGCGCAGTATGAAGGTGTTGACGGGATCGCGGATTATTACAGCGGACTTGCGATGGGCACGGAAGGCAAAAAGGTGATCAGCGATGCCATCTTCCTGCAGGAAGGCAGACTGGAATGCATGAAAGTCATGGAGCGCATGATGTCTCCCGCCAACGGGTATGATGATCCGGCCAGCAACGGGTATTCCTGGAACGATACGCAAATCCACTTCATGGAAGGGGATTCGGCGATGTTTGTGAACGGGGACTGGCATTCCCGCGAGATGAGCAGCAACTATCCTACTCACAAGGTGGTCATGATGAAGCTGCCCGTCATTTCGGCGTTGGGGACAAAACTGGGGATCACCGAAGGGGAGCTGCAGGCGTGCATTGACTATGCAGATGCGCTTTCGGAAGGCGAAGCACCCGCGAAACCGACGCTGAGTCCTTCCGGTGCATATACTGCCGACGAAGTACTGAACGAAGTTTGTGCGGCGCGTACGATCACGCATTCCCTGTCCAATTATTTTACGGCATTTGTGCCTGCTTACTCTCCGTCCAAAGAGATCGCCAAAGATTTTCTCGTCTACATGGCGTCGGCGGAAGGGCAGAAGATCTATGCGAAGGCGCTCAATGGCCTCACGCAGCCTTACGGATACGACATAAGCAAAGATCCGGAGATCTGGAATGCGGCGGGCGAGTTTGAAAAGAGCCGTTTTGAGATTGCGAAGAACGCGAGTTACTGCATGATCCGCGACGATCTGCCCCTTGGAGGAGCAGGTCTCAGACCTTTCCGAGCTACAGGAGATGCACCGATTGAGGTGTTGCTCAGTCGTTCCAATAATCGTTTGACGGCGGAAGAGATCGTACAGACCGACTATGATTATTATCACAACAAGACGACCTGGACGGATCTGCTTCGTCTGGCGGGACTTTATATTTGACGGAGACGGGGATGAAAAAGCGAATTAGGATGATAGGGGCTGTACTTGCAGGTGCAATGCTGATATTCAGTGTAGCCTGCACAGGAGGAAGCGTGGAAAAAGCGGAGTTTGCGGTCAAGAGCGTCGTCAATACGGTCAAGATCATGCGCAGCGATGATATTTCCGGTTATGCCGATGCATCTGTTTCGGTACAGACGGCAAAAGGGGAGACGGAAGGAGCGCAGCTGATCGTCAATGCCACGGCGGATGTAAACGGGTACGAGGTACGAGTGAGCGACCTGAAAAAGGGGGAGGATATCATACCCGCCTCCAACGTCACGGTGTACGTGCAGAAATACGTGAACGTGCAGATGGGGTATACACAATTTCCCTCCGGATATTATCCCGATGCGCTTTTCCCGATCGACGTCGTCAAAGACCATGCGGAAGACAAATTTGCGGCCGGTGACAACCAGGGATTCTGGCTGGATTTCGCCGCCCCTTCCGATGCGGAGGCGGGCGTCTATACGGGTACGGTGACAGTCACGATGAACGGCACCTCTGTCGAAGTTCCGGTAACGTGGGAAGTATTTGATTTTGTTTTTCCGCAGGCGACCGACTTCAAGACCGTCTATCTGATCTGGAAACAATGGCTTGTCGACGGCGAGCTGGACAATACGGTCGAGAAGTACAGGGACTATTATGAGTTTATGCTCGACTATCATGTCGTTCCCTACACCTTCCCCGTGGAGGCGGGCGACGTGGACGGCTTTATCGTCGAACTGCGCAGGTATTACGATAGGGTGCCCTGCTACGGCATTCCTTACATCACAGAGGAGCCATATTCCATCGATTTTGATCTGCTGGAAGATTACCTTGCGGCGATCATCGAGGCGGGCAGGGAGGACGGCAAGAACTACATAGACAAAGCTTATTATTATTTTGATAAGATCTATGACGAAGTCAGCGAAGAGCGTTATCCATACATGCGTGCAGCGATCGATTCGACGAATGATCGGGAAGAAAATGTAGTGCGCCGTTTTTCGCTCACGGGCGAGGAAGCGGAAGCCGTGCGTGGCCTCAAACATATGGTGCCGGTCGTCAACGGCTGGCAGGACGAATTTGCGAAATACGATGAGCTGATCATCATTCCTCTCTACAATAATTTTGTCACCACGGCGAACATCGAAATGTACGAAAGCCTCGCGGCGGAGGGGCAGGAGATCCACTCCTATGGCGCAGCTTCCTATTGGCCGTACGGTTCCAACCTGATCGACGACTATATGATCACCACCCGCGACGTGTTCTGGTCGAAGTATTCTTATGGATTAAAGGGCGATCTATATTGGAACGTGAATGGCTACTGCAATTTCGGAGCTTCTCTGGGCAGCGGCTATCTGCAATTGAACGATCTGTATAATACGGCTTCACACGACGGCGTGACCGCGGGCGACGGATATCTGTTGTATCCGGGCGCGTCTTATGGCAGTGAGCAGCCGTTTCCGTCTCTGCGTCTCACGGCCCGCAGAGACGGCATCGAAGATTATACGTATTTTGAAATGCTCGGGCAGGAGTACGCCCGGCTTTCGCAGGAATATGGCGTAACGCTGGACGAGCACACGGTACTCGATTTTCTGAACAGGCAAATTTTCGGCACGGGCGTTTCCAAGCTGAATTTCGACGGTTTGGGCGAGGTGCGCCGTGAAGTGGCGCGTCTGATCGAGGCGGCGCAGAGCATCGGCCTGGCGATTGAAGATATCTCACTGGAAGGCAGCACGCTGCGCATTTCGGTGCTTTGCAAGAGCGGCACGGCCCTTTCTGCAGACGGTGCGCAAGTGACGCCGTCCGGCGCGGCAGGGAACGGCGAACGGTACATCATCGAAAAGCAGATAACGGGCGGCACGGTGTCGCTGATCGCTTCGCAGGGCGACAGGTCGAGCTCGGTGTCCCTTCTTGTCGGCAAGCCGGAAGAGACGGTCTGCGCATACGATGCGGCGGAAGATCTCGACACTGTAACAGTGTCCGAGGTCAACGGCAGCAGAAAAGAATGGAACGAGGATAGCCGGTTTGCGCGATCGGGTGGAAGCGTGAAGGCGGAGCTTACGGGAAAGATTTTTGATACGGATGCGCTCACACGCAGTTTTACACCATATATTTCGATGGAATGCGGCAGTTTGCAAGGAGTGGACCAGCTTTCTTTCTGGGTATACAATCCGGACGACGCGCTGGAAGTAAGTATATATGCCGAAAATCCGCAGATGGGTCAGCAACTGGTGCTCGACAGGCTTCAGCTTGCGGCTGAGAGCTGGACGGAAGTTACGATCGATAATCTGAACATCGTTACGACTGATCAGAGTTTGTTATCTCGGTTTACGGTTGTCGGTTTGCGCACAGACAATCTGATCGACGAAGGGGCCCCGTTCTCGAGGACGTTGTACGTCGATGCGCTCGTCAAGATCGCAAAGTGAGGAGGGAAAGATGAAGAAAATCATTGTTCTGATCATGACACTCCTGCTTTGCCTGGGCATTGCGGTGGGCTGTAAGGCGGAGGAAGAAACCGTGGGGAAAACGGAGATGAGTGATGCGGGGATGCTTGCCGACTTTGAAAGTACGGGGGAGCTGCTCTCGATGAACTTTCGCGACACGGTGGCGAAGGTGGAACTGAGCGACCGCGCGGACACGGTGACGCACGGCAGCCGGAGCGGAAAGGTAACACTGCACGGCGTGTATGACTACGAAAAGAAGAACTACCAGGATTCCCGTTTTTACATCGTGACGGGCGGCAAGTATTGTACGAAGACGAGCTATCTTGATGTATCGTCGATCGCCGTGGACGTGTACAATGACAGCGGAAGAGATCTCCTGTTTTCGCTGTGCCTGAACAATCCGCAGGCGTCTACGAGCATGTTCCAGTTTGATGCGGTCACCTTGCGGCAGGGCATGAATCATGTGCAGTGGGAGTTTAACCGTGCGCTGATCTCGTACAACATCGACCTGCAGCGCGTGGATTTTTTCACCTTCATCGTGGAGGGTCGGGAAGCGGACGAGCAGCCTGCGGTGCTCTATTTCGACAATTTCCGCGTCGGGACCACGCAGGAAGATTTTACCCGGCCGCAAAAGAAGCCGGACGATCAGGTTCTGACTGACTTCTCACAGGAAGCGGATTTCAACTATTACAGTTATTTCGGGGCGGTCAGTTCTCTGCTACGCCAGCCGATCTTTACAAAGAATACCGACATCCGTTATCTGCTGACGGGCAACGCATCTCTGAAGATCGAGTTTTTTGAAAACCGGGACGGTACGGGGCCGGACAGTGTCGGGTTCCGCACGCGGGACAGAGATTATGACTGGAACGGTTTCGACCAGGAAAAGACATATCTCAGCTACGATCTTTACAACGCGACCGACCACGAACTCACCGTGTGCATGACGGTATATAGCCAGCTCAACGAGACGCTGGCCGTCAACTGCACGATCCCGGCGCAGTCGTGGGCGGCGGGTGGAAACACCATGCTGTTATCGGCGATCAATGATCGGTTTGTGGGAGAAGGATTGGATATCTTTTCCGTCACTTTTCAGCTGATCGGTTTGCGGGCGGGAGATGTGGTCTATCTGGACAATCTCGTACTCAAAGAAGCAAAATAAAAAAGAATTAAGAGAGGAAAAGTAATATGAAAAAGAAGATCTTGGCAAAGATTGCGAGTTTCTTTGTCGCCGCGGCATGTCTGTTCGGCGCTGTCGGCTGCGACGATGGAAGCACGCAGGGCGGAGGTAAAGAGGAACCCGTCGTTCTCGAAAAGACGGCCGGTTACGGGCAGGAGTTTGATTTGTCGACGCTCGATTCCGCACCTGATACGTATGCAGAGATTACCGTTAAAGACCCGAGCGGGGAAAGGTTCGCGCTCTCGGGCATGACTTTTGTGCCCGATCAGGTGGGTGTATGGGTCATCACTTTCGGCGACACGACCTGCAATCTCACAGTCTCTGACGTGACCGCCCCCGTCATCCATCTCGTGGGGCAGTCTACGGGATATACGGAAGGGGACACGGTCGCTCTGCCCGAAGTGCGGGTCATCGACGACGTGGACGGCAGTATCGCCGAATTTACGGAGACGCTCACCTACAACGGCGAGCCGTACACCTTCTCGGAAGAGGAACGCAGCTTTACCGCAGCGACGCCCGGCACCTATGTCTATACCGCAACGGCTGTCGATAAGGCGGGCAACTCGGACAGCAGCAGCATGAACATTACTGTCGGGCGCATCATGTCGCGCGAGGTGGAAGTCGGAACGCAGGTGGCGATCACGCAGAACATGTTTGCCGATCTTCTCACCGACGACGGAGACTATACATTTGCGGCGGAGATCCGAAAGAACGGTGAGAAGATAGACGGTTCTTCGTTCACGGTGGAAAAATCCAGCTATTATGAAGTCTACGCGAGCTTTACCGACAACGCGGATGCGTCGAACGTAAAGTACGGCTACACCGTGTATTATGCGGAAGGGACGAAGATCTTCCTGTCCGATATGACCACGGCGGACGCCTTCCCGACCAGCGGCGAGATGCTCCGCATCGACCCGTGGGCGTATGTTGACAACCGCATTGAAAACGTAAAGGGCAACAACGTGATCGCTTTTACCGTATCCGATGATCCCGCATGGAGGGAGGTGTATTCGACCGCAGGTTGGAGCGATACTATTCGTTTCAGTTTTCCGCCCGTGCTCGAATCGGTGAAATTCGGCGTGAAGTACGACATAACCTTTGACCTGTGCTTTGAAGGGGAACTCACCTCTTCCGGGACAGTGGCAAAAGTGTATACCGCCAACATGGGAAAAGAGGTGAAGGAGATTACCACTTCACAGGCGGCAGGCGAAAATTACAGTGACTGGTCGAAAGTGACGCTGCAAGACATCACGATCCCCGAGCGCGTTGGGGGCGACATTTTGACGGGTGTTTTCTCATTTGAGATCGTAGTTCCCAACTTCCAGAATGGCGCGGTCGGTTATATCGACAACATTACCTATATTCTGAAAGAGGAACCTTCTCTGACGGCGGAGAGCACAGAGATCACCTACGACGAAGGGGAGATCGACGAGATCGTCCTGACGGCAGAAGGGCTGGGGATCTCCGGCACGGACGGCGAGGGCGCAGCCATTACCGACTACGATCTCGTTTCCGCCACCTTCTTGGAGGTTGGGGCGCAGGGTTCTGCGACGGCGCTGGAGAAGGTATACGGGGATAAAATTGTCCCGGAAAGCGGCAACTACACGATTACGCTGCGCGGCACCGATCAATACGGCAACGCTTCCGAAATCACCGTGATCATCCATTATGACAGCTATTTTACTCCCATTCTCACATCCGTTTTCGACGCGGCGCGCCTGTCGGTGGCCCCGAACACGAGCGTGACCCTTTCACCTGAATCGCTCGGCGTGAGCATCGTTGCGGCGACCGGATACGAGGTGACGTACGAGATCTCCAAAAACGGCGCGGTTGCGGAACCTGCTTCGGGCAGCTTTACGGTGGAATCGGGCGCATACTATGAAGTGTGCCTCATCGTGACGGACGAGGAGCAGGGAACAAACAGGCGGTATGTGACTTACAAGGCGAGCGACAGCAACGCCATCACCTTTGAAGATTTGGAGGTCGGCACAACATTTAACGGAACTACTGCCGCGATGATCGGAGGAATCGGCATCTATGACCCGAACGTTACGGCAACGGTTGCCGAAGATGCCTATGGCAGAAAGTATCTCCGGATCGAGGGAATCTCCGATGCCACGCAGATATTATTTCCTGTGGTGAATACGTCCAATTACGGCATGCGTTTCAGCATTTTCGTGGAGGGGACATTGGGTGATAAAGCTCTCACTTTTAGCGGAAATACAGCCAATACGTCCGTCACGGAGACGGAAAAATGGATCTCCTGCGACTGTAATTATTTTGGCGACTGGGGAGACGGCAACACGAGGCTCATGGTCGTAAATGCGACCGAGGGCATGACCGTTTATCTGGACAACATTGTTTTGTATACTGCATAATGGAAAAGAGAGTTACTTTTCGGGTAAATGATCCGAAACTGCAAAAGATGTTTGATGCGGCCGAAAAGACGGCCATGGTCAATCTCGACACCATCGGCGATTACCGCGTGATGACGGAAGGGACGTTATATTATCCCAACGTCTGGCCGGAAACTCAGCCGATGGCGGGGGAGATGTATGCCAAGCGCGACGTGGAGATCGGCATCAACAACTGTATGATCTTCATCGATCACCAGCGCGAAGACGGGCGTCTGCCCGGCATGATTTCCAGGGGGGACAGCGGCCCTGTCCCCCATTACGGCTGGATGCAGGGATTCTACTTTGCGATGCCCGCCTTAAAGATGTACTATCATGCCGATTTAGGAGATACGTACCTGCAAAAACTGTACAACTGCCTGAAAAGGTTTGACGAATATCTCTGGAAACACCGCGACAGCGACGGCGACGGCTGTCTGGAAAGCTGGTGCCGCTGGGATACGGGGGAAGACGAGAGTACACGATACGGCGATGCGGAAAACTCCTGCGAAGGGGAAACGCCGCCCGTCGGCAAACACACCGTTCCCATGGAGTCGATGGACTACATGGCCTATTCCTATGCCAACCGCGACGTGCTTTCGCGCATCTCCGTTCTTCTGAAAAACGGGGAAGAGGGTATGTGGAAGGAGCGCGCCCGCGAAGTATCGGAGAAGATCCGCACCTATCTTTGGCGGGAGGAGAAGCACGCCTGTTACGACCGTGACGCGGACAACCGTTTTATCGAAATTCTGAGCCACAATACGTTGCGGGTCATGTATTTCGGCGCTTTGGGCCAGAAGGAGGCGGATGCTTTTATGCGCGAGCATCTCTGCAATCCGGACGAATTCTGGACGAAGATGCCACTTCCGTCCATCGCGGTCAACGACCCCGCATTCCGCAACGACATCGAAAATGACTGGAGCGGCCAGCCTGAAAGCCTTACATACCAGCGCGCGATCGCCGCTCTCGGCAATTACGGCCACTATGCGGAGCTCGTGCTTTTGGGTAAAAAGTTTCTGCATGCCGTCTCGGAGACATGCGCCTTTACGCAGCAGTTCGACCCATTTACGGGCGGTCAGCCGTGGGCGGAGCGCGCGGGATTTACGACATACGGGCCCGCGATCATCACGGCCCTCGAATACGTCGCGCAACTTTACGGCGTAGTCCCCGAACCCTTCGGCATGGTCTTTACGGCGGCGGGCGAAAAAGATTTTCAGAGCGAGTACACGCAGGAATACAAGGGCAAAGTGTATGGGCTCTCCGCAGCGGGCGGGGAGGCGGTCGCCTATGTCGACGGGCGGGAGGTGTTCCGGGTCAAGGGACAGTGCCGCATCGTAACCGACTTTTTCGGCAAGGTGAAAAAACTGATCGGCATTTCTCCTGAGCCCTGCAGCATTCTTCTGCAAAGAGGGAAAGAGACATGTACCGTCGAACTTGCTCCGAACCGGCAAGCTGAAATTCAGGCAGACGGTTCCATTCATACTACTCAATTCGAATTTTCTTGCTTAAAGGAGCTGTAACATGAGCGGCAATGTAAAAGAATTTAGCTTTTCCGGGCTTCGCTTCGTCATCGAAGAGGACAAGATCCGCATGGTAAGCGCTTTCGGTTCGGAACCGCATCGGGTCAACGATGTCTATACCTTTGCCGAAGTACAGGTAGCGGGGCAGGATCATCCGGCCCATCACGGCGCGAAATATTTTTATACCTCTGAGTGCGGCAGATTGCGCTATGTGAGTCATCATACCGTACGGACGGAAACGGGCGAAGACGTTCTGACGATCGTACAGAAGAGCGAGCTGACGCAGGTCGCGAGCACCTTTGTTTCCTATCCGGGCACATCGGTGATCCGCGCTTACAACACGGTCAGGAACATAGCGGACAGGAGCATCACGCTCGAATATGTGGATTCATTTTTCAGTTACTGCCTGGGAGAGAGCTCGGTGCCCCGCTCACAGGAACTGTATCTCTACGAATTTACCAACAGCTGGCACTGCGAATGCCAGATTTCCCGTCAAAGTTTTTTTGAGAGGGGACTGTTCAACGGAAACGGCAACCATTCGCTGAAAAAGATCTTCTTCGCTAACACGGGCAACTGGTCCACGAAGGAGCGGCTGCCGCAGGCGATCATTGAGGATGTGGCGTCCGGGCAGTTTCTCATGTTTGAGATCGAGAGCGCGTGCTCATGGTATTACGAGATCGGTGAAAATGCCGGACAGCTGTATCTGAACCTTTCCGGCCCGAACCTGAACAATTCGCATTGGTCGAAGACGCTGGCGCCCGGAGAGAGCTTTGAGACGGTGAAATGTGCCGTTTGGTGCGGCCGCTCTCTCGGCGAACTGGCAGAACAGCTCACGGTATACCGTCGCAGGCTGGTCGAACCTTCTGCTGCCGATGCAGGGCTCCCCACGATCTTCAATGAATACATGCACTGTGCCTGGAACAATCCGACCGAAGAGCACACCGCACAGCTTGCCGTGTATGCAAAGGAGGCCGGTGCGGACGTATATGTGATCGACTGCGGCTGGCACAACGAGGAAGAGGATTGCTGGAGATATATCGGCGACTGGCGGGAGAGCAAAAGGCGGTATCCGTCCGGGCTGAAAAAGACGATCGATCTTATACACGGTCTCGGGATGAAGGCGGGGCTGTGGCTGGAGATCGAGTGTGTGGGCATGAACAACACCGCGCTCATCGAAAAGCTGGGCAAAGACAGCTTTTTCTGTCGGGCCGGCGAACCGGTCATCGATGCGGGCAGACTGATCCTCGATTTTCGCAATCCGAAAGTGATCGCCCATGCGGACGAAGTCGTGGACCGTCTGGTCAGAGATTACGCGATCGACTACATCAAATTTGATTACAACCAGGAGACGGGGCCGGGCACCGAGGTGAATTCGGACAGCCTCGGAGACGGACTTTTGGAAAGTTCCCGTGCTCTCATTGCATGGAAGCGCAGAGTGCGGGCGCGTCATCCGGGGCTGATCCTGGAAAACTGTGCGAGCGGCGGGCAGCGCATGGATTACGAAACGCTCTCTGTGCACGCGCTGGAATCCACATCCGATCAGACGGATTACCGCAGATATCCGTTCATCACGGGCAACATGTTTTGGGGAGTGCTTCCCGAGCAGTCGGCGGTATGGAGTTACCCTGTCGATACCCTTTTCGGTTATGAGGCGACCGAGGAAAGCGTCGCGGCCAATATGATCAACACCTTTCTCGGACGCATGCATCTTTCTTCATCGCTGGATAAGCTTTCTCCGCACCTGTTTGCGCTCGTCAAAGAGGGCGTGGCATACCAGAAGAGCCTTTCGTCCATGAAGACGCAGGCACTGCCGTATTTCCCGCTCGGCTTTACCGATTTTACAAAAAAGAGTGTGGCGTGCGGTCTGTTGCATGAGAACAAGTTGTATCTTGCGGTATGGAATATAGAGGGGAAGGAAGTCGAGATTCCTCTTCCCGGTCTCCGCGCGTTGCGCGCGAAGGTGGCATATCCGGCGTCGCTGCCCTGTTCCTTCCGTCTGGAAGAAGGGAGCATGCATATCGTATTCCGGGAAGATCACAGCGCAAGATTTTTTGAGTTGGAAGTTGAAAGAAGGAAGGAGAAAGAATGATACCGTTCAGAGAGCAAGAGGGGATCCGCCTTGTATCCGAAGAGAAGATGCGGGAAGTGTATGCGCGCATGCAGACGCCCGTCAAGCTCGGCAAGGTCATGTCGATGGAGGGCAAGTACGTCGATTGCTGCGGCGTGTTTTCCTTTGAAAACAAGTGGTACATGTATTTTATTTCCATCGATAAGAATTGTGAAAATTCCGGTTACCAGACGCGTCTGGCGACTTCGGAAGATCTTGTACACTGGAAGGTGCTCGGCACCGTGCTTCCGTTTGATCGGGAGGCGCGGTGGGACAGCCTGCAAAAGGCCGGTTTTCCCTCCTTTCAGGACATCCGTTTCGGCGGCTCTTACGCGCTGGAAAAGGTAAACGGATGGTATTATATGTCCTATCTCGGCGCCAACCAGTACGGCTACGAGCCGGATCCGCTCTATATGGGGGAGGCGAGGACGAAAAATCCCGTCGACTGCGGCGCTTTTGAACGTTTCCCGCAGCCGATCCTGCGCCCGGGTGACCCCGATGCGCGCCGTTATGAATGCAAAACGCTGTACAAGAGCTATCTGTTCCGCGATGAACAGTGCACTACCGGCTATCCTTACGTCAATGCCTACAACGCCAAAGACGAAACGGACCGCGAGAGGATCTATCTCGCCGTTTCCGAAGACGGCGAACATTGGACGAGGTACGGGGATGCGCCGATCATTGACAACAGCAGCGAGCCGGGGAGCGTGTGCAAGATCTCGGGGGATCCGCAGATCGTGCGGTATGGCGATATGTACGTGATGTTTTATTTCCGGTACGACATCGGCAAACCCGGTTACGATACCTTTGCGTGTTCGTATGATCTGCAGCACTGGACGAAGTGGACGGGCAAGCCGCTGATCGAAAGCGAGTATGACTGGGAAAACATGCACGCACACAAGCCCTGGGTGCTCTGTGTAGACGGCAAAGTGTATCATTATTATTGTGCGGTAAACGACAAAAACGAGCGCTTTATCGCGTTGGCAGTCTCCGAAGAATAAAAGGGGGAATCGGGGTGAACAGATTACACAAGGCTGGGAATATAAAGGAATGGGTCCGGTAGAATACCGGACCCATTCCTATTTGTTCGAACTAGCATCAAGGAATATTTACGCATCACGGCAGCATTTTCGAGGTGAATTTTTTTGTTGGAGAATTTTTATCGGCGTTCGATCATTTGCCGCAATGGTTAATTTTTACGAAAACAAAAAAATATATAGTTTTTTTCGGAATTACGCGAAAAAACAAAGAAAAATCGGCAGGGCATCTTGACGGAGTGTAGTTTTCTGGTATAATGGGCATTATATCCAAACAAATAGGCAGAAGGATATGATCCATACGACAGACGCAGCGAAGTATGAACAGGCCTCCTAGGATTACCGGATACGACTGCACGGAAAGCAGGTGAACGCATTTGCGGCGAGGGTTTCGGCGATGCCGTTTAACCATCGATGGGAGGGATTTCAGCGCCCGATCGAGCAGACGGAAATGGCTTCCTTTATTCATTTTTCCGCAGAAGAAGTCACCATAGAAGTGATCGATGCGAACGGCATACGAGAAGGGGTGGAGATGCATTATCATCATAAACATTTTACGCTGGAGATCTTTTATCTTACCTCAGGATCAGCGCGACTGAATCATTATGTAAGCAACAACACACAAAGGAGTGCCTATCTTCTGCCAGGGACGAAAGGATATCAAAATCGATCTAGTGTTAAGAAGCGTATGCGCGACCTTGTCCGACCACTAAATTTGATCACCGATGACTGTGCGGAATTTTTCATAGGGCGGCTATCGCGGTGGTGTCACGAGCGGGGGCTCACGTATTGCGGTCTCCCATCATCGAGGACAGCGGCGCCCCTCCAATCCCATCACAGCATACCGCTCATCGAGCATCGTGATGTAGTCGTGGTCGCGGTTTTGCGAAGGGGTGGCGGCTGTCACAAATTTCGGACAACGTGTATAAAAAATTTGCGCATGAACATACTTTTCCCGTGCGTTACATAAAGAACGGGAGGTGACTTATGCAGCAAAAGGTGGAGATCTGCGGCGTAGATACTTCAGGGCTTCCGCGGCTTACGGCGGCGGAGAGCGACGAACTGATGCGTCGGCTCAAAGAAGGGGATTCAGCGGCGCGCGACCAGTTCGTGGTCGGGAATATGCGGCTGGTGCTCTCGCTTGTCAAGCGGTTTTGGGCCAAAAATGCCAACGCCGACGACGTATTTCAGGCGGGCTGTATCGGGCTGTTGAAGGCGATCGACAACTTTGACGTAAATGTGGGTGTGCGCTTTTCGACGTATGCCGTGCCCATGATCATCGGCGAGATCAAGCGTTATCTGCGCGACGGCAATTCGATGCGCGTAGCCAGGAGCATCCGCGACACCGCCTATAAAGTCCTTAAAACGCGCGAAAAGCTGGAGGAGGAAGCCAAAGAGGCTACCATCGAAAAGATTGCCGAGGCGATGCAGGTCCGCGAGCGCGAAGTCGTGTACGCACTGGACGCTATTTCCGATCCCGTCTCGCTGTTCGAACCGGTATACAATAAATCGGGCGATGCGCTCATGCTGATGGATCAGATCAGCGACGAAAAGAACAATGACGAAGTCTGGACGGAACACGCCGCCCTCTCGGAAGCGATGCAGAAACTGGATGACCGCGAGCGCAGAATACTCTTTTTAAGGTATTATGAAGGGAAGACACAGACAGAGATCTCTGCCGAAGTGGGAATCTCGCAGGCGCAGGTCTCCCGTCTGGAGAAGAATGCGATCAGCGAGATCCGACACACCATCGCGAGCGACGCCTGATCGGAGCCTTTGCGGCGTTTCGGCAGTTTCCGATAAGCGGCCGTTCCCGAAGGGCAGGCTTTGCTCAGATCGCGAAAGCGGGGACCGGGTCAGCGGGCCGAGGGGAGACGGCTACGGCGGCGGGCGCATTGCGTCTGAAGTACGGTAAGAGAACATCTGGCGATGACGGGCGCTCGTCCGAATGAGCGTTTTAGGTCGTCCGCGAAGAGTTAGCCTCAGTAAGAAGTTTGCTAAAAAGGAAGAGCGGCGCCGCTGATGCGGCGCCGCTCCTTTTCTGTTCATCAAACTGAAAAAATATGCGTGTAATGAAATCCGATTTTTCAGATGTTTGGCATTTCCGCGCGAAAGTGGGAAGAAAATTTTTTTTCGGCCAGGTAGGCGAGCGTGCCCTGCGTATGCAGACACAGGAATTTTGCTACCAGCAGCTGCCTGCGCAGATGGTATTTCTTGTTGAGAGCGCGGTCGCCGTACTTTTCGTCTCCCGCTACGGGATGTCCGATGTATGCCATATGGGCGCGGATCTGGTGGGTCTTGCCGGTATGCAGCGTGATCTCCACCAGCGAATATTCTCCGTGCGCTTCCTTGACTCGGTAATCGGTGCGAATGCGGGAAGCACCCGCAGTCGGCTTTGAAAATATGGTAACGTGTGCCGTTTTTTCGTCCTTTTTCAGGTAAGCCGTCAGTTCCTCATTCTGTTTTTGGAAGGGATGAAAGCAGATGGCCTGGTAAATTTTTTCCGCCCTGCCTTCCCGAAAGGCGCGAAGCAGATCTTGCTCTGCGGCAGGATTTTTTGCGAAGATGAGGAGACCCGCTGTATTGCGGTCCAGCCGATGCACGGGGAGAATACCGTTATCGCGCAGGGCAAAGAAGAGGGCCTCCGACTGCACGCCCGGAAATTTATCGGCGATCAGCACGTTATCATCTGCGTAAATTTCGCGGTAAAAGGGTTTGGCTTCCTCGGCGGCGGTCGTGTAATAGGTGATCTCGTCGCCGGGGGCGAGCGACACGTTCTCTTTCACCCGCACGCCGTTTATGCGCATGTCTGACTCTCGTAAAAGGCGCGAAAAGGCGAACGAGCCCTGCGGATAGTGCGCGTCGGTAAAATCTCGGATGGTCTGCTGTTCTTCTGCGATGAATTTTCGCATGCAATATCCTCCGTAAGGCTAGGACGGCGACGGACAGGATGGCCGCAGCCGCGAGTGCAGCCGCCGCAAAGGCGCCGTGTGCGAGAAGCGCGTACATAAGGTATGCGCCGAGGAAGGCGGTGCACGTCTGTGCAGCGGCGATGAGAAGGGCGCATTTTGTCCCCGTTTCGCGTGCGGTGGCGGCGATGGCGGAAATGCAGGGGGAGCAAGTCATGATAAAAAAGATAAAGGCGACGGCAGACGGCGCGCTCATGGCGGCGGTCAAATCCGCTCCGTAAAAGAGGGCGAGCATTCCTGCCACGTTTTCTTTGGCGATGAGTCCCGAAACGGCGGCCAAAGCCACCTGCCATTGCGTGATTCCCATCGGATAGAAGAAATACACGAGTGCGCGGCAGGCAACGGCGAGCATACCCTCTCCGCTTTCCGCGCCGACATAGCGGAAGGAAAAACTGAAAGAGAGCAGCGCCCAGCTTGCCACGAGAAAGGCCAGCACCACCGTGGCGACTTTTATTATAAACTGTTTGAGGGAAAATAGCAACGATTTCAGCGCGAGATGCAGGGAAGGGAATTGCAGATGTGCGATCTCCATAACAAATTCTTCGTCGCCGCGGTAAAGTTTTGCCGCGACGAACGCTGCTGCAAGGGAGAGCAGGATCCCCGCAAAATAGATGCAGACCAAAACGAAAAAGGGATGCTGGAAGAAGGTGGAGGCTACGGCCAGGTAAACGGGCATCTTGGCGCTGCAGGAAATGTAGCCGAGAATGAGGATCGCCCGTTTTTGCAGCCGCTTGTTTTCCAGCCCGCGTGTCGTGAGGATGGCTGCGGCCGTGCAGCCGAAGCCCATGAGGATGGAAAATGCCGCGCGTCCCGTGAGCCCTACGCGGCGGAACAGGCCGTCCGTCATAAAGGCGAGCGCAGACAAAAATCCGCTCTCTTCCATAAGGAAGAGAGACAGATACAGAATGGCGATCTGCGGTACAAAGGAGAGAACGCTTCCCGCCCCGCCGCAGATGGAGCACACGAACTCTGCAGCCGTGGCCGCACCGGCCTGGCCGATCAGGTCGGCGAGCGCCCCGCCTATCTTGACGGAGAGCAGCCATTCGAGTCCGTCTTTGAGCAACACGCCCGGCATGTGGTCGCCGAAGGCCAGAAAGAAAGTGGCCAAAAGCACCAGGATGAAGAGAGGAAAGGCAAAATATTTGTTGTAAATGAGCTTTTCCAGCCCTCCTTCGCGCCTGGTCCCGGCGCTGTAGATCCCAGCCAGCAAGGCGGCGCATCGGTCGGTATGGTTCGAAAAATCATAGGACGTAATGCGGTTTTTCGTTTTTTGCGGGGCAGAGAATGTGTGTGCCAGGAATGTTTTCAACCGGCGAAGATCGGATTTTTTATGCGCGGAGATACAGACGACGGGCATTCCCAGCCGTTCGGAGAGTGCGTTCTCGTTGAGTCTTCCGCCGCGCCGCTGCAGGAGATCGCGCATGGTGATCACGAGCACCGCGCGCGGGAATCTTTTCTGTACCTCGAGCGCAAGGCCAAGCGAACGGGGCAGGGTGAGGGCATCGGCTACGCATACGGCGAGGTCAAAGTCTCCTTCGGTCAGGGCCTGCGATGCGTTTTTTTCTTCCAGACTGAACGCGGAAAAGGAATAGAGCCCGGGAAGGTCTGTGATCTCCGCGCGCTGACTGCCGATCTCCGCCGTGCGCGTGGAAGGCCCGACGGTCACGCCGTGCCAGTTTCCCGTCTTGGCGTGTCCGCCGGTGAGGGCGTTGAAGAGGGTGGATTTTCCGCTGTTCGGATTTCCGGCCAGAGCGATCTTCACGATTTGTCCTCCTCGTTTGCGGGTATGGCGCTGATTTTTTCAGCGAGGGAAAGCCGGAGCGCCAGCCGGACGCCCTCCGTTTCCAGCATGATTCCACCGCGGAAGGGGGCAAAGCGCAAGATGCGTACACGGCTGCCTGCCCGCACGCCCAGGCCGTTCAATCTTTCGGCGAGAGCGCCTTCTGCTCCAATGTGAGTGATCACGGCGGACTGCCCCGCCGAAAAAGAGGAAAGTTTCATGATAATAAGATATGTATGCTGCACCGCAGAATATGAAAGCGTCGTCAAATCGCAGTGAGCGAAGAAAGACCAAAATTTGCGACGCCCGAAGGGCAGAAGAAAAATGAAAAAGTTTTGAATTATTGTGCAATATATTTTGACTTTCTTGTCGAGATATGGTATGATAAATAAGCGCACTTGAAAAGGTCGCATATTGAGCTGTGTGCAGAAGTACCCAAGCGGCTCAAGGGGCTCCCCTGCTAAGGGAGTAGTACGGGAAACCGTAGCGCGGGTTCAAATCCCGCCTTCTGCGCCAACGGTGATAGCGTTTGAACACTATTAAAAAGGTGTTCAAGCGCTTTTTTCACTTCTTCAAGGCGAATGTCCGCGACTTCGGTTGCGTTGCCTAATTTGATATGCGCCGTTGCATAGCCGTCGCCTACAAATACTTTGACAACAAGGTTGTCAATCAATTTCTTTTGATAGTCCTTGTCGGCGGGGTCGCCTTGCAAAAGGTCGGCAACAAATTCGAGTATGTCGTTCTCCGTGAACTGGTTTCCGCGCTCGCGCTCTAACTGTTCTTTTTGGCTTTTCAAGTCCTCAATGAGTTTTTCATAGTCGTTCATTCGCTTTTCGATATTCGCCCGCAAAAGCGCGTTTTTCGCCTCTATAAACGCGGTCGTCATTTCGTCTATATCGCGCTGAACTTTTGCGATTTTGCCGTCAATGTTCTTTAAGTTGTCTATGCCCGTGCGCCGCTCGTAATATGCTATCGTATCTTTAACGGCAAGTTTTACGTTCTTTTCGTCGCTCAAAAAGTCATAAACTACTTGCGTAACAAACAGTTCTAATTCGTCTTTGTCCTCGCGGCGTTTCTCGCAAACGCCTTTTTTTCTGCCCTTGCAAATATAGTAGTGATGTTGTTGCCCCGTTCGGCTCGTGCCGCCGTCGGATATTAACGCCGCATTGCAATGCGCGCAAAAGGCTTTGCCCGTCAAAATATACGGCACGCGCGCGGTTGCTGTTCCGCCCGCAAAGTATCTGTTTTTCGCAAGCCGCTTTTGCACACGCTCAAACAGTGCTTTGTCGATTATGGCGGGATATGTGTTATCGCAGAGCCTGCCGCCGAACGTAAATTCGCCCGTGTATTTCGCATTAGTCAGCCACTTGTCGAAAGTCCTGCCTTTGAACGGCTTGCCGCCAAAGCGTGCGCCGCGCGCGTTGAGTGCGGCGGCAATGTCCTGTTTTTCAACACCCTTGTCGTATTCCGTGAAAATGTAGCGGATAATTTCGGCTTGTTCCTCGTCAATCTCGACATACTTTGTAAACCTGTTTCGCCTGCCAACGCTCGCGGTCGGCTCTTGGCGCAGTTTATAGCCGTACACGAGATGACCGCCGCAAAACGTACCGTTTGCAACGCTTGTGTCAAGCCCGTTGCGCACACGCTTTGAAAACGGACTTAATATCGCAGTACACGAGCGAGGCGAACGCGCTGAATAACAGTATCAAGGACTATCAAGAGCAAGTCGAAAACCTTACCGAACAGCGCGGCGTTCTGGAAATGCAGGTAGAAACTCTGACGACCGTCAAAACGAACAACGAAAAGACCATTGACGAATTAAACGGGCAAATCGAAACGCTTTCGGGGCAGGTGCTTGCGTTGCAAGGCAACAAAGACGAGAACGAGCGGCGAATAGCCCAACTGAACGAACAAATCGCAAATCTGCAATCGCTGAACAAGCAATTACAGGAAAACAATGAACTGAACGTAAATACCATTCCGTCTCTTGGTTTTGTATGTATTTTTGCACGGCTTGCTTGTTGCCTCCTACCGTGCTTACATAGTATCCCCGACTCCAAAAATGTCTGTTCCCATACTTGTATTTCAGGTGAGCATACCGTTCGAAAATTATCATTGTGCTCTTTCCTTTCAGGTATCCCATAAACGATGATACTCTCTCGTTCGGCGGTATGCTCACCAATATGTGTATGTGATCGGGCATTGAGTGCGCTTCTATGATCTCTACGCTTTTTCGGCGACATAATTCTCTTATGATCTTTCCGATTTCCGCACGCAATGCCCCGTAAATCACTTTCCTGTGATATTTCGGCGTGAACACAATATGGTATTGACATTTCCAAGTCGTGTGTGCTAAACTGAATGTGTCGTTTTCTTGATTCTTCATTAAAACGTCCTCCTTTGTGTCTTACTTATGTACGGTTGCGAGCCTTACATTCAGTTTAGCACAAAGGAGTTTTTTTGTATACCTGCTTCTTTCTACTGCTAAAGCCTGTGTCGTTTTCCTTTTATCCACCGGCATAGCCGGTGGTTTTTGCTTGATAAAATAAAAACCACGTGCTATGCACGTGGATGATTATTCGCTTCGGAAATCGGGACACCGAAATAATGTGACGCGATCGCGCCTATGGTGGCGAACGATCGCTGTTCCGTCGCGGTTTCACCGCTCCTTACAAATCCCGCCTTCTGCGCCAAGTTGAAAGCCCGCCGCCGTCTAGGCGGCGGGCTTTTGCCATGCGCGGGGGGAACCCGCGCTTCGGGTAAAAGCCGCGCAATTTCGGCGTCGGTCTTTTTTCGCTTTGGAAATCGGGACACCGAAATAACGTGACGCGATCGCGCCTATGGTGGCGAACGATCGCTGTTCCGTCGCGGTTTTACCGCTCCTTACAAATCCCGCCTTCTGCGTCAAGTTGAAAGCCCGTCGCCGTTTAGGCGGCGGGCTTTTGCCATGCGCGGAAAATCTGTGCTCCTTACAAATTCTGTTTGTTTCGGCAAGACTTTTATTGGGGGATAGCAGAGGATGAAATAACAAATCGAAAAGATGCGCGAAGTATCTTTTTGCGGTAAAGATCAATTGACAAAAAAATTTCAGTATAGTATAATAAGATAACTTATTATAAGAATACTTATTATATAGGAAGGTAAACAATATTGCAGCGATCATTTCATCACAAACTCATGAAGACGTATTTCGTCATGCATCGGTGTGTCATGTCCGCCGCAAAAAAGTACGGGCTGACTTCGGGGCAGCCCAAGATTCTCGAATATCTGTTAGAGCAGGAGGGGAGCGAGCAAAAGACGATCGCCGGCCACTGTGAGATCGAGAGCGCCACGGTGGGGAGCATTCTCGACCGAATGGAGAAGAACGGCCTGATCGAGCGCAGGCGGCGGGAGGGGAACCGTCGGTCTATCTACATTTATCTGACTCCGACGGGTCGGGCGGCGGCAGAAGAAATACAAAAGATTTTTACAGCGGCAGAGAAAATAGCCTTTTCGGGCATGAATGAGCAAGAGATTGCCCTTCTCAGCGAGGGGATTGAAAAAGTTTATAAAAATCTGACAGAACAAGGAGGCAGTATTATATGATGCAACAAGGTATAACGTATTCTGCAGATGCGAATGCGAAGAGCGGGACCCCGGCAGAGGGTGACGCGAAGGCAGAGCAGGGACAGGCGACCCAAGCGGCGCGCGGGCAAGCGGTGAAGGAGAAGGTTATTGAATATTGTAAGCGGACGCTGTTTCTTGTGGTGGGGCTTGCGATCATGTCTTTTGGCGTTGCATTGTCCATACAGGCTTCTTTAGGAACATCGCCTATATCGGGAATTCCGTACGTCTTGAATCTGATTTCCGGGCTTTCCGTCGGAACGACGACGATCATCGTCAATGTTGGTATCGTCGCGTTGCAGGTAATTCTTCTTCGGCGCAGGTTCAAGCTGATCGGGCTGTTGCAGATTCCGGTCTGCATCGTGTTCGGGCTTCTGACCGATGTGGCGCTTGTCTGTATCGAGAGCGTCACCCTGTCGGCTTATTGGGCACAGTGGCTCATCTGTCTCGGCGGGATTCTTCTTGTCGCCGTAGGTGTCAGTTTTGAAGTGGCAGCCAATGTCGCGACGCTTCCGGGCGAGGGATTGGTGCTGACAATCTGTACGCTTTTGCCCAAAGTACGTTTCGGTTATATGAAGGTAGCTCGCTCTCTTGGAGGAAACGGAAGATCAGCTCTGTGTGCGGCACGGATGAGCCGCTCTATGCTGTTTCGGACAAGAGATCGATTGAAATCGGAAGAGGGCAAAAAGGGTATGCGCGGACAAAGTCCCGCGTTTTTTTGTGTCGAACGATTTCCGCATTAACCGATCAGCTGTATCGATTGTTTTGCGGTGTATATTGAAACCAATATTTACCGGCGGCACATTCTGTGCCGCTTTTTTTATGGAATCCACATCGCGCAGTTTGCTTGCTTGCTGATCCTGCTCTCGTATTCTGAAACTTCGGCCTGTCGCGAGCGGGTCTGTTTTTTTGCGGAAAACACTGTCATGCTTTGCAGGCAGTAATTTTTTTGCTAAATGTGCACCTTTACCTTCGACAATTCCATCCGACAGTTCGCGTAAGTTTTTGTTTTTTGCCCGACAATTTGCGCGCGCCTTTGTTTTGTGTCCGATCATCCGCGCGAGTGTTTGCTTCCGATTATCCGCCGCAAGTCTTGCCTTTTTCTGCAAATTATTGTATAATAGAAGAAAGCAGCCCTAAGCGGGTGTGGGGAAAGTGGATATGGCAAATTTGATCGATCAGATGGAAGAGCATATTTTTCAGGCGCAGATGGCGAGGCTTGGGCGACTGACGGGAAAGACGGTAGACGTCGCCTTTATCCGGGAGATGTACGACAGGGTGAAGGAGAGGTATGCGGAGGAGCTTCGGCGTCGGAAGATACGGCTGCGCGCGCTTGACGGTGCGCGGCTGGACGAAGTGGTCAGCTATATTTTTTACTACCATCTCTTTCATACATCGCATCTGCCGCCTGCGCTGGTGTCTCGCCTGCAGGGCGAACAGGGCTATCGCGATATGCTCGTGCAGGATGTGGCGGTATATATCGTGATAAACGAGCATCTGAACGTAGAAAAATATTCCAACACGTCTGCCTATTCGCCCGAGATCGCGGCATTCAATATGGCATGCAGTTATTCTCTGTTTATATTGGGTTCGCTGCGGGGCGAAGATCGCCGCATGAACGGCATCAACAATCTTTTCAAAAAGGCGCTC
Source organism: uncultured Clostridia bacterium (assembly GCA_930990665.1). Classification (GTDB taxonomy): domain Bacteria; phylum Bacillota; class Clostridia; order Christensenellales; family Borkfalkiaceae; genus Borkfalkia. The sequence continues at coordinate 36,150 of CAKNQN010000002.1, forward strand.
GTTACGATCAAGAGCGTTATCCATCTGCTCGCAGCGGGAAACAGTTGCGATGCGGTGATCCTTTGGCGGCATCTGCATGAGCTGGAGTGCGTACTCATTGTACTCAATACCAGGGAAGACGAGCTGTTTTTTGAGTATATAAAGCACATGGAATATTTCGACCTGGAAAGCAATCCGAATGCAGAAGCGTTGCAGCGCCGCCTGTCGGAGGAATGCAAGGCGTTCGGCGTCAAAGAGCGCAACGCATTTATAAATTACGGTTGGCTGGCGCATATTGATGAATTTCGCAGCGGGATGGGGAAGGAGTACCGATTGAATTTTAAGGACGGACTGCAAAAGATCGCGGGGCAGAGTGCGCGGCACGCCGCATATGCGAGCGCGAGCAAGATTCTGCATCCTTCTGCATGGGTCGTGACCATTCGCGACGACAATTTTTATAAATTCACCATCTTTGAGTTGCAGAGGTCGGTGGAAAACATTCTTTCGCTCATTAAAAAATTTGTGGCGCGTTACCGCGAATATTCGGTTCGTGCTCCCGAATGCGAAGCATATTCCCGCACTATAGATGGGTATCTCGGCATGATCGCGCGCAACATGAAGATCGTTGCGGCCAAATATCGCCGTTGAAAAAGCGGTTCTTTGTGGTTTGCGGACAAGCGATACCGCCCGCGCCGAGGCGCGGGCGGTATCGTGAAAGAGATGCAGGCAGAATAATAAACGGGCGGCAATAAAGTCCGTAAGGCCGGTTACGAAAAAAATCCCGCGCCGAAGCGCGGGATTTTCAGATTTTGTCGGCAGGGCGGAGAGTATATTTCGTGTCGCTCCCGCAAAGGCTGAAAACGTAATTTTGAAAGGTAAATTGTGTGATCTGCTGTTCCTGTTTTTCGCCGCGGAAGTAGATATTTCCCTGTAAAAATTCCACTTTGCGCCAACAGGAGGCGAGCGATTCTCCCCAGAATTTGATGAAACTTTCGCGTGCCGTCCAATGTGCGAAGAAGTCAGAGAGGGAGGAGATCTCCTCTTTTTCCCGCTCGGTAAACCGTTGCAGCACAGCGGGGCGCGCCTTTCCGTCCAGACTTTCGCAGTCCAGGCCGAGGCGTGTTTTGCCGACGGCGAGCGCTGTCAAACCCTTGCTGTGTGTCAGGTTGAAATGCACTTTCCGCCCGGCGATGAAGGGTTTGCCGTTGATCGATCGCAGCAGCGCGTCAACCCGAATGTTGTAATATTTTTCGAGTATGGCGATGATGAAATCGTCTGATTTGACATTTGCATAGGTATAATAGATGTCTATCATACTTCTATTATACCACAATATCCGATGAATGCAAGGGTATTTTGAAAATAAATGACAGGGAGACAGAAATGGACAGGGCTGCTCGCGCCAAAGAAAATTTTCTGAAAGGTTACAACTGCACGCAGGCGGTGCTTCTGGCGTTCTCCGACGTGATCGGGCTGAGCGAGCGGGAAGCGCTCAAAGTTTCGGCGCCGTTTGGCGGCGGAGTGGGGCGGATGCGTGAAATTTGCGGCACTGTATCGGGCATGATGCTGGCGCTCGGGCTCATCTTTTACGATTCCGATCATGTGACGGCGGAGGAGAAAAAGGCGCTGTACGTGCGAGAGCAGGAACTGGCGTCCCGATTTCGTGCAGAAAACGGTTCCATTGTCTGCCGCGAACTTCTTTCCGGGGTGAAGACGGACGCATCGCCCTATCCGGACGCGCGCACGCCGGAATATTATAAAAAACGACCCTGTCCGCAGCTTTGCGAACAAGCGGCTGCGATTCTGGAAGAGTATCTGCGCGAGCAGGGTGTTCTGACCGACGAGAGAGGGGAATAGTATGATTCTGACGATAACCTGCAATCCTGCTCTCGACTATGTGATGCGGCTTCCCGCGTTGCAGACGGGCGCAGTCAACCGTTCGGAGGGAGAGATACTGATCGCAGGCGGGAAAGGGATCAATGTGTCCGTGGTCCTGCGCCGTCTAGGCCTGGATTCGACGGCGAGCGGATTTCTTGCCGGGTTTGTGGGGGAAGAGATCCTGCGTCGCTGTGCGGCCGAGGGGATAAATACAGATTTTGTGCGCACGGACGGGTGCAGCCGTATCAACGTAAAGCTGCGTGCGGGGCTGGAGACGGACATCAACGCCGCGGGACCGGAAATTTCCGAGGACGCATACGATTGCCTTTTGCAAAAACTTTCCGCTTTGCAAGGGAAAGACGTGGCGGTATTTGCGGGCAGCGCTCCGCCTTCGCTGAGTGAAGAAAAGTATGCCGCGCTCATGCGGCGGGCGTGCAGTGCCCGACTGGCGGTCGATGCTTCCGGCAGCCTTTTACGGCGCGCCGTACAGATGCGCCCCTGGCTGATCAAGCCCAACCGGGAGGAACTTTGCGGTCTGTTTGGCCGAAAGGGTGCGACACTCTCCGAGGTGAGGCAGATGGCGCGAGAACTGTACGGATCGGGGGTAAAAAATGTACTTGTCAGCCTGGGCGCGGAGGGCGCGTTTCTCTGCGGAGAGAGCGGGCGGGAATATTTCATGCCTGCGTATGCGGGGGATGCCGTCGATTCGGTCGGCGCGGGAGATTCCATGCTTGCCGGCTTTCTGGCGGGACGGGAATCCGGCTTCGGAGAAGAGGAATCCCTTCGCCTTGGCGCTGCCGCGGGCGCCGCGACGGCGTTTTGCGTCGGACTCGCTTCGCGCGGCGCGATCCTCCAACTCTTCGAAAAAAAAGATCGGACATGAAAGTTTGCCGCGCAAGGCAGATCCTTGCGCGGCACTTTTGTTCTTTGGGGATCGATTCGTCTTGGTATGTATCAAAAAAGAGGGAGAATAAACAGAGTGCAGAAGACGGGACGCGGAAGATTGTATTTCGCAAAAAAATTTTAAGATGATGGCCGAGTACGAGGTACGCGATGCGGAAAAGTGCGTATCGTCTGAGAGGCGCCGTAAAATCAAAAAGGTGGCGTCGCATTTCGGACATGGGGTCGGACACCGAAAAACATGCGGCGGGTGCATTTCTGCACCCGCCGCATGTTTTTACGTCGAAAAGTGAGGATGGTCAAAAGTCAGGATGCGCAAACTCTTCCGAGGAAGGGGTAATTTGCGCGGATGAATGCGGAGACCGCATCGGCGATCACGGCATGCCCCTTTGCATTGGGGTGAACGCCGTCTTCGGCGAGGAAGGAAAGGCAATCGCGCTGCCATAACAGGGGAGTGCGGATATCGATGCAGCGGCAGCCGTGTTCTGCCGCCTTGCGCAAGATCGCGTTGCTGTAGCATTCCTGATGGCGGGCGATGTTGCTCAGGTCGCCGTGCAGAAATGTAAGAACGCTTTCTCCGTCTGCGCGGCGGGAAATCACGTTTTGAAAATAGCGCTGCGAATCGATGGGCGGAAGCAGAGTGAACACGGGGAAGATACATTCCTTTCTGAACAGGCCCATGAGTTTGTCGAGAAGGTCTTCGAATTCGGAAAGGGGAGTTACCGGCTGGTGTTCCGCCAGCGGGTCAGCCGCGACGTCTGCCCAGTCGTAATCGGAATCGTTTCCGCCGAGAGAAATGACGGGAACTTTGTGCTGTGTCTGATTTTCCTGTAACCAGCGTTGAAAATAACCTTTATCAAAGCACCGTTTGAGCGTCTGGCCGTAAACGGAAAAGTTTTCGATTTCCAGCCCGAATTGATCGGAAACCAGAGTTACCGCATTTTTTTCTATGCGTGCGACTTTTCCGTCCTCTAAGTACAGTCCTTTGGGGATAGAGTCGCCGAATACGGTGATGTGGGTATCGCGGCGCCCGGATTTCGCCGCGCCGCGCGGGTCGTTGCGTTTATGTTTCAAGAATCGCCCTCCTGTGTCCGCTCCGAAAGTTTGCTTTGGACGAATCCGTCCGCTCTCGGCGCTTTGCCGTGTATTCTGCCAATCTGTACGGCGTCTTGTCTTGTGTGCTCGCTTTTGTCTTATGGTGTCATTGTGTCGGGTATTTGCCCTTGCCATGTCCACTCAATTCATAAAGTACCTTATCTTATAAGCCATCTTATGTTTGACATACACCCGCCAACTTGTTCGGAATTTTGCTTTGTCGGTGATACTGCGTTTGACATACATCCGCCAACTTGTGCGATATTTTATTTTGCCGGCGATTCTGAGCCGGTCATGCGCCCGCAAATTTATATAGCACATTGACTTGTGCATCTGTTCCCGGCTATACGTTGTGCGATCAGTACTTTATAGATCTTGTGTATTTGTCCGCCTCGTGCTATTCAGACTTTAGTTTTTGTATGCCTTCCGCCTCGTGCTATTCAATCGAAAATGATTTACTGTGCGGTGGCGTACTTGATACTCAGAATTTTTCCCTTCTTTTTCCCGAAGAAGTATCGTCGGTTTCTGTCTGTATTATACGGCGGCGAAGGGGAAAAGTAAACCTACTCCTTCATTTGGCGGTTATACTCTCTGATTTCTTATAGTAGAGAGCAAAAATTTGACTCTACCGACAGTAGAGTTGTCAGAATTTACGGGTGAAAAGATTGAAAAATTTCTGACAAAGCATAAAAAAGGATTGCATCATGGTTTTTTGTAGTATATAATAGAAACAAGGAATACCGCAGTGTGCGGTGTTTGTGATAAAGTATTGAGCGGGCATATATGTCTGCGTTAGTGAAAGCGGTAGTGGAAATGGAAGATCTGAAATTTACGGTGGCCCGCAATCTGGCCCGCTGCCGAAGGGCGTGCGGCTATACGCAGTTGCAGGTTGCGGAAAAACTCAATTATTCGGATAAAGCGGTGTCCAAGTGGGAACGCGGTGAAAGTCTGCCCGATGTAGCGGTGCTGGTGGAACTGGCGCGGCTGTACGGCGTTTCGCTCGATTATCTCGTACGGGAAGAAAGCCCGCGCAAGGCGGCGCCTGTCTCCGCGGTCAGGAACCGCCGCCGTATTCTTGTGACGGTCATGAGCTGTCTGCTGGTTTGGGTCGTGGCGGTGGCGGCTTATTTTCTCTCGCTCATGTTCGGGGCGAAGGGTCCGGTTTGGCTCGCTTACATCTGGGCACTCCCGGCCGACGGAATACTCTGCGTCGTTTTTGCCAGCGTATGGGGAAATAAATACCTGCGCACGGCAGCAGTATCCTTTCTTCTTTGGATGGCAGCGCTGGCGCTTTATTTAAGTGTTCCTGTCGCATACAACTGGTCGATCTTTATCCTGGGGGCGCTTTTGCAGGCGCTTGCCGTATTCTGGTTTCTTTTGCGGACGCCCCGTTCTGCTCCGCGCAGCTGATCGTCCCTCTTTAAGATACGGGCGCTGACGATGGATTGCCGGCAATCCCGGAACGAATATTTTTCGCCGCGTACCTGATTGCCCCTTTCATGGCAGTGGCTGTTGGGAATGCGAAAATTTTCATTGTCGCACAAGAAAGTTTATTCCGACCCGCCACTTAAATCCAAGGTGTTTTGGAGCGCATCAAACGATTGCGCGGCGGGCGTGTATTGTGGTATAATAATAGAAAGTGCTGTTCGCCCTTTTCCGTGAAAGTTCATATACTGATATGAACAGGAATGGCGGGAGGGGAGAGGATGCAGCAAAACAGGGCATGGATCCGTACGGACATATTGCGTGCGAATGCGCAGTATTTCCGATCGCGGTCGAAGGGAGCGGCGCTTTGCGCCGTGGTCAAGGCAGACGGATACGGGCACGGCGCGGCGATGACGGCGCAGGCTTTGTCGGGCGTGGCGGACATGTACGCCGTATCGCTCGTGGAAGAAGGCGCGCGGCTGCGGCAGGCGGGGATTGGCGAAGATATTCTCGTTCTGACTCCGCCCCTTACCGAAGAAGAAGTGGTGCGCGGCGCGCACTACGGCCTGCTTTTCACGGTGGGAGACGGGGCGGATTACGCGCTTCTTGCGCGCGTTTCGGAGAAGTGCGGCTTTTGTACGCGCTGTCACATCAAGGTGAATACGGGAATGAACCGTTACGGCTTTTCCATGGCGGAATTCCGCGCCTTTGTTCGTGGGCAGCTGAGTGATTTTGTGCAGGCGGAAGGCATCTATTCGCACTTTTACCGCCCGGAAGACGGGGCCGTGACGCGCGCACAGTATGAAAGATTACTCGTATTTTGCCGCCTTGCGGAGCGCACATTCGGCAAGCTGGTCAGACATATTTCCGCCACGGGCGGTGTGCTTGCCTCGGAAGATTACTGCCTGGACATGGTACGTGTGGGGATCGGGATATACGGCTATCTGCCATCCGGTTTTTCTCTGCCGGAAGGCACAATCCGTCCCGCCATGCGGATCGATTCCACGGTAGCGGCCGTGCACCGATACAGGTTCGGCGGGGCCGGATATGGATCTTACGTTCCGAAATGCCGGCAGCTGAGCACGGTTCGCACGGGCTATGCAGACGGTTTTTTCCGCAGCATGCAGGGGGCGAACAATCTGTGCATGGACGCGCGGGTCGCGGAGATTTCGGCAAAAAAATACGATGACGTATGTGTATTTTCGGATGCAGACGCGTATGCCGCGGCGCACGGTACCATATCGTACGAGGCGCTTGTGCGAATAGCAGGCAGGGCGGTGAAGATGTATGTTGACGGAGAAAGATGAAATGCGGCGCGCCATGAAGGCGCGCCGCGCCGCCGCGGAGGACAGGCCTTTGCGCGACGAAAAGATCTTTCAGAATTTCATATCCCGGTTCGGGAACGCAGGGGACAGGTATTTCGTGTATATGTCTTTCGGCAGTGAAGCTGACACGCATCGCATCATTGCAGAGCTCATGCGGCGGGACAAGCGGGTGTACCTTCCCCGGACGAAGGGAAAGGAGATGGAGCTTGTCCGATATACGGGCCAGCCGCTTGTGCGAGGTGCGTTCGGAATAGCGGAGCCGGGCGGAGAGGCGGAAGAAGTCTTTCCGGAGGTCTGTGTGCTGCCTCTTTTGGCGGCGGACGGGGAATGCCGGCGCCTCGGATACGGCGGCGGATTTTATGACAGGTATTTGGCGGAAAGAGGAAAAACGGCGCTGAAAGTCGGCATCTGCTACGATTTTCAGATTGTCGGAAAGATACCCGCGGAGCGGCACGATGTGCCGTTGGATGCGATCGTGACAGATGCGCGCATCTTCTGCCGGGGAACAACGGAGGAATGATTATGTCTTCAATGATCAAAAAGATCGGCTGGGAAACGGTAGAATATCTTCGTCGGTCTGTTGCGCCCTTTTTCATCAAGATGATGACGGGACTTACGATGCTTGCGATCTCGCTCATCCAGAACAATGCGCTTGCGATCTGTCTGATGGCGGCGATGTTTGTGATCGACTGCGTGCTATCGTTCATCCTTCTGCGCGGAACGGGCGAAACGGCTTACAAAATGAAGGTTGTCGGGCAGCTGCGCCGGGAAAACAGGCCTACCGGTATCAACGCAACGTCGCTGGGAACCTATCGTCCCTGCAAGGAATATCGTCCATATAAGGGCGCGACCATCGCGTTGTTTATATCTCTCATCCCGATCATCCTCATACTCGTGGGCGCGATCGGGAACAATACCGGCGCGCGCGTCGCTCTTATGATCCTTTCCGGCTGGGTGTATATGCCCGCCTATCTGATCATTTCCGTCATGAAGGGGCCCATGCCCGAGGATTATACGGGGGTCTGGATCGGAAACGAGACGCTGTGGTGGGGCTTTGTGCTCATAGCGGTGTTTGTGGCGGTTTCGGCGGTCGCGTATGTGATGGGCGGGAACCGTGAAAAGGTCCGCCAGTACATGCTTACGCGCAGGACCGAATCGGTGGATGCGGCGATGAACAACCGCACCAAGGGGGAAAAGCGGTGAGGATCATCGGCGGAAAATACAGAGGCCGCACGCTGGTGCCCTTCAAAGGGGAGGACGTGCGTCCCACGGCAGACCGCACCAAAGAGGCGCTCTTTAACATTTTGGCGCCCGAGATCAGCGGTGCGAATATGCTCGACCTGTTCTGCGGCAGCGGCAGTGTGGGGCTGGAAGCGATCTCGCGCGGCGCAGATCTGGTGGTGTTCAACGACGCCTCGCGCGACAGCCTCGCCATACTGGAAAAGAACCTGGCGCTGATCCGGGAGAAAGAGAGCGCCAAGATCTACAACCTCGATTATCGCGCGCTGTTGCAGCGGTTGGATATCACTTTTGACATTATTTTTCTCGACCCGCCTTATAAGAGCGATGCGGGGGAGGATGCGCTTCGGCTGATCGCCGAACGGAAACTTCTGAACACGGGCGGCATAGCGGTGTTGGAAAGCGACCGCCCCTTTGAAGGGGAGATCCCGCAGCTTGTCAAGTATGACGAGCGCCGCTACGGCATCGCCCGCCTGACTTTTTTCACGCCGGACTGAGTTGAGTCCGGCCGCATCACATCGGCGAGATCGGACGGTTTTGCTTACCCCCCGGGGAGATTTTTTGCCCGGCCATCTTGCTTTGGCAAGGTTACCGTCGTCCGGCCGCCGCATGGCATCGGCATGGCGGCCAGTGCCGTTGAGGGAGGAACGAAAATGAAAAGATGTGTATTTGCGGGTACGTTCGACCCGCCCACGCTGGGGCATGAGGACATCGTGCTCAAGTGCCTGGACTTATTTGACGAGGTGATCGTGGCGATCCTGATCAACCCGAACAAGCGTCCGCTCTTTTCGGAGGAGGCGCGGCTTGCCATGCTGCGCAAGGTGTTTGCGAAATACCCGAACGTGCGTGTGCTCTCTTACGACGGGCTGACGGTCGACCTGTTGAAGCGGGAGGGGGCAAAATTCTATGTGCGGGGGATCCGCAACGGCACCGACTACGACTACGAAGCGCAGCTGAATTACATCAACATGGACATGTACGAGGGGATGAGCACCGTCTTTCTGCCCACGCGGCAGGAGTATCTGCACATCAGTTCCACGCTGGTAAAGGACGCATTGCGGTTCGGGAAGAATGTGGATAAATATGTACCGAAAGAGATCTGGGGGGATTTGAAGAAATACATCGAAGAGGCGAAGAAAGATGTTCATTCGTGAAGAATTGATCCCTTCTGCGGAAGAGATACTGGCGCGGGTCCCGCTGCCGGAAGAGCTGAAAAAGATCAAGCAGGAGCGGGACAAGCTGGCATCGGAGGTGATCCGCGGCGAAACGGACAAGATTTTGCTGATCGTGGGTCCGTGTTCCGCGCATGAGAGCAAACCGGTGCTGGATTATGTGGAGAGGCTTGGAAAGCTGAACGACCGGGTCAAGGACAAGATCGTCATCGTCCCGCGCATCTATACGAACAAACCCCGCACGAAGGGGGTGGGGTATAAGGGAATGTTTACCCAGCCCGACCCGCGCAAGCGTGAGGACATCCTCAAAGGCATACTTACGATTCGTCGCCTGCACATCGACGCCATCGGCGCGAGCGGACTTTCTTCGGCGGACGAGATGTTGTATCCCGAAAACTACGCGTATATGGAGGATCTTCTCACCTATATTGCCATCGGTGCGCGTTCGAGCGAAAACCAGATGCACCGACTTGTGGCGAGCGGTATTTCCCTGCCGGTCGGCATCAAAAATCCGATGAGCGGTTCGGTGCCGGTCCTCATCAATTCCATCTATGCCGCGCAGAGCGGCGGACAGGTGTTCAAGTATCAGAACTGGCAGGTGCGGACCACGGGCAACGAGCTTGCCCATGCGGTGCTGCGCGGGGCGGTCGACGGGTACGGCAACGACATCCCGAATTTCCATTATGAAACGGTGATGAAGGTCGTGGAAGGTTATTCCAAGACGGGTCTGAAGAATCCGGCGATCATCATCGACACCAACCATTCCAACTCGGGCAAACAGTATAAGCAGCAGATCCGCATCGTGGAGGAGGTGCTGAACAACCGCCTTTACGACAAAGATTTCAAGAAATACGTGAAGGGATTCATGATCGAGAGTTTTATCGAGGAAGGCTGTCAGAAAGAGGACGTCGTCTACGGAAAATCCATCACCGACCCTTGTCTTGGATGGGAAGACACGCAGCGGCTGATCCTGGATATCGCGGACAAATTGTGAGGCAGGTATGGACGAACAGGGCAAGGTGCCGTCGGCGCGCGTAAGTTATCTCGGGCCGGAGGGCAGTTATTCATCGGTGGCGGCGTTGCGCTTTTTCCCGGAGGAAGAGGTGCATGGTCTGCCCTGCAACAGCTTTTATGAGGCGGTACAGCGTCTGATCGCGGGAGAGGCGGATTATGCCGTTTTGCCCGTCGAAAACACCTTGCAGGGCGCCGTCACGCAGAGCCTGGATCTCCTTTACGGCAGTGCGGGCATCTGCGCGGTGCGGGAGTATGTACTTCGGATCGATCATCGCCTGATCGCAAGGGAAGGAACGCGGCTTTGCGACGTGCGCCGGGTTTTTTCGCACGAACAGGCGATCATGCAGTGCGGAAAATTTCTTTCGCGCGAACTTCCGCGGGTGCAGATCGTCTATACCCAGTCCACGGCGCAAAGCATGGAGCGCATCGAAAGCGCAGGTGACGCCGGTATCGTGGGTTCGCATGTGGATAAGCCGGGGTATGCGTTCATCGGCGGGAACATCGCGGACGAACAGAAAAATTTTACCCATTTTCTCCTCGTTGAGCGCGAGGGAAAGCGGCCCGCTCACAGCGAAAAGATCTACTTTGCCGCTACCTGCCCGCACGAACCGGGCGCGCTTCTTAAAATGCTGCAGATCCTCGCGGTGTACGACCTGAACATGACCAGGATCGAATCGCGCCCCATCAAAAACTCACCGGGCGAATATTGTTTTTTTATCGAATTTTCCGGCGACATTGCCGATAAAAACGTGCGTGCGGCGCTCAGCCGTCTGGAAGAATATACCAAAAATTTTAAGCTTCTCGGCTGCTACTGAGCGCGCTTCGCGCGCAGTTTCTTCGCGCCGCAGCTGTATTTCTCCGCGTGTTCCCGCGCAAAGATTTTTGCATCCCACGCGGTCATTCTTTCACCCTATCCGCCCGCATCTTGTGGAGCCGCATCGATTTTGTTCCGCACTTCTGCGCGATGTTTTGAGCTGCGGCGCGCCGATTGACTCCGCGCGTTGTACACTTTTTGCATTTCGCGCATTGATATTTTGTCTGCTGTATTTGCGCTGCAACAAGATCATAGCAGTGCGCAGAGAGCGAGGCAGATCCCGAAAGCGGCGAGCGCCTGCAATAACTTGATCCCGATAAAAAAGGCGGCGTTTACGCCCGCTTTTTTCAAAAATGTGAGCTGTTGCGCGAGGATGCAGGCGCCTCCGAAAGTGACGATAAAGGCTGCGGCGGGCAGAGCGAGGGTACTTCCGCTCGAAGCGAGGAGGGCGCAGCCCCGGGTCGCTTCCAGGAGCCCGGCGACGAGCGCATGGGCGCCCGCATCTCCCAGCAACGGAGAAAAGAGGGCGCAGAGGGGGGCGGTCGCATGCAAGTCGTCTGCGGCGCGGCCGAGAACGGAAAAGAGCGCGATACATCCGCCCACCGTGAGGATGGAGAAAATGGCGCCCTGCACACTCTTCCCGAACACATCTTCCTCCCTTGGCGTTGACTGCAAAGCGGGCGTTTCCGGCAGTCGCGGCAGGAAAGGGAGAAGCACGAGATAGACGATGAGAACGCCGAGCAGGTGCGAGGCGAGAAGGATCCCGCCCGCGCGCATATCTTGAAACATGGCGCCGCCCACGCTTCCCAGCAGGAACATCGGCCCGGAGGTGGAGCAGAGCAGACTCACCCTCGCCGCAGCTTTGCTGTCGAGGGCGCCCTGTGCTTGTAAGTCGGCGATCGTCCTAGCTCCCACCGGGTAACCGGAGAGCACGCTCAATAAAAAGCAGTAGGCGGCGCAGCCGGGAAGTTTAACTTTTCGGGCAGCTGGCGATAATCGAGCGGACAGCTTATCTGCGGCTCCCATCTTTGTGAGCATTGAGGTAAGCACGAAATAGGGGAACAGAGCGGGCAATACGGCGCCTGCCCAGAGGGTGATCCCCTGCATGCAGGCTGCGGAGTATTGCTGCGGCCGCAGGGCGAGCAGGAAGAGAAGGCATCCCGTCACGGCCGGAAACGCCAGGCGCGCGGCCGCCGTTTTTTTTACATACACCATATACTATACATACGGCAACGGAGCGATCATTATGAAAAAACTTGGTCTTGCACTCGGCGCGGGCGGCGCCCGCGGGGTAGCGCACATCGGATTTTTACAGGCATTGGACGAGGAAGGTATTCGCCCGGATTTTATTTCCGGCTCGTCGATGGGCAGTATCGTGGGGGCGTGCTATGCGAAAGGCATGACTCCCGAGCAGATGCGGGAGATCTGCCGCCAGCTGAAGGCGGGCGACATCGTCAACGTGGGTCTTTCCCTCACAAAGCCCGGGCTCATGAAGTGGACGAAGGTGCGGAAAATGATGTCGGAATATCTTGAAAACTGTGAATTTTCCGATCTTCCCATACCTTTCTGCTGTGTTGCGGTGGACGTGAAGAAAGCAAAGCTTGTCACCTTCCGCGAGGGGAGCGTGGTGGATGCGATCCTCGCGTCCAGTTCTATTCCCACGGTATTCCGTCCGGTCGAGAAGGACGGCATGCAGCTAGTAGACGGCGGCGTTCTCTGCCGTGTTCCCGCGCCGCAGGTGAAGGAGATGGGGGCGGACGTCGTGGTGGCGGTCGACGTGCTCGGCGCCTGCGAAGAATCGGAAGAGGTTTCGGGCCTTTTGTCCATGATCATGCGCGTCTACGACATCATGGATGCCGACCGCACCGCGCGCGACAAGCGCGATTACGGAAAGATGGTAGACCTGTGGCTGGAACCGGATCTCGGCGAGGCGAGCCAGTATCGCGTGAAATACCGTGAAGAGGCGTACGACGCGGGGTACAAATGCGGCAAAGAGAATGCCAAAAAGATCCGCGCTCTCTTGCGCGGCTGATCGTATTTTTGTGGTACGTATTCCTGTTTTCGCGTACACGGGTCAGATATTTACGGGAGAAGGAAATGGATCTGTTTGATCTGAACAACAACGAATATGACGCGAAGCCGCTGGCGGACAGGATGCGGCCGAACAATCTCGACGAGTTTGTCGGGCAGGAACACATTGTGGCGGAGGGGAGTCTTCTGCGGCGGGCGATCAAGCTTGACAGGCTCGGCAGCTGTATTTTCTGGGGGCCGCCCGGCTGCGGAAAGACGACGCTTGCGCACATCGTCGCGCAGACGACGCACGGCAATTTTATCAAGCTGAACGCGGTACAGAGCGGCGTAGCGGACGTAAAGAGGGCGGTCGACGAGGCAAAAAATTCCCTTCGTCTGTACAACAAAAAGACCTATCTTCTGCTCGACGAATGTCACCGCTTCAATAAGACGCAGTCGGACTCTCTTCTTCCGGCGATCGAAGCAGGCACGATCCTGTTCATTGGCTCCACGACGGAAAACCCGTACGCATCGATGACGCCCGCCATTGTTTCGCGCTGCCGCATCTTTGAGTTCCGACGTCTTTCGGATGCCGATATCGAAGGGGCGCTGCGGGGTGCGCTCACCTCGCGCAAAGGTCTGGCGGCGTACAAAGCGCAGGTGGACGACGAGGCGATAAGGCATATAGCCAGGACAGCGGCGGGGGATCTTCGCACGGCATACAACGCGCTGGAGCTTGCGGTCCTCACGACGCCTCCGCAGGCAGACGGAAAGGTGCACGTCACCCTGTCGGATGCGGAGCAGTCCATCCAGCGCAAGGCGCTTTCTTATAATGAAGATACCTATTACGACATGCTTTCCGCCTTTTGCAAGAGCCTTCGCGGGAGCGATTCGGATGCGGCGCTGTACTATGCCTTTCGGCTGATCGAAGGGGGATGCGACCCGATGGTCATTCTGCGCCGCCTCGTCGTGCACGCGAGCGAGGATGTGGGCATGGCGGATCCGAACGCGCTGGTCGTGGCCTCATCGGCGATGTACGTCTTTGAAAAGACGGGCGCGCCCGAAGGCCTGATACCCCTTTCCAACGCGATCGTGTATGTCTGCGAGGCGGAAAAATCCAATTCTGTGATCGTCGCGATGGAGGAGGCCAGGCGCGCCGCGCGCGAAGTGCGCGACGACAATATCCCGCCCTATCTCAAAGACAACTCTTTCGGCAGTCGGGAGGACAAGGCGCAAAGTGCGCGGTACAAATATCCGCACGATTATGGCGGTTGGGTAAAGCAGCAGTATCTGCCCGATTCGCTCAAAGACGAAGTCTTTTACCGCCCGCTTTCCAGAGGTTATGAAAAGACGGTCGCCGAGATTCGCCGCCGCAAGGGCATGACGGATAACAGCGGGAAAGATCAGAATTGATTTTGTGGGGGCGGCATTGTACATGCAAATGTCCGGGCCTGGAAATCCAGAAAAGACAATACAAAGGCATCCCGTTTCTAAACGGGATACGGTAAACCAGCATCGCTTATGATGGATGCCTATTTTCGGTGAAGTCGTCCGGAGGGGGTATAGAAAGGAAAAGCATGGGTTCATATCCGGTGTTTCCGCGGCATATAGTAATTAGCAGCGAAGGTACAAGCGGGAGGGGATATGGAGGTCTGGAAAGCCGCGGTTTTGGGTTTGGTGCAGGGCATCACCGAATTTCTGCCCGTCTCGTCGAGCGGACATCTTCTGCTCTTTGAGCGTATGCTCGGCGTCGAAACGGGCGGAGCGGATATGTTTCTCGGGATCATGTTGCACGCCGGCACACTGATCGCCGTGCTTTTCTTTTACGCGCCGCAGCTGATCGGGATGCTGAAAGGCGATCGTCGGCAGATAGGGTATCTTCTCTTGGCCACGATTCCGGCCGCCCTTGTCGGCGTCTTTCTGGGAGATGCGGTGGATAGGCTGTTTTTCGGCGGAAGGTGGCTTTGGCTGTTTTTTGCGCTCACCGCCCTTCTGCTCTTCGCGAGCGAACGCTATTCGCGGCGGCCGCACGTATTCCGCCCGCTCGGCGTCAAAAATGCGGCGGCCGTCGGTTTTGCGCAGGCGCTGGCGGTGATCCCGGGCCTGTCGCGCAGCGGCACCACGCTCGCCGCAGGCATTTTTTGCGGCCTGGAACGGGAAAGGGCGGCAGACTTTTCGTTTCTTCTGAGCATCCCCGTCATAGCGGGCGCACTGCTTGTAGAAGGTTTCAAAGCCTTTACGGGCGAAAATTACATGGCGGCGATCTCCTGGCAGGGCCTTCTGGCAGGCACCGCTTGTGCGGCGGTGAGCGGACTTGCCGCTCTGTGGCTGTTGCGCAAGGTCGTCCGGCAGGGGAAACTGTATCCTTTCGCGATCTATCTTCTGGTGCTGTCCGCTATTTTGGCGGCTTCGCAGATTTTTTTCTGATGAAGCGCCTCTTTCATACCCCGGCTTCCTGCTTTTTCGTCGGATTGAAAAGCTCTGTTGTCCTCGCAGAACTATTTTAAGCGGAATACGCCCCATTCACGACCTGACCTTTCTCTTTTTTTCTTATCGTCACGTAAATTTTTCTGAATGGCGTATAAGATCTGTCGTTTGCGCGCAAACTGGAAGTATTCTCATAAGGAGGAACACAACATGAGATTGAATTCCGGTGATACGGCGCCGAAAACGGCGACCTACAAAGTGATCGGCCCCGACGGCCGTGTGATGGGCAGCGTTTATATGCGCGAAGGAGAAACGCTTCCTCCCACGCAGCAGAGCGGCTGCCATTACGAAATGGAATAAAAAAGGAAACAGCGGCGGCTTCCTGGAAGCCGCCGCTGTTCTATATTTTCGACAAGAAAGATGCGGACTCTCTGCCCGCGCATTGTCAAAAAACCGCAAAAAGAGGGGTGTTAGGGGTCAGCGGATCTGCACGATGGTGCACTCCGCGTCGCCGGAGAGGATGCTGCGGATGGGGTACTTTGCATTGGCGATGTACACGGTCGTGCCCTGGGCGGCGGCCTGTTTGATGTACTCGAGTTTGGCTTTTGCGCCGTTTGCGCCTTTGCGGGAAGCTCCCTCGCAGTATTTTTTGTAATTTTCGATGTTTTCCACCAATTCGTAAGCGTCCTTTCCCGTGATCTCGCGGATGAGGGTAGAAGGGTCTTTCGGGTCGGTGTAGATGCCGTTCACGCTGGTCAGGATAAGAAGGGTACGGGCGCGTACAAGGCAGGCCACGAGGGACGCGGTCTCGTCGTTGTCGATGCATTCATGCACTTCCTGCTGAGAGCGCGCGAGCTCCGCCAGCTCCAGCCTTCTGTTTTCCGATTCGGATACGGCGTCGTTGTAGTTGATGATGGGGATGGCGTTCTGTTCCTTGCAGCGCAGCAAAAGTTTCCGGATGTGTTCGCGTTTGACGGGGTCGTTGAAATGGTGGTGCTCGACGAGGATCTGCCGAACGGAATAGCGGCTGTCGATAAACTGGCGGTAGGTCTGCATGAGGATGGCCTGTCCCTGGGCGGAGTAATCGGTCTTGGACTCTTCGCAGTCGGGCAGTTCTTTGCCGGTACGGATGCGGTAATCCAGCCTTCCGATCTCGGTGGCGCCGCTCGTCACCCAGATCCAGCCGGGTTTGAGTTCGCGCGAGATACGCGCCACGCGGGTGTAGTCGATCATATTGTCCTGCTTGTCGATGAGCGCCATCGAACCGATTTTGCCCACAAGCTCAGCATCAAACTTCATAATTCTCCGTTTGCCGAATAAAAATTTGCCGCAATGCGCATACTTTTCGGCAGATCATGCTTCTCTTTCCATTATTATAAAGGTTTGCGGGGCAAAAATCAACCGAATTGCGATATGAAAATACGAAACACTCTTTTGCGCGGTGCGATTTGCGCCGTTATGACAGCCATTCTGCTCAGTTTTTGTGCCTGCAACGCGCAGGAACTCTCTTCTTTGCGCACTTTTGCCTCCCCGCAGGTGGGCGCATATGAATGCACCTATGCGAAGTTCGGGCGGCGCGACGTCTTCGAAGATTTTCGCGAGATCACGCTGACGCTGGAAAGCGGCGGCGCATTCACGCTGTCGGCGGTGCGGAAAACGGGTAAGGTAGAGAAGGCGCGAGGAAAATACGAGTACGACGACGAGAGCGAGACGCTGTACTTTCTTTTGCAGACAGGCCGCACCTTACACCGCCGCGCGTGCGTCGTGCAGAACGGGAAGTTTGTCTTTTCGGAAACCTTTGCGGGCATACCGCTCGTTCTGAAATTTCAGGCAAAGATATAAAAAGAGCCGCCCGCCGTATTCCACGGCGGGCGGCTGTCACACTATGCAGAAGGACTGCATGCCCGATACGAAAAGTTAAATTTTATTGAGGGACCGGAAAGCTTTTTCCACCACATTTTCCGCGGTGAAGCCGAACATTTCGAAGAGTTTTTTGGCAGGAGCGCTGGCGCCGAAGGTGGACATACCGATGATCTCGCCGCAGTCGCCGGCGTATTTATACCACGAATAGGGGGAACCGGCCTCCACGCAGACGCGGGCCTTGACTTCGGGGGGCAGCACTTTGTCTTTGTAGGACTGGGGCTGTTTTTCAAATTCTTCGAAGCAGGGCATGGAGACGACGCGCGCGTCGACGCCTTTGGTTTTGAGGATCTCTTTGGCCTGCATGCACTGTTCCACTTCGGAGCCGCTTGCAAGGAGCAGGACGTCGGGGGTAGCTTTTTCGCTGTCGGCGAGGATGTAGCCGCCCTTGAGAGCATCGAGACCGGAATTTTCATACTGCGGCAGGTTCTGTCGGGTGAGTACTAGGCAGGTAGGCGCGTTGCCGGTGAGGGCGGAAATCCAGGCCGCGGCGGTCTCCTTGCCGTCGGCGGGGCGGAACACCTTCATGCCGGGGATGGAGCGCAGTCCGATCAGCTGTTCGACCGGCTCGTGCGTCGGTCCGTCTTCGCCCACGCCGATGGAGTCGTGCGTGAGGATGTAGGTGACGGGCAGATGCATGAGTGCGGAAAGGCGCATCGCGTGCTTCATGTAGTCGGAGAAGATGAAGAAGGTAGCGCAGTAGGCGCGCAGACCTCCGTGCAGCTGCATGCCGTTGGTGATCGCCGCCATCGCGTGTTCGCGGATACCGAAGTGGATGTTGCATCCGCTTTTATCGGCGGCGGTGAAGTCGGCGCGGTTTTTCATGAAGGATTTGTTGGAGGGGGCGAGGTCTGCCGAGCCGCCGATGAAATTGGGGATCCTGTCGGCGAGCTTGTTCAGTACGGCAAAGCTGGTGTTGCGGGTCGCATCCGGTTTGGAGAACTGGAAGAGGTCCGCATCGCTCTTCAGGTCGGGCAGTTCGCCGCTCATGTATTGTCTGTAGAGGGCAGCCAGATCGGGGTAAGCGATCTCGTACTCTTTGAACAGGCGTTTCCATTTTCCCTGGCGGGAAGCGCCTTTGCGCGCGATGGCGCCGCAGTGGTCGGCCACTTCGTCGGGGATCTCGAATGGTTCGCAGGTCCAGCCGAGGTTTTCTTTGAGTTTTTTCAGGTTCTCTTCGCCGAGGGGTGCGCCGTGGCAGGCAGCCGAGCCGGCGAGGGGGGAGCCGTAGCCGATCACCGTCTTGCAGATGATGACGGAGGGCCTTTCCGTGTCCGCTTTGGCCTTGCGGATGGTGCGTTTGAGCAGATCGAGGTCGTTTGCGTCGTCGACTTTGAGCACCTGCCAGCCCTGCGCCTTGAAGCGCATGCCGATGTCCTCGGTGAAGGTGACGTCGGTATCCCCCTCGATGGTGATGTTGTTGTCGTCGTAGAGGAGGATGAGTTTGCCGAGTTTGTGCGTGCCGGCAAAGGAGCATGCCTCATAGGAGATTCCCTCTTCCAGGCATCCGTCGCCGCAGAGCACGTAGGTATAGTGGTCGACGATGGGGAAGCCGTCGCGGTTGAAGATGGCCGCGAGGTGCGCTTCGGCCGCGGCCATACCCACGGCGTTGGCGATGCCCTGTCCGAGGGGTCCGGTCGTCGTTTCGATCCCGGGCGTATGACCGTATTCGGGGTGGCCGGGGGTCTTATAACCGAGCTGGCGGAAATTTTTCAGATCCTCTTTGGAAATGTCGTATCCGAACAGATACAGCAGGGAGTAATCGAGCATGGAGCCGTGTCCGGCGGAAAGGACGAATCTGTCCCTGTCCTCCCATTTGGTGTCTTTCGGGTTAAATTTCAAAAAGTCGGCGAAGATGGTGTAGCCGATGGGTGCGCTGCCGAGCGGCAAACCGGGATGCCCGGAGTTTGCCTTCTGGATCGCCTCTGCCGAGAGCACGCGGATGGCGTTGACTGTCTGCTGCTGTACGTTCATGGTCTGTCTCCTTAAAAATATTGTGGTATAAAATTTGATCGGGTGATTTTTATGCGTTTTGGCGCCCGAGGTAGCGGGCGAGGGCGGAAAGATCGAGGTGCTCGTTGTATTTTCGGAGCAGATCGAAAAGTTTTCCGGCGATGATTTTGCAGCCGCCCGGGCTGTTGCTCTCGAAATTGACGGGCAGGATGGGTTCATGCAGGCTCATGCGGATGAGCGCCCAGCCGTCGCCGGAGTTTTTGTCGAAGTTGATGCGCACCCCTTCGTAGTTTTCGGGCGCGAGGGAAAGGCCGGGGATACTCGGCACGCGCGCACGCACGTCCTCGATCGCCTGCTGGCCGTACTTTTTGAAATCGGCTTTGCCGGCTTCGGTGAATCCCGGCCGCACTTCGGCAGCCTCGGCGGGTTCGGGAAGATCTCGGATGAGATCGGAGATGTGTTTGCCCTGATCGGAAAGCCGTGCCAGAGAAATGAGGAGCCTGGTCACGAGGTAAGCGCCGTCGTCGAGGAAATAATTTTCGCGCAGAGCGGCATGTCCGCTCGTCTCGATGGCGAGGGGAGCGTTCTGCCCTGCGGCGCACAGCTCTTTGGCCTTATCGATGACGTTTTTATAGCCGCGCCTGAAGCGGAAGTGAATGCCGCCGCGTGCGGTGATGAACTGCGTGAGGCCGTCGCTGGTCACGGAATCGGTCACGATAGTGGCGCCCGGCTGTTCTTCCAGGAGGATGGCGGCGATGAGCGCGATCAGCCGGTTGCGGTTGATCTCTTCGCCGTCGCTGTCCACGGCGCCCGCCCTGTCCACGTCGGTGTCGAAGATGATGCCGAAATCCGCGTGCGTCTCTCTGACGCGTTCGCAGATCGAACGCATGGCGTCTTTGTTTTCGGGGTTGGGGATATGGTTGGGGAAGTGTCCGTCCGGCTGTAAGAACTGGCAGGCGGAGATATCCGCGCCCAGAGGGAGGAGCACCTTTTCGGCGTAAAAGCCGCCGGCGCCGTTTCCGGCGTCCACCGCGATCTTTTTTCCGGCAAGCGGCTTGTCTTTTCCCGTCTTATCGCGCACGAGCGCGACGAGCTCCGCCGCATATGTGTCCATAAACGAGGCTTCTTTTTTCTCTCCCTTGCCTGTAAGGCATTTGCCTTCTGCCGCGAGGGAAAGGATCTCGGAGATATCCCGCCCTTCCAGTCCGCCGCCCGGCAGGAAAAATTTGAGCCCGTTCTTGTTGTAGGGCAGGTGACTGGCGGTGATCATGACGGACGCATCGGCGCCGTAGGCGGGGTGTTTGAGGAGCATGAACATGGACGGAGTGGAACAAAGCCCCGTAAAGAGCGCGGTTCCGCCGCTCTCCGTCACGGCGCGCACGGCGCATTCGGAAATGCGTTCCGCCGAAAGTCTGGGGTCATGCCCGATGGCGATGGTCAGATGTTTTTTGCCCGTCTGTTCGGCAAGGCGAAAATAAAAAGCCTTTACGATCCCCGTCACGGCCTGGTCGGTGAGGTCGACGTGTTCTCCTCCCACCCCTTCGAGGGCGGTGCCGCGTACATCCGTGCCGCTTTTCAGGCGCATCCAGTCTTCTCTTTGCATACAGTCCTCCGCATTCGTACACATCTATTATAATGCAAAATGCCGACATTTTCAAGTGCTTTGCGGCAGGTTTCGCCGGAATTTGTCAAAGAAGAGGGAATTCTTTTTTTTCCGCGGCATCTCTTGCGGCGCCGCGGGAGAGGCGCCGCTCCTGGCGGGCATGAAAAATTAAAAAAGTCGGTTTGTGCGGTTTACAAAGGCGGGCGGATTTGGTATAATGGACAAAACAGCCGGGAATGTCGCTGTTTCTTGTTTTACGTCGAAAAATAAAGTGAAGGAGAGATCATGGACAATTTCATAATTTCGTCAGATTCCACCTGCGATCTGTATGCGGAGTATGTGCATGCCAACGGCATACACATACTCAGCATGTCTTATACTGTCGAAAAAGACGGGGTACTCACGGAGAAGAAGGACAATTTTACCGCGTATTCGCAGTATGTCGATTTTTACAACGAGCTGCGCGGTGGCGGATTTTCGCGCACGTCGATGCTCAGCTACGATGATCACTATGCCTTTTTTGAAGAGATGGTGAAGGGCGGAGCCAAGCAGATCCTGCATTTTTCGCTTTCGGGCGGGCTTTCCACGACGGCCGCGTCTGCGGCGCAGGCCGCGAAGGATGTATCGCAGAAATACGGCTGCGAGATCCTTGTGGCGGATTCGCTTGCGGCGACGATCGGATGCGGTTGCCTTGTGGAAGAGGCGGTGCGGCGTCGCGCGACGGGAGAATCCATGCGCACGGTGTACGATGCGGTGCGGAGCATGACGCTGCACATCCAGTACGCGATCATCGTGAACGATCTGTATTATCTGAAGAAGGGCGGGCGCGTATCGGGGGCGGCGGCGGCCGTCGGCACCGTACTGAACATCAAGCCAGTGCTTTCGTTTACGCGGGAAGGGAAACTCACCGTGATAGAAAAGTGCAAGGGGATGAAGAAGGCGTTTTCGAACACGCTCAAGCGGATGGAGGCGCTGCCGCCGGTGGAAGAGAACCGGATGATCCACATCGTACACAACGATTACGAGGCGGCCGCCAACGAACTGGCGGACCTGATCGAAGCGCGCTGGCATTACCGTCCGCAGATCTCGATCATGGGGCCTGTGATCGGATCGCATGTGGGGCCGGACGCCGTATCGGTCATCTGGAAGACGGCGCAGGAGCGCAACGACGGCTGACGGAATTTTTGGCGAGTTTCCGAGAATGTGCCGAAATTCATTGTGTGAAAGGGAAAAATATGGTATACTCATAAGAGTAGTACCGAATATTCTGCAGAGGTCAATATGGCAAAAGACAATCAGTTTGTAAATCAGATCGCCGACATAGAGACGGATTTTCCGCGTTGGTACACGGACGTTGTGCTGAAGACGAAGCTGGTGGATTACGGGCCGGTGAAGGGCACGATGGTGATTCGTCCTTACGGCTATGCGATCTGGGAAAATATCCAGAAAGAGCTGGATGCGCGGTTCAAGGTGACGGGGCATCAGAACGCCTATTTTCCGCTGCTGATCCCGTACAGTTTCATGACGCGCGAAGCGGAGCACGTCGAAGGGTTTGCGCCGGAAGTGGCGGTTGTCACGGTGGGCGGCGGCGAGGAGCTTGCCGAGCCGCTGGTGATCCGTCCCACGAGCGAGACGATCATCGGTGAGATGTATTCGAAGTGGCTGCAATCCTACCGCGATCTGCCCATCCTGATCAACCAATGGGCGAACGTGGTGCGCTGGGAAAAGACGACCCGACCTTTTCTCCGTACGAGTGAATTTCTGTGGCAGGAAGGCCACACCGTGCACGCGACGGAAAAAGAGGCGATGGAAGAGACGATGAAGATGCTCGGCGTATACAAAGAGTTTGCCGAGACCTGCCTTGCCATCCCTGTCTTTACGGGCAGAAAGACAGAAAAGGAGAAGTTTGCGGGCGCGGTGGCGACGTTCGGAATGGAAGCGATGATGCACGACGGGAAGAGTCTGCAGGCGGGCACGTCGCACTATCTCGGACAGAATTTTGCCAAGGCGTTCGACATCCAGTTTCTGGACAAAGACGGCACGCACAAGTACGCATATACGACGTCGTGGGGTGTATCGACGCGACTGATCGGCGCGCTCATCATGGCGCACGGCGACGCACGCGGCCTGATCATACCGCCCGTCGTGGCGCCCGTGCAGACGGTGCTGATCCCGATCGCCTCCAAGAAGGAGGGGGTGCTGGAAGCGGTTGCCGATCTGAAGGGAAAACTGCAGGCTGCGGGCATCCGTGCGGAATCGGACATTTCGGACAACAGCCCCGGCTGGAAGTTCAACGAATGGGAGATGAAGGGTGTGCCTCTGCGCATCGAGCTGGGGCCGCGCGACATCGAGGCGGGCAAGATGGTGCTCGTGCGCCGCGACACGCACGAAAAGGCGGAAGTTCCGCAGGAAAATGCGGCGGAAA
This sequence comes from uncultured Clostridia bacterium, assembly GCA_930990665.1. Lineage (GTDB taxonomy): Bacteria > Bacillota > Clostridia > Christensenellales > Borkfalkiaceae > Borkfalkia. The sequence goes on from CAKNQN010000002.1 coordinate 59,329, forward strand.
CGGTGAAAAAGATACTTGCCGAGATCCAGGCGAACCTGTTTGCACTCGCGAAAAAGCGCAAGGAAGAGCGGGTGGTCACGGCGGACACCGTCGAAGAGCTTCTCAAAGGCGTCGAAGGCGGCAACTTTGTCAAAGCCGGCTGGTGCGGCTGCCGCGAATGCGAAGACAAGATCAAGGAGCAGACGGCGGCGAGCGCGCGCGTCATGGTAGAAGAGGAGCATGCGGACAGGTGCGTCTGCTGCGGCAAACCGGCCAAACACGTCGTTCTCTTCGCACGCGCCTATTGATCGGAAAATCAGAACCGACTCGAAAATAAATGCAAAAAAGCCGGGCATTCAGACGAATGCCCGGCTTTTTTAGTATCGGGGGGAAAGCAGATTGTCCGCTCCTTTTTACACGCCTTCAGAATCTTTGGCTGCCTGGACTCTACTAATTTTCCGCTCGCTTTTGCACGCTTTCCATGCGTTTTTGCAGCCTGTCAAAGTCACAAAGCGCTTCCGCAATTTCTTTCGAGGTGCTTTTGCTGTAAATATCTAAAGCCTTTAATGCCAGACGCCTTCAAAGCGTCCGTCTCTGCCGCACATTTCCAAATCGTCCCCGCGCATATTTCTAAAATGCCCCAGGGACTTTTCCCAAGCGCCCCGCCGCGTTCCTTCAAAACGTCTCACGCCCGACGCCTCTAAGACCACCCCTCCGCCTTACATCTCCAAAATGTTCCCGAAAGCCTTTTCAAAGCGATTTCTGCTCCTCAAAAAATCTGAGCTTTGCCGCACATTTCCAAATCGTCCCCGCGCATATTTCTAAAATGCTCCAGGGGATTTTCCAAAGCCTCGGATGCTCCGATTCACCGTCTTCCGCTGTGCTGGTTTTTTCCAACAATTCAACATGAGTCCTGTAAACCTGTACAAAACACCTTTTACAACATGAATCCTTAAACCTGTATAAAACACCTTTCACAACGACGAAACGCCCGCAAACATGCGGGCGTTTCATCAGATTTTCCTGAAAATGGAAAAAATTGCAAAAAGTGAGAGACCTTGGCGGGCAGGGGACTGCGGTCAAAGCATTTTCTCGGCAGTTTTGTCGCGCATCTTATAGGCTTCGATCGCGCAGGTGAGCTGATCGGGGCAGGAGGTATTGTTTCTGCATTTGATACCTTTAAGAAGCTTGCTTACTTCGTCGATGTTTTTGCCTTCGACCAGGCGCGAGATGCCCTGCAGGTTACCGCTGCAACCGCCGACGAATTTTACGTTGTGAATGTTGTCGTTCTCGTCCACATCGAAGACGATCAGGCGGGAGCAGGTTCCTTTGGTATTGTAAGAAAACATTGTTTCACCTCAAAAAGTTGGTCAATCGACCAGGTTTTCATAGATAACGGCGTACACGTCCGCGGCTTTGAGTTCCCATTTTTTGTAGATGTTCTGCGCGGTCTTGCGATCGGGCACGACGAATTTCAGTTCGAGCATGGGCTGAGCGGGGGCGAGTATGCGCAAGAAGACGGTGTAAGTGCCGTCCTTATTTTGGTAGTAATCGGCTTTGCATTCCTGGCGGTTGCGATAGCGGGCGCTGTTGTTTTTGACGAACAGCGAGATCTCTTCGCGGGTACTCTTGGGAATGTTGATGTAGAAATTGGCGAGACAGCTTCTGCCGTCAGGGGTGACAGTATAGAGGGTGTCGTCGTTGGTTTCGACTGTGCAGATAAAGCCGTCTTCCAGCAACTGGTTGATGATCATCATGCAATCCATGTAGTTGATCCAGTCGTTGCTGGTCGAACACATGTCGATGATCGTGCGTTCGGAAAGGGCGCTTTCCATCTTATCGAAGACGAAAAGAAGTATCAATTTGTTAATAAACGTTTCGCCTTGGATCTGCATAGAGCTTCCTTTGTTTCCGATGCCGTGCGGTCAGACAAAAAATCCGCTTTTTCTCGAAAAAGCGGATCGTTGTCCGGGAGTGGTAGAGTTGCGATGAGCCTTAGCAGGCGAATTTTTTGAGAGCGTTGATGAGGTCGTCGCAGTTATCGGAATGGATTTCTACCACGAGCGGTTTCGAGAGGTCGAGGCTGAAGATACCGAGGATGGATTTTGCATCAACAATATATTTATCGCTCTTGAGGTCGATCTCGTAGGGGCAGTCCTGCACGATTTTCACGAATTCTTTCACGTTCTGCGCCATCTGAAGAGAAATTTTAACCGATTTCATAATGTTCCTCCAAACTTATGAGTTTCCTATATTATACATAAATTTTTTGCGAAAATCAAGATATTTCCGGAAAAATAGTTTAATAAAATCAAATTTTTGTGCTATAATGATAATCGGGAGAAAAAAAGTGTCGAATATGCACGAAAAGGAGACTGCCATGGATATGGGGAGAGAACAGATCGAATTGTTTTTGCGCCGTTGCGACGATGTGATGCGTTCCAGATTCATCATTGCCGATACGAAGATCAGCGAATTGCTCAAATCGATCGCCACATCCGACCTTCTCTATGCTTTTTTCCGCGACATTACCAAAAATTTCGACTATCGGGCGGCGCAGAAAAAGTACCTGGAGGATGCGCCGGCGGGGCCGGCGTACGGGAAGAAGATGCTGTTTCCCGAAGACCCGCAGGAAAAACTTGCATTTATCTTCTGTCTTTTAGTGGAATTTGACAGCAAAAAGCGCGACCTGAGCGAATTTTTGCAGGAATATTTTTATGAAGACGGCAGCGTGTATGAGAGTTTTTACGCTTTCTGCAATCAGGTGATCAAACCTTTCCGCAACGCAGTCAAGCTGATGTTCCGCGACGGAATGCCGCAGCCGGGATTGCCGGAGGCTGAGCAGGGCGCGGGGATCACGCCCGCCTCGGCTGTCAGCGTGCCGGAAAATTTCCGAGAGCTTGTCTCCGCCGAGCGCGGCAGCGTATATGCCTCCCGCCTTTCCGACTCGGAAAAGGTGGATGCGCTCTTCATTCTCAACGCTCTGGAAGGTACGAAGGAGGGGGCGGTGCGCACGGGGCTTCTGAGCGGCTATGCTTCCTTTGTGCGGGCGGCGGGCTTTTCCGGCCCGTATACGGCGGCGCTTTGCGAATGCTACCGGCAGATCAAGGAGAACGTATGAATTTCAGGGAGACTACGGTCAAAGAGAACATACTGTATAAGGGCAAGATCATCGCCCTTCACCGAGACGACGCGCTTCGGCCGGACGGCAGACCCTGCACTCGCGAATATGTCGAACATCCGGGCGGGGCGGCCGTCCTGTATGTGCGGGAGGGGAAAGTTCTTCTCGTGCGTCAGTACCGCTACGCCTATCGGGAAGAGCTTTTAGAGATCCCCGCGGGCAAGCTGAATGCGGGCGAAGATCCCGCCGCGGCGGCCGCGCGCGAGCTGGAGGAGGAGTCGGGCATGGTGTCGCACTCTCTTGAACATTGGTTCACCATGTATCCCACGCCAGGCTACAGCAACGAAAAGATCTATATCTACTATGCGCCCGAAGCGGAGAGGGGAGCGTCGCACCCGGACGAAGGGGAGTTTGTCGATGCGGAACTGATTCCTCTTGCCGAAGTGGAGCGCATGATCGCGGACGGGCGCATCCGCGACGCAAAGACGATCATTGCCGTCCAGAGATATCTTCTCGGCCCCGGCTCCGAAAACAAGAAGGGATAAATTTTTCTGCCCTTTTCGCGAAGGCACGCGAATGGGATTTTTGGTCCCGAATTTGAATGCAAGCGGATGGAAATTTTGCTGGTCTGGTTCTGAAAAGAAGTATACGTAATAAAAAAACAAAGCCCGCGAAGATCGCGGGCTTTGCGTTACCTGGACGGACGCATCCGATAGAGCGGAGGCCGGCAGGCAGGGGTCGGGGGCGGATCTCAAGCGAGCCGGGCTTTGTCAGTTACAGCCGCCGCACCCGAAAATATTGCACAGGCCGCCCTTTTTGCATACGCAGTATGCCGCCGCCAGGATGAGAGGCAGGTAGCAGCTGTCCAGGATGTTGTTGAGGATCCCGCTCTGCGAGCAGCAGAGGATGAGCAACAGGATAAGTATCCACAGGCAACTGTTGCCGCCGAAGTTTCCGAAACCGTTCATTGAATCTTTCCTCCCGTTCGCCGCAGGCGGAATATGTATCGTTTGTGCTCTGCGGCGGAATATTGGGCACCGCCGCCCGCCAACGCGCGGGCTTTTTTACGGTTGCCTATACTCATATGTATGTGTTTACGAAAAAAAATGTTACATCCCGTATTCCGACCTCTTTTCTCAGCTCTATGGGCGGCGGAAGATCCCCTTATATTTTCGTAACCCGTCAGGTCATCGGAATCCGAATTTTTTGAGACGCTGCTGCGTAAAATAACTACAGAGGATCTGACGCGGCGGCTTTTCAGTTGTAGGCGCACCCGATCCGGCACCGCACCTCGCCAACCGTGCCGCACCTCGCCAAACGTGCCGCGCTTATGCCAAACGTGCCGCGCTTATGCCAAACGTGCCGCGCTTCGCCAAACGGGCCGCGCGCGCCGTACAGACAGGCGGCAGGCGCATCTGCCGGCGGAAGACGCGATTTTTTCACAATCATTTAGTTGCTATTTTTTTGCATATTTGTTATAATATCTAAACAAACGCGAAAGGCGTTCTTCATATGATATGCGCGGAGACGGCACCGCAAGGGCTTTCCTCCGGAAACGCATAAATACATTTTTTTCACGGATATTCCCGTGCGGGAAATCCGATGGAGGTCTTTATGGAAAGGAAGCGTTTTTTCACTTCCCGCAACATTGCATTTCTTTCAGTGTTGCTGGCGCTGGTCATTGTTTTGCAGGTATTTGCAAGTGCGATCCCGATCGGGACGACGAAGATCAGCCTGACGCTTATCCCGATCGTCCTGGGGGCGGTGCTTTTAGGCCCGCTTGCTGGTGCGTTTCTGGGCGCGGCGTTCGGCGTTGTCGTCATCGTGGCGGCGCTCGCGGGGGCGGATGCCTTCACATATATCCTGATTGCCGATCATCCCGTTCTTACGATCGCGCTGTGCCTTATCAAGGGCGCGGCGGCGGGCTTTGTCGCGGGGCTTCTCGATCGCGCAATCCGCAAGAAGAACGAATATGCGGCAGTGATCGCGGCATCGCTTGCGGCGCCGGTCGTCAACACAGGTCTTTTTATTCTCGGCGCCCTGTTTATGAGCGACACGCTCACGGCGAATTTTGTGGCTGACGGCATGACGGTCCTGTATTTTCTCGTCATCGGCTGCGCGGGCCTCAATTTCATCATAGAATTTATCGTCAACGCAGTTGCGTCGCCTGCCATTTATACGGTAGAGCGGGTCGTGGAACGCGCATTTTCCGACCGCAGAAGGGCTACAAAGAGGGCAAAGGCGCCTTCGGACCCTTCCGACTCGGAAGGGCAGACGCCCGACAAGGACGCACACGGGGCGGTATCCCTGCAAAAGACGGAATAAAACGGAGGCGCGGCATGATCCTCTGCATCGACATCGGCAATACGAATATCAAATACGGTCTGTTCGAAGGGGACAAGCTGAAGGTGAGTTTTCGCAGTGCGACGGAACTCAAGCGCACGAGTGACGAATACGGGACGATACTTCTGAACATGCTTGCCGTCAAGGGGATCTTGCCTGCGGATATCCGCGGAGCGATTCTGTCTTCGGTCGTACCCGTCCTCAACTATACGATCCAGCACATGTGTGCGGGGTATTTGGGCGTCGAGCCGCTCATGGTGGGGCCTGGCCTGAAGACGGGCCACAATCTCCGTGTGGACGACGCGCGCGAAGTGGGGGCAGACCGCATCGCCAATGACGTAGGCGCCATCCGCAAATACGGTTCGCCGCTCATAGTGATCGATTTCGGGACGGCGACCACATTCAACGTCGTCAACGAGGCGGGAGAATTCATTGGCGGGGCAGTGGCGCCGGGCATCCGGGGCTCGATGGACTCGCTTGTTTCGGGGACGGCCAAGCTGCCGCGCGTGGAGATCGAAACGCCCAAGAGCGTGATCGGCAAAAATACGACGACCAATCTGCAGGCGGGGCTGGTGTTCGGCTTTGCGGGACTGGTCGACTATATCGTGAAAAAGATCAAGCGGGAGATGAAGCGACCGGACATGTGTGTCGTCGCGACGGGCGGATTCAGCGAGATCATCGCCAAGGAAGTTTCCTGCATCGATCATGTAGACAAGCTCCTCACCTTGCAGGGGCTGAAATATCTTTATGATCTGAACACAACGGAGGTCAGAAAATGAAAACTGTCGGCGTGGCGATCCTCGGCCTGGGAGTCGTGGGAAGCGGTACTTACAAAATTTTGCGCGACCACAGGGAATTTTACCGCAAAACGCAGGGAGTGGATCTTTCTGTGGAAAGCGTGCTGGAGATCAACAAGCAGCGTGCGCTGGATCTCGGAATTGAAGAGAGCAAGATTTCCGACAACATTGCGGAAGTGGTCAGCAACCCGAACGTCGACATCGTCGTCGAAGTGATCGGCGGGGTAGAGCCGGCCAAGAGTTTTGTACTGGCGGCGCTGCACAGCGGCAAGAGCGTGGTCACCTCCAACAAGGAGCTGTTCTGCAAATACTGGTACGAACTGGAAGCGGCGGCGCGCCGCACGAATGCGGGGCTGTACTACGAAGCGAGCTGTGTGGGCGGTGTTCCGATCATCCGCACGTTGATCGACGGTTTGCAGGCGAACGTCGTGCAGTCGCTCACGGGCATCATCAACGGCACGACCAACTATATTCTGACCCGTATGTCGCGCGAGGGGAGCGATTACAAAGAGGTCCTCAAGGACGCGCAGAAACTTGGATATGCGGAAAAGGATCCCACGGCAGATGTGGAAGGTTACGATGCAGCGTACAAGCTATCCATCCTTTCCAGCCTTGCCTTTCATAAGCGTGTTCCGCTCGAAAATGTCTATCGGGAGGGGATCACGAACATTTCGGTCAAGGACATCGAATACGGAAAAGAGCTGGGATATGTTCTGAAACTTCTGGCGATCGGCAAGAACGACGGCAAGAATTCCATTGAAGTGCGCGTGCATCCTGCCTTTATCCGCAAAGATCATCCGCTCGCATCGGTGAACGACAGTTTCAATGCCGTTTATCTTGTGGGCGACAGCGTGGGCGACGTGATGCTCTACGGCCGCGGCGCGGGGGATTTCCCTACCGGCAGCGCCATCGTTTCCGACGTCATTTACGCGGCGACGCATTCGGAAGTGAAGTACGCGACCTTCAAAAATACCGAAGAGCCGGACAAGAACACCAAGTTCGTGACCGACTTCCGCAGCCGTTACTTTATCCGCTTTACCGCCAAAGACAAGGCCGGCGTGCTCGCCAAAGTGGCGGGCGTGTTCGCCAAATACAATATCAGCATCATCGACCTCATCCAGAAGGGCGAGGGCATCGACGAGATCCCGATCATTCTGATCACGCACGAAACCAACGAATTTTCGCTTCGCCGCGCGATCGAGAAGATCGCGGAGATCGACGACGTCGTATCCGTCGACAGCACCATCCGCGTTGAGGGCTGAAAATCATTGCGAATGCGCGCCGACCCGTATCCGGGTCGGCGCAAAGTTTATCTGCGGAGGAGAAAAATGCGCGCCGTTATCCTTGTCAATGCCTATATCAGGGCGCCGGGAATGATCCGTCAGGCGGAACGTATCGCGGAGGAACTGCGCCTGCGCGGGGCCGAAGTATCCATCGAAAAAAACGGTGATTTCTGCACATATGTGCACGAAAATGCGATCACGTCATCGAAAAATTGTGACTTTGTCGTCTATCTCGACAAGGACAAATATTTGCCGCGCATGCTGGAAAAATGCGGATTGCGCCTGTTCAACAGTGCGCGGGCCGTCGAACTTTGCGACGACAAGATGCTCACTTTCATCGAGCTTTCGGGGCGGGGACTGAACCTTCCCGACACCCTTCCCGCGCCCCTTTGCTATTATCCCGATGCGCGGGTGCGGGAGGACATTCTCCGCACGGCGGAGGAGCGTCTCGGTCTGCCGCTCGTGGTAAAAAAGAGCTACGGCAGCTGGGGAGAAGGGGTGCGGCTTGTCCGTACGCACGAAGAATTGTTGCAGACGGCCGAAGAATTCAAGACCTGCCCGCATCTGTTTCAGAGGCGCGTGGGGATCCCGGGCGAGGACTGGCGCATCCTCGCCGTGGGCGGCAGGGCGGTCGCGTGCATGAAACGGAAAAACGAGCGCGACTTCCGCTCCAACATCGAGGCTGGCGGCAGGGGGATTGCCGCCGAGCCGCCGGCCGGGTTTGTCGCAGCGGCGGAAAAATGCGCTGCAGTGCTGGGGCTGGACTATTGCGGGGTGGACCTTCTCGACGAGGGCGGCGTGCCGTATGTGTGCGAAGTGAATTCGAACGCGCTTTTCAACGAAGCGGAGCGGGTCACGGGCAACAACGTCGCGGGTGCGTTTGCGGAACACATGCTGCATTGCATGGGTGCATAAATTTGGAAAAAGCTTCAATTATTGCGCTCCCGCGCGCCCATGTATGCGCGCGGGAGCGCATAAAATGAATAAAAATTAAAAATCGGCGTGAAACAGGTTGCTTTTTTCGCCGGGAAATGATATGATAAACACACAAAGAAAAGTATCTTTTGCGGCAGAGCGAAGGACAGGCCGTTTTCCCTGGCATCCAGATGCGCGAGCCGCGAGAAATAAGAAAAAGAGGTAAAAGGACATGAAAAAATTATTGGCCATTGTGCTGTCCGCCGCGTCGCTCTTTTGTTTCGGCGCTTTTGCCGCGGGCTGCGATGACGGCAGCACCATTTACGTTCAGACGAACGCATTCTTTGCTCCTTTCGAATATTACGACGACGCAGGCAAAATTGTCGGCGTAGATGTCGATATTATGAACAGAGTCGGCGAAAAGATGGGCAGGAAAGTCAAGTTTACGAACGGCGATTTTGGTCAGATCATACAGCTCGTGCACGAGGGCAAGACGGCGGATGTCGGTGCGGCTGGCATCACCATCACGGATGAGCGCAAAGAAATGGTGGAGTTTTCCATCCCTTATTATACGGCTGTGCAGTACGTTATCTGGGATGCGGCGGATACGAGCATCGAAGTGAGCAAGAACACAGACGGAGAAGACGTCGTGCTGTGGAGCGAGCTGCAGGGTAAAGTGATTGGCGTGCAGACGGATACGACTGGGAATATCTACGTCAACCTTGAGATCAATGCGCTGGGTGACGATCACGATGATACGTACGAGGGTGCTTTGGAAGGCAGCGGTGCGATTTGCAGGCCGTATCCCAATGCTCAATTGGCAGTCGAGGCGATGTACGCCGGAGGCACGGATACTCAGATCCCGACTTGCGTAGTGGTCGACGAAATGCCCGCCACCTATCTTTCTGAGAATATGGTTGGCCGCAATTTGCGCTGTGCTCCTCTCTATTATGATGCGGAGACGGCGACGGAAGAGCAGTATGCGATCTGCGTGACGCCGGGCAAAACGGAAATTCTCGACGCGATCAACGAAGTGCTGGAAGAGATGCTGGCAAGCGGCGAGATCGATCGTCTTGTGTCCGAGCACCTGGGATTGGGCAAATAAACAACGCACATGCGGAAGGCAAGGCTTGACGCCTTGCCTTCTTTGATAAAAGGGAGTATTTATGTTATTTCAACAGATTTGGGAAGTTTTTTCCACATCTAGTTACATCAAACTTATGCTCGAGGGGTTTCGCACGACGCTGGTTGTTGCAGTAGGGGCTTCCGTACTCGGGTTAGTGTTAGGTACGATTGTAGCCGTAATAAAGATCGTCGCACAAAAGGGAGGGCGAGGAATGGTCGTGCCCAATTTTATTTGTGACGTATATCTTACGGTTATTCGCGGCACGCCGGTCGCCGTGCAACTATTTATTATGTATTCTGCTATTCTGGCCATCCGCGGCTTTCCGCTCGAACTGACCGCTGTTTTGACCTTCGGGATCAATTCGGGCGCATACGTTGCCGAAAGTTTGCGCGGCGGACTTCAGTCCGTCGATATAGGGCAGACGGAAGCAGCGCGATCTTTGGGGCTCGGGGAAGGGCAGGCGATGCTGCACATCGTCATACCGCAGGCGATCAAAAGTGTCATACCTGCCATTGGAAACGAACTGATAGCATTGCTCAAAGAGACTTCCATCGTTTGTATGTTGGGCATAACCGACCTTACTTATGCTGCGCAGATCATCGGTGCCGGCAATAAAATGGCGACCTATCTTGCGCCTATGATCGTCGCGGCGCTCTTCTATCTAGCCGTCGTATATCTGCTGGTTCTGATAATTCGTTTCATTGAAAAGAAATTCAAACAGAGCGAGCAGCACATCGACGAAAAGAAGATGGAAAAGAGCCGCCGCCGCATGGAAAAGCGGTTGCAGATGATCGACGAGCGGTACGAAAAATTTATGGCGCAAAAGGAGACCTGACATGAGCGAGAAGCACGAAAGCATGATCGAGGTCACAGACCTTTATAAAAATTTCGGACATAATCAGGTACTTCGCGGAGTAGATGTATCCATTCATAGCGGAGAAAAGATCGCGGTCATCGGACCTTCGGGCAGCGGCAAAAGCACATTTTTGCGCTGTCTGAATCTTCTGGAACAGCCGACGGCGGGCACTATCTGCTTTGAAGGGGAGGAAATCTTTTCCGTCCCTCTGGCCGAAGAGGGTGCAAAGCAAAGGCGTCCGCAGCCCATCCCTTCGCGCAAGCTCAATGCATATCGGCAGCAGATGGGCATGGTCTTCCAGCATTTCAATCTCTTCAACAATCTCACCGTTTTGGAAAACATCATGTTTGCGCCGATAAAGCTGGGCAAGCAGGCGATGCACCGTGCGAAGCGCAGACAGTTTTTCGGCAAAAAGGGAGAGGTAGACACAGAAGAGATCAAGAGCGTCGCACAGATCGAAAAGGAAGCGAAGGACCAGGCGCTTTCGCTTTTGGAGCGCATCGGTCTTGCGGACAAGGCCTCGGCGTATCCGTCCACGTTGTCGGGCGGGCAGCGTCAGCGTATCGCCATCGTGCGTGCGCTCGCGATGAACCCGAAAGTGATGCTTTTCGACGAGCCGACGAGCGCGCTCGACCCGGAAATGGTCGGAGAAGTGCTCGCGCTCATCAAGGAGCTTGCGGACGACGGCATGACGATGGTCATCGTCACGCACGAGATGGGCTTTGCGCGGGAAGTTGCCACGCGCGTTCTGTTTATGGACGGAGGAAAGATCCAGGAGGAAGGCCCGCCGGAAAAGGTTTTCGGAGCGCCTGAAAACGCGCGTCTGCGCGACTTTTTGTCCAAGGTATTGCAGTGATTTTGTTGCAAACCGCCTATAATTTTGTTATAATAATGCAGAGATGCTTGCGGGGGTCTCTGCATTTTTCGGAGGAAAGAGGGATGGACAAAGTCCGTGCAAAACAAATTTACAATCTTAGCGAAAACACGACGGGCGCGGCGAACGACGAATGCAAATTCTGCTTTGAGCGGGGAGAGGAAGCCTTTCTTTTTTTCTTTGACGTGCGCGACGAGGACATCATAAGCCCTTACGAACATGACAACGACGACATTTATGACGGGGATGCGGTGGAAGTATTCATCTCTCCGACGGGGGATCGCACGCACTATTACGAGATCGAAGTTTCGCCTTTTGGCAAGCGTTTCTGGGCGAAGATCGTGAACAGCACGGGCGTGGAACTGGACCTTGTAGATCGGGTGGAGCCCGCTTATACGGCGGAAGTCAGCCGCAGGGAGGGGGGATACAGCGTACAGATCCGTCTGCCGTATGCTTCGCTGGAAGGTTTCGACGGAGAAAAGTACCTTATCAACGCTTATCGTCTGGATAAAAAGAAGGACGGGCGGCAGCTCTTGTATGCGCTGAGCCCGACGTTCTGCCCGAAATTTCATCGCCCGAAATATTTTTTGTCGGAAGAGAAAGGCGAAAACTGAAAGGATTTGCGAAGAAGGCTTGCAATTTTTCAGGAAAGCAGGTACAATAGAAAAGCAGAAAACAAGGAGGAAGAGAAAAATGCTGGAAAAGAAGATCGCGGCGCTTTTGAACGAGCAGGTGAACAAGGAATTTTATTCCGCGTACCTGTACATGGATTTTGCGAATTACTATGCGGATGCGGGGCTGGACGGCTTTGCGCATTGGTATGAAGTGCAGGCGCAGGAGGAGCGGGACCACGCTCTGATGTTCCGCCGTTATCTTTTGGACAACGGTGTGCGCGTCACGTTCGGGGCAGTGGAAAAACCCGACTCGACCTTTGAAAACGCCATGGAGCCTCTTAAAGCGGGGCTGGAGCATGAGAGATATGTAACCTCCCTGATTTCGGTCATCTACGCGGCGGCGTACGAGGCGAAGGATTTCAAGACGATGCAGTTTCTGGACTGGTTTGTGAAGGAACAGGGGGAAGAGGAAAAGGCGGCCGACGATCTCATCAAGAAGATGAAACTTTTCGGCGGCGACCCGAAGGGGCTGTATCTGCTCAACCAGGAGCTGCAGGCCCGCGTATATGCGCCCTCGACCACGGGTCCGGCGATGTGATTCATTCCGTACGGAATGCCGCGCAAAAACTTGCGCGGCATTTTTTGCAAAAGTACGAAATGGCTTTGAGAGCCGAAAAAAGGAGGTTGTATGCAGGAGATCATACGGGCGGAGAATGTGCGGAAGGTTTTCAGATTATCCGCCAAACAGCGCAAGCTGGAGCACAGTACCACGGGCAAAAAGGTGGCGCTGGACGGGCTTTCGTTCACGGCGTACGAAGGGGAGATCTACGGTTTGCTTGGCCCGAACGGCGCGGGCAAGACGACGATGCTGCGCATTCTTTCCACGCTGATCCGTGCAGACGGCGGCGACGCGTATGTAGCGGGCAAGAGTGTCACGCGCGAACCGGAGGCGGTGCGCGCGTCCATCGGATTTTTGACGAGCGAGCTCAAGCTGGAAGATTTTTTCACGCCCGCCTATCTTTTTGAATTTTTCGGAAGGCTGCACGGCCTTTCGGCCGAACAGATCGCGGCGCGGAAAGGGGAGCTTTTTCCCCGATTCGGCATCGATTCGTTTGCCGAGGTGAAGGTAGGCGATCTTTCCACGGGCATGAAACAGAAGGTGTCGCTGGTCATCTCGATCATCCACGATCCGGCCGTGATCATCTTCGACGAGCCGACCAACGGTCTGGACGTGCTCACGGCGCGCGTGGTGACCGATTTTCTGCGCGAGCTGAAGGGACAGGGCAAGAGCATCATCGTCTCGACGCATATTTTTTCGCTTGTGGAAAAGCTGTGCGACCGCGTGGGGATCATCATCGGCGGGAAGATGGCGGCGGAGGGTACCCTTGCGGAGGTGACCGGCGGGGAGGACTTGGAAGAAGTATTTTTTGAGATTTACAAAAAGGCGGTGGGCGAAGTATGAACAATATACTGACGATCATCCGTAAGGAATTTGCGCGATTTTTCCGGGATAAGCGGCTGGTTCTCGGCACGCTGATCCTGCCGGGAGTGCTTATATTTTTGCTGTATACGTTGATGGGCAGCGTCTTTTTTGACAGCGAAGAGAGTTACACCGTCAAAGTGATTCATTCCTCGCCCGAGTTTACGGCGCTTTTCACGCCGGAGGAGGGCGAAAAGTCGCAGATCGTGTTCGAAGAAGCGTCCGCCGCGGATGCCGATTCGATCAAAGAGGAGATCCGCGCGGGAAATGTGGACGCGCTCGTCGTATTGCCCGAAAATTTCGGGGACATTCTCGCGGGCGGATTTGTGCCGGCGCCCATGGCTCCGAACATCGAGATCTGGTTCGATTCTGCGCATACGTCCTCCGTTTCCGCGTACAGTCTGCTGTCATCGGTGCTTGACGCAGTAGAAGATACGCTCGGGAGCCTTTACAACATAAACGTGACGGCGGGCGGCAATCTTTCGACGGCGCAGGAGGCGACGGCGAATTATTATGCGACGCTGCTCCCGTTCCTGATTCTGACCTTTCTGTACAGCGGCTGTATGGGCGTCGCGCCTGAATCCATTGCAGGGGAAAAGGAGCGGGGCACGATCGCGACGCTGTTGGTCACGCCTATACGGCGCAGTCAGCTGGTGATCGGCAAGATCGTCTCGCTATCCTGTATATCGGCGCTTTCGGCGATCAGCTCCTTTATCGGTACGTTCCTGTCCATGCCGAAACTGATGGGCGGCGGCATCGGCGATATGCTGGCGTCCTATTCGGTCGGCTCCTATTTTGCGCTGTTTGGCGTGATGCTCTCGGCCGTGCTCCTGATCGTATCGCTCATTTCCATCCTTTCCGCCCTGGCAAAGAGCGTGAAGGAAGCGACGACGTTTTCCGTCCCTCTGATGATCGTGGTCATGCTCGTGGGACTCTCTTCGATGATGTTCACGACCTCTTCGCTCGGCGCCTGCTTTATTCCGGTCTTCAACTGTGTGCAGGTCATGGCGGCGATCTTTTCTCTCAAATTTTCGGCAGTCAATTTTGCGGTCACGATGGTCGCCAACGCCGTCTATATCGTCCTTCTCGTCTGGATCCTCACAAAGATGTTTGAAAGCGAGCGTGTGGTTTTCGGAAAATAATTTCTGCTTCAGAAAAGAATTTCTGTTTAAGAAATCATTTCTGCTTCAGAAAAGAATTTCTGTGCGGGAGCGGCAAAAGCCGCTCCCGCTGTTTTTTATTTTCAGGCTTTCGTACCTTGATTCTGACTGCAGAGACGATCTCGCCTGTTCCGTTTCCACCTCGCCACGCCTCGCCCCGCTCGCTTTACAACTAGCCCTGCCGTAGTTCGTTTCTTTTCACCTCGTCCGCTCGCTCCGCGGCTACCCTTCCGCGGCCCGTTCTTTCTGTAAGCTCTCGGTACGCGTGACCTGCCTGTGCACATTTTCATTCTGTCCTGCATACAATGTAGATAGCAGTCCTGAGCGGAGGTAACCATGGAAACATCCTATCGTGAACTCAAAACAAAGGACGTGATCAACATAGCGGACGGGCGGAATTTAGGGCGCACCTGCGACATAGTTTTCACCTATCCGGAAGGCCGTGTTTACGGGATCGTCGTACCGGGGAAGAGGGGTTTTTGTCCTTTTCGGAAGAACGATCTTTTTATTTCGTTAAAAAACATCGTCAAGATCGGAGCGGATGCGGTGCTTGTGGACCTGAAAGTATCCCGTCCGGAGCCGCGCGGTGGCAAACGGCACGAGAACTATGTCTGCGCATCGAACGGAGAGCCTTCCGCCCGCCGCGATTTCGGCGAATACGAATAGAAAAGATGTGTGTAATTTCAGATTACGGTTGACTTTCTCCGGGCCGTGATTTATAATAGAGAAAAAACATCGGAGAAAGGACATGCTTACAGAAACGATCGATCTTTATAAATATTTTGGCGTTGCGCGCGGCGCGGCGAAGAGCGGCAAACTGCGTGCTATGCGCCACGGGCAGATGGCGGAACTCGGCGTGGTGAAAGAGCGCCCGGCCATGCTCGTGATCCCGGGCGGAGCGTACGCATTTGTCTCTTCGAGAGAGGGCGACCCGGTTGCGCAGTATTATTTTTCGCAGGGTTTTGACGCCTTTGTTCTGGAATATGACGTGGCGCCCGTATGTTATCCCGCTCAGATCGTCGAGGCGGGTATGGCTATGCTGTATCTGCGCCGAGAGGCGAAGAAGCTCGGGATCGACGGGGGCCGGATCGCCGCAGTCGGTTTTTCGGCGGGCGGGCATCTGCTCGGCTGCATCTCGCTCCTGTGGGATGATCCCGCACTCGTTTCGATGTTCGGAAAGGAATGCGAGGGTATCCGTCCGGATGCATCTGTCTATTCGTATGCCGTGATCAGCGGGCAAAAGGGGGTAGCGCACGAAGGATCTTTGAACAATTTCTGCGGAAATTCCGGCAGGAATGCGGAGGAATATTCTCTGGAAAAGCGGGTACGTCCCGGGGTATCGCCTTCCTTTATCTGGGCGACGACGACGGACGACGCCGTTCCGGTCGAGAACTCGGTTTTGCTTTATTCGGCGCTGCATGCCGTGGGGGCGGATGTGGAGATGCATCTGTTTGCCAAAGGGCAGCATGGCCTTTCCACCTGTGACGAAGAAGTGTATCCGCAGCGCCCGGAAGAGGCGTTTTACGCGCATTGTCGGCATTGGCTGGGGCTTTCGTCGGAATTTTTGCGTGCGCGCGGGTTTGCCGTGAAGACGCTGTAAAATAGCCTGAAAAACGGGCGGAAAGCTGTCGCTTCCGCCCGTTTTGCTTTGTAAAACATTGCTTTTTTCAACAAAATCGTGTACAATAGAAAAAAATGGAAAGGATGCAGCCATGCAAGAAGAGTTGGACGTCAAAATCTTCATATCCGGCCACAAGCCCTGCTTTGAAGTAAAAAACGAGATCTTTGTACCCGCGCGGCAGAAGGAGATCATTGCGGCGCTGGAACAGGGGACGGAAGAGGACCGTTTCATGGCTGCGCGTGCCAACGAATATTGCGAGCTGCTCACCCAGTATTGGGCGTGGAAGTACGTGCAGGCCGATTATTACGGGTTCGGACACTACCGGCGTTATTTTGACTTTTCGGATGAAAAATTGCGTTCCCGCCGCCCGGCCTTGCAGGAAAAATATCTGCATGCGCGCACGGCGGCCGCGCATGGTCTGTACGATGTCGCGCGCATTCGCCGCATGCTTTCGCGATGCGACGTGCTCGCCTCCGTTCCTTTCAATTATTATATTAAGTCTGTCCGCTGGCAGTATGAAAACTCGGGCACGCTCCATGTCGCGGACCTGGACGCCGTGACCGAGATCATCCGCACCGACTATCCTGCTTATTATGCCGCAGCGAAAAAGTATCTCGGCGGACACTATATGTACACCTGCAACATGTTTGTGATGAAGCGCGAAGTGTTTTCGGCGTACAGCGAATGGCTTTTCGGGATTCTGCGCAAGTTTTACGAGCGGCGGGATATGCGGGCGCTGGGGTATAGCCGCGAAGCGATGCGGACGCCCGGGCATCTCGGCGAGCGGCTTTTCGGGATCTATCTGACCTGGCTTGGGATGCGGAAAAAATACCGCATAGGTCGTCGCGGCATCGTGACGTTTGGGGATACAGAGCCCTCTCTATCCGACACAGAAGCTCTTTGCGGTCCGAGACCGCTCGTGATGAGCGTCTCTTATCAGACGGTTCCGCAGGCCGCCGCCGCACTTTATTCTTTGGCGCATACGGCAAAAGAGAAGTACTCTGTCCTGGTGCTTGCGGAAGATGTGCCGGCAAAAGATCGCGCCAAGCTGCGGCAGGCAGGGGAAGGTCTTCCGATGCAGTTTGCCGATGTGGGGCGAATAGCCGACGAATTTTCCTCCGGGGTCAGAGACGCGCGTGCGCGGACGGCGCAGGCGCTGTTTGCCCTGCCGCATCTCTGCCCGAAGGCGGAGCGGGTCGTATATATGGGCAGTTTCTGCATTGCCTTGAAAGATCTTGGGGACTTATGGAAAATGCCTGCGGAGGAGTGCATTGTCGCCGCGGCGGACGTATTTGCCGAAGGGGCGAAGAGCGGATACAGCAAGCGCCTTTCCGCGCTCTATGCGGGGCTTTGCGGCAAAAACAGGGTGATCAGTACGGGCGTGATGGTCATGGATTTTGCCGCCATGCGAAAGGCGTACAGTTTGGATAAGCTCTTTACCGCGCCCGTTTGTGCGGGGGAAAATTCCCTGTTATTTCTGGCGAATGCGCTGTGCGGCGGAGGAAGTGCGAGTCTCGGCGCCGTATGGAACTATCAGCCGGAGGAGACGGATTCAGACCGATACTATGCGATCACGCAGGCTCCGGCGCCTTTGTTTGCCGATTGGCAGGCGGCGGAAAGGACAGCTGCAATCTATGATTTTTCGGGTGGAGAAAAGCCCTGGCAGGACGTATGGTCTGCGCATGCGCAGGTTTTTTGGAGCGTCGCCCGGCAAACGCCTTTTGCCGAAGGGCTGCTCTTGCAGGGAAAAAAGCCCCGCCGCCGCATGGAGGAAGGGGGAAACGTCGTCTTTGCTTGGATATTCTGTAAACTGTTCCCGCGGGGATCCCGCCGTCGCAACGCACTGAAAAAACTGTTCGGCAAAAGACGGTAAAAGGGATTGCCTTTTTGGATGGAATATAGTAAAATAGAGAGGCGCGGATGTGGCGAAACTGGCAGACGCGCCGGACTTAGAATCCGGTGGGCAACCTTGCAGGTTCAAATCCTGTCATCCGCACCAAAGGCGATAAAGGTTGAACCCCTTTATCGGTAATAGCCTTGTCGTTATCGGCAAGGCTTATTTCTTTTATTTCCTTATCGTTGCCGAAAGTCAGATAGGTAACTATTTCTTTGTCATAAACGAATACCTTGTAAACAAGATTATCTATTTTTAGAAAACAAGTACAAGCGGCAATTCCGAAAAATGCAAGTCTATTATATATACGGCTCGGCGGGGTGCGGAAAGACAAGTTAGGCTGTATAAAGAGGGAAATTCTATGAACAGAGCAGCGTTTATGAAGTGGTTGAAAGATACGCTTATTCGCGCAATAAAGACAACTGCGCAAACGGTTCTCGCAACTATCGGAACGTCGTCGGTCGTTTTGTCGGAATTTAATTGGGGGGTTCGTTCTGATGACTGCCGGAATGGCCGGACTTATTTCGTTACTGATGTCTTTGGAGCGTTTGCCGGAAGGAGACAATCTTAAAATTGTTAAATCCGAATCAGTGACAACCGAAATAAATCCTGAAGCGAATAAAGGCGAAAAAACTTAGACCAGGACTCAAAAAAACGACTTGGATGTCTGATACAGCTTTTTTATTCAATTGAGACAAATTCTATTCTGAACTTCTATGACAGGAAACAAAATGGAGACTGAAATTGGCTAAAAAATCGCCGGCACGAAGTATTTGAAGCATTAATCATGATCAAGGCTGGCTGGTTGAATTGTGAAGCCGAGGAGAAGGGCGCATTTTGCGCTCTTTTTCCTGACAAGTTCCGGAGATTGCATTTTTGAAACTGTAATACAAAATCGTCAAACAGGAAGGACAGCCAAATAAGAGCCCCGAAAAACGTACAGTTTTTCGGGGCTCAGAGCATTTGCGGAGTTTTTGTCCGCCTCATTTATTTGTGTCCTTTCCGGGTCGGGGTTCTTCGGGCAAAAGTCGCAGAAGACAGGGCGCCAAAAGTTGTAAAGGAACGGGCTTTTATGCGGTGATTTTAGTCGTCGCGGTCGTCCTCGTCATCTTCGTCGAAGCGATCGAAGTTTCCGTGGTAGTCGGAAAAGTCGTAGGAATAATAGCCTTTGCCGTCCGCGCCGCGCATGATCTGTACGGTGAAACTGTATTGGCGTCCGGCAATGCGTGCGGTGACGCGGAGAGCGTCGTTGCCGCTGCGCCTGCGAAAGAGCAAGGTATCCTTTTCGTTGCCTTTCTGAACGGTGAGCAAGACTTCCAGTTCACCGTCCTCTTCCTCGTATTCGGCGGTGGTGGATTGGAGCGTCTGTCCTTTTTCGTCATAGTAAGTGTATACGAATTTGCGTTCGGTTTCCGTTTCGGAATCTTCCTGTTCGGAGGAGATCTCCTGCTGCATGCGGATATAGGGGATCTCTTCACCGTTTACCCGTCGGTAAGCGGTGAAGGTGAGTTCGCTTTCCGACTCGGTTTCGCCCGGTTCTGATTCTTCTTCCGTCTCGTGTTCGCCGCGCACGATGTACGCTTCGCTTCCTACGCTCAGCACGCCGTCGATGGCATACGATTCTTCCTTTCCGTCCTCTTCCTGTTCGACGCCGGTGAGCACTTTGTTGTAGTAGAGGATATAATGCACGTTTCCACCTGTGAGATCGTGGTAGGTGATGGTAGTCATGTAGGAATATACGCCGGCGTATTCGTTTTCTGCGGGGGTGGCCGTCGTCTGGGCGTCGATGCTTCCGTTGCCCAAAAGGTTTTCGATCAGGGCCATGTATCCGTTGACCGTTTCGGCGATCTCCTTTTCCGTCTCTGTGTTGTCAGCCGCGGATTGAGAGGAGGCTGCTCCGCTTCCGAATACGAGTTTTGCCGAAGTTGTCTTTGCGGCGGAGCTGCCGGCGGCGTGCGAGAACGCATTGGCGGATACATCGGAGCGCTGCGACATTGTCGCGGCGGAAGCCTGATCGGCCTGGGAAGCGGCCAGAAGCGACCCTACGGACGCTGCGCCGTAGATGTAGAAATCTTCCGTGCTTTCGATCTGTAAGAATTTATTTCCGGAGAGATTGCCGGGGGTGCCGTTGCGGTGCAGGAGAAGGGGAAGGAGGATTCCCAGGCAGAGGGCGATGGCGAGGGCGGCGGCCACGACGGCGATCAGCGTCCTTTTGCCGCGGTGTGCGGCGGTGCCGCCGTTTGCGAGGGCGAATTCCCGTTCTGTATCGCGGTAGCCGAGTTCCTGTCTGATATTTTCCTTGACCCGTTCGTCCGGTAAGATCTTTTCCGCCTGTTCGGATAAGAGCTTTTGAATTTTTTTCATACGGCTTCCTCCTGCAGGGTGCGTCTGAGTTTTTTCAATGCTTCGTTGTTTTTCCAGGTCACGGTAGCCACGGGCATGCCCAGCATCTGCGCGACCTCCCGCCGCTTGTAACCGGAAACATGGCAGAGCATGATGATCTTGTATTCCTCTTCCGAGAGGATGCGCGCGGCGGCGTCGAAGATGTAGGGCAGGTTGGTTTCCTGTGATCCGTAAAGGTGGGGGTCGGTGCTGAAATCGGTGGCGACCTCCCGTCTTTCGCGTTTGAGGTGATTGAGCGCCAGGTTTTTGCCGATGCGTGCGAGCCAGGCGGAGAAGTTGGTGCCGGGGGAATAAGATTGCAGCGAACGGATGGCTCGCACATACGTTTCCTGTAAAATGTCTTCGGCGTGCATCTTGTCGTGCACGATGTAGAGGATGGCAAAATAGACGGGGCGGTTGGTCTGCTCGTATATGTAATCGAAGGCGCGGTTGTCGCCGTCGAGCAGTTGTGCGATCTTCTGCTCTAAATTCCCATTGTTCATACTCACCTCACATATAAAACAGCGCAGACGCGTGTTTTGTTGGGAAAAGAACGAAATTTTCAAAAAAATTTTGAAAAAAGGACCGTACTGCCGCAGGGCGTCCGGTCCTGTTCGTTCAGTTTTCCGAAAGAACGTCTTTCATGTCGTACAATCCGGCGGGTTTGCCTTTCAGGAATTTGGCGGCGCGAAGGGCTCCGGCGGCAAATACGCGTTTGCTGCGCGCACTGTGCGAGATGGTGATGATCTCGTCTTCGCCTGCGAACATGACTTCATGTTCCCCGACGATGGTTCCGCCGCGCACGGCATGGATGCCGAGTTCCTGTTTTTTGCGCGCGCCCACGATGCCTTCGCGGCCGTAAACGTATTCCTTCTGATTGCCGCAAGCCTGGTTGATGCTGTCGGCGAGCATGAGCGCCGTGCCGGAAGGAGCATCTTTTTTGAGGTTGTGGTGTTTTTCGATGATCTCCGCGTCGAACGCATCGCCGAGGAAAGCCGCCGCTTCTGCCACGAGTTTTTGCAGGAGATTGATCCCGATCGAGAGATTCGCGGTTCTGAAAACGGCCGTGTGTTTGGCGGCCTGTGTGATCTCTTCGATCTGTGCGGGCGTGTAACCGGTCGTCGCCAGAACGACGCCCGCGCCCGTCTTTTTCGCATAATGGAGGACATTGTCCAAGTTTGCCGCGCTTGAAAAGTCGATCACGACGTCCGCCTTTTCCTTCACGCCGTCAAATCCCGCATGGACGGGAACGCCGTCGACATCGCCCTCGCGCAGATCCACGCCGCCCGCGCATTCGATATCCGGGTCGTCTTTTGCCAAATCGTATACGTTGCGGCCCATGTGTCCGAACATGCCGCTGATCAGAATTTTAACCATAATATTTCCTTCGGCGCCTTTGCGCCCGATCGTCTAAACACTTTTCGGAACCACTGCGCCCGATCGTTCTGCGCCCGCCCGCAGGGAAGCGGGCGGGCGCAATTTTTTGCTATACGTTCAGTCCGAAATCGCGCAAAACGCGTTTCATCACTTCGAGGTGTTCGGGTTCGAGCTGCGTGAGCGGCGCGCGGGGGATGCCTCCGTCCAGGCCGATGAGATCGGCGGCCGCCTTGGCGGGGATGGGGTTGACTTCCATAAACATGGCGTCGATCACGGGCAGCATCTTATCCTGTAATTCATTTGCCTTTTTAAGGTCGCCTGCCTGTACGGCCAGGTACAGTTCTTTGGTCTGCCGGGGGATGATATTGGAGGCTACGGAAATGAGGCCCGCTCCGCCGATGGCGAGGATAGGGA
The DNA here is from genome assembly GCA_930990665.1 of uncultured Clostridia bacterium. GTDB lineage: Bacteria > Bacillota > Clostridia > Christensenellales > Borkfalkiaceae > Borkfalkia. Next base: position 81,565 of record CAKNQN010000002.1, read on the forward strand.
GGTTGAGGTTATCATCTCCCGAATACAGGTCGCATTTTCCGCGGATGCGCCGCGCGGTCTCGCAAATCTGTTCCATGTTGCCGCATGCCTCTTTGATGCCCGCGATGTTTTTCAGGGACGCGATGCGTTCCATGGTGGGCGGCAGGATGTTCACGCCCGTGCGCGGGGGCACATTGTAGCAGATGATGGGGATGTTGACCGCATCGGATACCGCCTTATAGTATTCAAAAATGCCGTTCTGCGTGCACTTGTTGTAATAGGGGGTCACGATGAGCAGTCCGTCCGCGCCCATTTCTTCCGCTTTACGGCTCGCTTCCACGGCGTGCGCAGTGCAGTTGGAGCCGCTTCCGAACACGATCTTCGCGCGTCCGGCGATCTTCTCGACGGAAAAGCGCATCACAGCCTCTTTTTCCGCCTCGGTCAGGGTGGCGGGTTCGCCCGTCGTACCTAAAATCACGAGTACGTCCGTTCCGTTTTCGATCTGATACTCGATCATTCGCCCGAAGGCGTCGAAGTTGACGGATCCGTCTTTTGCGAACGGCGTGATCATCGCCGTCGCCGTGCCGTTAAAAAAATTCAGCATACGATCTCTCCCATTGATTTTATTGATAGGATTTTTTTGCTTGCCGTGCGCCGCTCGAAAAATGTCCCGTTCGCAGCAGACATCCGACTGCCCTCGGCTGTGGTGCCGCGCAGACTGCTGTTTCCCGCCGCGCGGGCCGTTCCGGGCGTCTTTACGCCTTTGTCTGCGGGATCCGGGCATCTTGTTTTGTAAGGAGCGCCCGGCGCACATCCGCATCTGACGCAACCTCGCCGCTACCATTGTATGGGGCGGAAGGGGAAAAGGTTCGGATCAGTCGAAGTAACCCTTGTCCGCGAGCAGTTCTGCCATGAGCACCGCACCGCCGGCCGCGCCGCGCAGGGTGTTGTGCGAGAGACATACAAACTTGTAATCGAAGAGGATATCTTCGCGCAGTCTGCCCACCGAGATCGCCATTCCGTTTTCGAGGTTGCGGTCGAGTTTGGCCTGCGGCCTGTCGTTCTCTTTGAAGTAGTGCAGGAACTGTTTGGGAGCGGAAGGAAGTTTGCGCCTCTGCGGTTCGCCGGAAAATTCTGCCCAGGCCTGCAAGATCTCTTCTTTGGAAGGTTTTTTGTCGAAGGAAACGAAGACGGCGGCGGTATGACCGTCGGAGACGGGCACGCGCAGGCATTGAGCGGTAATGACGGGGGTCGTCGCGGGGACGATCTCGCCGCCCTGAATGCTGCCCCAGATCTTGAGGGGTTCGCGCTCGGATTTTTCCTCTTCGCCGCCGATGTAGGGTATGATGTTGTCGAGGATCTCGGGCATGCGGTCGAATGTTTTTCCGGCGCCGCTGATGGCCTGGTAGGTAGAGACGGCGACCTTGCTCACGCCGAATTTTTTCAGCGGATGCAGCGCGGGCACATAGGATTGCAGCGAGCAGTTGCTCTTCACGGCGATGAAGCCGCGTTTGGTGCCGAGGCGTTTTCTCTGCGCTGCGATGATCTCGGCGTGCTCGGGGTTGATCTCGGGTATGATCATGGGCACGTCGGGGGTGAAGCGGTGCGCGGAGTTGTTGGAAATGACCGGCACTTCTGCCCTGGCGTATTTTTCTTCGAGGGCGCGGATCTCTTCTTTTTTCATGTTCACCGCGCAGAACACGAGGTCGACCATGCCCGCGATCTTATCGAGGTCAGCTTCGGCGTCGAAGAGGACCATATCGGCGAATTTTTCGGGGATGGGGGAAGTCATGGCCCAGCGGCCGGCTACAGCGTCGCGGTATTTTTTGCCGGCGGAAGCGGGGGAGGCGGCGAGTGCGGTCACTTCGAACCAGGGATGATCTGCCAAAAGAAGGCTGAAGCGCTGACCGACCATGCCGGTCGCGCCGATGATGGCAGCTCTGTATTTGCGCATAACAATTCACTCCTTATAAGGAAAATTTTTCGTATAAAAAAAGGCGCCGGAAAAGCGCCGAAAGGGACCGATAGAACCGAGCGGGCCTTGCGGCCTGAAAAACGGTAAATAGTGCTCCACTTTCAAGGTGACAGTCGCACAGGTATTCTCCCGTACGCCCGGCGGCGGCAACGCGGTGGATTGCCGTACCTCGGCGGAGATGCCCTTTCCTTTTGCCGGAGAAAAACCGCTCTCCGCCGGGGCAAAAGTACTGATGCTCATCCGCTCCTCTATTCCGTATTTAGAATTGTAGCACAAAATTGCGCAAATGTCAAAGAAATTTTTCCACTGGGGCGGGATAATTTAATTGAAATATTTTCCGATTTGTAGTAAAATAATAGGTGCATATTCGATGCTGCAAGGCTGCATCACAGGAGGAAGCATGGCGCAAGGCGAAAAGAAAGGATTCATAGCCAGGATGCTGGAGGGCAAGGAGCGCGACGAAGAATACGCGCGCAGCACACTGCCCACCAACCGTTGGGGCTTGTTCTGGGATATATTCAAGGGCAGATTTTCCAAACTTGTGATCGTAAATCTGCTGATGCTCATCTTTTTCATACCGTTGATTCTTGTCATCGTGCTGCGGTATCTGTACATCGGCGTACAGGGCGCGCGGCTGCCGTTTTCCGGTGGGATCGGCACGGGATACGGTGTTGTACCGGGCATGCTCGGGCTTCCGGAGCAGCTAACGATGTCCACGGATGTGATCTTTGTGGCGCTGATGCTCGTGGCGGCGATGATCGCGGCGGTGGGCATTTCGGGCGGCATGTACGTTATCCGGAACATGGTCTGGACGGAAGGCATATTTGTGGCGAACGATTTCTGGCGCGGCATCAAGATCAACGTCGTGGTGGTATTGCAGGCTACGGTGTTCTGCGGCGTGCTGGGGTATCTTCTCATCACATCTATCAACTGGGCGACCTGGATGAACGCGGTGGGGCAGGGCAATTCGATCCTGAACACCATCTCGATCGTCGTCTCGTACATTGCCGTATGCGTGCTCATCATGATGTTTTTGTGGATGCTGTCGATGGGCGGGAACTATAAGCTGAAATTTTTCCAGCTGATCAAGAACTCCTTCCTGATGTCTTTCGGCCTGGTATTCCAGAACATTTTCTTTATCATCTGCATGGCGATCCCGCTCATCTTTTTCCTGCTGGGGAGCCTTGGCAATTTCTTTATGGTGATCGGCGTGATCATCATGCTGTTATTCGGCATTTCGTACATGCTTCTGGTATGGTTCAACTATTCGCAGTGGGCGTTTGACAAATTCTTCGAATCCAAGCGAGAGGGTGGCAAAGTCAACCGCGGCATCTATTCCAAGGTGAGCAAAGACGGCGGGCAGAGCAAGGCGGTGCAGGAATACGAGGCAAATCTGCAGGCGGCGATGAGCGTGAAATCCGATCTGTCGGCGCGCCCGATCAAGCCGATCACGGACGAACTGAAAGTATACGAGCTTCCGGAAGCCTTCTCGCGCGAAGATCTGAAAAAGCTGCGCGAGTCCAAGGAAGCGATCGTGGAGGACACGCAGCGGTATGCGGACGAGCACATGAACGACGAGAAATACGTCGTATACAATGCGCGTTTTGAGAAGCTGGAGCAGGAGAAGCGGGAACAGGAAGAGGCGGAAAAGAAGGGCAAGGGCAAGAAGAAAGAGAAGTCCGAGTCCAAGCAGGCGTCCGCCGAGAAAAAGGACGGGAAAGCGGGCAAATGAACGCCGCATATTCCGGCCTTGCCGACTGGTTTGAATATCTGAATGCAGACTGCGACTATGAAAAATGGTCGCAGTACTTATATGAGCGGCTGTGCGCGCAGGGCATTGTGCGCGGCAGGGGGCTGGACATCGGCTGCGGCAGCGGGGTGTTCTGCCGTGCGTTTTCGCGGCGGGGCTATTCGATGACGGGCTACGACAACAGCGAAGAGATGCTCAGCCGCGCGCAGCGGCTGGCGGCGCGGGAAGGCGACGCGTCCGCGTATATTTTGTGCGATGCGCGGCGGGTCCGCGTGCTGGGCGGAAGGGCGGACTTTGCGCTGTGCGTGAACGACTGCCTCAATTACATCCCGCAGGGGGACGTTCTGCCCTTTTTCAGACGGGTGGCGTCGTGCCTGCGCAAGGGCGGGGCATTTCTTTTCGACGTATCCTCCGCGAAGAAGCTGCGCGAAGAGGTAGCAGGCAATACTTTTTGCGAAGACCGCGAAGAGATCGCTTGGATGTGGTTCAATACGCCGTATGCCGACCGCGTGGAAATGGACGTCACATTATTTATAAAGGAAAAGGACGGGCGTTTCAGGCGGGAGGACGAGCATCATACCCAGTATATCCACGAGCGCGCGGCGCTCGCGGAGGCGGCGGAAGAAGCGGGGTTTGAAGTGCGCGCCGTGGAGGGCGCATTCGGCGATCCGGCCGATCTTCGCCGTGAAAATTTTATCTGCGTGCGCCGATAGGGCGGCAGAGGAGGCATAGAAATGAAAAGACAGGACGTAATCCTGCGCGGTCTGATTTACAATGAAGAAGTATCGCTTGCGGTGGCGGACATGACGCAGACGGTCAACGAAGCCATCCGCATCCATCATCTGTCGCCCCTTTCGGCGGCGGCGCTGGGCAGAACGCTGATCGTGGCGGCGTATATGTGTTCCTCGCTGAAAGAGGAGCACGGCGCGCTGTCGGTCACCATCCGCGGCGACGGCGTGGGCGGCGGCATCTATGTCAGCGGCGACGCGTCGCTGCATATGCGCGGTTACATAGAAAATCCGTATGCGGAGCTGCCGCTCAACGCGCGCGGCAAGCTGGACGTAGGCGGGTGTGTGGGCAAGAACGGCTACCTGTCTGTGGTGCGTGACGACGGGGAAAACATACCTTTTGTGGGCACCACGCCGCTGGTGAGCGGGGAGATCGGCGAAGATTTCGCCTCTTATTTTACCTGCAGCGAGCAGCTTCCGACGGCGATCGCGGTGGGCGTCAAGATCGGCAAAGACGGCAGCTGTGTGGGAGCGGGCGGCGTATTTTTGCAGCCGATGCCGGGCGCGAGCGAGGAGAGCATCGCGCGGGCGGAGGAGATGATCGGCAAATTTTCCGCCATCAGTTCGCTCGTGGAAGAGAAGAGCGCGGAAGAGATTCTGAAAGAGTATTTCGGCGAGGTTAATTTTTACACGCGCAGGCCCGCATATAAGTGTAATTGCAGCAGACATTATATAGAGGGGATACTTGCCGCACTGGGCGAAGAGGAGATCCGTTCGGTCGTGAAGGAGCAGGGCAAGGTATCCGTGCATTGCCACTATTGCAATACCGATTACACATTCAGTCCGGAGGAAGCGGAGGCGGTGATCGCCCGCGCCAAGAGCAAAGCGGATACATAACCGAGGATACAGATGAAAGGAAAGAGTGTCAAATTCGATCTGAGCGCGGACAAACTGCTCGACATAGCGGAAGAGAAGCTGGACAAGGAAGAATATCTTCCCGCCCTGCGATTTCTGCATAAGTCGATCGAGCTGTACGGTCCGGCCGTCGACGAATACGCAGATCTGGCGGAGGCATACGAGGGGATCGAGGTATACGAGCAGGCGATCGACTGCTGGTTCCAGTATCTCGACCTGTGTGCCGAAGAGGAGGCGGTCGACGCATACGAAGGTCTTGCGGCGTGTTATTACAATGTAGGAAACGAGCCGCAGGCGATGATCTACTATAAAAAAATGCTCAGCGACAAATATTTTTCGCCTGAAAACAGCCTTGACCTGAACGGGATGTTCGATCGGGAAGAGAGCGCGCCGGCGCGGTTCCGGGTGAGCTGGCCGCCCGAAAAGGCGGACCACACGGGCGAGCTGTCCGAGGGGGTGCGGCTTTTGCGCGAAGGGCAGATGCAGAAGGCGGAGGAAACTTTTCTGCGGGTCCCGAAGGATTCGGCGCAGTATCCGGCGGCGCAGAACTATCTTGCCGTGAGCTGTCTTCTGCAGGGAGACAGCGCGCGCGCCGAAACCATCTGCCGCGCCCTGCTGGAAACGGAGCCGGACAACGTGCAGGCTCTGTCCACCTATGCGGCCGTGCTGGCCGAGCAGGAGCGCCCGCAGGAAGGTCGGGCGGTGGCGGAAAAGCTGGCGGCCATACACACGGACAATCCGGACGAGCTGTACAAGATCGCGACCGTCTGCTGTGAAAATCATCTCTACGAAGATGCGCTGGAAAAATTCCGCATCCTGAGCGGCACGGTGCGCTACGACCGCACGCTGTTGTTTTTCAAGGGTGTGGCGGCGTTGCGCTGCGGAAAATTGCAGGAAAGCCTTTCGGCATTCGGCACCATACTGGACGTGTGGCCGGATGCGGAGGTGGCGCGCTACTATTATGACGCCGTGCGGGAATTTTCCGAAGGGAAGACGAGCCTTCCCGATCTCGGATTTTTCTACCGTCTGCCCAAAGCGGAGCGCGAGGGGCGGGTGCGCCTTCTGAAGGCGCTCCTGTCCCTTCCCGTGGCAGAACTTCATGCCTATTGTACGCAGACGGATCTTCAGCCGCTTCTGCGGTGGTGTTTTGACGAGGAAGACGGCCAGCTGCCCGACCTGCAGATGCTCGCGCTCGCCGTGGCGGAGAGGGCGGATATGCGCTCATTTTTGGCAGACGTACTGTTAAAAAGCACCGTCAACGACGTGATCAAGGTCGAGGCGGTCTACCGCATCTGCTGCCGCAACCGCGCATTTGAATGCGGGGTCGTTCTGGCGAACGATTATCATAAGATCGGCTTTGACAGACTGCAGACGGGCCGGAAGAAACATAAGATCTTCGTGCAGGCGTACGCGCAGTGCATCGCGCGGTTTTCTCTGTTCGGAGACGGCGCGGGCGAGGAATACCGGCAGGCGGCGCAGGCGTTGTACGCCGCGGCGGAAAGCGCGGGCGCATTGGACGGGTTGAAGGCGGAGAACATCACCGCAACGCTCTATTATGCCGTGTCGCCGTTTGCGAAGATGCGCGGAGACGATGTCCTGCGCATTCTGAAAGCGGATCCCGAATCGGTCGCGCATCTGCAGGAGATCGCGGCGTCTTGGCGGCAGATCGCGTCGGAAGCGGCCGCCACGGAAGCGTCTGCCGCGGAGGAGGAGAAGGACGATGAAACTCATTGATTTTGACGAAAAATTCAACCGCAAGATGGCGGATTACATCGAAAAGCACGCGGGCGACCACACGGAAGCGGAGTGGGAAGACGTGATCGCCTCTGCCTATCAGAAATTCGGCGATACCTATCTTGCGGCCGTGGGCAAGACGCCTCGGCAATATTTTGCGGAAATGGGGGATGAGCAGCTGGTGGAGATGCTGAAAGAGTATCTCCTGCAGGGGGTATCCGTTCCCGATCTGCTCTGCGGGGAGATCGAGGGGCGCGGGGTATTTCCCGCACTTCTGTCCTTGCTGAAAGATACGGACGAGGAGCTCGTGCACTATGCGCTCAACCTCATCGGCACGGACAGACGCGCGCTCGGCCGTTACTGTGAGATGCTCTCGGAGGATGCGTACGACGAGCACATCAAGGACGCCGTCGCCGATCTTCTGAAGGAGAAGGCGGATGAAGTGCTAGAAGAGATGCTGCCGCTGGCGGAAACGGAGAACGCGCCCTACGCGCTGGAAGTGCTGTCCAGGACGACCGGGCATGACACGCGCGCGCTGAATGTCCTTTTGTCCGCCTTCCGCAGCAGCGACGATGAAGACAAGCCGCTGTATGCAGGTTATCTCGCCGCCTTCGGCGACGACCGCGCCCTTCCTGCGCTCATGGCGGAGATCGAGCGGCCGGACATCGGGTTTGTGCTCTTCCAGGAACTCAAATTTGCCATCGAATCGCTGGGCGGGGAATACAATAAGGAGCGCGATTTTTCCTCCGACCCCGCCTACAAAAAGATCATGGCTGCGGGCGGCGGCTCCGACATTTTCGGCCGCGCAAAAAAATAACCCCCTCGCGCCGCCAGGCTCCGATAGCCGCGGCCGCCGTATCGAATTACCCCGTACGGCGATAGCCTAGCAAGCACCCCTGAGCGGCAGATAATTGTAATTCCGTCCACGCCCCGCGCTTTTCGCGCCCCGCGTACTTTCGCGCCCCGCGCTCTCTCGCGCTTCGCGCCCTTTGCGCCCCGCGCTTTTCGCGCCTCGCGCTCTCTCGCGCTTCGCGCCCTTTGCGCTTCGCGCCCTTTGCGCTTCGCGCCCTTTGCGCCCCGCGCTTTTCGCGCCTCGCGCCCTTCGTGCCCCGCGCTTTTCGCGCCCCGCGCTTTTCGCGCCTCGCGCTCTCTCGCGGCAAGCGCTCAAACTATCACAAACGGCGCCCCCGCGTCATCCGTCTTTTCGCGGCGGGCGACTTGGCACATGGAAAGGCGGAAAAGGCGCAAAATTTTCTTTTTGAAATTCCTATTTCTGTTTGACAAAGTTTTTCGGCTCTGTTATAATATTAAGGCTGTCAGGCAGAAGATCATCGCATGCGGTACGCGCGGGCAGTTGTCATGCGGACGGAAAGGTCCGGGGCATCGAAGAGCAAAATACCGAGGTGTAGCGCAGTTTGGTAGCGCGCTTGGTTCGGGACCAAGAGGTCGTGGGTTCAAGTCCCGTCACCTCGACCAAAAAAGCAGCACGGCTGGTGTTGCTTTTTTCATGTCACCGCAAAGGTCGGGACGACCGTCAACGGGAAAAGGCTCAAAATTCGGAAAGACCGTCAACAGAAAAAAGGTTGCATAAACGCCGCGTCGTCCGCAGAAAGCTGCGGGCGAGGGCAGGGAGAGGAATATGCTGAAACTGATTTTCGTATGTTTAGGGAATATCTGCCGCTCTCCGATGGCCGAGTATATCTGTCGGGCGCGTTTGGAAGAGGCGGGGCTTTCCGGCCGTGTCAGCGTGTCCTCGGCGGGCACGAGCGGCGAGGAAGAGGGCAATCCCGTCTATCCGCCCGCGCGGGCGGAACTTTCGGCAATGGGCATTTCCTGTGCGGGCAAGCGCGCCCGCCGTTTTACTGTGCGGGATTATCGTGAAAACGACTATATCCTCGCCATGGAGCGGCGCAACGTCGCGGATATCCTGCGGATCACGGGCGGCGATCCGGATAAAAAAGTTTTCCGTCTTCTCGATTTTACCCGCTCTCCGCGGGACATCGCCGATCCGTGGTATACGGGGGATTTCGTGCGCACCCGTCTCGACCTGGAAGAGGGGATCGCAGCACTTTTGGAGCGGCTGCGGGGCGAGTGGCGCATCTGAGCGCACCGAAAAGGGACAAAGGCAGTACTCAGGAGAAAATTTCCGCACCGGAAGGATCCGGGAGGGCATATTATGGATTTTCTATCGACGTTTATCACGGTTCTCATCGTCGTCGTGCTGGCGGTGCCGGGTTACGCACTGCGCAAGGCCAAGATCTTGCCGGACGGCTCGACGGGCGTACTGGCGGGATTGCTGTTGTATATTTCGCAGCCGGGTCTGATGGCGGCATCCTTTCTGAACAAGGAATTCAAGCCCTCCATGCTGATCAATTTCGGGTGGGTGATTTTGTTCGCGGTTGTCCTCATCTTTCTCGTCTATTTTGCGGCGAAGCTCATCTTTTTCAGATGCCGGGACGAGGCGGCGCGCCGCGCGTGCGTGGCGTGTTCCTATCTTGGCAACGTCGGGTTTATGGGGATCCCCGTCATGCAGATGCTCTTTCCGGGAGTGCAGGAGCTGGTGCTGTACACGGCGGTCTACAACATCGCCTTCAACGCGATGACGTGGACGCTGGGCATTTACAGCGTGACGGGCAACCGCAAGAGCGTGAACCCGCTCAAGATCATCCTCAACCCGCCGACGATCGCGACGATCGTGGTGCTTCCTCTCTTTTTCTGCAATGTTCCCGTGCCCGAACAGGTGGTCACGCCCATCGAGTATCTGGGTAACATGACGTTGCCCCTCTCGATGGTCATTCTCGGCATCCGCCTGGCGGATATGCATCCGCTGCGGCTTGTCAACGACGTGAAGACATATGTGGCGTCTGCGGCCAAACTCATCCTTTCGCCTCTTCTGAGCCTGGCGGTGCTGGTGGCCGTCAACGCGATCGTGCCGATCGACAGGTATGTGATCGTGGCGCTGTATGTGATCGCGGCGATGCCGACGGCGTCGAGCGTTCTGAACTTTGCCGAGATGTTCGGGGACGACTGCGACACGGCGGCCGCCACGACGCTCATGTCGACCCTTCTATGCATAGTCACCATTCCGGTGCTGATGCTCCTACTTGAAGTGGTGTAGTATATCGGAATAAAAAGAACGCGGCGGGCGCTCCTTTCGGGAGCGCCCGCCGCGTTTTGATTTTGAAATTTATACGATCTGCAGGAGGCTCACGGCGAGCGAGCAGAAGATGAGAAGGGACAGGACGTCGGTGATGGTGGTGATAAAGGGATTGGCGAAGACGGCGGGGTCGATGCGGATGGCTTTGGCGAAGATGGGGACGCAGGCGCCGACGATCTTGGCGACGATGACGGCGAGCGCGATGGCGACCGCGACGATCAGCGAATATTGCACCGAGTAGAAATCGTGGAAGATGAGGCCGTCGACAAGCTGGAGTTTTGCGAAGCAGACGACGGCGACGGAGACGGCCACGAGCAGGGAGACGCGCACCTCTTTCCAGATGACGAGGAGTATGTCTCTGGGTCGGATCTCGTCGAGGGCCATGCCGCGGATGACGGTGACGGAAGCCTGGCTTCCGGCGTTGCCGGCGGTGCCCATGATCATGGGCACGCAGGCAACGAGCAGGGTATCGAGCATGCTCTGGTAGGTGTTGAGGATGAGACCGGTGAAGGTGGCGCTGACCATGAGGATGAGCAGCCAGGGGATACGGTGCAGATAAATTTTCAGTGTGCTCGTTTCGAGGTAAGGTTTGTCGGAAGGGGTGACCGAGTTGATGTAGGAGATATCTTCGGTCGCCTCTTCGGTGATGACGTCGAGAGCGTCGTCGACGGTGACGATACCGACCAGTTTATTTTCCTGGTCGACGACGGGCACGGAGAGGAGGTCGTATTTGGAGAGGGTGTTGGCCACTTCCTCCTTGTCTTCGTGGGTATCGACGAAGATGAAATTGGTGTCCATGAAGGACTCCACTTTTTCGTCGTAGCCGTGCAGGAAGAGGTCTTTGACGGTCACGGTTCCGAGCAAAGTTTTCTGATCGTCGGTGACGTAGCAGGTATAGATGGTCTCCTTGTCGATGGCCTGCTGGCGGATGCGTTCAAAGCATTGGCGGACGGTCATGTCTTTGCGGAGTGAGATGCACTCCGTGGTCATGATGCTTCCGGCGCTGTCTTTGGGGTATTTGAGGATCTCGTTGATCTCTTTGCGCGTCTCGCTGTCGGCGTTGAGGAGGATACGTTTGACGACGTTTGCGGGCATCTCCTCGATGAGGTCCACGGTATCGTCCACGAACAGTTCTTCGAGCATGAGTTTGAGCTCTGCATCGCTGAAGGACTTGATGAGCAGTTCCTGCTGGGCGCTGTTCATCTCGACGAATGTCTCTGCGGCGAGTTCTTTCGGCAGGAGTCGGAAGACGATGGGCAGGTCTTTTTCCTCGAGTTCGGCAAAGATTTCCGCAAGGTCAGCCGGTTCCAGTTCGGCAAGAAGCGGTTTGAGCTGCGAGAATTTTTTTTCTTCGAGGAAGTCGACGATTTCGACGATCTTGTCGTTTCGGTTTTCGGGCGTAGCTTTGAGGAGGACCTCATGCACGATGTCGGTAGGCATGCTCTCGAAGAGTTCTTCCACGTCGTCGTCGAGGATCTCGTCGGTCACGTCCTGCAATTTTACGTCGCTGAAATCTTTGAGCAGGCTTTTCTGGGTCTTTCGGTCGAGGAGGACGAACACGTCGGCGGCGACTTCCTTGTCGAGGCAGCCGAAGAGCTTTGTCAGTTGTTCTCCGTCGAGTGTTTCGAGGCAGGCTGCGAGCTCTTCTTTGGTCATATCCGCCGTAAGGGCGCGCACGTCGTCCAAGCGGTCTTCCTGCAGCAGTTGTACGATCTTGTCCGGCATAGCATACCTCCCGAGAAATTGATCAGAAAAAGTATAAAGAATTTACGGAAATTTGTCAAGCGATGCCCGCCGATAAAAATGCGAATCGGCGGGCAATAAAGTTGTGTGCGGGCATTTTTTGTGGTATAATCGTTCATGAACGAACAAGGAGTGGAACGATCATGAATCAGAGAATGTATGAATTGGGCAGCAAGCGTTCGGTGATCCGCGAGATCTTCGAATACGGAAAGAAGCGAGCCGCGGAAGTAGGCGCGGAGAATGTATTTGATTTCAGTCTGGGAAATCCGAGCGTCAAGCCTCCGCAGATCGTGGAAGACACGCTGATCGGACTTTTGAAGAGCGAAGATGCGACGGCTCTGCACGGTTACACGTCTGCGCAGGGGGATGCGGGGGTACGCGCGGCGATCGCGGAATATATCCGCAAGGCGCACGGTGCGGCGGCAGATGCCGATCAGATCTACATGACCTGCGGCGCGGCGGCATCGCTGACCATTTCGCTTTGCGCCCTGTGCGAAGCGGGAGACGAGGTGATCACCTTTGCGCCGTTTTTTACCGAATACAGGGTATTCACGGAAACGGCGGGCGCGCATCTGGTGGCGCTTCCTTCCGATCCGGACACATTCCAGATCGATTTTGCGGCGCTGGAAAAGGCATTTACGCCCCGCACGCGGGCGGTGCTGGTAAATTCTCCGAACAACCCGAGCGGGGTGGTATACAGCGAAGAGACGGTGAAAAAGCTCGCCGCGATGCTGGAAAAGAAATCGGCGGAGCTGGGCAAGGTGATCTATCTCATCACCGACGAGCCGTACCGCGAACTTGTCTACGGCGGGGTGAAGGTGCCGTATCTTCCCAATTATTATAAGCATACGCTCGTATGCTATTCTTATTCCAAATCGCTGTCCCTTCCCGGCGAGCGCATCGGGTATATCTTTGTCAGCCCGCTGGTGGCGGAAGCGAAGAGGATTTATCTGGCCGTATGCGGGGCGGGCAGGGCGCTGGGCTATGTCTGCGCCCCCTCGCTGTTTCAGAAGATGATCGCGCGCTGCCAGGGTGCGGTGTCCGACGTCTCGGTGTACGAAAAAAACCGCGACCTGCTTGCGGACGCATTGCGGCAATACGGGTTTACCTGTGTCCGTCCGGACGGCGCGTTTTACCTGTTCGTGAAATCTCCCGAGCCGGACGCAAACGCCTTTTGCGAGCGCGCGAAACTTCGCGGTTTGCTGCTCGTCCCGGGCGACGATTTCGGCTGTCCCGGGTATGTGCGCATCGCCTATTGTGTGTCGACGGATATGATCCGCCGTTCGCTTCCCGCTTTCGAAGCGCTGGCCAAAGAATATTTTGCCTGATTGCGCAGAGGAGCTGTGTCCCGGTCGGAGCTCCGTGCGAAACTGCGGCGTCGTGGAAAGAAGATAGACGGGAGCACACGGGGCGGACAGGAGTGAAAAGGAAAGTACGAGAAGCGGCGGGTGCCGCAAAGGAGTCATATGCGATTGTTGTTTATCCGCCACGGCGAACCCGATTACGAACATGACACGGTGACCGAACGGGGCAAGCGGGAGGCGGAACTGCTGACAGAAAGGCTTGTAAAAGAGAAGATTGACGGGGTATTCATCTCGCCGCTGGGTCGCGCGCAGGCGACGGCGCGTCCCTATCTCGAAGCGAGCGGGATGCAGGGGGAAACGTGTCCCTGGCTGCAGGAATTTCCCGTGCGCGTTCTGAATCCCGAGACAGGGAAAATGCAGCGGGTGTGGGATTTTCTGCCCTCCGTCATTGAAAAATACCCGGCTCTGTATTCTGCGGAGGGGTGGCTGAAGGTCCCGTTTATCCGCGGCACCGAAGCGCCCGCGCTCTACGGGGAGGTATGCCGTGAGCTGGATGCGCTTCTGGAGCGGTACGGGTACCACCGCCGCGGCATGTTTTACGAGGCGGTCGCGCCGAATACGAAGACGCTGGTCTTTTTCTGTCATCTCGGGATCACGGGGGTCATGCTGTCCCATCTGTTTTCGCAGTCGCCCGTGGCTATCTTGCAGAGTTTTGCAGGCGTCCCCACCTGCGTGACCGAGGTGGTCACCGAAGAGCGCGAAGAGGGTCTGGCGTCCTTCCGTGCGCGCTGGGTCGGGGATATTTCCCACCTGTATAAGGCGGGGCAGGCGCCCTCATTTTATTCCTCGGGGTATTGCGAAGTGTTCACCGATCAGAGCATGCGCCACTGAACTGCGACTTTTGGAAGGAGAAAACATGGAGAAAGTATTCTGGCGTGCGAAGCTGCGCCCGGGCAAGAAGGAAGAATATATCCGCCGGCACAAGGAGATCTGGCCGGAGATGGTGCGCGCGTTGAAAGAGGCGGGCATCTGTCATTATAGCATCTGGATGGACGGCGAGGAACTTTTCGGCTGTTACGAATGTGAAAAGGGTGCGGAATACGCCCTGCGTTACCAGGCGGAAAACGAAGTGGTGCAGCGATGGGAAGCCTCGATGGAACCGATTACCGAGAAATCGCCGGCGCGGCCCGTGCAGGTGTTCGAGCTCGAATAAAGACAAGCCCGGGGGCGGGCCCGGTACAGGCCGCCCCTTTGAGGAAGATATGCAGCTGGGGAAAGAATTTTTCAGATACGTCATACCGTCCATGCTTGCGTTTGCCCTGTCGGGCATATACAGCATTGCGGACGGATTTTTTGTGGGGAACGAACTGGGAGACGCCGCCCTTACGGCGATCAACGTGGCCTATCCGCTCACGGCATTGATCCAGTGTGCGGGAACGGGCATCGGCATGGGCGGAGCGATCCTGTACTCGCTCGCCGCGGGCGCCGATCAGTCGGGAAAAAAGCAGCTTTACTACGGGATGTCCGTCCTTCTTTTGGCGGCGGCGGGGCTACTTCTCACCGCGGCGGTCTTTTTCGTTTCGCCGTCCGTGCTGCGGCTGTTCGGGGCGGAAGGGGAGATCCTTTCGCTGGGCGAAGAGTATATGCGCAGTATCGCGCTGGGCGCGCTGTTCCAGGTGTTCGGCACGGGGCTCACGCCCTTTCTGCGGAACATGGGCGGGTCTGTCGCGGCGATGTTTGCGATGATCGCGGGCTTCGCGTCGAACATTCTTCTCGACTACGTCTTTGTATGGGTGTTTTCGTGGGGCATGACGGGGGCGGCGGTCGCGACGGTCATCGGGCAGGCGGCGACGCTTTGTGTCAGCCTTGTATATCTTGTCGTCCGGCGGCAGAAACCGCGTTTTCGTTTCGGCGGAAAGGGCGGGCGGATGGCGGGCAGGGTGCTTCTTTTGGGGCTTTCTCCTTTCGGCCTCGCCTTTTCGCCCAATTTCATGCTCATCTTTGTCAATTTCAGCGCATCGGCGGTGGGCGGACAATTTGCGCTCAACTGTTTTGCACCCGTATCCTATACGATCTTCGTCGTGCTTCTCCTTTTGCAAGGGGTCAGCGACGGCTGTCAGCCGCTGATCAGCCGCGAATACGGCAGGGGGAATGTGGGCGAAGCGCGCGCCGTGCGCAATCTGTCCTATGTGTTCGCGCTCGTCGTCGCGGCGGTCTGTACGGCAGGGATGTTTTTTGTGCGCGGCAGCATATCCGGGGTGTTCGGCGCGTCCGAAGAAGTCTCCGCCGAAGTCGGGCGCATCCTGCCCGTGTTTATGGCGGGCTTTGTCTTTGTCGCCGTTTCGCGCATTTCGACCGCTTATTTTTATGCGACGGGAGACGTATGGCGCGCGTATGTCGTCATTTACGGCGAACCCCTCTGTTTGCTCGCGCTCCTTTTCGTCCTTCCCGCCTGTTTCGGCATCGGCGGCACGTGGGCGTCGGTACCTCTCTCACAGGCCCTTCTCGCCGTCGTCGCGGCCCTTCTCGTGATTTTCTCCGCGCGCAAAGGGGAGAGAGCGGTGAAAAAGGAACAAATATAAAAAGATACAAAAAAGGCGCCTCAGTCCGAGCCGCCTTTTTTCAGTCCCTTGCGTCTGCCGATTCCGCGGCTCGGGCATATTTATTATTTACACAATACAAAGGTTTTTATAGTACGCGCAAGTTTTTCACAAGATTGGTCGCCCTTTTTGTTCCATATCCCGCCGCAGAAATTTTTCTGCGGCATTTTTGCGGATTTCACCATTTTTTTACGCAGAAAAAGTGAAAGGATACATTGAAACACTTTACTAATTTAGCGCGATAAAGTATAATAGACGCGTTGCTCGTGCAAAAGGGCATAGGGCAAACAATGCGGCCGCGCAAAAGCGGCAGAATGGCCGCCTATGGCGCGGCAAAAGGAGTTTTGTTTTATGAAGAAGTTATTGGCTGTGCTGTGTGCGGCAATGCTCATGCTTTGCGGCGTGGCGGCGTTCGCGGGTTGCGACAACGAGATCACCATCCCCGACGAGCAGGGGTACACGATCAAGATCGGCTATACGGAATACGCGCCGATGAATTATAGAGACGAAAACGGCGATTTTGTCGGGTACGACACGGAATTCGCCATTCAACTTTGCACAGACCTCGGCTATAATTACGAATTTGTTCTTCTCAACGACTGGAAAACGAAAGTAGTAGACCTCAACGCCGGCACGATCGACCTCGTGTGGAACGGCATGACCATTACCGACGATCTGAAAAAGAATATTCTCATTTCCGAGCCGTATATGACCAACCAGCAGGTTATCGTCGGCACGGCGGAAACGCTTGCGAAGTACGACAGCGTCGAGAGCCTGTCCAACGCAACGTCCATTGCCTATGAAACGGGTTCCGCGGCGGAAACGCTGGTAACTGCAATCGAAGGCATCGAAAACGTATCTACGGTTCCTGCGCAGTCGCAGGCAAAGGCGCTGATGGAGGTAGGGGCCGGCACGGCCGAACTCGCCGTCATCGATCTGACGATGGCCCGCTCCATGACGGGTGAAGGAACGAACTATGCGGATATCACCTATAAAAACGTAGGGTTTGCGGAAGAACAGTACGGCATCGGCGCGCGCAAAACGGATACGGCATTCATGGAAAAGCTGAACGCCAAAATCGCCGAGTACCAGAAAAACGGCTTCCTCGATTCTCTGTATCAGAAATATTTTGCCGCTGAATAAAATGCGGCGCGGCGGGTATTCCGGTCATGCGAAACGCCCGCCTTTTTCACTGTATAAGGAATAAAATATGTTTTTGGATGTTTTTACCGCACTGTGCGAGGGCTTTCTCGTATCATGCGAAATATTTATTCTCACGCTCGTATTTGCGCTGCCGCTCGGGCTGCTCATCGCGTTCGGTTCCATGTCGCGGTTCCGGGTGATCAAAAGCGTCGTCAAGTTTTTCGTTTGGATCATCCGCGGCACGCCGCTGATGTTGCAGGTCATGTTCATCTTTTACGGCCCCGGCCTGCTGTTCGGCTGGCGCGCGATGGAGCGGCTGCTCGCCGTGCTGATCGCTTTCATCATCAACTATGCCTGCTATTTTTCGGAAATTTACCGCGGCGGCATCGAGAGCATCTCCAAAGGCCAGTACGAGGCGGGGCAGGTGCTCGGCATGACGAAATCGCAGATCTTTTTCAAAGTTGTTTTGCTGCAGGTGGTAAAGCGCATCGTGCCGCCCATGTCCAACGAGATCATCACGCTCGTCAAAGACACGTCGCTCGCGCGCATCATCAGCGTGGTAGAACTTCTGTTCGTCGCCGAAACGTACCTGCTGCGCGGGTTGATCTGGCCGCTGTTCTTTACCGCGGTTTTTTACCTCGTGTTCGTAGGCGTTCTCACCGTTCTTTTCCATTTCATCGAAAAGAAACTCAATTATTTCAGGGTATAAGCCATGGCATTTCTCGAAGTTGAAAATTACCGCAAAAAATTCGGCGAGAACGAGGTGCTCAAAGGCATCTCCTTTTCGCTGGAAAAAGGGGAAGTGCTCGCCATCATCGGCTCGTCGGGCGGCGGCAAGACGACGCTTTTGCGCTGTCTGAATTTTTTGGAGAGCCCGGACGAAGGCACCCTTTCGGTCAACGGCGAAACGCTCTTCGACGCTGCCGAAAAGAAGCAGTATTCGGACGCGCAGATCCGCGAAAAGCGGCTGCATTTCGGGCTTGTCTTCCAGCAGTTCAACCTGTTTCCGCAGTACACGGTATTCAGAAACATCACCCTTGCGCAGACGCTTCTTGCCAAGGGAGAGATCCGGGCCAAGAAGCGCGCATTCCGCGCGGAGATAAGAGCTCTACCCGCAACGGCCCGCAAGGCGCGCAAGGCGGAGCAGAAGCAGGAACTTGTGCAGCTTTCGGGCGGGCTGAAAGAGCGCATCGAAGCGCGTGCCCTGCAGCTGCTCGAACGGGTGGGACTGCTCGAAAAAAAGGATTCGTACCCTTACCAACTTTCGGGCGGGCAGCAGCAGCGGGTAGCGATCGCGCGGGCCCTTGCGTTGGAGCCGGACATCCTGTGTTTTGACGAACCGACGAGCGCGCTCGATCCGGAGCTTACGGGTGAAGTGCTCAAAGTGATCAAGGGGCTGAAGGACACGGAGAGCACCATGATCGTGGTCACGCACGAGATGGAGTTTGCCAAAAATGTGGCCGACAAGGTCATCTTTATTTCCGACGGAGTCATCGAAGAGGAAGGGGAAGCGCGCGAGCTGTTTGAAAACCCGCAGAGCGAAAAGACGAAGGCATTTTTGCGCCGTTCTTTGGAGGAGGATTTCGAATGAGGGAGAGCGAGGAAATGGTATCCCTGCTGTACGCTACGGTGCTCAACTGCAAGACGCAGGAAGACTGTGCGGCGCTGTTCGGGGATCTTTGCACCTACCAGGAGATCGAGAAGATGGCGCAGCGCACCGCGGCGGCGAAACTTTTGTCGGAGGGCAAGACGTACGCGGAGATCATCGAAGAGACGGGCATCTCCTCCGCGACCCTTTCGCGCGTATCCAAGGAAGTTCGGCACGGCAGGGGCGGATACGCAAAATTTCTTCCCAGAAACTGACACGGCGGCAGAGCCGCATTCTGCCGCGGCTTTTGCAGAAGCCGCGGCATTTTCCCGGGAAGGGAAAAGTTTCGGTGAACCTTTTCGCAAAAAACTTGCAACTTTGCGCCGAATATGATACAATAAATTTTAACAGGCAATTTGCATGACCGAGAGGTAGAAAGATGATGATGTTCAGTCCCGAGATCGAAACGATGGGAAGAAAGCAGATACGCGAGATGCAGCTGGAGCGTCTGAAGCACATAGTGGCCTACGCATACGAGCGTGTACCCATGTACAAGCAGCGATTTGACGCGATCGGGCTGCGGCCCGAGCACATCAAGACGCTCAAAGATATCGAGAACATCCCATACACGACCAAAGACGATCTGCGTGATCACTATCCCTTCGGTCTTTTTGCCGTACCGATGAAGCAGATCATCCGCCTGCACGCATCCAGCGGCACGACGGGCAAGCCGATCGTGGGCGGGTATACGCGAAAAGATCTCGACAACTGGTCCACCTGTATCGCCCGCCTTCTGGTGGCGGCGGGTGCCACGGACGAGGATATTTTCCACGTCGCATTCGGCTACGGGCTGTTTACGGGCGGCTTCGGGCTTCACTACGGCGTGGAGAAACTGGGCGCCACGGTCGTGCCCGTGTCTTCGGGCAACACCGAGCGGCAGGTGATGCTGCTGCGCGATTTCGGTGCGACGGCGCTCATTGCCACTCCGAGCTATGCCATGTATCTTGCGGAAACGGCCAAGAAGATGGGCGTTCTGGAAGATCTGAAAGTCCGTCTCGTGTGCATGGGGGCGGAGGCGTCCACGGCGGAGACGCACGAGGCCTTGCAGGGGCTTCTCGGCGCCTTCCCTACGGAAAATTACGGCCTGACCGAAGTGGGCGGGCCGGGCGTATCGGGTGAATGCCGCGAAAAGGCGGGCATGCACATCAATGAAGACATGTTCTATCCCGAAGTTGTCAACATCGAGAAGAACAAAGTACTTTCCGAAGGAGAGCAGGGCGAACTTCTGATCACCACATTGACGAAAGAGGGGATGCCCATCTTGCGCTACCGCACCAAGGACATCACTTCGCTCACCTATGAACCCTGCAAATGCGGCAGGACGCTGGCGCGCATGTCGCGCGTGGTCGGGCGTACAGACGACATGCTGATCATCCGCGGCGTCAACGTCTTCCCTTCCCAGATCGAAGGGGTGCTGATGGGCATGAAGGAACTGGGCAAGACGTACGAGATCGTAGTCGACCGCGTGGGGTATATGGACACCATCGAAGTGCGCGTGGAAGTGGACGACGCGGGGCTTCTGACCGATTACGGCAAGCTGGAAGAACTGGTCGCGCGCATCAAACACGCGCTGCGCGTGGTGTTGCAGATCGACGTGAAAGTCAAGTTGGTGGAGCCTTTTTCCATCAAGAGGGCGGAAGGCAAGGTCAAGCGGGTCACCGACCTTCGCAAGCACTGAGCGCCGCTTCTCGATCGGAATCGCCGCTGTCGGCGTAAACGCATCCGATCTACCAAAATTATCCGCCGCACGTGTCACCGCGGCAATGAAAGAAAAGATCGTCCGCCGCGCAGAGCGCAGCGGCGACAAAAAATTTATCCGCAGCTTAGAGCGCTGCGGCAGTGATATCCAAGAAAATTCGTCCGCCGCACAGCATTGCGGCAGCGACAGTCAAGAAAGAAACATCCGCCGCACAGCGTTGCGGCAACAATAAGACAGGTAGGTTATACGAAATGAAAAAATTGTTATTGGGAGATTTTGCCGTTGCGCGCGGCGCATGGGAAGCGGGGGTCAAGGTGGCGTCCGCGTATCCCGGCACGCCGTCGACGGAAATCACCGAAGAGCTTGCGCGGTACGGCGAAGTATACAGCGAATGGTCGCCCAACGAGAAAGTCGCGCTGGAAGTGGGCATCGGCGCCTCGATCCGCGGTGCGCGGGCGATCGTCTCGATGAAGCATGTCGGTCTGAACGTGGCGTGCGATCCTCTGTTTACGGCCTCATATACGGGAGTGAACGGCGGGCTTGTGATCGCGGTGGCGGACGATCCTTCGGTATTTTCCTCGCAGAACGAGCAGGATACCCGCCTGACGGCGGTCAGCGCGCAGGTGCCCGTCCTGGAGCCTTCCGACAGCATGGAGGCGAAGGAATTTGCAAAATATGCCTTTGAACTGTCCGAAAAGTATGATACGCCCGTGATCTTGCGGGTAACGACGCGCGTGGCGCACTCGCAGAGCCTGGTGGAGCTGGGGGAGCGGGAAGAGCGGCCGCTTCGTCCTTACGAGCGGAACATACAAAAATACGTCATGATGCCGGCAAATGCGCGCGTGAAGCATGTGGTCGTCGAAGAGCGCATGAAAAAGATGTCCGAAGACGCGAACGAGATGCCCCTGAATTTTATCGAGGAAGGGAGCAAGAAGCTCGGCATCATCTGCTCGGGCGGCGTGTATGAGTATGTCAAGGAAGCGCTGCCCGAAGCGAGCGTCCTCAAACTGGGCATGGTGTATCCGCTGCCGTACAAACTCATCGAAAAATTTGCCGCGAGCGTCGAGCGCTGCATTGTCGCGGAAGAGCTTGCCCCGCACATCGAAACGCTTGTCAAGGCGCACGGCATCGCGGTGGAGGGCAAGAACATCTTCCCCCGTTGCGGTGAATTTTCCGCGAACCTTCTGCGCGAATGTGTTTTGGGCGAAAAGCAGGCCGTTCAGCCCGCGCAGGTCCCGGCGCGCCCGCCGGTGCTGTGTGCCGGCTGCCCGCACCGCGGCGTCTTCTATGTCCTTTCCAAACTCAAGCTCAATGTTCTCGGCGATATCGGGTGTTATACGCTGGGCGCCGTTCCGCCGCTCGGCTCGATGGACGCCGTCGTCTGCATGGGCGCGAGTATCGGCATGGCGATCGGCTTCGACAAATCGGATCCGGAAGCGCACAAACATTCCGTCGCGGTCATCGGCGACTCGACCTTTATCCACAGCGGCATCACGGGCCTGATCGATGCGGTTTACAACCGCTCGAATGTGACGGTCATCGTGCTCGACAACCGCACGACGGGCATGACGGGTCACCAGGATCATCCGGGCACGGGCAAGACCATCCACAAAGAGGAGACATACGAGCTCGATCTTGCCCAGGTCAGCCGCGCGGTGGGGGTGAAGAGCGTTCGCACCGTCGACCCTTCCGATCTGTCCGCATTGGAAAAGGCGGTGAAGGAGGAAGTCGCCAAAGAGGAAGTCTCGGTGATCATCGCCAAGCGTCCGTGCGTCCTTCTCACTAAAAGGCTGTACAACGGCTTTACCGTCAACGAAAAGTGCAAAAAGTGCCGCGCCTGCCTCAAACTCGGGTGCCCGGCCATCGTCAACGGGAAGAACGGCATCACGATCGACGTATCGCTGTGCACCGAATGCGGGCTGTGCAAGAGCGTGTGCAAATTCGGAGCCATCGACGGGGAGGTAAAGTGATATGAGCGTCAAAACGGATATACTCATCGTCGGCGTAGGCGGGCAGGGCACCCTGCTTGCCAGCCGCGTTCTTGGGAAATACGCCCTGGAAAAGGGCTACGACGTCAAACTGAGCGAAGTGCACGGCATGGCACAGCGCGGCGGCTCGGTCATGACATACGTCCGCATCGGGGACAAGATCGCCTCGCCGCTCATCGACGAGGGCAGGGCGGACGTCATTCTCGCCTTTGAAAAGCTGGAGGCGCTCCGTTACCTTCATTATCTCAAAGAGGGCGGCCAGGTGATCTATTCCACACAGGAGATCATGCCCATGCCCGTCGTTACGGGTGCGGCGGAGTATCCGCAGGGCATCGAAGAGAAACTTCCGGGCACGGGGGTGGACGCCCTTACGCTCGCACTGGAAGCGGGCAACTCCAAGGCGGCGAATTCCGTCATGCTGGGCGCGCTCTGCAAAAAAATGGGGCTGGACCGCGAAGTGTTCGAACAGGCCCTTCTTTCGGGCATCCCGCCGAAAACGGTGGAGATGAACAAGAAGGCGTTTGAACTCGGCTATTGCGCCGTATAAAATTTCCGCGGCGCCCCGCCCACATGCGGCGCCCAAAAAAGGTTTTTATTTGCAGAACTACTCGGATTTTTGTGCTCTGTAAACAGAGTCTGTGTACAGATTTTCAGATAACGTATATCGATTTTGCGTTACATTTCGTATAGACCTGGCCGGTTTGCGCATGACAAAGGGAAAAAGAGGAGGAAACAGATGAAAGGAACACTCAAGGACTATATATACCGTCCCGAGTACGAATGTCTTTCGCGCTCGGAGATGGAGAATCTGCAGAGCGAGCGGCTTCGCAAGACGGTCGAGCTCGTCTATAACAACTGCAAGCCATACCGGGCGAAGATGGACGAATTCAAGCTCAAGCCTTCGGACATCCGTTCGGTCGCGGATCTGAGCAAACTTCCCTTTACCGTCAAGCATGACCTTCGGCAGGCCTATCCGTTCGGTTTCTATTCTGCGCCCGCGCGCGACATCGTGGAGGTGCACGCGTCCAGCGGCACGACGGGAAAGCTGACCGTCGTGGGCTACACGCAGAACGACGTGGACATCTGGGCGGAAGTGGCGGCGCGTTCGCTGGCGATGGCTGGGGTCACGAAAGATTCGCTCGTGCACGTGGCTTACGGCTACGGGCTGTTTACGGGCGGCTTGGGCGCGCATTACGGCGCACAGAAGATCGGGGCATCCACAGTCCCGGCGAGTGCGGGCAATACCATCCGCCAGCTCACGCTGCTGCGCGATTTCGGGGCCACGCACCTGTGCTGTACCCCTTCGTACGCCATCTTTCTCGGCACCGAGATCCAGAAGGCGGGCATGGACATCAAAGATTTCAATCTGCAGGGGGGCGCATTCGGCGCGGAACCCTGGACTTACCAGATGCGCGACGAGCTGGAGCGGCTTCTGGACATAGATGCGCTGGATATCTACGGACTTTCCGAGATCAGCGGGCCGGGCGTGGCGATGGAGTGCATGCAGAAGAGCGGCAGCCACGTGCAGGAAGACCATTTCATTCCCGAGATCATCGATCCGGAAACGCTGGAGCCGCTGCCTTTCGGGAGCGAGGGCGAGCTCGTATTCACCACCATCACCAAGACGGGCCAGCCGCTCATCCGCTACCGCACGCGCGACCTGTGCACGCTCACGGCGGGCAAATGTGCCTGCGGCCGCACGACGGTCAAGATGAGCAAAGTGAAGGGCCGTTCGGACGACATGCTGATCATTCGCGGCGTCAACGTGTTTCCGTCGCAGATCGAGGCGGCGATCATGAACGTGGCGGGCGTTTCGCCCCATTATATGATCTATGTCGACCGCATCAACAATCTCGACGTGATGGAGATCGACATCGAGCTTGCTGGCAATCTTTCGCCCGACCGCGTTTCCGACGTGGAGACGATCAAAAAGAAGGTGGAAACGGAAGTCAATTCTTACATCGGCCTGAGCGCCAGGATCAAGCTCTGCGAGAGCGGGTCTATCCGCCGCAGCGAAGGCAAGGCAGTGCGCGTGGTCGACCGCCGCGAGTGAGCGAAAAAACGCATTAACAGGGAGGAAATGAAATGTTCGTAAAACAGTTGTCCGTCTTTATGGAAAACAGGCCGGGCAGGCTCTACAAGCTGACGCATGCGCTCGGGAAAGAGGGGATCGATTTTGTGACCCTCTCGATCGCGGATACGAAGGATTTCGGGATCGTGCGCTTTATCGCACGAGACAATGAGCGCGCCTATGAAGTCCTCAAACGGGAGGGCTTTACGGTAGGCATCACCGAGCTGATCGGCGTGGAGGTGGAAGATAAACCGAACGCGCTCGCCGAGGTGGTCGCGCTCATGGAGGAGGCGAACATGAACATCGAATATCTGTATTCGTTCGTGCTCACCAACCACAACACCGCCAAGATCCTCATGCGCGTGGAGGATGCGGAACGTGCCGTGGAGCTTTTGCAGGTAAAGGGGATCAAACTCCTTTCCGAACAGATACTTTGATTTCGGGTCAGGCAAAGCTGCCGAAAATTTATACCGGCGGATTTTGCGGTCGCGTCGGCGAGGGGGCAGACCCCATTCCGAACAGATACTTTGATAGCGGGTCAAGGAAACCTGCCGAAAAATTTTCCGGCAGGTATCGTACGGCCTGCAAAAAACGGGAGTTATAATAAATGAAACGAGAGGGGGTTCGAATGCGGGAGCGTTCGGGCCTCCGTTCGTTGCATTTATTATAAACCGAAAACTCCCGTTCCGAAAAATTTTTTTGCCTATCCTGTGTGGGGCGGGCAAAGACGAGAGGCGAATACCATGTGGTTTGACGAAAGTGCATTTTACCAGATCTACCCGCTCGGCTTTTGCGGTGCGGAGGCGGAAAATGACGGCGGGGCTGTCCGCCACCGCCTGCATCTGATCGAGGAGCAGATCCCGCATATCCGTGCGTGCGGCTTCAACGCCGTGCTTCTGAATCCGCTCTTTGAGAGCGAGCGGCACGGCTACGACACGATCGACTTTTTCCGCGTCGACCGTCGTCTCGGGGACAACGACGATCTGAAAAGGCTGGTCGGTAAATTTCACGAGGCGGGCATCCGCGTCGTGCTGGACGGGGTATTCAACCATGTGGGCAGGCGTTTTTTTGCCTTTGAAGAGGTGCGCGCCCGCCGCGAAGGGACGGCCAAAAAGGATTGGTTTTACATCGATTTCGGGGGCAACACGCAGTACAACGACGGTTTCCGCTATGAGGGGTGGGAAGGGCACATGGAGCTTGTCCGGCTGAATTTGTCCTGTCCGGCCGTCACCGATTATATCCGCCGCGCCGTGGAGTTCTGGATAGACGAATTCGGCATCGACGGATTGCGGCTGGACGTGGCG
Organism: uncultured Clostridia bacterium; assembly: GCA_930990665.1. Classification (GTDB taxonomy): domain Bacteria; phylum Bacillota; class Clostridia; order Christensenellales; family Borkfalkiaceae; genus Borkfalkia. The sequence continues at coordinate 107,303 of CAKNQN010000002.1, forward strand.
TATCTCTTGCCCGACTGGTTTTTCGGGTTTCTGCGCGGCATCGTGTCTTCCAGGCGGGCAGACTTTTTCCTGATGGGCGAGGTCGTGCATATACAGAATTTTGCGAAGAACGTGCAGCCGGGGCTTCTGGATTCGATCACCGATTACGAGTGTTGCAAAGGGCTGGTTTCCGCCCTCAACAGCGACAACTTTTTTGAGATCGCCCACTCGCTCGAACGGCTGTTCGGCTCGCAGCCGTGGTGCCTGTATACGGGCAAAAATCTCTTTTCGTTTGTCGACAATCACGACATATCCCGCGCATACACGGCGCTCAAAGACAAGCGGAAAGCTGCGGCGATGTATGCGGTGCTCTTCTGTATGCCGGGCATTCCCTGCGTCTACTACGGTTCGGAATACGGCGCGGAAGGGGATAAGTCGCAGGGGGATGCGGCGCTGCGTCCCGCCTTTTCGGCGATCGCCCGCACGGAAGGCGCACTTTGCGAACTGATCGCAAAGCTCTGCCGCATCCGTACCCAAAGCCGCGCGCTCGCGTATGGAAATTATGAAAAGCGCGTTCTGAGCAACAAGTATTTTTGTTTCAGCCGAGAATCGGGAGGGGAACGCATCTTCTGCGCCGCCAACATTTCGGACGCTGCCGTTACCTTCCATGCGGCGGAAGGAGAAGGCGCCGATCTTCTGACGGGCGAAAGTGTTTCGCTTGCCGATTTCACGCTGGAGCCTTTTTCCGTGAAGATCCTGTCACAGAAATTCTGAAAGACATCTGAAAGCTGTGTTTCTGCCGCGGCGCACGGATAAATTCCGTGCGCCGCATGTTTTTTTCTGTAAAATTTTGCAAAAAGTGAAGTGATACAGGCTCTTCAATGATAGACAAAAGTCTTGCGGGCGAGTATAATATACGCGGAAATTTTGGAAAAAGGTCATAGGTATGAAAGGTTCGCGCGATCTTACCGTGGGAAGTCCGCGGAAAGGGATCCTGCTTTTTTGTATTCCCATCCTGATCAGCAATATATTTCAGCAGCTGTACAGCATGGTGGATACCATCATCGTGGGGCAGACCATCTCCCTGTCGGCGCTTGCGGCTGTCGGCTGTACGGGATCGATCAGTTTTCTCGTCATCGGCTTCGTCTCGGGGATCACGAGCGGCTTCGGCGTCATGATGTCACAGTATTTCGGCGCGAAAAACGAGGAGAATTTCAAGCGTTCGGTGGGCACCTGTTACCTGCTCAGCATTCTCTTTTCGGCGGTCGTCACGGCGATCTCCGTTCCGGCGGCCATGCCCTTGCTTCGGCTCATGCGCACGGATTCTGACATCATCGGGGATGCCTATTCCTATATCGTCACCATCTTTGCGGGCGTTGCGGCCACGTTTATCTACAATATGTCTGCAGCGATGCTGCGCGCGATCGGCGACAGTCGCACGCCGCTGTTGTTCCTCATCTTTGCGTCCGCTCTGAACATCGGACTGGATTTTCTCTGCATTCTCGCCTTTCATATGGGCGTGATGGGGGCGGGGCTTGCAACCGTCCTCTCGCAGCTGATCGCAGGTGCGCTCTGCCTTGTATACGGCCTGAAAAAATACGATCTTCTCCGCATACGGCGCGAACATTGGAAATGGAATTCCGCCTTTTCCTGGAAACATTGCAAGGTGGGGCTTCCCATGGCCCTGCAGTTTTCCATCACGGCGATCGGCGTCATGGCCGTGCAGGCGGTGCTGAACGACCTCGGCACCCTGACCGTGGCGGCATACACCGCCGCATCCAAGATCGATACGATCGCGCAGCAGCCCTTCCTCGCGATGGGCGCGGCGATGGCGACGTATTGTGCACAGAATTACGGCGCACACAAATTTGAACGCATCCGCCGCGGCATCCGCGTGGGATTGGTGCTCATCCTCGTGTTCAGCGTGATCGGGTTTGCTTTTTCCATTGGACTGAAATTGCCGCTTTTGCGCCTCTTCTCCGAGGATTATGCCACCATTGAACGGGAAGCGACTCTCTATCTCTACATCAATGCCGGCACTTATCTCCTGCTGGGGCTCATCTTCCTCTATCGGAACGCCATCCAGGGAATGGGTTTCTCTGCCGTCACCATGCTCTCCGGGGCGATCGAACTCGTCATGCGCGTGGTCGCCGCCTTCGTCTTCGCCCGCCTGTGGGGCTATGTCGGCGTCTGTTCTGCCAATCCCGCCGCCTGGCTGGGCGCAGATGTCATCCTCCTCTCGATCTATTTCTATTTGTATCGCAAACATATCCGCCCTGCTCTTCTGTCCGAGTTGGATGCAGCTGAAAAGCCGTCCGCCGGTTTGCCCGGAGAAGGCAACCCGTCTGCCGATCTGCCCGAACAAGGCGGCCCGTCTGCCTGAGCTCCACTTTGCGGGAAGTCGGTCGTTTTTGTCTTAGCCGCATTTCGCAATGTTTTTGCCAATGCATAGATCCTGTGCACAAGCACTGCACACAATCGACGTGGGTATATGCTTTCTACAAGCATCGCGCATAAATGTCGCATACAATAGCAACGATAAGTGCCATACACAAACATCGCGCATAATTCCGATCGGATGACCGTTGCCGACGCAAAATTTTGCAAAATTTTGCGTCGGCTTTTTTCTTTTTCTCTTGACATTCTTCTGAAATGAATGTATAATTATTCTCATAGATGTATATTTATGCGCGGCGTGACCGGCGCCGCGGGGGAGAGGAATGGAAGCGATTTTGTACATAGTGGTTTTGCTCGTATATTTTGCGGTGATGATCTTCATCGGGATCCGCAGCAGCCGCAGTTCGAGGTCGGTGCAGGGGTTTGTGCTGGGCGGAAGGTCGGTGGGACCGTGGCTCTCGGCATTTGCGTACGGCACGTCGTATTTTTCCGCGGTGATCTTTATCGGGTATGCGGGGCAGTTCGGCTGGAATTTCGGCGTGGCGGCCACCTGGATCGGGATCGGCAACGCGGTGATCGGTTCGCTCCTTGCCTGGGCGGTGCTCGGACGGCGCACGCGGGTCATGACGCAGCAGCTGGATTCTGCCACCATGCCCGACTATTTCGGAAAGCGATTCGGCGACCAGAAACTGAAGATCGCCGCTTCCGTCATCGTTTTCATCTTCCTGATCCCTTATACGGCATCCCTGTATAAGGGGCTGGGGGGTCTCTTTGCGATGGCGTTCGACATCCCGTATTGGGTCTGTATCGTGATCATGGCGGCGGTCACGGCCGCGTATGTTCTGGTCGGAGGGTATATGGCCACCGTCTGGAACGATTTCGTGCAGGGGATCGTCATGCTGTTCGGCATCGTGGCGGTCGTCGCGGCCGTTCTCGTCAGCCGCGGCGGACTTACGGCCGCGCTCGAACAGCTTTCGCAGATCCCTTCCGGGAATATGCAGGGTGCGTATACCTCCTTTTTCGGCCCCGACCTTTACGGACTGATCATGGTCGTGCTTCTGACGAGTCTCGGCACATGGGGACTGCCGCAGATGGTGCAGAAGTTCTATGCCCTGAAAAGTGAAAAGACGGTGCGCACCGGCATGATCGTCTCTGCGGTATTCGCTCTGATCGTGGCGGGCGGATGTTATTTCCTCGGCGGATTCGGCCGGCTGTTTTTCGACTCTTCGACCACACCCGCCTACGACCAGATCGTTCCCGCCATGCTGTCCGAAAGTCTTCCCGTCATTCTCATTGCCGTCGTGCTCATTCTCGTCGTTTCCGCTTCGATGAGCACTCTCTCTTCGCTCGTGATGAGTTCCAGTTCTACTCTCACGCTCGATCTGATCCGCGGCGTCAAAAAAGATCTGAGCCACAAGAGCCAGATGATCCTGATCCGTGCATTCGTGGCGGTGTTCATCGTCATCAGCGCCGTGATCGCCGTCCTCTATGAGGAGTTCAAGCTCGCTTTCATCGCGCAGATGATGGGGGTGAGCTGGGGCGCATTGGCGGGCGCCTTCCTCGCACCCTATCTGTTCAGCCTGTACTGGAAGAAAACGACCCGCGCAAGCTGTTGGGTCTGCTTTATCTTCGGCGTGGCCATGAGCGTGACGGCGCTTGCCCTTTCCCTCTCTTCGGCTTCTCTGCCCGCTTCGTTTACCGAAAGTTTTTTGTATCGATATCTGTTCGGCTCTTCCATCTATGTGGGCGTTTGGACCATGCTGGCGGGCTTTGTGATCGTTCCGCTTGTATCTCTGTTTACGCACAAACCGGAGCCGAAAGATCTCTCTGCACTGTTCGCTCCCTTCGGTCAGATGACCGAGGCCGTCGAGCACGCAGTCGGGGAATATCTTTCCGGAGAGTCGGAGCATCCGATGCCGCCTGCCGCAGTCTCGGCGGCAAACGCCGAAAATTCGGGGCCTGGCGCAGAGCCGCCGTCGAAAGAACAGTAAAATCTGACGATATCTCCGTGGAAAATATCCGTTCAGGAAATCCTGCCGCAGGGACTCTGGCGGGGGATATAAAATTTAGCGATCGGGCGGGGCGCGGCATTTGCCGCGCCCCGCTTCCGTCTTTACAAAAAAACCGAATTTTCTTTGAAAAACGACCTTCCTTGAAAAACTCACTGTCGTACGGGATCGGACAAGTTGTATCGGGCCCCCGAAAGCGCAATGCTTTCGGGGGCCCGATGACTGTAAGATGAAAGACAAAAATTTTGGAGGATGAGAAAGGGGGTGATCAGCTTCGTTTTCTGTCGATCGAAATGCTCGTCTTGCGATAATCGGAAGGCGTTTGACCCGTATATTTCTTAAATGTGCGATTGAAGTGGGAAAGGGAATCAAATCCCAGTTTATTGGAGATCGTCAGTATTTTCTGATTGGAGGTGAGCAGCATGCTGCAGGCGATGTCGATCTTCCTTTTCGAGATGTAGGAAACGATCGTCTCACCCTTGTATTGTCGGAAATACTTTAAGATCGTCGGCGGTGAAAAGTAGCTCATTTTATAGATGTCGTGGATGGTGCAGGTTTCAAAATCCAACGATTCGATCTTGGTGATGAGCTCGGAAAACCACATCGGATAATCGGAATTCTTGTTGCAGACATTCGTGTAAAGGATATCGATCAGCGAATATATGATCTCGTTGACGATCAGAAACAGCCTTATATCGTTGATCGAGTCGTGAAAAATGTCGAGCTGTTTGCTTTTTTCCATCAGGAAAAGGTAGTCTTTGTCAAGCAGGTTGCAGTGCAAGGGCTGTGTGGTCAGCATGGTAAACAGAGTCGGGGAGATGTCGTCGCAGATCGCTTTCAGCCGGGAAGGGGTGATCGCGAAATTCAGATGCTGCGATTCGGATCCGCTGATAGGGTAGATGGCGTGCGCATCGCCGGGCGTAATGAATGCCAACGATTTGTGCGTCAGTGTCTGTCCCGTTCCGTTCAGATCGTGCAGCAATTTCCCTTTCGTGACGATCAGAAATTCAAAGTAGTTGTGACTGTGCGGATAGGCTGTCGTGTTTTCCCAAAAATGGAAAGAAAATCCTTTTTCGGGATATAAAAATTCGTTGTGATAATCGATCAGGGGTACGGAGTCCGTTTTCAGCGTTGTTTTACAGGTGAATTTCGATTCACTTTTATGTATTTTTTTATCCATGGCACCATTATAGCATACCTTTTTTCGCGTTGGCAAGGGAAAGCAGAAAATAATGGCCGATTCTTTCCTATCGTAGGGGGATTGCTAAAAAAAAGGCCAGTTTTATTAAAAATAAGACAAGACATGTGAAGGGTGCAATGCTATAATAGAATTGAATTTTATAAGTTGACCTGCGGATGAAGCGGCTTAATTTTTGCGTCATGTACTAAAAAAAGACACATTGGATGAATTTCAGAGGGGGCAGTGATGATGAAAAATTCCTTGGATGCGGAAAGAAAAGAAATACGGAGCAACAACATTGCCTTAAAAAAAAGAAAATTTGATTACCGAAGATGGATGCCGCTGTATCTGCTCGTTTTGCCGGCAGTTCTCATCGTGATCCTGTTCAGTTATCTGCCCATGACGGGCATCCTGCTCGCATTCAAGGAGTATGATCCGAAAGGGGGGATCCTCGGCAGTCCCTGGGCGGGATTGTACGGATTCTATAACTTCGTCGAGATATTCAGGACGCCGGCGTTGGTGGAGTCTATCTGGAATACGCTGTATATGAATGCCGTCTCGCTCGTTTTGGGATTTTTCGCTCCCATACTCTTTGCCCTGATGATTTCGGAAATCAGACTGAAGCCTTTCAAGAAAGTCGTGCAGACCATCAGCTATCTGCCGCATTTTCTCTCCTGGGCGGTGATCACTGCCATGATCAACAATCTTCTGAACGACTACGGAATGATCAACAGCCTGCTGCATACCTTCGGGGCTGAACCGGTCTATCTCATGAAAGAACCGGGCGCTTTCCTGCCCGTCTATTGGGTCACGGTGGTCTGGCAGAGCGTGGGTTGGGGTTCAATCATCTATCTTGCGACGATCGCCGGTATCAACACCGAACTTTACGAGGCCGCCGCCATCGACGGGGCGGGACGCTGGAAACAGGTCATACATATCACGTTGCCCGGAATCCTGCCTACGGCAATGATCTTGCTTATCCTGAGCGTCGGGTCGCTGTTCGGCTCCAATTTCGAGTTGGTTTACGGCCTGCAAAATCAGGTGGCGTGGACGATGGAAGTGATATCGACTTCCACCTACAAATACGGCATCGGCGGCTCTACCCCTTCCACCTACAGTCTGAGCGTGGCGCTGGGGCTGATGCAGGGCATCGTGGCGATCATTTTAACTTTTTCGGTCAATGCGCTGTCGAATCGTGTGGCAAAAGTTTCCATGTGGTAAGTCTGACTATGAGAAAACTGTTTTTGGAAAATGCATATGTGGGTAAACCATCCGCCGGCAGGATCGTCTTTGTGATCCTGAATACTCTTGCCGTCTTGATTTTGTCCTTTTTGTTCCTCGCTCCCTATCTGAATATCCTGGCAAAGTCGCTGAATACGGGCAAGGATACCATGCTGGGAGGTCTCACCTTCTGGCCGAGAGAATTCACCTGGGACAATTTCAACGTGGTTTTATTGGATAAGACGACCTATTCGGGACTGATCGTATCCGCTCTGCGCGTCGTGATCGGCGCTTCCTTTGCCTTGGTCATCCAGTTTGCGGCCGCATACGTGCTGCTGCAGAGAGGACTTCCCGGCAAAAAGTTTCTCGTCATGCTGTTCACGATCCCCATGTTTGTGAGCGGAGGCCTGGTCTCGCAGTATATCTGGTACGCAAAACTCGGGGTCTACAATACCTTTTTCGTATACATTCTTCCCGGGGCTTTTTCCTTTTACAATCTTGTCGTGATGCGTACATATATGAACGGTATCCCCGATTCGCTGTTGGAGTCCGCCCGCCTGGACGGGGCGACCGAGCTGAAAATTCTTTTCCGCATCATGATGCCCCTGTGTAAACCCATCATTGCGACGGTATTTCTCTGGCTGGCCGTCGCGCACTGGAACAACTGGACGGATACCCTGTATTTTGTGACCAACAGACGCCTGTATACGCTGCAGTATAATCTGCAGATGGGCGCCAAAAAGGCGGCGACGCTGCAGGAGATGATCCAGAACGCGATCCAGTCGGGCAGGCCGCTCGGCGACGTGGACCTTTCGACTACGACAGAGTCCATCCAGGCCGCGCAGATCATCGTCGCTACGCTGCCCATCGTCTGCCTGTATCCCTTCGTGCAGAAATATTTTATTTCCGGCGTTATGCTCGGAAGTGTAAAAGAATAGAAACAAAAAAGGAGATTATGATGAGGAGTCGGAAATTTCAAGCGCTTGTCGCGGCGGTCATTTGTCTGTGTGTGCTGTTATCTGCGGGGTGCAGCCCCAAATACGATCCGGATGAAATCGATGTCAACTATGAGTGGCTGGATTCTTCTTACACCGATACTTCGCAACTGTCCGATTATGCGGGAAAAAACACGAACGTCTCTCTGAAAGCTTGGAACGTGACGGGTACGGGCAACAACGTCGAATACGATTCTTCGCAGGATATCGTTTCCGAAGAAATCCGGCGCGTTACGGGCGTAAAAGTCGGCGAAGTGACCGACAACAGGGGGCTGACAGCCAACGGCAGATATGCGCAGATCCTTTCCGCCGGCGATATCCCCGATATCGCTTACGGCTCCGGCTGGATCGATACCGAAGAGGTGTGGGATCTGACAGACCTCGTCGACAAATACTGCCCGACGATCAAGTCGAGAATGCCCGCTTCCGTTTGGAACAGCGGACAGGTGAACGGAGGAGAGAAAGGCAAAATTTACGGTATTCCCTACGGATTGGGAAACGTGAGTCTCTCTACGTTGGATAGCCGTGCAGATCCCGAAAAGACGATCATGTTCTCCTTCCAGCACGAATATTATCCGTATATTTACGTGCGGGAAGACATCCTCAAAGACGCCTATCCCAACGCAAAAACACAGCAGGAGATCGACGATCTTTACGCGCGCAACGGCAAATTCACCGAGGAGGAGCTGTTTGACGTGGAGATCACTTCGGCCGAACAGTTCAGGACGGAGTTTCTGCCCGCCATTCAGAACGTGATCGAAACGAAGAGAAAGGATGACGGGACTTTGAAATACAAAGCCCAGAACGGCAGAATGGTGGGCACGATGCTCACTACCTACGGAACGGGTTCGGGTTCGGACAACTGGTCTTTGCTCGGCGTGCTGCTCCCTTCGCTGCTGGGCGGAACCATGTCCTTTTACAATCATATGTTTTCCTATTGGGATGTTTCGACGCAAAAGGTCGAACTCATGCTCCTGCAGGATTTCTATAAAGACGAATTCTACGAATGGGCAAAGATGATCGCGCAAGGGGACGTGGTCTCCGATTACGGGATGACGACCGACCATGCCACTCTCATCAATGAGATGAACAGCGGGCTGTGGGCGATCGGATACCAGCCTTCGATGATGGCGACCGGAAACGTGTGCACTTTCACTTCCGAAAATGGGGAGACCGAAACGGTGAATTATCGTAAGGTATACATGAAAATACCGCGCGACGAAGAACATTTTGAATATTTCGTGACCGGCGAACCGGCGGTTTCCAGCGTGATGTTCTTCAAGGACAAAGTCCAGGAAAATATGCTCCCGCAGCTTTTGCGCTGGTTGGATTATCAGTGCAGCATCCTGGCGGATAAACTTTACGCCTGGGGACCCTCCAGTGCGGGATTGTTTACCGAAGAGAACGGCATTCGGGTCTATAAGGACGAGGCGCTCGCCGATCAGATGGTTTACAATACCTACAATATGGGCGAGCTCGTTCAGAAATACAATCTGTCCAACGGGACTCTCCCGTCTGCACAGCCGGTCTTTTCCTTCGTCTATGCGGCAGCCAGCGTCGATCATCCGAAATGCTCTTACGATCTGAGCCAGATCAAGGGGCTTGCCAATTCCTATTTCACTTCCGCGGCCGTGTGCAAAGAGGAGGTCAGCCATGCCGTTCCCATCAAGAAGACCGCCGGCATCCAGCAATGGAAAAATACCGAGCTGGACGGCGTCGAAGAATTGTGGGGCAAGAGAAAGCTCATCGAGGATCAGCTCTCGAAGATGCTGCGCATGGGCTCGAAATCTGCCTTCGACAGCGGATATGCCGCCTTGGAAAATATCCTGAATTCAAACGGCTGGACGAAGGCGTATTTCAACGGTAAATTCACCTCGGCATTTTTGCAGATCAATGAAGATTTTCTGCAATATTTCGTGAAGTAGTTTTGCAGGAGAGGAGTAAGAATGGCTCGGAAAGCTAAGATCTATCTTATCGCAATATTGCTGTTGCTCTTTGTCGCGACGCTTCCTTTCACCTTCGCACTGTATGTCCGCGGGGAGAACGTCGCGGAAGGGGAAAGCCAGGCCTTTTTTCTGAACGAAGACAGAGGGGCGAAAGGCGTCTGGTATACCGGCGAAAACGGATTGAAAGAAAACGCATCGTCGCGCATCTACGGGAAACAGGGCGCGATCCTGCTCTTCCACTGGGCGTATGAAAACGGTCAGCCCTACAAGAATGTGGCGGATCTGAACGACTTCAACGACAATTCGGCAAACGTGACGCCTCCGTATGCGAAACCGCATTATACGGAATATCCTTCCTGGATCGACGCGGGAAATATCACCGCCGACATCAACGGCTACGGGGATGCGCCGCACGGCTATTGGAACGACAAGCAGAATACGATCGAACAGACCGCCGCTTCTGTGCGGAACGGACAGGGCGGCGAAAAACGTCTGCTGCCCATCAATCCCGATGCGCAGAATATCATGCACACTGCCTGTCTGTTTACGCGGGACGACGTCAATTTCCGTATGATCGTCAACGATGACCGCTGGCACAGGGTCACCGCGTATGTGGGAAGCCTGTACGACCACGAGACGGGCATTTACAACACGACAAAAGTTTCGGTGTGCGATACCGAGGGAAATGTCCTCTCATCGTATATCGTCGACGATTCCAACAAAGGTTCCTATGTAAGTTTTGCCGTAAAGGGCTCTTATATCCTGCACGTCGATACCGACGGAAATTTCTGCGCTTCACTGAATGCCATCTTTTTCGATGAGTATTCCGAAAATGCCGGTCTTGGCACGAGCGGGCTCTCTCTGAGCAGGCAGACGGCAAAAGAGATCGATCTTTCCTGGCAGAACAGTTCGGAAGAAAGCGTCACGGGAATTTATCGCAAAGAGGTGTCGGAACCCGATTCGCAGTGGAAGAAAATTGCCGAAACGGAACCGGGTGTAAACCGCTATACCGATGCAGACACTTCCGTGGGAAAGGAGTATGAATACTGTCTCTCTTCGGGAACGGTCCTTCACGAAAAAAACGATTATTACGGCTTTCCGACGGTCAGCGATACGAATTGGTTCAATCTGCCGCAGGCCGGGGACAAGAAAACCATAGCCACGGCAGATTACAGACCGTCGTATATCCGTTCGGAGCAGGCGAGCTATTTCGGCGAAAAAGGGGATACGTTTACTTTCGGCGTCCGCCTTTCACGCGAAGGCACGGAGGGGGAAGAACCCTTCCCGCAGGTCAGAGTCTGCTTCAAACTGGACGGCGACAGCCTTTATAACGAAGTCGATGCCGCGACGGAAGCCAATGTCGACGTGAATATCGGCGACGCGGTGACCGATGAACAGGGCTATGCGCAGATAAGCTGGAACGCCTATTTCGCTTCGGAAATGTATCTGGTCGCGTACATAGAGGAACAGCCGGATCCCGAGCATCCGAACGATGCGGGATATGACGCCTGTTCGGTCAGGGTGAGCCTGAACGTTTCCGAACCCGACGACGGGTCGTCTCCCGTACTCTTTTCGGTGACGGATGAGATCCGCCCGAATGACACCGTGACCGTAACGGGGAACTTTCTCAGCCCCGATGACAGTTTTCTCGTTGCATACGCGCCCAATGCCGGGTGCGCCGCGGGAGAATTCGATCAGGAAAATCCTCCGGAGAGCGTAAAGTATCTCACCCTTTCGGATATGTCCGTATCGGATATGTATTACGAGACGGGGATCGCCTTCGTCTTTCCCGCAGAGGAGAGGGCGGGCGTATATGACTTATGGGTACGCAACCAGTACGGCTGGTCGAACGGGCTTACCATCAATGCGGCAAGGCCGCTGTATCTGGACCAGGAGGCGGCCTACGCGGGCTTGCCTGTCCAGCTTGTGGGAAGAAACCTGTACCTTTCCTCTTTCGGAGCGGGCAGCGGAGGGTCGCAGCCCTCTGATCTGAAGATCAAGCTCGTTCGGGTGGGCGACGTTGCGGGCGCGGACGACGGCATCCGCGAGAACTACACGCTCACGGTGGCCAACGGCGGGATCGATGTTTCGCTCAGATATTCTTCCGCCGAGAGCTATACGGGCGAAAATATCTATGCAAGCAACCCGTATAAAGTCACATTTATAATCCCCCAAGTGAGAAACTGCGGGACCTTTGCGGTCTATGTCTCCAATTTCGGAGAAAACTTTGTTGCTCTGGAGGAGAGCCAGACCCTCATCATCTATGAGAGAAAGGCGCAGAACTGGGATACCGCCGTTTTCGGGTCGCTGACCGCCAACGATCACATCGGAAACGATCCGCTCGATCTGCGGGTGTATTGGGCACAGGACCTCAACTATACCAATGTCGTGACGATGCAGCCCAACGGCGTCCCCACGGATGTGCCGCAGGCAGGCGAAAAACATGCGCCGAGCGTCATCGCCATGAATAACGCGATCCAGAACGCGATCAATCAGGTATCCGCTTCCGGCGGCGGTGTCGTCTATTTCCCCGAAGGCATCTACTGTTTTTATCAGGTGGAGCTTTTAGAAAACGTCATGCTCGTCGGCGCAGGCACCGACAAGACGGTGTTCCTGTGCGACGACGTTTACGGCGAGTTTATGGTCTATGCGACGCGCTACGGCAAGGTCAACAATCTCGGGGTTGCCAGGGTCACCGTTCAGGACAGGAACCCTGCCATGTCGATCGCGGGCAGATATTTCGTCTGGGGCGAAGAGACGAAAAACAGGGATGAAGTTCCTTCTAGGAATGTCTTTATGACCGATGTCGTCATGGACCTCGACAAACAGCGGGTGGACGGATGCGGCGATGCGCTGCCCATGATCATCACGGTCAACAACATCGTATTGCAGAATATTCATATCGACGGCGGCGGAAACCCTTATGTGACCGGGTACAAATATCTGCGAGTGGAGAACTTCTATTTCAAGAACAGCAAGGGCAGAGGCGCTTCGGCGATCTTTCAGGCGCTGTACAGCACCATCGAAAACTGCTGTATCGACATGAATCGGAGCGACGTCAAGCAAAATCACGGACCCAGCATACGCAGCGATACCTATTTTGCATACAACGTCGTGACCGGTACGGGACAGCGGGATGTGTGGTCCAACGACGGAGAGGCGCTTCTGATCGAACCGGCGGGAACCCAGCCTGCGCACGGGAAAATCCTGTTCGCCGAAGGCAGGACGTTTACGGTCGATTATTGGGGCGGCAGCGGAAAGATCGACGGGGATTCCGGACTCTTGTACAACCGGTTTGCCATCACGATCATCGAGGGACGCGGAGCGGGGCAGACGCGCTATATCGATTATGACCCTGTGAATGCTTTCGGAACCGAGTACAGATTGCAGGACGGGGAGAGGGATTGGGATGTGCTGCCCGATTCCAGCAGTGTCTTCGTGATCGACCAGCTGGTCAAACATATCACCGTGCTTGACAACCGTTTCAGCGACTGCAAATGCGGGATCGTGGTCTATTTTTGCGGCAACGACGTCCTTGTCAAGGACAATCAGATGACAGACGCGGGCGGCATCACGGTCACGTCGCTGTCGAACGGGCTGGGCCTCTCATCCAAAATTTACACGACCTATCGCATCACGATCGACGGAAATACGATCTCGGGCGTTGCGCCCAAGTACAACGCGGGCGAAAGCGAAGACATGATCGGCGGGATCATCGTGCAGATCTGCCGCTCCGGGGATGAAAGCGTCATGCTGGCCCAGGGATTGACCATACGCGGAAATCATCTGTACGATCTTATCCCCGACGTGCATTGCGAGAGTCAGACAAAATACAGGACGGGCATCATCGTCTACTGCAACGGATTCAAGAACGGATCGGGTGTTGCCGGCGACGGAAGATACATCGTCATCGAAAGCAATGAGATCCGTGACAGCGAATGGGGCATCTATTGCGAGGACCTGGTGGAAGGCATCGTGATCAGAAACAATTCGATCAGCGGGCTTACCCTGACGGATGAACCGGTACAGATCTGCAATCCGACCGATCTGCGTCTGTCCGCCGTGCAAGAAATATTTGTCGGCGGGGAGAAGAGCGGATACAGCGGCGAATATTCCTATCAGGAAATCCTGCCCGCCCTGCCGGACGATGACGGCAGGATCCTCGTCGGATATTCCCTGCTCGAAAACTACCGGGGCGGCGAGCTGATCACAAATGCCCTGCCGCAAAATGCAGTCCTGTACGCAGTTTTCGGCTACAAGGTCGTTCTGAATCTCAATTATGTCAAAGACGACGGCAGCTGTGCGGGGGAATACGGAAGTTTTAACGCCGTCGGCGGCGGAGACGTTTCGGCAGAGCTCGAATCGCTCGGCGAGCCGTTCAGAAAAGGGTACGATTTCGTCGGCTGGTACTCCGATATCGGGTGTACCCACACCTTTCAGGCGGAATCGGGTGTTTCCGGAAATACCGTGCTCTATGCAAAGTGGGATGACGGGTCGGAGCCTCTTCCCGAAAAAGGGCCCGATGCCCTTCTCATATGGAGCGTATCGGGCGGCGGGGCGATCGCGGCTGCGGCGGTCATTGTTACGGCCTTTGCCATAAAGAAGAAAAAACATTGAAATATGAAGGAAAAAAATGGGTTTGCGCATAAGCGTCCGGCGCAAAAACGGTGAGTTCAAATCTGTTTGAAGGGGGTTCTATGATGAAAAAACGCACAAAGTTTTATTGGTTGGTTCTGATCGTTGTCTGCGGATTGTTCGCGGTATTTTCCGGAATATCCGCGGCGGCCGAGACGCAGCCGTCTGTCAGCGCGGAATTTGTCGGCACCGATCTTTCCACCGGTCCCGATTGGGAAAGCCGGTACGGATATGCGGGATATGTGGTGACGGCCGCCAACGAACTGAACAAACAGTATCCGACCATCTATCGCAATTTTTATTCGGATATGTACAAAGAGAAGGGGAACGACGGAAGAGACCCTCTTTTTCCCGAAACGGCGCAGGAGGCCGTTCACGCGGACGGAACTGTCTACTATGATTACGAGACGCGCGACTACGGCCTGGACAGCACCGCGGTCATATCCAAATGGGGCGTTACGGCAGCGCAGTGGGGGAACAGCTCCGTCGAGTCGAACAACAGCGCGCCGTACATTCCCGATTCGCAGGAGAATACCTGTTCGAACGTCAGCTACGGAGGCGGCGGCGACAGGCGCGGAACGTCGGTGTTTTTTACGCTCACGACTGAGGAAGAGATCTATGTGACCGTGTACATTTACGACTTTGTCACCAACGGCGTGGAAGTGGATATCTTCAATTCGGAGATCTCCGTAAACGGAAAGACCGTTTCCAAAAGCAACTTGGGCACCCCTCTTACCGAAATGGTAACGGTCGTGCCGACGGACAACGTGGCTTACGTCACCTATAAACTGAAAGGGGCGGGAAAATACCAGATTGCGGCTTCCCGCGTGCAGGGGAGCAACGGCCAGCCGGCGATCCTCGCTTTCTTCTTTGACAAGTCGCGTACCGTTTCCGCCGAGCATGTCCGCACCGACTATGCCCAGGCCAACGACTGGCAGAGCGCCTATGGCAAGAACGGCTATGTCGTCCTTGCGGGAGATTCCGAAAATTCGCAGTATCCTTCCCTCAAACGGGATTTTTATTCCGACCTGTATACCGATACGGGCAACGACGGGACCCTTCCCATCTCCGCGCAGACAGAACAGGAACTCGTTTCGCGGAACGGCGTGATCTACTACGATTATTCTTCCCGTACCTACGGACTGGACGATTCCGCTCCCATCAAAAAATGGGGCATCACGGCGAGCATGTGGCAGACGCAGGAGGGAGGCAATGTCCTGGCACCCTATATCCCCGGAACGCAGCAGGATTCCCAGCTCCAGCTTGTGGGCGGGTACGGCGAACGGAAAGGGACAACTTTGTTTTTTACATTGCGCAGCGACAGTGCGGTCTATGTTACTCTCTATGTCTACAACAGCTGGACCAGTGCCTATGACCAGGCGATCCGCATCGACCTGTTCAATTCCATGACGGAGATCGAAAATCAGACGGGCGATATGGGAGTTTTCGGTGACCCGATCTGCGACACGGTGAGCGTCACGCCCGATCCGCAAACGGGGATCGTCTATGTCACCTACCGCCTGCAGGGCGCCGGGAGATACCAGTTTGTCACTTCGCGGGGGGATGGGAACGAGAACGGAAATCCGACCATCGCCGCATTTTTCTTCGACGAAGAGATGCCCGCTTTGCAGCGGGAAGCGATCGAGATCGACTATCAGCTGGACGGCGGTCTCAACAATCCCGCCAACCCCGCCCGTATTTTCAGCGGCACGGCCATCCGCCTTTCTGACGCGTCAAAAGAGTACAGCGATTTCGAAGGTTGGTACAAAGATCCCGATTTCCTCGAAGAGGCGGACGAGATCCGCTACGATGCGCTTGAGGGCGGGTCCGTCAAGGTCTATGCCAGGTTTGTTTCGTGGCAGAAGCACAGTATCGTTTATGTGCTCGACGGGGGCGTAAACGCGGCCGAAAACCCTTCGGAATTTTATGAAAAAGTCGGGGTCGGCACGCTCTACGACGCGAGCAAAGAGCATCATATCTTCGAAGGGTGGTATGCCGATGAAAATTTCAACGAAAAAGTGAGCGGCATACCCGCCGATACTGCCGCAGACGTCCGGCTTTACGCGAAGTTCACCATGCTGAACAGGGCGCAGATCTTCTATGAGCTGAACGGCGGAACCAATTCTTTGCAGAACCCCGATTATATCTATCAGACCGAGGAGGCGATCACGCTCGCTCCGGCAGAAAAGAGCGGCGCGAACTTCATCGGCTGGTTCTACGATGAAAACTTTGAACAGGAGGCGATTTCGATCATCTTCACGTCGGAGGAGCCCGTTCATCTGTACGCCAAATTTGAAGAGATCCCTCAGGTTTATAAGGTTTCTTACCTGCTGGACGGCGGAAACAACAGCGCGTCCAATCCCGAAGAATACACCGCCGGAAAGAGCTACACCCTGTATCCGGCCGAAAAGGAAGGATATACCTTTACGGGCTGGTACTCGGACGAGGCGCTGACGCAGAAGGTGACGGAGATCTCTTCGGAAGATACGGGAGACCTCGTGCTGTATGCCGCCTTCGAAAAGATCGTCGTCCGCAGCAAGATCATCTACTTTTTGGACGGGGGTACCCAGCCCGAAAGCAATCCCGATTATTATACGGAAGGGGAAGAAGTGACGCTGCAGGATGCCGAAAAAGAGGGGTATATCTTTGAAGGTTGGTACAGGGACAGCAGCTTCACCCAAAAGATCACCAAGATCACCAAAGAAGACAAGGGAGATCTCGAATTGTATGCAAAATTTACCGAGGTCGTCTCTCCAGAAAGCGGTTGCGGCGGATGCCTGTCCAAGGGCGGAAATATCATTCTCTTCGCCGTTGTATCCGTCGCGGCTTGTCTCGCGGTATATGGGTTCAGAAAACATGAAAGAAAAGACGGAAAAGGATAAATGCGATTTCGGGGATTACCCTTACAGCGAAAGAGCATTCAAGCAGACAGACGGGAAATCTCTCAAACTCTATGTCTTTGAACCCGCCGCGGAGCCGATCTCGTGCATCGTATGCATCCACGGCGGGGGATGGCACGCCGATTATCCCATGCGTTTTTTCAGACATTGCGGATATTTCGCGCGCAGGGGTGCTCTCGCCGTGAGTGTGGATTACAGAAGCATCGGCGAACACACGGACGTGCGTGACCTTCTATCCGATTGCCTGGATGCTGTCAGGTTCATACAAGAGAATTACGGGAATTACAGGACGGCCGTTCTGGGAGAGTCGGCCGGCGGGTACATGGCGGCCTGCATCGGCAATCAGACGATCATCGGCCGGCTGGACCCGCTCTTCCGCCTTCCCGCGCTGATCGTCGATTACAACGGTATCGTGGACCTGAAAGGCAAGTGGAGCTACGGTCTTATCCGAAAAGCAGGCGATAAGGAGAGCGCGGAAGAGCTGCGGAAACTGTGGTCGCCTGTCGATCAGGTTTCCTGCCGCGACAGCGAAGTCCTGTGCTTTCACGGCGATGCGGACACGATCGTCGAGCTGTCGGATTCGGCGGCGTTTGTGAGAAATCTTACGCAAAAAGGGGTCAAAGCCCGGCTCGAAGTGGTGCCCGGCGCCGAACACTCGTTTATTTTATTCGACTATCTTTACCCGAATTCCCGCGTGTTCGAAAGGCTGGAACAGCTCGGGGCGGCGCTCTGCGGAAAAGGATTTCTCAAAAGCACGGCGCAGTAAACAGAAAACAAAAGGCAAGGGTCCTGGTTATGATCGATCATTTTCTCCATCTGAAGGGCAGAGTGGAAGGCGCAGTGAAGCGATTGCGCCTTCTTTCGGTCGTTTCAAGACAAGCCGTAAACGATATCCGTATCCTGCACTGCGATTATAAATCCGGTTCCGATCTGCCTGACGTCCAGTCGGCGGGGCAGCCCTTTGCAAGCGGCGATCTCTGGGGCGGGCAGGCGGACGATCATTTTTGGTTCTACTTTGAAAAGCGGGCCGAAAGTTTGCCGGACGGCACGCAGCTGTATCTGGAACTTTCTACGCAGCTGGAAGATTGCTGGGAAAAGACAAAGCCCCAGTTTCTCGTATACGTGAACGGCTGTATTGCCCAGGGTGCAGACAGCAACCATACGCTCATCGCCCTCGATGCGGATAAGCCGAACAAGATCCATGTATACGCCTATACAGGCACGCATTTTGAGAAGAAGATCAATCTCTTCGCAAATTATGTCGTCGTAAACAAAGAAACCAACCGTCTGTATTACAATTTGAAAGTCCCCCTCGGCGTGCTGGAATATTCCTATGAAAATACCGGGGAATACTACGATACGCTGCAATTTCTGAATGATACCGTCAGCAAGATCGATTTCGAGGAACGGAGCGAAACTTTTGAAAGTTCGGTCAAAAGGGCCAATCGCTACATCGAGGAGAAATTTTATAAGTCGTATTGCGGCAAAGGGGCCGACAGCGGCGCCTTCGCCGCCTGCGTGGGGCACACCCATATCGACGTGGCCTGGCTGTGGACGATGCGGCAGACGCGGGAAAAGGCGCAACGCTCTTTCGCAACCGCAGTCGCTCTGCTGGAGGAGTACCCCGAATACAAGTTTTTTTCCTCGCAGCCCTTTTTATATCGGGCCGTCAAGGAAGAAGCGCCCGAGCTTTATGCGAAGATCCGGAAATTTGTCCGAGAGGGCAGATGGGAGGCGGACGGCGCGATGTGGGTGGAGGCTGACTGCAACCTCCCTTCCGGCGAAAGTCTTGTCCGGCAGATCCTTTTCGGAAAATCTTTCTTTTTCAAAGAATTCGGGAAAGACTGCAAGATCTTATGGCTTCCGGACGTGTTCGGCTATTCTGCGGCCCTGCCGCAGATCTTAAGGCTGAGCGGGATCGAGTATTTCGTGACCAGCAAAATCAGCTGGAACGATACCGATACGATGCCGAATGACACCTTTTTATGGCAGGGGTTGGACGGCAGCCGCGTTTTTGCCTATTTTCTGACCGCGCAGGAGATGCGCAAAGATCGGTCGATCGAGCGATACGCGACGTACAACGCGACGGGTTCGCCTTCGCAGATCGCCGGTGCGTGGAACGGCTACAAGAACAAGGAGCTGTCGGATACCGTCCTTGTCGCATATGGCCATGGCGACGGGGGCGGCGGCCCTACGCGCGACGATCTGGAAATGATCAAAAGGCAGGTCTACGGGATTCCGAACTGTCCGAAAACCTATTTTTCCTCCGCAGCGGACTTTCTGCAAAAGGCAAGATCTTCGGCGGAAAAGAGCGGGAGAATGCAAAAATGGGTGGGGGAGATCTATTTCGAATTTCATCGCGGGACTCTGACTTCGCAGGCGGCAAACAAGAAAATGAACCGCAAGGCGGAATTTCTCATCCAGAATGCGGAGCTTCTCGAAAGCATCTGCTCCCTGTATTGCGGGAAAAAATATCGGAAAGAATTGCTCGATGAAGTCTGGCTCACCCTTCTGAACAACCAGTTTCACGACGTTCTGCCCGGCTCTGCGATCCGCGATGTTTACATAGACAGCGATCGGGATTATCGGAAGATCTTTTTCACGTTGCGGAAGATCATTTCCGAGGACCTTCGGTCACTTGCAGAACTTTTTGCCCTGCCGAAGGGCGGGTATCTCGTCTTCAACCCCAATCATTTCACTTGCGACGGAATCATCGATACGGAAAAAGGCAAAGCTCTCGTCAAAGCGATCCCGCCGAAAGGGTTTCGGGCCGTTTCGGAAATATCTGCGAAAAATTCGATCAGGCTCGGGTCTCGTTCGCTCGAAAACCGCTTTTACAGGATCCTGTTCGATGAAAACTATTTTATCCTCTCTATCTTTGATAAAAGGTATGAAAGAGAGGTCGTGCGCCCGCACGGGCGGGCAAACATTCTCACTGTGTATGAGGATTATCCGACCGAATATGATGCGTGGGAACTGAAGGATTATTACGTCGAAAAGGGAAGGGAGGTCAAAGAAGTTCTTTCGGCCGAAACTTTCTCGGACGGATGCAGTGCAGGGCTGCGTGTCGGGAAAAAATTCGGAAACTCCGTAATCCGCCAGACCATCCGCATTTATGAAGACATCGAACGGATCGACTTTGAAACCGAGTGCGACTGGCAGGAAAACCATTCGGTCCTGAGGACCCTCTTCCCGTTGGATATCAACGCGGAAAGCGCGACGTTCGATATTCAGTTCGGGCATCTCGAAAGGCCCACTCACGCCAATACCAGCTGGGACAGGGCAAAGTTCGAAAGCTGCGGGCATAAGTTCGTCGATATTTCCGAAAACGGGTACGGCGTCGCCCTGCTCAACGACTGCAAATACGGTCACAGCGTATACGACAACGTCCTGGGACTGACGCTGCTTCGCAGTCCCTCCTTTCCCGATCCCTCGTGCGACAGGGGAAAACATGCGTTTACCTACGCTCTCTTTCCGCACGGATCCGATCCCGGAAAGGCTTCGGTCGAAAAGATGTCGTATATCCTCAACAACGGCTTGCAGGTCTGTAAGGCGGGCGGCGGAGGGGAAAGGACGGAATTTTCCTTCGTCTCCTGTTCGGATGAGACTATCAACATCCCAGCCGTCAAACTTTCCGAAGACGGAAAAGCCTATATCGTCAGACTTGTCGAGACAAACAATTCCAGACACGATTTCCTTCTGCGATTCGCCTTCCCGATCAAAGAAGCCTATTCCTGCGATCTGATGGAAAATCCGCTCGGGCCTGTGGCTGTCGCAGACAATTCCATTCGCGCGGAGATCGGACCTTTCAAAATTCTCACTTATAAAGTTTATCTTTAACCGATGTTATTTGCCCGGTTCCGGGCACTAGTGCAGCAGCCAATTTTGCTTGCCCGCATTCGGGCGGCAGTGCGGCATCCAATGTCGCTCGCCCGTATCCGGGCAGTAATGCGAAATCAAAAGTAAAAAAGGAGGAGGCGGCCGTGCACCTTTGCCGTGCGGCGGCTTGCCGCGATTCATATGAAGCTGGTTTTTTACGGGGACAGCGTCACCGACGCAGACAGAAACAAAGAGGACAGCGAGGCGCTTTCGGCGCTGGGTTGCGGTTATGTGCGGGATATTGCAGGGACTCTGACGCTTTGGGACCCTGCCGCTTTCGAGGTGGTCAACCTCGGGTTCAACGGATACAGGATCATCGATCTGTACCAGAAAGCGGAGGATGAGTTGTGGAGAATGCCCGTTCAGCCGGATGTCATCACCGTCCTGGCGGGCGTGAACGATCTCTGGCACAAAGTGAACAGAAACGGCGTCGGGATCGAAAGATTCGAAACCTTTTACCGGATGTTCATCGAAGACACCCGCTCCTATTACAGGGATGTCCGCCTGATCCTGATGGAACCGTTTATGGTGCGCGGCGGGATCACCGAACAGAATTACGAGAAGTATCTGCAGATATACGAATACGATCGCGTGATCCGAAAGCTCGCCGAAGAATACGGCTGCGGCTTTATTCCGTTGCAGGAAGAGATCACCCGAAAGACAGAGCAATCGGGACATCCTTATACCTATATAAGGGAGGACGGCTTTCATCCCAATTTCGCGGGTGCCAGGCTCATCGCCGATCGCTGGCTCAGATACTTTCAGGAGAACATTTATAAAAATTCTTCCGATCGGAAGGATGCGGACGGAACAGGGGCAGGAAGGAGCAGCGATGATCAGAACACCTATGATGCTTCTTTTGGGGACAAAAGAGGTGACAGACGAAAATTTTATCCGTAAAGCGGTCGAGGATATAGCCAAATGCGGCTTCGATGCCGTGTGCCTGGAATTTCGTTACAGTCAATACAACGAGTTCGACTCTTTCGGTCAGAGGGCGATGCGGCAAGTGTACGATCGCGCCAAATCGCTCGGGTTAGGATACGTTCAGATCGTCCCGCACTATCTCCCGCTATTGATGGAGAAATATCCCTTTTTGCGCCGACGCCTGACCAAGGGATACGGCATTGTTTCGGCGGGGAAGGAGATCGCGATTGATCTGCGCGGAGAAAATTTCGGCTTTGACAGGGTGCTCTCCGTTTTTCGCCTGGAAAAAAATGAAAAAAACGAAGTGACGTCTGCTGAAAAAGTGGTGCCGATCCGCCAATCGCTCAACGAAAACGCCTATCGGGCCGTCGTGCCGGAAGAGGGGGAGTATGCGGTGTATTTGTCCTGTGTGGACGCTGCGCCTGACTATTCCCATAAAGAGATCGGGCGGATGATCGACGAGTTTCTCGCCTGTTATGACAGCTTACAGCTGGACGGCTTTGCGATCGATGAGTTCGGTGCAGGTTCCCGGCTGGAACAGGTTTACCTGTGCGGCGATTCTTTCTTGCAGGCGTTCAAAGACCGCTACGGGTATGATCTTCCGGATAAGATCTACCTGCTGGACGAATGCGATCGAAACGCGGAATTTGCCAAGGTGCGCTACGATTATTTTTCGATGACCGAACAGGTGACTTTCGATTATCAGAAGGCGATCAGAGAAAAATTCACCGCGCGGTACGGCGAGGATATTTTCATCGGGTTTCATCACACATGGTGCGGTGAAGGAAATTCGGCAGATCTGTGGGCGGGCTGCCTCGACTATTTCAGGCAGGACAAAAACCTTTCGGGCGGCTTTGTCGACGCGCAGTATGATGCGGAGCGCACGATGACCTCTCTCGGGCTGATGGCGGAATCTGTCGGGAAGTACAACGGCGGCAGGGCGTATAATATGTGTTGGGACAGGTTTACAACGCCCGAAAAGACCGATTATTTCGGGAGAATGCTGGCGGTACGCAACGTCAATTGGGTCGGCCATGCGCTCGCGCCGACCACGCTCAGGATGCGCAGCGATTCGCGCAATTCCTTTGTGGATTTTATCTATGGAAACCCTCAGCTCGGCGATGTTCCCGGCTGCATACGCCGCGAGCATCTGTTCAGCGATTTTATCGGCGATCTGCAGGCGCGCTCGAAGATAGCGATCGTCTATCTATGGGAGTCTTGCGCGTATTTTAATGCCCCGTATATGCATTTACATCGCCTGTCGATCAAAGCGCTCGCCGATAAACTGATCATCCATAATTTCCCCGTCTGTTTTGTTCCGTCTACGGAAACAGATCTCGGCGGCTATGACGTGGTGTTTGTACCGTGGCCGCGCATGATGCCGCAGGGGCTTTGGGACACGCTGAAAGGCCTGATCGCTTCGGGGAAAAGAGTGATCTTTTTTGGCCCGCCCGCGCACAAAACGACGGAGGGAAAGGATATCCGCCGCGAATTTGAAGAGTTTTTCGGCTGCAATATAACGACTGCGACAGAATATATGGGCGGATACGAATATTCTGCGTTCGATCTTTGGATCACCGATCGGAAGATTCCCATGATGCGCTATATGGACCACGATATGGAGAGTGTCTTTCATCGCGGAAATGCCTCTTATTACGGTTACGAATTGCCGTTGACGGATGATTTTTATAATGTCATGCTCTCCATCTCCGATTTGGCTCTTGCCGACAGCGATCAGATCATAAGCAAAGTCTATGGCGACGGGGAAACTTCCGTCGTTGCCATTACGGGACGCTGGAACAGATTTGTCGACGTCACATTCTCCTTTGAAAACCATAAGATCAAAATTGCCGGGTGCACTCTCTGTGCATTGAAATTCCGAGCGGGGAAATGCATCGATTCTCTGGCGGACAAAGGGGAAATTTTTGTCGACGATGCGCCGATCGGCTATCGAAAAATTTAGCAGAAATCGGTTTTTTCCGAAGCACTCTTTATTGGCAGAAAAGACCCGAAAAAGCTGTAAAAAACAGGAAACCCGATGGGGCCAAACTTAATTTTGAGAGCGGGGCGCGGCATTTGCCGCGCCCCGCTCTCAAACATTTTGCGCTCCGACTCTTTTATGTATTTTTGTTCGGCAGATTGAATTGCTCTCAGCGAATATGTCCGCCCGCCGCGCCCCGAAAGTACAAAACTTTCGGGGCGCGGCAATGTTTGGCAAAAAGCACCTGTAATAAAATGTCATAATTTTTTATGATACGATTGACAAAAGTTTTTATTTCATATATAATGACACTGTTATCAAAAGGCATGACAGGAGTCTTTTTGGCTTATGGCAAAGAAAAAAGGGAAAATTTCGCGCAAGAAGCGCTTTTTAATACTTGGATTATTGCTGCTGATTGTGGCAGGGGTCGGTATCTACTTTTTTACTGCCTGCAACGGGGAGAGCGGTACGCCTCTGCCGGATGAACTTTCGGGCAGCAAGAATTACATGTGCAGTCTGACGGGGACCCCCGAAGAACACAGCGGTCTGGACAACGTGGGAGCGGTCATCTATACTCTTTCGCAAAAGAGCGCATATAGCACGCAGTCTTACACACAGGTCAACGCCGCGGGCGTCAAGCAATACATCAAAGGGGGAAAGGATTACAAAGACGGCGTGATGATCGCCAGCACTTTCAGCTGGAGCGACGGGGGAATGCTCAGCGGTCTTCTGCCCGACGACGTATCTTTGCAGAAATTTTACGGGGCGGACAAAGCGGTCATCCGGAAAGGTGCGGTCTCTCCTTCCGAATGGAAAGAGGACAGCTTTGACCGCCGCGGCTATGCCTGGAATGCGGGCGATCCGTACGAGATCCTGGAGCGGGAGGAATATTCCCTCGCTTACGGGGCATGGGGCACCGAATTTTCCGATTATATCGTCAATCAGCAAACGGTTTTGGAAATTTCTCCGCTCGCGCAGGAAGGCGGGCTGTACACACTGACCATTCAGCTGGATCCCGCCACGGCCGTGGAATATTATGTCCGCCAGATGGTCACGATGGGCGGACTGAACGGCGCCCCCGACTTTTCGGAACTGACAATGACCCTTTCTTTTACTGCCGATTGGACGGTGCAGAAGGTCGTCGTCAGCGAAACGTATTCTACGAAAAAAATGGGGTTCCCTGCCAAATGCAGCGGCAGCACGGAGATCACTTATTCCTATGATGAGGCGGATATCGACGTATCTGCCTATGCAGACTACTTTGCAAATTATGCCGATGCGCAGTCGACGGGTACGGCAGCGCAGGAAAAGGGCGCACTCGATTATCTGATGGATGGGGTCGCGCCCCTTCTCGAAGAGGATACGACGCTGCGCCTCAGCGCGCTGGTCGGGGACGGCCGGGCAGAGGGTGACGTTTTTCTCTCCCTGCGCGGGCTGGACATCGAGGGGCTCGCTTCGGGCGGCAGCATCGATGCGGGCGAGATCCTCTCCGCCCTCGAAGTGCGCGCCCGTCTGGGCGGACTTCTCCTGCAGCTTCGCGCGGGCGTTCTGACGGTGCAATACGGCGATCTGTGCGGCAAACTTTCGCTTGCGGCGCTTTTGAGCCGTAACGAAGCAGCGGGGACTGCGGCCGGAAACGGAGCACAGACGCTTTCGGAAGAAGTCGGAAGTGCAGAGAGCTCCCTTTTCAGCGTGGGCGAAGACTGGACACCCAATTATATTCCGCTGGAGATCGGTTTCGGAGGCTTTACGCTTCGGGTCGGCTTCACCATGGAAGGCGAGGGGGACAGTTACACCTGGACGAAGATCGATGCGGAAATGCAGGCACTCGGCATGGATATCCGCATTGCGGTGGAGCCTGCCGCGGGCGGCGCGCAGGTGCCCAT
This sequence comes from uncultured Clostridia bacterium, assembly GCA_930990665.1. Lineage (GTDB taxonomy): Bacteria > Bacillota > Clostridia > Christensenellales > Borkfalkiaceae > Borkfalkia. Next base: position 133,235 of record CAKNQN010000002.1, read on the forward strand.
TCCGGACGAGGCTGGCGCCGTGGACCTTGCCCCTTACATAGAGGAGATCATCGCCCTTTTGCAGGGCAAAAAATACACAGTCGGCTTCGGATACGAAGACGCTGTGAAAAATATCTTTGTCGACGGCACAGCGCTTGTCGATCTGTCGCAGGGGGGTGTTCGCCTTGCTGTGGATATTCTCGTGCGCCTGGGTGCTCTCGAAATACCTGTACAGTGCACGCTCATCGGCGAAGATGTGTGGCTGGATGTGTACGGTTTCTGCGTCAGGACCACCCTTTCGGAAGCGGAAACGCTCCTGCGGAACATGGCGGGCGATGCGCTTTCTCTGCAGTTGCCCCAGATGCCGCAGATCTCGGCGGCAGACGTCGTATCTGCGCTTCTGGCGATCGACTATGACACCCTCTTTGCGGGACTCTCGCTGGACAACGAAACGCTCTTTGCCGCGCTGGATGTGCCGACACTTTCCGCGACGGTGGAAGATCTCTTCGATATCGATCTGCAAAAAGTGCTGCAGTCGGCGGGGCTTTCCGCAGACACCCTTTCGCTCGGATTCGACAGGACACAGGGCGCGTTCGCCCTTTCGCTCGGCGGCGTTTCGCTGTCCCTCGGCGGGCTGAGCGGGCAGGTCTTGCCTCCCGAGAATTTTGTCGTCACAGAGGGGGTCGATTTCTTCCTCGAAGGGGAAATTTCCCTGAAAGATGAACAGCTTCTGCCCCAAACGGAAGGAAATACGCTGCAGATCGGCGTGCAGATCGAGGGAAAAGTGCGGTTTGCCGAAGGCTTGCAGATCTCGCTTCTCATCCGTGCGGACGGTCTGCCCGAAATCCTTGCGGCATATGTCGACGGCGACATTCTCTTTTCGCTGGGCGGGGCTTGGATGAAGGTCTCGCAGGATGATTGGAAGACGGTCATCGATGAACTTTCCGTGCTGGCGGGCAAGAGCGGCCAGACGGCAGCTTCTCCGCTCATCGCTCTGTTCGGCGAAAACGGTTTGAATATCGACGCGCTCTTTACTGCGATCCGCATTTCCGTCGGGGAAGGCGGCTTGTCGGTTGCCGCAGACCTTGCAAAACTATTCGGGGAGGGTGCGCCTTCGCTCGGCCTTATCCTCTCTTCGGGGACGGACGGCATCGAGGCGCATTGCGATAAACTGTCTTTGGGCAACGTCACCTTCAGCGACGTGGCCGCAGGGCTGAACGCGGCGAACGGGAAGGTCTCTTTCCCCGCGCTGCCCGAGTCGGATCGCTGCGCCAATGTATTTGAATTTTTGCTGAACGCCTATACGCAAGCGGCGGGCTCGCAATATATCGGACTGGATCTGACTTACTCCGCGCCTGCGCTTGAAGTGGCCCTCGGAGGCCGGGTACAGTTGGCAGACAGTGCGGACAGCGCACAGATTTCGCTGTACCTCGATTTCACCGCTTCCGTCGTTGAATATACGACGGACGAGGCGGGAAACCCTGTGCTCACCGACGGACAGAAGACGGTGAAGGGCGAGCATTATCTGCACCTGATCATTGCGGAGGGTGAAGAGGGTGCCTCGTGGGTGTATATCACATACTCCACCAAGGCGCCGGATGCGCCCACGGCGCTCCGCGTGATGCTTCCCGTTTCGCAGCTGTTCGCGGCGGGTAAGACCGTCCTGCCCATCCTTTCGCCCATCCTCGGCATCGACGAAAACGTCTATTACTACGCGTTCGTCGAGAACATCCTCAACAATTATTATGCGAGCATCCACAGCGGCATCTTCGGCGTGATGGATACGGAAGCATGGTGTCGGCTGCTTGTCGGGATCGTGGAAGAATATGCGGCGCCCTCCGCGCAGACAGAAGGCGTTCTTTCTGTCGCGCAGACGGCTGAAACGGATGCGCCTGCGCAGGCGGAAAGCGGTGCGGCGGTCTCCCTGGTCAGGGACGATGCCGGCAACCTCGTCGTACAGGTGGGGGGGCTTTCCGACGGCAATGGCGAGATCGCCCTTTCGGTGTCCGCTTTGAAGGACGCTTCGCCCGTCGCGGCACCCGCGGACCTGACCGGATACATCGATATTTCCACGATCGCACAGCTCTTGCAGGATCTCGAATACGCTTACAGATATGCGGACGGTGGCGGGTATCGTCTCAGCGGTACGATCACGCTCACCATCGATATAAAGATATGGAGCGTAGAGGTCCCTGTCGATCTGGATATCCGCGTCGGATTCGAAGGGGGTGAAAGCCCCACCGAGAAGGAGCCTTACCTGTACATTCGCGCGAGCGTGCCCAAAGTGAGCGTGCTGTTTGGTTCGGTCAGCGTGATCGCGTCCGATACGGTGACGGAGATCGTCATTCAGGACGGAACGGTGTATATGCTGCGCCAGACGGATAAACAGGTCAGCACCACCTCCACTAAGGATGTCAGCCGCAAGTTTCTTTCTGCGCAAAGCAGTTTCCATCTCGGGAAATTCCACGTCGAGGAGAAGAGAACTTATAACGTCACGTCGGAATTTACCGAGACCGCAATTTTGCAGTATGATTACCGCATTATGCCGCTGAATGAATTTTTTGCGGGCGGAGTTACCGGAATTCTCGATCAGGTCTATTATATATTGAATGTAGGCGACACGGCAAAAAGCGCGATCACAACGGCGATCAACAATGGCGGAAATTCAGGCGGTACGGATAAGGATGCCGGCGAGATGGTCAAGGGCTATCTCTTTGAAAACGATACCTACACTCTGACGTTGAGTGTGGGGGCGATCGCGGGTGACGATACACTCGGCGATCTGACCGTGAAGATCCGCCGTGCTTTCTCCGAAAAGGATGAATCGGGCGCGGATCGGTACGATTTGACGAATCTGACGGCCGATCTGAATATTGCCGGCGAAATCGTTCTTCTGAATATGCAGCTGGAACATGTGGATCCGGGTGCGGATTCCGAAGCGAGAGCAAAGTGCCTGCATGTTTTGGAAATGCTGCAAAGCAACGGTGCGGACATCTCCGGCGCGCGCACGGAAGGGAACTTCTCCGCTACGAGTGTCACGAGCGGAACGAAGACGGAGACGCGTACCTACTGGGCGTGCGAAGATCCTTTCCAGGGTGTTTCCGGCGCCATCTGAGAAGGGAAACGCAAAAATTCGACAGGGATTTTTGCAGAAACGCTTGACAAAGTCGGGCGGATTGTGTTATTGTAATAACAATCAATATTCTCAAACGCGATGATGCGGAACAGTACCCCGATCTTTCAGGTTACAGAGAATCGCCGGCCGGTGCAAGGCGATCGAAGAGGACGGGAGAACTCGCCGCGGAGCGGCCCGAACGAAAGGTTTGCCGAGTAGATGCGGGACGGGCGCTCGCCGTTAAAAGAGCGGAATATGCGCCGTAAGGCAAGTATTTGCAGAGTGCGCGCAAATTTTTGCGCGAAGAAGAGTGGTACCGCGAAACCCGTTTTCGTCTCTTTACGAGTCGGAAACGGGTATTTTTTACCGCTTTTGCGGAACAAGGAGAAGCCATGAAAAATTATCAGAAGTATACCAAGCAGTATTTTCTTCCGCCTGTGCGGTGCATGGACTGGGCGGAAAAGGATGCCGTTGACCATGCGCCCGTGTGGTGCAGTGTGGATCTTCGCGACGGAAACCAGGCACTCATCGAGCCGATGACCCTCGGGCAGAAGGTCGAATTTTTTAAGCTGCTTTTGAAAGTGGGGTTCAAGGAGATCGAGGTGGGGTTTCCCGCCGCGAGCGAGACGGAATTTACCTTTCTCCGCACGTTGATCGAGAACGGGCTCATTCCCGACGACGTGACCGTACAAGTGCTCACGCAGGCCCGCGAGCACATCATCCGCAGGACGTTTGATGCGATTCGCGGCGCCAAAAACGTGATCGTGCATGTGTACAATTCCACGTCTGTGGCCCAGCGAGAGCAGGTTTTCAAAAAGGATAAGCAGGCGATCAAAAAGATCGCGGTGGAAGGGGCAAAGCTTCTGAAACAGCTCACCGACGAGGCGGGCGCCGATTACCGGTTTGAGTACAGCCCCGAATCGTTCACGGGTACCGAACCCGAATACGCGCTGGAAGTTTGCAATGCCGTGCTCGACGTATGGCAGCCGACGCCCGAACGCAAGGCAGTCATTAACCTGCCCGCGACCGTCGAAAACGCGATGCCGCACGTCTTCGCGCAGCAGATCGAATATATGTCGAAAAATCTTTTGCACCGCGAAAACGTGGTGCTCAGCCTGCACCCGCATAACGACCGCGGCTGCGCCGTGGCGGCCACCGAGATGGGGCTTCTGGCCGGTGCGGACAGGGTGGAGGGCACCCTGTTCGGAAACGGTGAGCGCACGGGCAATGCGGACATCGTGTCTATCGCCATGAATATGTTTTCGCAGGGCGTGGATCCGCAGCTCGACTTTTCCTTTATGCCGGAGATCTGTGCCAAATATTCCGAGTATACGCAGATGCAGGTGTCGCCCCGTCAGCCGTATGCGGGTTCGCTCGTCTTTGCGGCCTTTTCCGGCAGTCATCAGGACGCCATCGCCAAAGGCATGCAGTGGCGCCGCACGCACGATACGAAGCATTGGAATGTGCCGTACCTTCCCATCGACCCGCAGGACGTCGGCAGGGAATATCAGACGGATGTCATCCGCATCAACAGCCAGTCGGGCAAGGGCGGCGTAAACTTCATTTTGCAGGAAAATTACGGCATCGACCTTCCTCCGAAATTCAAAGAGGCGATGGGTTATGCCGCAAAAGGGGTGTCCGACCACACGCACAAAGAGCTCAAACCTGCCGAAGTGTACGATGTGTTTTTGCGCGAATTTGTGAACAAGCGCAGCGCGTTTTCCGTCCCAGAATGCCACTTCCGGCAGCTTCCGGAAGGTATCAGCGCCGCTGTGACCGTAGAGCGTAAAGGCAAGAAGTCGGTGATCGAGGCAGAAGGGAACGGGCGCCTGGATGCGGTGACCAACGCTCTGAAAAAATATTTTGATATTCAGTTCGTGCTCACGACCTACGAACAGCATGCTCTCAGCGAAAAATCCGATTCGCAGGCACTCTCCTTTGTCGGCGTCGAAAAGGACGGTAAATCCTATTGGGGCGCGGGGGTGGATGAGGACATCATTCAGTCGTCCATCGATGCGCTCGTCTCCGCACTCAACAATTATTTTGTCGGTTAAAACCTGGCCGAAAACTGTTGGAAAGGCGTCCCGCTTTTGAAAGCGGGACGTCTTTTCTTTTCGCAGGATTTTCGGCTATGCATTGACTGTGTTGCATAAGTATGTTATACTGTAAATACTTTTTTCATCGGCATCTTAACCAGGGTGCCAAACGACAGTACGGCGACTATTTTTCGATGCTTCGAATGAATCGAGTGCAAACTTAATTTTTTTGTGCTTCATTATTAGCGGGAAAGCCGCTGTTTATCGTGAATTTTTAGAATAGATTTCGTAAGTTTACGGTTCTATGCCGTATTTTTATTCAATAACGGAGAGATTTTCATGGAAACACAGTTTTATATGCCCGTCCGCGTGATTGAGGGGCAAGGATGTGTGCGCGCGCATGCCGGGCTTTTTGCGGATTTCGGGCGGCGTGCCCTCATCGTGACGGGGAAAAGTTCTCGCGGTAACGGTTCGCTTGCAGATGCGGAAGATGCATTGCGTGCCAACGGACAATCTTTCGCGGTCTTTGACGATATTCCGCAGAATCCGACGGTCGAATGTGTGCGAAAGGGCGGCGAAGCCGCGAGAAAGTTCGGCGCAGAGTTTGTCGTTGCGATCGGCGGGGGATCGCCGATGGATGCGGCCAAGGCGATCGCGCTCCTTGCGCGGCAGCCCGGTCACGCCCTTTTTTCGGAGGAGATCGGTCCCGACGTCCTGCCTATGGTCCACATTCCCACCACGGCGGGAACGGGCAGCGAAGTCACGCCCTACTCCATTCTCACGCGCGACGACATAGAGACAAAACAAAGCATTTCCGCTCCCTCGCTTTTTCCGAAACTCGCTTTTTTAGATAGCCGCTATACGCTGCATCTGCCGCAGGAGATTACGGTCAATACGGCGGTCGATGCGATCTCCCATGCCGCGGAAGGGATGTTGTCCGTCAAGGCGGGGGAGGCGTCGGATGCGCTCGCGGTGCGGGCATTGTCTCTTCTTCTTAGCGAATATGAAAATTTGCTTTCCGGTATGTATTCGGAGGAAAGCCGCCGGAATCTCCTCTGCGGCGCCGCGCTCGCCGGAATGGTGATCGCCAATACCGGCACAAGTCCCGTGCACTCGATGGGATATTCCCTGACTTATCACTGCGGAATCCCGCACGGCAGGGCAAACGGCTTGCTCCTGCCCGCTTTTTTGAAACGCTGCCTGCAAAAGGATGAGCGTCGCACGCGGCGGGTGTTTGACGCTCTCGGAATGGATGCGGACGCCTTTGCGCGGAAAATGGAGGCGCTTCTCGGCGAACGGGAACGCTTCCCGCAGGAAACGCTGCGCGCCTGGGCTGAAAAGACGGCGAAGAACAAAAAGAATTGCGCCATCCTCTTTACCGAACAGGAGCTCTTTGAAATTCTTTCTGCCTCTGTCGGAAAGTAGTAAATAAGTTTTTTTATAAAATGCACGGCGGTAGTCGTGCATTTTTCTTTGATATAAAGAAAAACCACGCGATAGTCGCGTGGTTGAGTTGAGGTTAACCGATGAATCTTGAAAAAAGGACTCCGATTGTGTAAAATAAAAGCTGACCTGCCAGTCAGAAAAAAGTACACAATCGGAGGATATTAAAATGAGAGACTCATCTAATACCACAAACAGTTTAG
>CAKNQN010000003.1 GCA_930990665.1 uncultured Clostridia bacterium
GGCGGGGCACCCCTTTCCGAGCGTGATGCGAAAGAAGCTTTTTTCAAAGCTCGCCTGCGGCGGAAATATCTTTTACGTCAGGCTTTCCTGCGGCGGGGCCGATCGCCTGTCCCCTGCCGCCCTTTTTGTTTTTCCTGTGCGCAAACAAGAGCGCCGCGCCCAGCGCCGCGGTGAGAAATTCCGCCGCGGGGAAGGAGAGCCAGGCGCCCGTAACGCCCCACAGCGCGGAAAAGGCGAACGCGGCGGGGAGAAGAAGGAGAAAACCGCGCAGAAAGGTGAGAAGCTGTGCGGGGAGGGCGCGTTCGCCGGCGGCGAAGAAGCTGCACAGCACGATATTGAACCCTGCAAAGGGCGCGGCGATGAAATACAGACGCAGGCCCGGCACCGCGATGGACTGCATGAGCGCGTCTCCTTCGCTGTTGAAAATGCGGGCGATGGGCGACGCGCAGGCCGCCACCGCGGCGGCGACGGCGATTGCCAAGGCGAGCGCGAACGTCGCGGCACAGACAAGGAGGCGGCGGGAAGTTTCCGCATCTTCCTCCCCGTGGGCACGGCTGAACAGCGGCTGTACCCCCTGTGCAAGGCCGGTAAACAGCGAAATGACCACAAGCGAGAGGTTGGCCACCACGCCGTAAGCCGCGACGCCCGGGTTCCCTGCCAGCCTCAACAGGATAAAATTGAAGGCCACGATGACCGCGCCCGTGGAGATCTGTTCGGCCAGAAAGGGCAGGCCGAGCGCAAAGCAGGGCGCCGCATAGCGCAAGAAGCGCCCTTTTGTAAAGCCGAAACTGTTGCGGCGTCGGAGAAAATGCAGACTGCTCATGCAGACCCCGATGCAGGGAGCCAGCCCCGTGGCCAGAATGGCGCCGAACATCCCCCATCCGCACGGAAAGATGAAGATATAATCGAGCAGGACGTTGGAAAGGCTGCCCGCCAGCACCGATGCCATCGAAAGTTTGGGGGCGCCGTCGCTGCGGACAAAACAGACGAGAATGTCGTTGAGGAGAAATGCGGGCGAAAAGAAGAGGAGCATCCGCAGGTAGGTATCCGCCATTTCCAGAACTTCCCCCTCCGCGCCGAGGAGAGTGACGATCTGCCTTGAAAAAAGGGCGGCGACGGTGATGAGGACAGCCGCTATTCCCGCCCCGATCAGACACACCGCGGTAAAGACCGCACTCGCGCCCCGGCCGTCGCCGCGGCTTTTCAGCACCGAAAAACGGATGGCCCCGCCCATGCCCAGAAGCAGACCCAGGCCGTGCACCAGGCTGTACGAGGGCATCGCGAGATTGAGCGCCGCCACGCCGTTCATGCCTATGCCCAGCGAAATAAAAAAGGTGTCCGCCAGAATATAGCAGGAAATGCCCAGCATCCCGAACATCCCGGGCAGAGCATAGCGGAAAAATTTGGAAAGCAGCTCGTTTTTCATAGACGTACCTCAATATTCCGGTCGTGCGCCCCTATCTGCACGCAAACACGCGCCGCGCTTGCCAAGCGCGGCGCGGCCGAAAAACCGGAAAGCACCAACATGCCATCCCGCACTCTTTTTTCCAAACTCCGTATCTGAAAATGCGGATGCGGCGGCGCATTTTTTCATAGCATGGTGCGGATAGACAAAAAAATAAGCGCCGAGCGGCGCATCTTCTAAGGCCTAACGATGCGGCACCCGACGCTTAAATGCGTCTTGTTTACCCGGCGGCAAACAAAAATTTTGTGGTTTGCCCCGCATGCGGGGCTTCGCGGCAGATGCCGCATGGCTCAGCGAACTTCTTTGATCTTCGCCGCTTTGCCGGTGCGTCCGCGCAGATAGTACAGTTTCGCCCTGCGCACTTTGCCCTTGCGGATCACGGTGATGTTCGCGATCTTGGGAGAATGCACCGGGAAAGTACGCTCCACCCCTACGCCGTAAGAGAGCCTGCGCACGGTAAACGTTTCGCGGATACCGCCGTTTTTCTTTGCGATCACAACGCCTTCAAAGGCCTGGAGCCTCTCGCGCGTGCCCTCGACGACTTTTACGCTGACCTTTACGGTGTCGCCTACGTTGAAAGCGGGAACGCTGTCCTTGAGGTTTTCCTTTTCGATCGCCTCGATCAATCCTTTCATCGACTTTACCTCCATTGTACGAAGCGTTCGTGGCCGCATTTGCCAGAGGACCGCCCGAAGTCTTTTGCTATTTTATCATAATTTTCGCCTGTGTGCAACAATTTTTATACGTCATTTGGGATTTTTTCCGAATTTCCGCGAATTTTATCGCCTTTTTCCGCAAAAATACCCCTCCGGCATCCCGAAAGCGCCCTCGATATGGCTGATATGGTCGGCAAACACTTCCGCTACGTCGAAGCGCACATTGACGTCCTCCCTGCGCATCCGCGCGAGAAACCAGCGCGCGATATCCGCGTAGCGCCTCTGCTTGTGCCTCTCCACCGCCTCGGCGGGCGTTCCGAATTTCTCACAAAGACGGGTCTTCACCTCGCAGAAAACGACGGTGTCTTCGCAGAGCGCCACGATGTCCGCTTCGCCGAATGGGGTCTTGTAGTTGAGCTTGAGGATCTTGTAACCCTTCTTTTTCAGAAATTTTGCGGCGCGCCGCTCTCCTTTTCTGCCGAGATCTTTTTTAGAAAGGATCGCCTGTGTATCGGACATGGGCCGAACTCCTTGACGGCGGCAAGATGCTCCGCCGTGCCGTACCCCTTGTTCCGCGCAAAGCCGTAGCAGGGATACTCTTTGTCGTATTCGCGCATGAGCGCGTCGCGATAGACTTTGGCGAGGATGCTCGCCGCGCCGATACTGTAAGAGAGCGCATCCCCGCGCACGATGTTCTGCTGCGGGAGATCGATGCGGATACGGAAATTTCCGTCCACAAACACGATGTCCGGCTGCACCGAAAGTCCTTCCACCGCCCGCTTCATGCACCGCTTGGTCGCCTCTAAAATGTTGATCTCGTCGATGGTCTCGGGGCTCTCCAGACAGATCTTGTAGGCGATCGCCCGCTCGCGGATGAGGGCGGCAAGCTGTTCGCGCTTTTCCTCCCGGATCTTCTTGCTGTCGTCCACGCCTTCTATGAGCTCCCCCTCGCCGAGGGGAAGTATGACCGCCGCACAGACGACCGGCCCTGCCAGCGGCCCCCGCCCCACCTCGTCTACGCCGGCAATGTACTCGGCGCCGAGAGTCAGCATCTCCTTTTCATATGCGAGCTTGTCCCGCTCGATCTTCTTTCGTCTCTGCATTTGTCATCCTTTGCGATCCTCTCAGCGGAGAGAATCCGCATAGTCGGCGGCGCATTCCAAAGAGATCGCCCCCAGCCGGCCTTTGCGGAAATCGTCGATGATCGCCTTTCCACCGCGCTCATAATCAAAGTCGCCGCCCCGCAGCATAAAACCGCGGCGCCGGCACACCTGTTCGTACATGGCAAGCGGCGAAGAAAAGTCTTCGATTTCGTACCGTTCGCGCAAAAAATCGGGGTACGTTACCGAAATTTCGCGCAAAAATTCGAGGGCGAGTTCGCTCATGTCCAGGATGTCGTCGTTGATGCTGCCGATGTAGGCGAGGTGCCGCGCAAGCGTCTGATCATCGAAGGAAGGGGGCATGGTGCCCGGGGTATCGAGGAGCTCGAACCCTGCACAGCGGATCCACTGTTTGCCCCGCGTGACGCCCGCCTTGTCGCCGGTGGCGGCGCGCTTTCCGCCGCCGAGCGCGTTGATCACGCTGCTCTTGCCCGTGTTCGGCACGCCGCAGACCATCAGTTTGGGGACGCGCTCCATCCCCTTCGCCTCGTCTTTGGCGAATTTTTCGCGGAGAAGCTCTCCCACGCGAGCGGCGATCGCGCGGGCCGAACCCTGGCGGGTCGCCGCGCATTTGAGGGCCGCCATGCCCGCCTTCGAGAAGGCGGAAAGGGAGGCGTCCGTCTTTTTGTCATCCGCAAGGTCCGCCTTGTTGAGGATGTACAGCACGGGTTTCCCGCCGAAAAGCCTGTTGAGTTTTTTGTTGATCGTGGCCGCCGGCGCGCGCGCATCGAGCACGACGAGAACCCCGTCCACAAGCCGGACGCTCTCCTCCATCATGCGCATCGCCTTGGTCATGTGGCCGGGAAACCATTGGATGTGCTGCATAGAACTCCTTATTTTTGTTCACGAAAATTCGTGAAAAGTGTTCACGAATTTTCCGTGATTCTCAGGAAAAACCCACCGTTCGCCGCGCGCTTTGCGACGGCTCGGCGCTCGGTTTTTCCTCTGCCTCGTCGCAACAAGGTAATTTTCGCGCGCGGCTAATCGCCGCTTGCTCTTATACGCTTGTTGCTCCTCTTCCCAAAAAATCTTTGCTGCGCAAATCTTTTTCGGGATGCCCTGTTTGTTTAGGGGCTCCCCTTTATAGAAAACGCGGCATTCACCTTTTCCGCTTGTGCCGAATGTTTTCGGCAATTTGGGGGCGCTTTTTGAAAAGTGTGATTTTCAAACGCGCAGGTGATTTATATTATTTTTAATTATCAAAGCGCCAAAAACAACCTGCACACTTTGTGTTTTTCTTAATTGCCTCCGAAAGTGTTGTGGGATTCCTTCCTATTCTTCTTGCCGCTCCAGATATAGAATCAAATATTTCTCCTGTAGTCAGATTGATAACTCTCTTTGCTTGTCCATTCCTAAATATTCTATCAACCTGCTCTATCTTACGAAAATTCTTAATATCTTCCTCAAAGCACCAATGATAACCACCTGATGTATATTTCCAGTTATTACAACATTTTAGTAAATTTTTAATATTAAAAAATTTTTCTGCTTCTGTGATTGAATTAAACGTCATTTTTAATTCTACACAATAAACTTTTCTTGAATCACTCCTAATTGATTTTCTTTCACCTAAAGTGGCATATTCTTTTTCATAACTAAAACAAAAATGTAAACCTTTTATGGTTTTATATATACAAAGAGGATTTTGATATTTTAATAATCTAGATAATTCACCTGAACTAATTTTTAATTCTTTACAACATTCTGTATAAGATTCCCACTCCTTGTCCAAATCTAAACAATAAACAGGTTTTCTAATTTTTGAATTGCTCTTCTTCCTTTCATATTTTTCCCAATCGCTTTCATTATACCCTTCTAAATAAGCAAAATAGAAACCTTTCGTACAAGAATGTTTTTTACATGCTCTTGATAAATATTGAGTCTTTATTCCTGTTAATCTAGAACACTCAGTCAGACTTTCAAAAATATCTCCAGTATCCACACAAATAATTTTTATTTTATGCCCTTTCTTCTCATTAGAAACATTTTTATCAACTGGTTTATAATTAAAAAAATCAACCATTCGACAAAAATGAAACCCAAAACAAGTTAAATTCTCTTTGCCTATTACTTTAATTATCGGATTTTTCTTTTTATAATTATTACTATAACCATTGCTTATAAACCATTCAAGCGCTATAGTTGGATTCGGAAAAAATTTCATTAACTCATAACAAACTATAAAATCTATTTTATTTCTCTTTTTTTGCTGTATCGTCGTTCTTGCCTTATCGACAGCCTCAAAACTAATTGAATCACCTCCTATTGTCATATTATACCCATAATTAAAGTCATAAGAATTATAAAAGCCAATCCAATATTTTTCTCGTTCATTAGCCAATGTTTGGCTTTCAATATTATCTTCTAAGATTTCATGTAGAAAAGCATCCCATCCATATTTTTTTATTGCACATGAAAATCTAGTTCTGGGATTAAATGTATATCCCTTGCCGCTTCTCCAACGTTCTGCAGCCCCTTTTCTTGTTTGCCCTATATAGACCTTTCCGCTGGGAGAGGTATGTTTATAAATTAACCACATTTTACTTCTCCAGCAGATCTGGCCGCTTTTCGCGGGTGAGCTTTTCCGACTGCTCACGACGCCATTTGTCGATCTCGGCGTGGTTGCCGCTGCGCAGCACTTCCGGCACCGCGAGCCCGCCGTATTCCACCGGACGGGTGTATTGCGGGTATTCCAGCGCGTTTTCCGAAAAACTCTCCTGCACCAGCGAAGAGGTATTGATCACCCCTTCCACATACCGCGCAAGGCAATCCGCCACGACCATCGCGGGCAACTCGCCGCCCGTGAGGACATAGTCGCCGATGCTGATCTCTTCGTCGATAAAAAGGTCGATGACGCGCTGATCAATCCCCTCGTAATGCCCGCACAGAAGAATGATATGCTCGTATCCGAGCAGCTCGAACACCTTCTGCTGGCGGAAAGTTTCTCCCTTGGGGGAAAGATAGATGCGGCGCGCCCTGTGTTCCGGGTCAAGCGCCGCGATCGCCGAACCGATGGGCTGGGGCGTCATCACCATGCCCGCGCCGCCGCCGAAGGGGTAATCGTCGCACTTTTTGTGCTTGTCTTCCGAATAGTCGCGGATATTCACGACGTTGATGCTTATTTTCTTTTCCTTCTGTGCCCTGCCCAGTATGCTCGCCGAAAGGGGCGCAAACATCTCGGGAAAGAGGGTCAAAATGTCGATCTTCATTCTTCAAAAATCGTTTCCAACAGGGAGATCGCAAACAGATCATGCATTTCGCGCGTGGGATGATTGATGTGGTTACTCAGAAGCGCCGTGGTGTCCACGCCCGCCGCACGCAGATTTTTCCAGCGTGCAAAACAGTCGCACACCTTCGCGCCGCATTCAATAGCCGCCCCTTTCGCATCCTCCAGATACGCTTCCAGTCTGCCCTCTTTGGTGACCGCAACGACGCTCTCTGCCGGCGCACGCAGTGCCGCGTGCAGAATGTTGGGGTCGACATATTCGCACATCATGTTGGGCGTCATGAAGATGACTTCGCTGCCGCTCTCTTTCAGCTTCGTGAAGATTTCGCGCAGGGCGGATACATACGCCGCGCGCTTTTCTTTTTCCGGGCCGGCCATGCAGTCGTTCAGACCATAGCAGACGACGGTCAGATCGGGATGATGCGGCAAAATGTCCCGCGCGAGGCGCTTGGCGCCATTCGGCGCATTGTCGCCGCTGATGCCCGCGTTTACCAGATTGATCTGCGCGCGCGGGAAAAGTTTGCTCAGCATGCGCACGAGCCTCGCCGAATAGGCGTTTTCCCGTTCGTAGACGGTGTCGAAAGCGGTGTCGCTCACGAGCCGCAGCTCAAAACATCCGTGCGTGACGCTGTCGCCCAAAAAGGCGATCGTCACGGCTTCCGAGCCGTATAAATCAGCGTTTTTCCGGCTTAATTTTTGCAAAAATTTCATGACTTTTCTCCCTTCGTCTGCGTATTTGTTTATTTATTTTTCTGTAGCTGTGCGAAGTATTTATCCGAATCGAATACTATTTTCTTTTTTTGTACATCCATTTCGAGAATCAAGTCTTCCTCGACGGAAATATCTATTTCTTTGCTGCCCGTTTCTATTCTGTAAATATCTGTTTTTTCCGGAAAAACGTCCACGATTTTACCTATACGTATGCCTTTTTCCGTATACACTTCGCACCCTACAATCATCTCGATATCAAATCTGTTCTCTTGGGGATCATCTTCCGGTTCAGGCTCTTCCTCTACGCCGAGCGCGGAAAAGCCTTCCTTCGCATTATCACTTCCGCTGCCGTACTCGCCTTCCTCGGGCACGCTTTCGGGCGCGTCCGCGCGGCGTAATATCTCGTCCAAAATGCGGCGAGAATACTCCTCGCCCCACTTATGCACGCCAAACAGAATATATTCCCCGTTTTTACAATACACGCATAGGGTGTCGACGTCATAATCGGTACATCTTCCTCTTGCGCGGACATGATCGCCGTATTCGTCCGCCTTATTGATGCAGGCGCCGCGGATATCCTCGTAGCGCGCCTCCATGCTCGGCCATGCCCACGCCTGTTCGTGCCAGAACACGACGCGGTCCGAATAAAACTCAATACGCTTATATGCAGGGCGCATAATCTTACGATCAAAAAACCACGCAAACAGAAAAAACGCAACGGCAAGAATTGAAAAAAACAAAAAGACAATCGCCGCCGCCCATTCGGCCGAAATAAAGGTCATTACAGCCACAAACAGAAAAAATCCGCCGAAAATACCCGAGCCGATCAACAGCAGCTTGCGGCGTTTTTTTGAATCTTTTCCGCCGCCCGCATAAAAGACGAGTTTTTCTTCCCCCTTTTGCCCTTTCATTGCTCGGCTGCTACCTCGTTAAAGCGTTTTTCGTTTACCGTGATCTGTTTCTTCTCCACGTCCACGTCCTCGACCACACCTTCCGCCGCAGGAAACATGATCTCCTTTTTCCCGTCCGAAAGCACGAAAATATCCGTATGCGCGGGCAGAACGTCGGTGATTTCACCCATACGTACCCCCGTTTTCGTGACCACTTCGCAGCCGATGAGGTCGACAATATAATACCTTCCCTCTGCGGGCGCGGGCGCTTCCTGCCGAAGGCCCTCCACCTCTTTGCCGCGCAGCAGCTCGGCGGCGTTCCTGTCGGCAACGCCGGAAAGGGTCAGATAGGCAAACCCGCCGCCCGCACGCGCAGACAAAATCCGATATTCCTTTCCGTCCACAAAGGCGGTGCGGAAACTCTTGATATCCGATGCGTCGTCCAGAAGAGGCTTGACTTTGAGTTCGCCGCGGATGCCCTGCGGCTTGAGTATCTGACCGATAACGAGTTTTTCGCGCATATTCACTCCATAGAAAAAAGAGGGAAAATCGCTTTTCCCTCTGAGGCAATGCCGTTATTCCGCCTTGCCCTTTTCTTTGATCTCAATGTTGTATTTTTTGCCTTCTTTGGCAGACGCACAGCGGACAAGCGTGCGCAGCGCCTTGGCAATCTTGCCCTGCTTGCCGATGACCTTGCCCATGTCCGACTCTTCCAGAACCACGACGATGTCCGTCGCGTTGTCCTTTTCTTCGACACGGTACTCGATCTCGTCTTTATGCTCGGCAAACTGCTCCACGACGTATTTCACAAGTTCCAGCATTGATCCGTTCCCCCGCCTCGATTACTTCTTTTTGCGAACTTTCGTCCTGGGCGCGGAAAGCTTCGTGGACTTTTCCATGATCCCCTGGCGGATGAGCAGCGTCTTCACCGTTTCGGTGGGCTGCACGCCTTTCGAAAGCCAGTCTTTCGCCTTCGCTTCGTCGATCACGATGTCCTCCGGCTGTACGGTCGGATTGTAATGCCCGATCTTTTCAATGTACTCGCCGTCGCGCGCCTTGCGGCTGTCTACAACGACGATGCGGTAGAAGGGGCTTTTTTTGTCGCCCAGTCTCGTAAGTCTCATTTTAACTGCCATTGTATTGCTCCTTTACAGAAAAATATTTTTTGCTTTGTTTTGCGCGGCCTTTCACCGTAACATTGCCATTATACTCCTATAAAAAACGCCTGTCAAGCATTTTTACCTGACAGGCGGAAAATTTTACTCTTCTTCTGTTTCGCGGGGAAGAACGCTTCCGTTCGGGCCGTCTGCAATGCGCCATTTGAGGGAACTTGCGATAATGTATGATTCGGCAGGCTCTTCCAAACCTTCGCCGACGGATTTCGGATCGAACTCGCTGTTCGACCACACGATCACGCGGGGATGAGCAAAATGCTCGCACGGCAAAATTCCGTCGAAAAATTTGATGAATGCCTCAAAGATCTCGTTCAGGTAATTGTCCTGCAATCCGATCAGCCGAAAACGGCGCACGCCCTCGAAATACAGTTCGAGGTAATACGGCTCCCATTGGCTGTGAAAAAGCACCGACAGGCGCTGCTCGCCGGGGCCGAACCACATCGCGCCGTCCTCTGCGACATGCGTGCCGCTCACATACTGCGCGGAAACAATACATGCATCGTGAAACCAACTGTACGCATCCTGCAATTCCCGTATATCTTCATCGGTTTGCACCTGTTTCCACTCCATAATCCCCCCCCTCGCAGCAGTGCGCGCTTACCGCATAAACGGCAGGCGTTTGCCGCTCTTGAACTGTTTCATCATGAGTTTTGTCTGTTCGAACTGTTTGAGAAGCTGGTTGATCTCCTGAACCGAAGTTCCCGAGCCAGCCGCGATGCGCTTTTTGCGGGAAGAGTTGATGATCTCGGGCTTTTCGCGCTCTTTTTTGGTCATGGAGAGGATCATCGCTTTGAGGCGGTCGACCTTCTTTTCGTCGAAATCGCTCTCCTTGATCTTGAGTTTGCTCATGCCCGGCATCATGCCCATCACCTGCGAGATGCCGCCCATCTTTTTGAGGGATTCGAACTGGTCGAGGTAGTCTTCGAGGGTGAATGAGGCTTCGCGCAGTTTCTTTTCCAGCTTTTTGGCCTGCTCTTCGGTGACCGCCTCCTGCGCCTTTTCGATGAGGGAGAGAACGTCGCCCATGCCCAGAATGCGCGAGGCCATGCGGTCGGGATAGAAGGGCTCGAGATCGGTGAGCTTTTCGCCCACGCCGATGAATTTGATGGGCTTGCCCGTGACCGCCTTAATGGACAGGCAGGCGCCGCCGCGCGTGTCGCCGTCCAGCTTGGTCAGGATGACGCCCGTCACGTTCAGGCGCTTGTTGAAGGTTTCCGCCACGTTGACGGCGTCCTGTCCCGTCATCGCGTCAACGGTGAGAAGGATCTCGTTCGGATGCACTTCCGAAACGATGTTTTCCAGCTCCTGCATGAGCGCGTCGTCGATGTGCAGGCGGCCGGCCGTGTCGATGATGACGGTGTCGTAACCCATCGAGCGCGCCTCGTCGATCGCCTGTCTTGCCGTCTTGACGGGGTTTTGCGTCCCCTTTTCAAAGACGGGCACGCCCGCCTTTCCGCCCACCACCTGCAACTGGTGGATGGCGGCGGGGCGGTAGATGTCGCCCGCGACCAGAAGGGGCTTTTTGCCCTGCTTTTTGAGAAGCATCGCGAGCTTGCCGCAAAGGGTCGTCTTGCCCGCGCCCTGCAGGCCGCACATCATGATCACCGTCGGCGGGCGGTCCGCCACTTCCAGCTTGGCGTTGGTGGACCCCATCAGCGCCACAAGTTCGTCGTTGACGATCTTGATCACCTGCTGGGCAGGGTTCAGGCTCTTGAGGATCTCCTGCCCGACCGCCTTTTCAGAGACGTCGGCAATGAATTTTTTGGCGACAAAGATGTTTACGTCAGCTTCCAGAAGCGCCACGCGCACTTCGCGCATCGCGCCCTTGATCTCCAGCTCTGTGAGCCTGCCGTGCTTGGTCAGCTTGGAAAATATGTGGTTGAGTCTCTCCGAAAGAGAGGAAAAGAGTGCCATACGGTTTCTCCCCTTGATTTCATTTTGTACCGGGCTCTGCGCCCGCATTGTCCCGCTCGCCCGCATCATCTCCGCCGCGGACAGTGACCGTGGCGATGTGTTCGCCCTCGATCTGCATGAGGGAGATGATCTGATCGATCTTTGCGGAGAGATCGGGGTGCTCCGCCTTCAGCTTTTCCAGCGCGCGCAGGGTGCGCGTGAGCATCTCCGAAATGTGCAGGTCTGCCTCGCGGGCAACGGCGACATGATGCAGCTTTTCTTCGTATTCCTCCAAAAGCTGGCGGCTCTTGGCGAGAACTTCGGATACGCTCTGCTTGGATATCCCCTTTTGCTCGGCGATCTCCGTCAGCGACAGGTCACACATATAATATAGTTCGCATATGTCCCGCTGATGCTCGGTCAGGAGCGCGCCGTATGCGTCGAACAGCGGCATATATTTCAGATCTTTCATGCCTTTCCCTCCAAGGCATTATAACGCATTTGACAAAGTTCTGTCAAACAGAAATGCCTCAGGGGAAAAATTTCCGCGCGCGCATCGGCGGGCGGTCCTTTGGGCTCGCGGTCGGCACGGGAAACCGCGGCGATGCGGGCCGTGCGCATGTTGCGGACCGCAGATCGGCAGTACAAGCGGTACGAGCAACCGCGGCGATGCGGGCCGTGCGCAGTGGCGGGCGATGCAATCGGCGCGAAAAAATTTGTAAATCGACAAAGAAAAATAAAATATTGCTTGCAAAACGGGCGGACAGGTGATAAACTTGTACCTATGGAAATTTGGAAAATCGATCAGAATTTTGCACCCGGAAAAGTGCGGACGGAAGGCGACGTGGTACACTATGCCCTGCCGTGCGTGCCCTTTGACCTGTACGGCATATTTTACGACGAGGCGGAAAAGCAGTTTGCGCGGCTGCCGGCCGACGTTGCCGCCGCGACGAGCGAGGGAGTGGTATGGCTTCGCAAACACACCTCGGGCGGAAGGCTGCGCTTTTCGACCGATTCCGACTATTTTGAAGTCGCCGCGCAGTATAAAATGTTCGAACCTTATTCGCACATGCCGCTTTCGGGTTCGTGCGGGTTTGCGCTCGTGGACGAAACGGACCCTGCGGCGCCCTTTCTGGCGGGTGAAATGCGCGCGGAAGCGACAAACGCCGAAGGTTTCGCCTCCTCCTGCCTGCTGCCTGGCGACAAAATGCGGCAGTACACCCTGTATTTTCCCCTCTACAACGAGGTGACGGGGGTGCAGATCGGGCTGAAAGAGGGCGCTGCCGTACAGGGCGGCAGGGCTTACCGAAAGGGCGGGCCGGTGCTGTACTACGGCTCTTCCATCACGCAGGGCGGATGTGCATCCCGACCCGACAACTGCTATCCCGCGTACATATCGCAGTGGACGAACACCGACTACATCAACCTCGGTTTCAGCGGAAACGGAAAAGCGGAGCCGGCGATGGTAGAGTATCTCGCGTCCCTGCCCTGCCGCGCCTTCGTCTGCGATTACGACCACAACGCACCCGATGCGGAATATCTGGAAAAGACGCACCGTCCGCTGTACGAGACATTCCGCGCGGCGCAGCCGCAGACCCCCATCCTGTTTATGACCAAGCCGGATTTTGAAAACGAACCGCAGGCGGATCTGCGGCGCAGCATCATACGCGCGACCTACGAATATGCGCGCAAGAATGGGGATAAGAACGTGTACTTCCTGGACGGAGAAACGCTGTTCGGGAAGGAAGACCGCATGCACTGCACGGTGGACAAGTGCCACCCCAACGACCTCGGATTTTACCGCATGGCCAAGGCGGTTTATGCAAAACTCTGCGAAGCCAAGGTATTCGACTGAGGTGCAAAGCATCGGGCTTTTCACAAAATCTGAATGAGAAGACAGCGGCCGCGGCGGGATCACCCGCCGCGGCCGCCGTCTTTTATATAAAATTTTTCCGGAATAAAAATCGCATCTCTTTCATAGATGGGTTATTTTGAAGAGGAGTCTTTCCGGTCGCCGTCCTGCTCTTTTCCTTGCTTTTTTCCGATCTTTTCACGCACAGCTTGCAGGCGCTGCAGATTTCTTTCATGCAGCCCGCGCACGGCATCTGTCAGAGAGGCGCCCGCAAAAGGAAACAGGAAACGGCGCCTTTGTCTGCTTGCCGCACGCCGCTCGTTGATGGCGACTTTGAGCTGTTCGTAATGCACCGCCTCTTTGAGCTGCGCCGCAACTTTACGGATTTTGAACGACACGTTGAAGCTGATACACAGATCGACAAAAAACACGCCGTAAAAGGCTCCGACGACGAAGATCATCCAAAGGCTTTGCGATGCCCATACCGCTGCCATATGCAACGGTTCAAAAAGAAAATAGACAAACAGTGCGGCGATAATCCCCCAAAACAGAGAAAACAACGGGCAGATGATGCCCTGAATATTGCCCCAACGATCGGAATAATCCCAAAGTTTGATCTTCATGCCCTTGATAAAAATCAGCCCGGTGACATATTCGAGCAAGGTCAGCGCCACCATGAGCAGCAGCACCAGCCCCCATTGCGGAACAGGAATGAAGCAGGCACCGTACAAGAACACGGTTCCCGCCCCATACATGGGCAGATAAGGCCCGTTGAGAAAGCCGGGGTTGATCCATTTTTTCAAACTGATAAATCGGCGGAAGAGAAGCTCGATCACCCAGCCGCAGATACTGCCGCACATATATAGAAAGGCAAGGCGGAAAAATATCATACCACTCCTCCGCTGTTATTGAGATGACAAGAATCTTTTATCAGATGATGCCCTCGGTGAATTCTTCGGCGTCGAAAAGCTCGAGATCGTCCAGCTTTTCGCCCGTGCCGACAAAGACGACGGGAATCTGCAGTTCGCCGCACAGCGATACGACGAACCCGCCCTTGGCGGTGCCGTCGAGCTTGGTAAGGACGATGCCGTCCAGGTCGACCGCCTCGTCAAACAGCCGCGCCTGTGAGAGGGCGTTCTGACCGGTGGTCGCGTCCAATACGAGCAGCTTATAAAAATGCGCTTCGGGATAATCCCGCCGCACGACGCGGTCCATCTTTTTCAGCTCCTCCATGAGGTTGGCCTTCACGTGCAGGCGGCCGGCCGTGTCGACGATGACGACGTCCGTCTTTTTCGCTCTGGCGGAAGAGATCGCGTCGAACACGACGGCGGAAGGGTCGCTCCCCTCCTCGTGCTTGACGATGCGCACCCCCGCGCGGTCGGCCCACACGGAAAGCTGGTCGGCCGCCGCCGCGCGGAAGGTATCCGCCGCGGCGAGCGTGACGCTCTTTTTCTGCCGCACAAAGTAGTTCGCCAATTTCCCGATCGTGGTCGTCTTTCCGACGCCGTTTACCCCGACCAGCATGATGACCGCCGGATACTCGATCTCGGGCACTTCCGCCTCGCAGAGAGTGTCCTCAATGACGTCTTTGAGAAGGTTGATGACGTACTCTTTGTCCTTGAGCTTTTCCTTTTTCGCTTCTTCGCGGATCTGCTCGACGATGTCTTCGGCCGTGCGCACGGAAATATCCGCGGAAATCAGAATTTCTTCCAGCTCGTCGTAAAAATCGTCGCCGAGATCCCTTGCAAAGAGCGCAGAAAGCTTGGACGAAATGTTGTCCTTCGTCTTTTTCAGCGCTCCGATGATCTTACCGAAAAATCCCATTGATAACTCCGATTCTTTCTGTTCACGAAAATTTAAGAAAAGAGTTCTTAAATTTCCCGTGAGTTTTTCTCGGCGAAATTTTTTCGTGCTGACGAAAAAATTTCGTCCGATTTGAAGGGCGACACCGCCGCACGGCGCTACCCGCGCCTGTCGGCGTTTTCTCCCTCTTTGCGGCTTATTTTACGGGCTCACGCAAATTGCAAAGCCGCAAATTCACCCTCTTCCCGAAAGCCGAATGTTTTCGGCATCTTGCGTGCGCTCGCAAAAAATGCGATTTTTGCTCGCGCTTTTATAAATTAAAAATGAAATCGCAAGAAAAATTTTTCGGCGAAATCTTTTCGTGCTGACGAAAATCTTTCGTCCGATCGCCAAGGCGACACCGTCTGTTCACGAAATTTTACGGAAAGAGTCCGTAAAATTTCCGTGAGTTTTTTCTCGTCGGAATCTTTTCCTGCTACGAAAACTCGAGATTGTTTTTCTCGAACCTTTTAATTGATCGTGTCGCCGCCCAAACGGCTCTCCACTTCCGAAAGTTTGACCGAAACGATCTTCGAAACGCCCTTTTCTTCCATCGTGACGCCGAAGAGGCAATCCGCCTTTTCCATGGTCGGCTTGCGGTGGGTGATGACGATGAACTGCGTCTCTTTGGCAAACTTCTTCAGAAACTGCGCAAATTTGTCGACGTTGGCCTCGTCGAGCGCCGCCTCGATCTCGTCGAGCACGCAGAAGGGCATGGGGCGCAGCATCAGGATGGCGAACAGAATGGCAATCGCCGTCAGCGCGCGCTCGCCGCCCGAAAGCAGGGAGATCTTTGTCAGCTTTTTACCCGGAGGGCAGGCGACGATCTCCACGCCGGCAGACAGCGGGTCGTCGCATTCGGAATAGTCCATCTGCAGCTCCGCACGGCCGCCGCCGAACAGCTCCTTGAACAGCTTTTTGAAATTTTCGTTGATCTGGTTGAATCCCTCGTCGAACTGCTTCTGCATCTCGCCTTTGAGCTCTTCGAGGGCGATCGTCGTATCGTCGATGCCCTTCTGCACGTCGTCGCGCTGGGCGCACATTTCCTCGTACTGGGCGTTGAGCGTTTCGTACTCTTCGAGCGCGTTGTGGTTGATGGCGCCGAGGGCGTTGATCTCCCTCTTTAAGCGGTTGACGGACGTCTGCCCTTCCTTCGGGTCGAAATCTTCGCTCTTGTATTGCAGGCAGCTCTCGTACGTTTCCTGGTATTCCTCGTCGATGCGGGCCTGCAGGTTTTCCAGGTCGGAATCGATCTTTGTCAGCTCGATCTCCTGCTTATGCCGCTCTTCGGAGAGCTGTTCGATGCGCTCGTTGAGGGTGCGGGTCTGGCCCAAGACCCCTTCCAGCTCGGCATTGAGCGAATCTTTCTCCCGCTGACCCGCCGCCTGCCTTTCGCGGAGCGCCGCCAGCTCTTCCCGCTGCTCGGGCGTGAGAGCCGCCTTTTCCGCCATGTCTTCAAGGTCGACGATGGTCGCGGCGATGCTCTCCATGTTCCTCTGCGCATCCGCGATCCGCCCTTCCAGCTCTTCCTTTTCGCGGGCAAGGCGCGCGAGGTCGCCGCGGGCGGCTTCGACGCTGCCGTTCCACTGCGCGAGGTACACCTGCAGGACGTTCTGCCGCAGGTTGCGCTGGCCCAGCTCGGATTTGAGCTTGTCGTATTCCCCTTTGCGGCGGTCGGATTCCCCTTCGGCGTCGCTCTTCATGCGGGCGATCTCTTCCTCCCCTTCGGAAGAAGCGGAAAAGTCGCTGTCGATGCCCTTCATGCGCTCATACAGAACGGCGAGAGTATCTTCCTGCATCTGCAGGTCCTTTTCCTGCTGTTCGCAGCGGGAGGAAAGCGACTGCTTCTTTTCGGCGAGGGCGGCGATGCGCGAACGCGCTTCCTGAAAACTTTCGCGCAGCGTTTCCAGCTCCTGCAGCCCCTTGTTCTTCTTCTCTTCCAGCGCGGCGCGCTTGCGGGTCAGCTCCTCTTTCTGCTTCTCCGCCGCGGCGATGCTGGCGCGCGTCTCCTCGATGCGCCGCTCGTTGGCCAGGAAGTTGCTCCCGCCTTCGCGGCGGGAACCGCCCGTCATCGAGCCGCTCGTGGAGATCACGTCGCCGTCGAGGGTGACGATGCGGAAGGCGTGCGGGTATTTCTTGGCGATCTCGGTGGCGCTCGCAATGGTGTCCGCCACCAGCGTGTTCCCGATCAGATTGTAGATGACGTTGTCGTAATATTTATCGTAGCGGACGAGGTCGTTGGCCAATCCGACGGCGCCCTTCTCTTTGAGGGCGCGGCGGGTATAATCCGTCTCATACCGCGGCTTGAGGGACGCGACGGGCAGGAAGGTGACCTGGCCGCCCTTGGTGCGCTTGAGATATTCGATCAGCCAGCGCGCGTCGTCGGAGGTCGCGGTGACGATGTTCTGCATCGCGCCGCCGAACGCCGTCTCGACGGCGATCTCGTACTTTTCGTCCGTCTTGACGATGTCGGCGATCACGCCCTTGACCCGCCTGGCGATCTCGGGATCGCGACGGGCGTCGCCCATCAGCTTCTTGACGGAAAATTTATACCCTTCAAAATCGTTTTTGACGTTGTTGTAGAACTTTTCGCGGTCGGACAGCGCGGAAATGCGGGCGGAACAGTCGAAGATCTGCTGGCTGAGCGCGTCGCCCTCGGTGACGAGCTCTGCGATCTCCTCTTCTTTGGCCCCCTTGATCTCCTTCTCGCGCGCGAGGTACTCTTCCACCTCGTCGTACCAGGAAGAACAGTCGGAAAGGGACTTTTTGTCCGCTTCGAGCTTGGAGCGGATCTCTTCCGCCGCCGCGGCGATCTCGGCGATACGCTCGCTGACCGCCTCCTTTTTGGCGGAGAGGGTGCCGATGTTCTGGCGGATCTCCGAAAGGTTTTCCAGCCTGTCGATCACGCTCCGCTGCGATTCCCCTTCGAGCGCCTCGTATTCGGCGAGCTTGCCCTGCAATTCGCGGATCTCCCCCGCGATGCGGGTGCTCTCCCGCCTGGCGCCCTCCATCTTCTCCTGCAGATCGCGCACCGTCTCCTCTGCCGTCGCCGATTCCTTGCCGATGGCGCGGATGCGCGTTTCACTCTCCTCGACGGAGCGCTCCTCTCCCTTCTGCTGTTCGCGGAAAAAGCTGATGCGCTCGCGGATGACCTTCGCCTCGCCCTCCTTCTTTTCCAGGTCGACGGTGTAGCGCAGGATCTCGTCTCCCAGCTGCTGCAGAGACGCGTCGATGTCGGCGATGCGGCGGCGGGCGGCGGAGTACCGCTCTTCCAGCGACTCCACCTGTTCGCGGTTTTGCGCGATCTCGCCCTGCAGACGGTCGGCGCGGGTGCGGATGGCCGAACGCGCCGATTCGGCGTTGTCGTGCTTGTATATGTAGAGGTTGATCTCGTCGTGCTTGAGCTGGCCGTACAGTTCCTTGTATTTTTTCGTCTTTTCCGCCTGTCGGGCGAGCGGGGTGAGCATGTGCTCGACTTCGCCCATCCTCTGCAGAAAGATGTTCAGGTTTGTGTACGAATTGGAAAGGCGGCGCTCGATGTCCTGCTTGCGCGACTTGAACATGATGATGCCCGTCGCCTCTTCGAAGATGGAACGGCGATCTTCCGGCTTGGCGTTCATGATCTGCTCGATCTTGCCCTGTCCGATGATGGAATACCCCTCTTTGCCCAGCCCGACCGCGTGCAGGCGGTCGACGATGTCTTTCATGCGGCAGGGCTGTTTGTTGATCGCATATTCGCTCTCGCCGCTGCGGAACAGTCGGCGGGTGAAGGCGACCTCGTCGTATTCGAGGTCTTCGAACATGCGCGTGCTGTTATCGAACGTGAGGGTGACCTCGCAAAAAGACTGGCTCTTTCGCTGCTGCGTGCCGCCAAAGATGACGTCCTGCATGTTGGAGCCGCGCATGGTCTTGGCCGACTGTTCACCGAAGACCCACCGAATGGCGTCCGCCACGTTGCTCTTGCCGCAGCCGTTCGGCCCGACGATACAGGTGACGCCGTTATCGAATTTGATCTCGGTTTTGTCCGCAAAGGACTTGAAACCGTTGAGCTCGACTTTCTTGAAATTCAAATCTTTTCTCCCTTCTTGCGGCCGCGCCGCAGATTGCAACTTTTTTCTCTCTCCTTGCCTATTCCCCTTGCGAGATAAGCGCGGACAAGAGCGCCTTCGCCGCCGCCTTTTCCGCCGCGCGGATGGTCGCGCCGCCGCCGACGGCGCTTTTCCCCGCCGCCGATGCTCGGACGGTGAAGTGGGTCTCGGGCGGTTCTCCACGGCGGCCCGTCACCTCGTACACGGCGCGCGGCAGGTGTCTGCCCTGCAGGTATTCCTGCAGATCGCCCTTGTAATTGGGTTCCGCCTGCGCCGCCAGCGAGAGATGCGCCGCCACAAACTGCCGCGCGGGCTCCATGCCGCCGTCCAGATAGACGGCCGCAACCAGCGCCTCGAACAGGCTGGACACCGCCTTTTTACCGGGATCTCCCCGCATGCCCGCCGAGATGCGCAGGTACTTTTCCAGGCCCATGGCGCGCACCGCCCCTTCGAGCGGTTCCGCTGAGACCAGGCGGATGCGCCGTGCGGTCATCTCCCCCTCGTCTTCCCCGCCCGCGCGAAAGAGGGCGTCGGCGACGAGAAAACCGAGCAGGGCGTCGCCCAGAAATTCCAGGCGCTCGTTGCTCTCCGTACCCGTCTCACCCGCATACGATGCGTGCGTAAAGGCGGTTTCAAGCAGGCGTTTGTCGCGGAAGGTATAGCCGATCTTCTCTTCGATCTGCGAAAAGTCAGTTTGCGCCACCCGCGGCCTCCAGATCGGCATCCGCAAGCAGAGCCTTGATATCCCCGATCAGTCCCGCCTTCGCCGCGCTCCGCGCCTGCAGAACGGATGCGCAGATGGAATCGGCATTGCTCGAGCCGTGCGACTTGATGACGACCTTTTCGATGCCGAGCAGCACCGCGCCGCCGTATTTGTGATAGTCCATCTTTTCCTTGATGCCCTTGAACGCCTTCTTCATGAAAAGGGCGTAGCCGAGCTTGGCGGAAAAGGACTGCATGATGCTGTTTTTGATGATCTTCATGACCGCGGACGCCGCGCCTTCGATGGATTTCAGGGCTACGTTACCCGAAAATCCGTCACACACCGCCACGTCGATGTCGCCGCTCATGATGTCGCGCCCTTCGATGTTTCCGACAAATCGGATGCCTTTGAGCGTCTTAAGAAGGGCGTGCGCTTCCTGGTGGAGAGGGTCGCCCTTGTGTTCCTCTGTGCCGTTTGTGACCAGCCCCACGCGCGGGGATTCCACGCCGCAGGCCTTGGCATACGCCGTGCCCATCAGCGCAAAGTGCGCGAGATTGAGGGGCTTGCACTCGGCATTGGCGCCTGCGTCGATGATGAGCACCCTGCCGCCCGTGGCCGTGGGAAGCACGGGGCAGACGGCGGGACGGGATATGCCGCGGATGCGCCCGACGCGCAGGATCGCGCCCGTGAGCACCGCGCCCGTGGAACCCGCACAGACGAGCCCCTGCACCTCTTCTTCCTCTTTGAGCAGCCGAAGCGCCGCGACCAGGGAGGAATCCTTTTTCTGGCGGATGGCGACGGTAGGCACATCGTCGTTGGTGATCACTTCCGTGGTCGGAAGGATCTCCACGCGGGCGGCGTCGTAGCGAAGCGAAGAAAGGCACTGCCGGATCTGTGCCTCGTCCCCCGTAAAGAGAATGGAAATGTCATCCGCCTGCGCCAGCGCGTTCACCGCTCCTCTGACGATCTCGGCGGGAGCGTTGTCTCCCCCCATGGCATCGACTGCGATCTTCATATAAACCTCCGAATGTGTTCAGAAAATTCTTTGATACGCACAAAAGAACCGCGCTTTTTTGCAAGCGTACTCCATATTTCTACCGAGAATACGCACAAAAGAACCGCGCTTTTTTGCAAGCGCACTCAGTATTCCAGATTGCCGACGGTGCGCGGGAAGGGCAGCACGTCGCGGATGTTGGAGATGCCCGTAAGGTACATGATCATGCGCTCAAAGCCGAGGCCGAAGCCCGCGTGCACCGTGCCGCCATAGCGGCGCAGATTGATGTACCACCAGTAGTCTTCCTCTTTGAGTCCCAGCTCTTTCATGCGGGCAAGGAGCACCTCTTCGCGCTCCTCCCTCTGCGAGCCGCCGATCAGTTCTCCGATGCCGGGGACGAGCAGGTCGGCCGCCGCGACCGTCTTGCCGTCGTCGTTGAGGCGCATATAGAAGGCCTTGATCTCCTTCGGATAATCGGTGAGAAAGACGGGCTTTTTGTATACCTGTTCGGTCAGATATCTCTCATGCTCGCTCTGCAGGTCGCAGCCCCAGTACACGGGGAATTCGAACTTGTCCTTCACCTTTTCGAGAATGCCGATCGCCTCGGTATAGGTGAGGCGCACAAACTCGTTATCGACGACGTTTTTCAGCCGTTCGATGAGGCCTTTGTCCACAAAGCTGTTCAGAAATTCGATCTCTTCGGGGCAGGCCTGCATGACGTGGCGGATGATCGCCTTGACCATCGCCTCCGCGACGTCCATGTCCCCCGCGAGGTCGCAGAAGGACATCTCCGGCTCGATCATCCAGAACTCCGCCGCATGGCGGGTGGTGTTGGAACGCTCCGCGCGGAAGGTGGGCCCGAAGGTGTACACGTCGGAAAATGCCATCGCGTACGTCTCCGCGTTCAGCTGGCCGGATACGGTGAGGCTGGCCTTTTTGCCGAAGAAATCTTTTTTATAGTCCACCTCTCCCTTGATCTTATCGAGGTCGAGGGTCGTGACCTGGAACATCGCGCCTGCGCCCTCGCAGTCGCTGCCCGTAATGATGGGAGTGTGCACATACACGAACCCGCGTTCGTGGAAAAATTCGTGAATGGCAAAAGCCGCCTCGCTGCGGATGCGGAACACCGCGCTGAAGGTGTTCGTGCGCGGGCGAAGATAGGCGATCTCGCGCAGAAATTCCATCGAATGGCGCTTTTTCTGCAGCGGGTAATCGGGCGTGGACGCCCCCATCACCTCCGCTTTCTCCGCCTTGATCTCGAAAGGCTGCCTGTTTTCGGGCGTGAGCACCACCGTGCCCGTGACAACGAGGCTCGCCCCCACGTTCTGGCGTACGATCTCATCGTAGTTGGAAAGCGCGGCACGCTCGATGACGATCTGGCAGTTCCTGAAAAAGCTGCCGTCGTTGAGCTCGATAAAGCCGAATGCCTTGCTGTCGCGGATGGTCCGCGCCCAGCCCATGACGGTGACCGTCTTGCCGCCGAACTCTTCCGCGTGCGCGTATAATTGCCGGATGTGCGTTCTCTGCATATGTTTTTCTCCGTTAGGATGAATTTTCCATAGGTGGATACTGTCTATTATTGTAGCAGAAAACGCCCGATTTATCAAGTATAAAATTGTCGAAAGAGAAAAAAGTTAAAAGCCACCTTCCGCGCGTGAAACATTTTTTCGCGCAAGACGCCCGCCGCCCCGCATATTTTGCGGGGCGGCGGGCGTCTTTTTATCTGAATTCTTTCACCGAAGCGGAATCCGGCCGCAGTGACGGATCAGTCAAATCTTTTGCAGAGGATGAGATCGGTCTGCACGTCTTCGCCGAGCACGAAGGGATGCTGCCCGATGCGCACAAAGCCCTGCCGCTGATAAAATGCCTGGGCGGGATAATTGTGTTCCCACACTCCCAGCCAAAGGCCGGCGGCGCCGCTCTCGCGCGCGCGGCGTTCTGCCTGCCGCATGAGCGCCGTTCCGAGGCCCGCCCTCTTATATTTTTTCAGAACGTACAGCCGCTGCACTTCGGCAAGGCCGGGAAAATTTTCCGTCTGCGCCGAACCGAAATTGAGCTTGATGTAGGCGGCCGTCTCCCCTTCCGCCTCGGCCGTATAGAATTCCGAAAGTGGGCAGGAAAGCTCCTTCAGGAGAAGTTCCGGTGTGAAGTTGTGCGCAAGATACTCGCGCATATCCTCCTCTGTGTTGCAGGAGGAAAAGGTTTCGGTGAAAGTCTGCGCGCCGATCGCGGCCAGAGCGGAAGCGCAGGCGGGCGTACAGGTGCACAGGCGGATCGCGGGATCGTTCATTCTGTTGCCTCCGAAAAAGGCCGCCCTGCGGCGGCCTTTATGTTATCTGATCTCTTTTTTGTTATCGGATCTCTTTGATGAAACATTTGCGGCGCTTGATGATCTCGCGGTCCATGACCGACCACTGCGCCTGTACGGCAAGGTTATCGACAAGTTCGGGGTTGGACTCGATCCGGCGGATGCCGTCTTCGATGATGTTGCGCGTAATGCGCGCCATCATGACGGAATTGACCCCCTTTTTCTGGTAATCGGGCCGCACGGCGACGAGCGCCATTTCCAGCTCTGCGGGATGCGCGATGGCGCGCAGGATCCCCACAATCGCCGCAGGCGTCATGTGACCGCGGCTTTTGATGAGAACGTCGCAGATGGAGGGAATGACGACGCCGAGCGCGACGACTTCTCCGTTCTTATCGGTGAGAAGGGAAAGATAGCGGGGATTGACGATGGTCGCAAACTGATCGAGCACGTCGTCCATCTGCGCCCCCTCCACGGGCACGTAGCAGTCGAGCGGCGCATATGCCTCGTTGACCATGGCGAGCGCCCGACGGCCGTAGTCGCGGATGAGCTTTTTCATGGAATTGGTGCCCGCGATCTCGGTCAGTCCGAGTTTGCGCTGGGTGTATTCCGCCACCCGCGCGATGCGCGGATCCAGCTTTTCGGGCATCCCGAACCCGTATTCCACCCACTCGCTCTCCACCGCAAAGCCGAGATCGAGGACAAGTTTTTCATAGTACGGGTAGTTGTAATTGGTGGCATAGGTCGCACGGCGGTCGAAACCGTAAGTGAGAAGCCCCTCCCTGTCCATATCGTTGAATCCCCACGGGCCGTGGATATACTGCATGCCCCGTTCCTTGCCGAACTTTTCGACCGCCCCCAACAGCGCGGCGGCGACGGCAGGATCGTCGATGCAGTCGAAACGGGAGAAACGTATGTAGTTCTTGCCCGCGATCGCGTTGTGCTTTCTTTGCAGAATGGCCGCAATGCGCCCGACATATTTTCCGTCTTTTTCCGCGAGATAACAGCGCACCTCGCAGTCGGAAAGTGACGGATTCTTTTTGGGATTCATGATGTTGATCTCATCGGCATACAGCGACGGGACATAATACGGACAGCCCCGATAAAACTTTTCGGAAAATTGTGCAAATGCTTTGCGCTGCCTGCGCGTGCGGACTTCGACGACGTTGACCATCCTTTCTCCTTCGTGGTTCAGATTCTTAACATCGGATATTCTTTATTTTATCACATATTCGCCTTTTTCGCAACTCTTTTTGTAATTCTTCTTTATGACATCTTTTTGCCCCGCGGAGCCTCGTTGCGGGGCAAAACCAGGCATAAAGGTGAGAAGGAAAACCAAAATCTTCTCATCCGCTCAAAAGGCGGGAAGGTTACCGGGCGAAGCAGGTCGTGCGAACGAAAGCGCAGCGAAATCACTCAGCCGTTCTGCGGGTTGGCGGCATTTTCGGGAAGGACAGGACATTCGATGATGCCGCGGACGGGGGCGTAGCTGTCTCGGCGCAGGCGCCGGCGGTAAGTCTTGCCGCCGGTATGGATAAGGAGATAGCC
Organism: uncultured Clostridia bacterium; assembly: GCA_930990665.1. Taxonomy (GTDB): domain Bacteria; phylum Bacillota; class Clostridia; order Christensenellales; family Borkfalkiaceae; genus Borkfalkia. Next base: position 24,509 of record CAKNQN010000003.1, read on the forward strand.
CTCGCTCTTCACCCCCGCCTTGGGCGCGCGGAGCTCCCGCTCTTCCGATGCGCCCGCAACCTCCCGCCGCTCCGGCTCGGGGGGCGGTATGCTGCCCGTCACCACGCTTTCCCGTTCGTAGACGGTTCCCGAAAAGCGGCCGTAGATCTCGGCGGTGAGAGCTCCGCCGGACACGCGGCAGACGAGGTAGATGCGGCCGCCCGTCTCGTTGCGGAAGCGCAGATCGCAGCCGCTGCCGCTGACCATCGCGTCGAACGAGGGCGGGACATAGCCGACGGCAAGGCTGTGGGGATGATACTCGGTGATGCGCATTCCCGCAAGAAGAGCGGCATTGTAGATGGTGGTGCTCACCTGGCAGACGCCGCCGCCCACCCCTTCGGTAAATTCGCCCGAAAGGATGACGGGGGCGGGAAGATAGCCGTTTTTTTGCGAACGTTCGCCCGCCGCGGCATTGAAGGAAAACTCTTCGCCCGCCCCGACCGTGCCGCAGACGCTGTTCGCCGCCAGCGCGATGTTGTGCGCGCGGTTGGCCGATTCGCGGTTGAAATAGGTGGTGAAGCGGGACAACAGCACGGCATTCTCTTTTGCCTCCCGCAAGGTGACGGGCGGGCAGACGCGATCGACTTCCGCCTCTACCTCACCCCCGCCCCCTTCCAGCGCCGCGCGGATCTGTTCGCGCAGCCGTGCGCCGTTGACACAGCGGCCGCAGACTTCGGGCAAAAAGCGCACAGGCTCTTCCGCATGCGGGTCGAAAACCGTGCGTGCGTTCTGACTGCGGACAAACAGATCGGCACAGATGCCGCGCACGGCGCGCTCTTCCCCCGCAAGGCACAGGCGCTTTTGCAGCGTATGCTCCTTCCCCTTGCCTTTTGACGCCGAAAGGAGCACCGAACGAAGATCGGTCGAATAATACAGATCGGGCGCGCGGAAAACATACGTTCTGTTTCCCGCGCGGACGGTGAGCGACTTTTGCGAAAGCTCGCGCGCTAGCTGCGCGTTGACGGCCGCGGCCGCCTCTCCGAGCGTCTTGCCGGAAACGTCGATCCCTTCGACGGCGCAGCCGCGTGGAAGGCGCGGCTGCGCGAACCCGCTCCCCGCAAAACAGATCAACAGCGCCGCCAGCCCCGCACATATGCTCTTCCAAAATCTCTTTGCCATATGCCACTCTCCCGTTTTTCAGTATGCCGAGAAAGCGCAGAATCATACCTTTTGCCGCGATATTGCACGAATTTTGACGAACGTATCCCGAAAACCGAAACAAAGCGCAAAAAAATACGGCCCGCAAAAGGGCCGCAGAAAAATTTTCCAAAGTTTTATTTGCCTTAAAATAGGTATTCAGGGGCGGACCAGACGTTTGCACGTCCATTCCTGTACGCGGATCTCCACCGTTTCGGTGAGCGAGAGGGAATGCGGATGAAAGGGAACGTGCGCAAATGTTTCTCCCGTGTAGTGGGCCATGAGCACGCGCAGGGCGTGTTCGCGTTCGGCGTCCGTCTGCAGGATGCGCGCGACGCCCCAGCCGCAGATGCTCTCGTAATCGGTCGTGTAGCCGCAGGGCGCCACTCCCTTGTTGAAGATGCGGAGAAGATGCGCCGCCGAAAAGCCGACCTTTGGCGCGGCGCGGAGAAGATCGAGCTTTTTCCCCTCCCGCGCGCAGTGAAAATACAGGTACAGCACCCCGCCGCGCACTTCCGCCCCGAAATTCAGCGGCAATGCATAGGGCGCCTCCTCTTCCGCCAGGGCGAGCGTCATAAAATCACAGCGCAGCAATACCGCCAGTTTCTCGGCGGGGTCGGTCACTTCGCGGTCGGATTTTCGCATGTTTTCTCTCCTTTGTCCTCTCGGTCTGTCAAAATTTCAATGCGGCTTTTGCCGCCCCGCCCGCACGGCATTGCAAAACAGCGCTTTTTGCGCACCCGCGCCGTATCTTTTGTGCGGCCTGTTTTTCAGCCTCCCCGTAGTGCGGCCTGATCTTTACACGTTGCGGGCGCATTTTCAGCCGCCCCCCGCACGGGCGAAACCGCTCCGTTTGCGGGGAATCTTCCCACCCGTCCACTCTGCGAAGCCTTCGAATATCTCTGCCAAAAATGAGATTTCCGCAAAAAATGCGCAGAAAAGTTCAAAAAATCATTTTGTGCGCAGGCGGGCGACGCAATCTCTGACGGCGGAGACGGCAAAAAGGGCGTCTTCCTCCGAAGAATCTTTGCCGAAAGTGAAGCGAACCCCGCGGGAAAGGGAGCGGGGACGGCCCATGGCCAGGAGAACATGGCTCGGCTCATGCGAACCGGAAGAGCACGCCGCGCCTGCCGAGGCCTGTACGCCCGCAAGATCGAGAAGGGGAAGGAGCGCCTCGGCGGGGGCGCCTTCAAAGGTGAAATGGGCGTTACCGGGAAGGCGGTCTTCCGGATGGCCGCCGAGAACGGAACCGGGGACCTCGCGCAGGATCCCTTCCACAAACAGATCGCGCACGCGGGAGATGTGCGCATTGCGCTCTTCCCGTTCCGCACAGGCGAGGCGGAAGGCCTCCGCCATGCCCACGACGCCGGGCACGTTGACCGTGCCGCCGCGCATTCCGCGTTCCTGCTGTCCGCCCGAAATCAGCTTGGCCATGGGCGTTCCGCCGCGGATGTACAGCGCGCCCACCCCTTTCGGGCCGTAAAACTTATGCGCAGAAAGGGACAGAAGGTCTGCCCCCAGCTTTCGCACGTTCAGTTCCATGCATCCGGCTGCCTGGACGGCGTCGGTGAAAAACAGCGCGCCCCTTTCATGGGCGATCTCCGCCACCTGCGCGACCGGCTGCACCGTTCCCACTTCGTTGTTGGCCGCCATGAACGCGACGAGCGCGGTATCTCCGCGCACGAGCGAGGAGAGCGCGGGAAGGTCGGCCTTACCTTGGGCGTCGACGGGGGCATAGGATACCGCATATCCCTCCCCCGCAAGCATCTCTGCCGCGCCCAGCACGGCATGATGCTCCGTCGCCCCGACGACAATGTGCTTGCCGTCAGCGGCGTGCGCCGCTCCCCGCATCGCCCAGTTATCCGCCTCCGTGCCGCCGGACGTGAAATAAATTTCCGATGCGGACGCTCCCAGAAGGGCCGCCACCACGTCGCGCGCATCGTCTACCGCGGCAACGGCGCGGCGGCCGCAGGCATGCAGGGAATCGGGATTGCCGAAATTTTCCGAAAAATACGGCAGCATTTTTTTAAGCACGCGGGGATCGACCAGCGTGGTCGCCGCGTGATCGAGATAGACCGATCGCATGGCTTCCCCTCAGTATGCCGCCCGCCGTTCCTCTGCGTTCGGGCGACATATGCGCACTTCACAGCAGTCGTCCAGCATGGATTGCAGAGTCATCGAATCGAGCACTTCGTTGATACCGGCATACAGCCGCCTCCATACTTCTCCCGCCGCACACTTTTCGCACGTCGACGTGATGCAGTCGGCAAATTCCATGTTGTCTTCCAACGCGCGCGCGATGTCCCCCACCGTGATCTCGCGCGGAGGCCGGGTCAGCTTGTATCCGCCCGTGACACCCCGCTCCGCCGCAACGATCCCCCGCCGCGCCAGAAGCCGCATGATCTTTTCAATGTATTTGCCCGATACCGCGATGTCCTTTTCCAGCGATGACGCACTCACACACCCGTTCGGATACCGCTGCGCTAAAATGTAACAGGCCTTCAGCCCGTATTGCGATTTGGATGACAGCCGCATTCCTCCGCTCCTTCCGCCCGCCGCTTTTTGCCGTACGGGCATTTTTTCAAATTGCTACTTTTTTAGTAGTAATTATTATAGCATGCTTTCAAACGCGCGTCAACTGTTTGAAAAGTTTTCCGAAAAAAACGTGCGCCGAAAGGCGCACGAAAAAGGGGAAAATCATGTCAGATACAGAGGCGAGCTCCATTTTGTGCCGTCTGGCGCACGAAAAAGAGTCAAACCGTATAGAGAGGCGAGCTCCATTTTGTGCCGTCTTTGGAAAGGGCGGCTATAAAATACGCGCGGCAGCCGGCAGGAAGGCGCACGCTTTTCCCGTTCAACGGGAATTCATCCCAGTCGGGAGGGGGAAGAAGGGAAGGATCCGCGCTAGTACAGACGAGAGAGAGCGCGTCGCCGCGGCGGGCGCCGCGGACGGAAATTTCCCCGTCCCTGCAGACCGCCTGCAGGCGGGAAGGAAGGCGGCCGCTGAGGACGCTGCTGCAAAACAGAGCCGACTCCGGCTCTTCAAAACCGTAGATATTGGCGTGCGGAAAACTCTTGCGCAGGGAGTAAAAGGCGGGCACGCGGAGAGCCGCAGCGGTGCGGCGCCTGTTTTCCATGGAAAAGGCCTGGTCATCTGCTCCTGCCGTAAAAAAGACGGGCGCCGTGATCTCCGCGAGACAGGACTGCGGATCTGCCTGTTCAAAGCGGAGCCGTTCTTCGGGGGAAAGGGAAGCTGTCTGAACGGCACCCCAACCGCTCTGCCAGGCATAGGCGGAGGAATAGATGATGCTCACCGCTTTCAGGCGACGCTCTTTGGCCGCAAAGAGGAGATTCAGCCAACCGCCCCAGGAAAGGCCGCAGGAGCAGAGCTTATCCGCATTCACTTCGGGCAGAGAGCAAAGCACGTCGGCCGCGCGCATGGCGGAAAGCACACTGAAATACGCCCAGGGATGGGGTCCGCGCACGTTTGTGCCGTAGCCGTGCGGCCCTCCGTTCGGGTTGGGCACGTCGCGGCGGGCCGTGCTCTGCGCACAGAATCCGTTCAGATCGGGCGCAATGGCGGCAAAACCCCGCTTCGCCCACATGCGCGCAACTTCATAATACGCCATGCCGTTCCCCCCGTGCAACAGAACGACGGCGGGATACCCGCCCTGCGGGGGCGGGCTCTGCGGCAGGGCAAGATAGGAAAATATGCGGTAGGCGGCATCTTTTGCCGGCAAATCGTAGTACAGGGCACGGACGCCGCGGTAGATCTCCCCCGTCGGTACATATTCGATCACCGGCGCGGAATGAACACGGTTTTCAGTAAGATATTCTGTCAGAGTCTGCATCAGATTTCCCTCGAAAAAGCGGGGGCCGCCGCAAATGCGGCGGCCCCCGGAACAGAAGGTTTATCCGGCCTCAGCGGTATCCCTCAGATATTTGAAGGACGGCCGAAATCAGTCGGGTTTTTCTTCCAGCTGGAGCGGATAGTCACCCAGGTGTTTGACTTTGAAACCGTTCTTTTTATAGGTCTCGTAGTCGAACGCTTCCAGCTCGTCGATGGCGAGTTTATGGAATTCGTAGAAGTTTTTCCACCACTCGTAGCCGCTGCCGAGTTCGGCGTTGAGGTAGGCATCGGCGATGTCACAGCCCATCTGCGGCGCGACATAGAAGGCGCCCATAGCCAAAACATTGACGCCGTTGCCCGTGATGGCGCGCAGCGCCGCCGGAACGCTCTCCACGACCCCGGCATGCACGTGCGGGCATTTGCTCGCCGCAATGTGAATGCCCATGCCCGTGCCGCAGAACGCGAGCGCGCGCTCGTATTCGCCCTCGGCGATCTTGGCACCGATGCGCAGCCCGATGCGGTGGAACATGTTCTCCGTGTCGTTCGGATCGCTGTCCGCCGTCACGCCGACATCCTCGATCTTCCAGCCCTTCCTCTTCAGGTGCGCCACGACCGCCTCTTTGAGCGGATACCCCGCAAAGTCAGCCCCGACGACGAGATATTTGTCTTTCACCTTCTTCATTGCAGTGTCCTCCTTGTGTTTCGGAAAAATTCCGGATTTTTACATCTTTGCATCCTCCGCATAGCGAAGGGCGGCAAAACCTCGCGCCTTGCCGCCCTTTATTATACTACAAATTTACCGCCCCTTTCAAGCAGTTCACAAAATTTTTTCGTGAAAAATTTCTCTCTTTCCCCGCCGAATATCCTTATTTTCCGATCCGGTAGCCGCCCGAAAACCGCATTTTCCGATACAGCGATCGTCCGAATCCTGCATTTTCCGATACGGCGATCGTCCGAATCCTGCATTTTCCGCGGCTAAGGCCGCCGATCGGAGGCTCTTTTGCAAAAACACAAACAGCCTCCCCGGGCGTACATCTCCCCATAAAAAATGCGCCCGAAGGCGGCAAAAGCCGCCTTCGGGCGCAGAAATCATTATGCTTTGTTGGCTGAACCGAAGATAGCGATCTTTTCCTCGACCGCCTTGCGGATGTATTCCACCTTTTTATTGCGGATCTCGAGGTAATCCTGGCCCGCCTGCAGGCCTTCCTGCATTGCGCGGACGCCGGCGAGTTCGAGGTCGGTGAAGATGTTCACCTTGGCGACGCCGTTGCGGATGGAGTTTTTGAAATCCTCTTCCGAAAGGCCGCTGCCGCCGTGCAGGACGAGGGGAACGCTGACCGCCTTGTGGATCTCCCCGAGACGCGTCAGGTTGAGCTTGGGTTTGCTCTTATAGACGCCGTGCGCCGTGCCGAAAGAGACAGCGAGCGCATCCACGCCCGTCGCGCCGTAATAGGCGAGCGCCTCGTCGACGGTGGTGTACATATCTTCGGCGAGGTTGTCGCCGCTGGCGGCCTGTCCCACATGGCCGATCTCCCCTTCCACGGTGGCTCCGAACGCGTGCGCGATGCGGACGACCTCGCGCGTTTCGGCGATATTCTCTTCGTAAGGTTTTGTCGAACCGTCGAACATGACGGAGGTGAAGCCCAGTTTGAGCGCCTCCATGCACCTTTCGAAGGTGAGGCCGTGGTCATAATGCACCACGACGGGCACTTTGGCGCGCTTGGCTGCCGCCACGACCGCGGGCGCGATGAGTTTGAGTTCGCCGTACGGCAAAAGCACTTCCGCCGTTCCGACGATGACGGGCGCGCGCATCTCTTCCGCCGCGTCGATCACCGCCTGCAGCATGTCGGTATCGGTGGTGTTGAACAGCCCGACCGCATAGTTGCCTTTCTGCGCCGCAGACAAAACTTCCTGTAAATTTACAAGCATATTTTTTTCCTCTCGAATTTTTTACAAAGCGCAACCGCTTCCTCGGCGCTGCGCATGCCGCTGACCGCGTCTGCCGCGCCCAGTGCCGCCACCGCCGCCGCCGAACCGAAGGACAGGATCGCCTCGTCGCTCTCCCCCGCACAGATGCCCAGCAGACAGCCGGCGCAGAAGGCGTCTCCCGCGCCCGTGGTGCCCTGTATGTAGCCCGCCGGGAGTTCATAGGACGAAACCGCCGTGAATCCGCGCTCCGAAAGGCAGACGGAAACGTCCGGTTTATGGATGATCACCCGCCCTTTGACGCCCAGCGCGCGCAGCTTTTCGGCGATGGCGCGGAGATTCTCGTCCAGAGGCGGAATGCCCGCCAGGCCGCCCGCCTCCGTCTCGTTGACGATCAAGTCGTCAATGTAAGGCAGGCAGGGCAAGACCTTGAAATAGGCCCCCGCGTTGTTGCTGACAAGGTCGGCCGAGGTGCGGATACCCTGCCCGCGCGCATCGCGCAAAAGGCGCAGGCCGTCGCCCGCGTCGATTTTGTCCAGCAGCAGAAAGTATCCCAGATGCAGCATGGACACGGGGAGCGCGGAAAGATCCACGTCCTCTCTGCAAAAATCGGCACTGGCGCCCGCGTAGGTGAAAAAGGTGCGCTGGCCGCCCGCAACGCTCATGACTTCGGAAAAACTGGTGCGGGAAGAGGGATCCGCGCGCAAAAAACGCACGTCGACGCCGCGGCGGGAAAGCTCCTCATGCACGAAGGCGCCGTCTTCATCCTGCCCCGTGCGCCCCACGGCATAGACGGCCGTGGAGGGCGAAAGGGTCTTGAGGTCGATCGCGACGTTCGGCACACAGCCGCCCACCGCGCGCTGAAGCCCGGTGATCTCCGTCAGTTCTCCCGCCATAGGATACCGCGCGATCTCGTTGATCTTGTCGACGAGCACGGTGCCCGCCACTGCGATGCCCGGCATGTCAGTTCATATCGGGGCAGAGAGGCCCCGCGAGCTCCTTCACAAAGAAGAGTTTGCCGGGAAGGGTGGGAATGTAGCTGGATGTGACAAACCGCGTAGGCCCGTAGCGCAGCGTCATCCACAGGCTCATGCCCTGCCACTGCATGCCGCGGTTGAAGGCGCCGTCTGCCCCGCCGATGGCGTAGTCCGCCGCAAACATGAGCGCCGGCCCGACCGTGTTGGCGCGGCAGGGCACAAGGCTGGTGCGGCTCTTGAAACTGGTGATCGCGTTCTGCTCGACGGTGAGCGGGTGCAATTTCGCACCGATGCGATAGGGCTGTTTTTTCCACTCCTCGTCCGATGCGAACTCGCTGCCAAAGTGCGGCTCCCAGAAGGCGATGTGGCACATGCGCCCGATGCCGTAGACGAGCACCAGCTTCGCACCCTCCTTTTTGAGTGCGGCGATCTTTTCGGGATAGGTGGGAAGGTTGTCCTTCGTGGCAAAATTCCGATGGGATACCGGCACGGTCAGCTCGCCGAGCGGGTTGTAAAAGGCCTGCTCCATCGCGTTCTGGAAAGATGCCTCGCCCGTGATCGTGTTGCCTTCGCCGTCCGCCCATTCGTCCATGTTAAAGCACCATACGTTTTCACAGGAAATGTTCCACTCTTTGAGGAAATACACCGCCCATTTGTACATGCCCATCGGCCCTACAGGCAGAATGAAGGCAAGTTTGCGTCCCTCGTCGGCGGCCTTTTTGATCTCCATAGCGATCTCGTGGCCCATTTTGACCTCGAACTCGTCCAGGTTATCGCACTGCACGGGCTTAAAATCCTTGTTCCAGAATTTCTGCGGCTGGCAAACCGTTTCGGGCGCGTTCGCACAGCAGGCATCGATCTTTTCAAAATCCCAGCCTTCCGGATAAAACCCTTCCAGAAGGCTTCCTTTTACCGTAGAATTGAAATCCATTTTTTTATATCCTCCAAAAAAATTTAAGTTCACGAAATTTTGCGAAAAGAGTTCGCAAAATTTCCGTGATTTTTAGGAAAAACCCAACGTTCGCCGCCGCTTTGAAAAAGCGGACGGCTCTGCGTTCGGTTTTTCCTCTGCGACGTTATTTTTAGGGGCTCTCCTTTATAGAAAACGTCGCATTCACCTTTTCCGCCAGAGGCGCTGAGCGCGCAAATAGAGGGCGCTTTTTGAAAAGTGCGATTTTCAAACGCGCAGTAAATTATTTCAAAACAATTTACTCGCGCAAGGGAAACCGCGCTTTTCCGCAGCGCAACCCTGTTTGCCGACACTTCGGCTTTTGGGAAGAGGGTGAATTTGCGGCTTTATGCAATAGTTTGAAGCCCTTAAAATAAGCCGCAAAGAGGGAGAAAACGCCGCACAGCCGCTTTTTCAAAGCGGCGCTCGGCGGTGTCGCCCTCAAAATCTCGGCAATTTCTTTCGACAGCTCGAAAGAAATTGCGAGAACTGTTTACGGCAACAGCCTCTTCGTGGTGCCCTTCAGATAAACCTGGCAGAGGCGGAAGCCCTCGGCGTAGTCGGCACCGCACTGATAGCCGCGGTAACGCGAACAGGTGCGCACCATGTCGGCAAAATCGATGCCGTCATGCTCGCGCATCCAAACCAGCTGGCTTTCGTGGCATTCCAGCATGCGGATCTTGAGGTCGATCTCTTCGGTGATGTCCACATACTCCGTCGGCTGGAAGTTGACACCCGCCAGCGGATCCATATAGTAGATAGGCACGAGCTTGGCGACCCCCGACTGCTTCGTCTTGTAATTGGGGATGGTCGCGCCGAAACTTGCGTCGAACACCAGGCGGGAAACCGCCGTGTGGTCGGGCATATAGTCGTCGGGATTGTGCGTGATGATGAAATCAGGGTTCGCATACCGGATCACGTCGATAACCTTGTCGCGCGCCGCCTTGTTGTTGTCGTAGATGTCGATATCGTCGAACATTCCGCCGATCACTTCGATGCCCGCCATCTTGCCCGCACGCTCCGCTTCCGCCGCACGGATCTTGGTCAGCTCGTCGGGCGGAATGATCACATGCCCCAGATTACCCGTGCTCAGATGACATACGACGACTCTGTCGCCGCGTTTGACACATTTTGCCAGCGTTCCCGAACAGGCGATCTCCACGTCGTCGGGATGCGCACTGATTGCCAGTACGTTCATAAAATCACCTCTTTTTTTATTCAATATTATTGTAATGCAAATCTGTTCTCTTTGCAACGTGTTGCAGTTTCCAAAAAGAGTAAAATAATCTACTTGATTTTTTCTGACGGCTATGATATACTTTTTTTATGAAAAAATATTTTCGGCACAAGCTAGAAAACTTGCTGGTGATCGACAAAGTGGTCACCATCCACTATTTCGAATTCCGAAAAGATTTCCGCTCGGAAGGGGAATCGCATGATTTCTGGGAACTGGTCTATGCGGACAAAGGGAGCCTGGTATGCACAGCAGACGAGCGGGAGATCCCGCTCGGGCAGGGAGAGATCCTCTTTCACAAGCCAAACGAGTTCCATGCCCTGGCGGCGGACGGGAAGAGGGCGCCCAACGTATTTATCATCTCCTTTGAATGCAAGTCGGAGGCGGTGCGCTTTTTCGAAAACAAAAAGATCGGGACGGGAATTTCGGACAGACAGCTGATCTACAACATCCTCGAAGAGGCGAAAAAGACCTTTGACATCCCCTATTCCGACCCCGCGCTCAAAAAGCTGCGGCTGCTGCCCTCCCCCACCCTCGGCGGACAACAGCTCATCCGCAACTACCTGGAGATCCTGCTCATCGACCTGATGCGCTCGCAGACGGAGACGGAGAGCGGCAACCGCGTATTTCTGCAGAAGACCGAGTTTGAAAACAAGCTCGTCAAGGATATTCTGCGCTACCTTTCGGAAAACGTCGACAGGCGCCTGACCATCGCCGAGATCTGCGACGCGGCAGGCTACAGCCGCGCCTATGCCTTCCGCGCGTTCAAGGCCGCCACGGGAAAGAGCATCATGGATTACTTCCTGCACCTGAAAACGGAACGCGCCAAACAGCTCTTGCGCGAGGGAGAACTCTCCGTCCGCGAGATCGCCGACGCCCTCGCCTTCGATACCCCCAACTATTTTTCCAAATCCTTCCGCCGCCTGGAAGGTCTGACCCCCTCCGCTTACCGCAAAAGAAGCAACTGGCCCTGATACGGCAAGAAGTTTTTCACGGCAGCATCGGCTGACAGCACGTTTTCCCCCTGCGGCATCGCCCGCACGGCGGCACGGTTTTTTGCGTCGGCCGCAATGAGAGAAAACCGCCATCGGATTTCAGACGAACGGCGGCGATCTTTTGCGCGGCGGTCTCCCGCAAAAAGAGGACAAAACAAAGCTGCACGCTTGGGCGGAAAAAAAGCCCCCCTGCGGCGCGGAAATCCGCACCGCAGGGGGGGCGTCTTTTTCTGCAAAAATTTGCATCAGCGCTCGTAACGGCGGAGCATGGTGCGGGTAAATTCAAGGAGGAAGGCCGCCTCGCTATCCAGCCGCGCCTCGGTCGGGTTGTCGAGGATAGGACGCCAGACGCGGATGTCGTACCCCACTTCGTCCCCCATCATCAGGAAGGGTTCGGATACGATGTCACCCCTGTAACCGATCTCGGCAAGGGTGCGGAAGATGCCTTCCCAATCGAGATGACCGCGCCCGGGGACATTGCGGTTGTTTTCGCCGGTGTGGAAATGGCGCAGGTATTTCGCTGCATAGCGGATGGCGTCTTCGATGCTGTCTTCTTCAATGTTCATGTGATAGGTGTCCAGATGCACCCCGACATTGGGGCTGTCCACCGTCTGTACATAGGCCACGGCCTCTTTCGCCGTGTTGATCAGCGGCGATTCGAAGCGGTTGACCGCCTCGACACAGATGGTGACGCCCTCTCCTTCCGCGACGGTCATCACCTCGCGCATGGAGGCGACGCTGCGATCGAACAGGGCGCGCTTTTTTGCCTCGTCCACAAATTCTTTCGGGACACCCCAGCCCGCAAACGTGACGCCGGAAAAGAGCTCGCCACCCTGTACGGCGATCTTGCGGACGATGTCCTTGAGATACTGCACGCCCGCCCGACGGGTCGCTTCGTCGGCCGAAGAGATGTCGTAGCGCATGTTCAGGCCGAAAAACGGCAAAAAATCGTAAAATCTTCCCAAAATACAACTTGTTTTGCAGATTTTTGACAAAAACCGCCGCGCGGGCCTATCATGAGGGCGAAGGAAAAACCATGGTGATCGAATTTGAGAAGGAAAGGCTGGAACAGCTCCTTTCCGACTTTTACAAGGTGACGGAAAGGACCGTCAGCATTTGGGACGCCGATTACAATCAACTCGTCTTCCGCCCGAAGGAGATGGCCGCCTTCTGCCAGATGATCAAGAGCTCACCGGAGGGAAACAGGCGGTGCACTCTCTCGGACAGAGAGATCTGCGAGGAGTGTTTCCGCACCAAAAAGCCCGCCATGCATCACTGCCATGCGGGGCTTATCGACGTGGCTCTGCCCATTCTGTACGGCGAAACGCTGCTCGGCTTTCTGATGTTCGGCCAGATCCAGCCGAAGGACGCAGGCGCGGATCCCTTCGGACAGGTGCGCAGAAAATGCCGGGATCTGAAACTGGACGGCGCCCTCCTCAAAAAAACTTTCGGGCGCTGAAGATGTTCGACCTGAACAAAGCGATGGCGGCGGCGAACCTCCTCACCGCCTGCACCAGTTATCTCTGGATCTCGCACATCATCCGCGTGAAACAGAATCTCCCCGCGGCACAGCTAGACGCTTTCGTGCGCGAAAACCTCAACCGCGAACTTTCCGTAGCCGATCTGTGCGCCGCGCTCAATATTTCCAAAAACAAACTCTATGCGCTCACAAGGGAAAACTTTCGCTGCACCCCCTTCGAATATGTCCAAAAAATGCGCATCGAACAGGCCAAACACCTTCTCATCCATCTCGATGAACCTGTTTACAACATCGGCGGCATGGTCGGCTTTGACGACTACAATTACTTTATAAAAGTCTTCAAAAAATGCACGGGCTCCACCCCCTGCCGCTATCGCAAACTTTATCCCTTCAACCTGTGACGCAAATTTTCCCTCTGCCGGAAACAGAAACTTTTTCGGGCCTTTGCAAGATTTTTTTGCAACAAGGTTTTTTCTGATCGGCAAAAAACCGCTGCGCGAGTTATCTCGCGCAGCGGTTTTTATCCATACGTATCCGAGTTTTTTGAACCGCGGCAGAAAATTACAAGCGTTTATGCCCCTGCGCATCGACGGTGCGATCTGAAAATTATGCCTGTTCCGCGTCGGCGGGGCGGCGGGCAGAAAATCATGCCTCAGCGCATCGGTGGTGCGATCTGAAAATCATGCCTGTTCCGCATCGGCGTGGCGGCGGGGCTCGACGAGAATGGTTTTGAAGTCGGTGTAGGTGACGAATCCCGCCCGCGCGCCCGAAGGTTTTTTGACAAAGCGGCGCTCGCAGTAGTCGACAGGGACTTTGCCGCCCTCCTTCGCATCCGAAAAATACGCGCAGATCTCCGCCGCCGCCAACAGTACGTTTTCGGGCAACTTGCGCCCTCCCGTGCGGATGAGCACGTGCGAACTGTGGTATTTCTGGGTGTGCAGCCAGACGTCGTCGGGCGCGGCGGCGCGCAAAAGCCTGTCGTTCTGCACGTTGTTGCGGCCGGCATACACGGTGAATTTTCCGAAGATAAAGGTGCGGAAGGGCACGGCAGCCTGCTTTGCGCCCCGCTTCTTTTCGGGGGGCAGGATGCCCGCCCCGCGCAGCTCGTCGGCGATCTCCGAAAGGTCGAGGGCGTTTTCGGCGCGCGAAAGGGAGGAGAGCATGCTGCGCGTGTAGTCGAGATCGGCTTCCGCCTCCCGCTTCTGCTCCGAAACGGCTTCCAGCGTGCGCTTCTGCTTGTTGTATTTTTTGTAGTATTTCTGCGCGTTCTGCGCGGGGGTGAGCGTCCTGTCCAGCGGGATCTTCACCTTCGCCGCGCCTTCGTCATAGTAATTGACAAGCTCGCAGCCCTCCATCCCCTTTTTCAGCGCGTAGATGTTGGCGGTGATCAGCTCGCCGAAAACGCGGTTTTTTTCCATGTCCGCACAGGAGAGCTCCCGCTCGCACAAGAGCGCCAGCTTTTTCTCTTCCTTTTTGCGGCGGGCCGCCAGCAGCGATTCCAGCTTTCTCTGCCGTTCGGAAAACTCCCTGGCGCTCTCCCGCTCGGTATAACAGATGTCCTGCGCCGCGTTCACGCTCGGGCAGGGCTGGCCGCCCGCAAAGCGGGCATGAAAATCTTTGGCGGCGCCGCGCGCGTCCCGCTCGACGGCGGGCCGCTTTTCCTCCGAAAAGATAAAATCGTATATGCGTTCCGCCGTATCCGAAGAATCCGCGCGGGGCGGCACGTCGCCGAAGAGCTCTCTGACGAGAATGCGGCAAGTGGGCAGCGCCAGGCCGGACAGGTTGGAAAAGAGAAACTCGGCAAAATCCCCTCCGCCGTAAGCGGCGAGGCGGGCGCGGAGGGCAGCTTTATCCGAAGGATCCGCCTTGTCTTGCTTTTCGGGGAAGGAATACCGTACTCCCGGAAAGAGCACCCGCTTGAAATTTTCCTGCAAAGAAGATACCTTCAGCGCCCCTAAAATGACTCCGTTTTCGGTGAGCACGAGGTTGGAGTACTTGCCCATGATCTCGGCGTACAGCACCCGCTCGGCGCGGGAAAATTCGCCCGCGCAGTCGAAGGTGAAGGAGAGGATGCGCTCGAACCCCTCCTGCCGCACCTGCGTAAGCACCGCGCCCGCAAGGTGCTTGCGAAGGAGCATGCAGAAATTGGGCGCCGTTTCGGGCGCCGTGCGCGGCGCATCGGACACGCACGCCCGCGCAAAGGACGCATTGGTGTTGAGAAATAGCCGACGCGTCTTTCCACCCGCATATAAATAGATGTCCGCCTCGTCGCGCGAGGGCTGGATGATCTTATTCACTTTGCCGGGGCAGAGCATTTCGTTCAGCTCTTCGGCGATGAATCGGAGCGTGTAAGCATCCTGCGGCATAGGCGAACCTCCCTTTTTCTACATTATAGCGCAATACGCCGCGAAAAGCAAATATGCGGCGTACACTTTCCGAAAACGGCGAAAAGCAACGAACCGTTGCACGCAAATTCCTAAAAGAACATTGACACGCCGCCCCTTCGCACTTATAATAGAATGGGGAGGGAAAAGATGAAGATAGGAGAAAACATCGCCATGCTCCGCCGCAAGAAGGGCGTGACGCAGGCGCAGCTTGCAGACGAACTTCATTTTACACGCCAGGCGATCTCCAACTGGGAACGGGGACAGACAGAGCCGGACGCGCAGACGTTGCCCGTGCTCGCCGCTTACTTCGGCGTTTCGACGGACGAACTGCTGGGCGCTTGCCCCGCGTCGCACCCGCTCCCGCCCTCCGCTTCCCTTCCCGCCTCGCCAAAGCGCCGCTTGAAAGTGCAGACGACCGTTCCTGCCGCCAAGGCGCTGCGTGCCGTACTGTGGGCGTATGCGGGACTGACGGCGGCAGAAATTTTGTTGCAACTTGCAAAAAGCGCGGCCGCTATGCTGCTATGCAGCCTGTGCGGCATTTTCGCTGCCGCGGCAAACCTTGCGGTCTTTATTCTCTTTCTCATCGCGAAGCAACCTTCCGACCGCCGCGGCGCACGCACTGCCTTTTACGCTTGCTGGATAGCGGGCGAAACCTGCTCGCTGGTATATTTGTTTGCCGAAGGCATTGCCGCTCTGGTCTTCGGCATCGCCGCTCTGTTGCTCACGCCCGTCATACAGGTGTTTCTCGTTCTCTCCTTCCAATCGAAAGACCCTGCCGCGCGGCGCAAATATTTTATCCTGCTCGGCATATACATCGCACTCGCCCTGGCGGCCACCCTGACAGCATTTCTCTCGCCCGATTTCAGCCTTTACCTGACATCGCTTGCCGACCCGACGAACGTCGCCTCCCTGTTTTTGCTGGAACGCGCCCTGTTCGACCGTACGGTGATATCTTACTATTCCACCGCACAGGCTTGCCTGTTTTCCGAAGGACAGGCGGGCGCACCGCAAAAAGAGATCACCGCCGAACAACTGGCAGAGGCGCAGACGATGCGCGAACAGATCGCCGCCTCGAATGCCGCGCAAACGCAAAAAATGCGGGAACAGGGTATCGCCGTGTCCGCGCAGCTGTCCCCTTCCGCGTCGAAAGCGCGCACCGCAACGCCCGCTCTGCGCGAAATTACGGAGGACGTACCCGCATTTTCCAGAACCGTGCTGCCCGCCGCGTTTTTCATCGGCGCAGGACTGTTCCTGCTGTTTATACTCTTTGCTCCGCCCGGATCGTCTGTGGCGATATTCGTGACGATCGTACTGCTGTTTTCGGGCTTTCCCGCCGTTTTCGGCGTGTTGTTCTTCCTCGTCAAAGCGGGGAGAAAAAAGGTGCCGCACGCGCTGGCGGGCGCGCTGTGGACGGCGCTGATGCTGTTTTCCGCCGGCATGTTCATCCGGAAATTTCTGACGGGCAACGAACCTTTGCCTCCGGCGACAAACATTATACTGCACGGCGGATGCTTTGTTCTCTTTGCGGTACTGCTGTTTGCGCTGCCGCCCGACGAAAACCGCAGCCGCGCCGGACACAGATTTATGCAAATTGTACTTTTTGCCGCCGCGGCGGGACTGACCGCCCTCTGCCTCTGGCTGCCACTGCGCGGCTGGTTTCCCGAAGACGGCGTAATTGCGGCATTTGTCTCCAACTACGGCTTTATGCTACTGCTCCTCTTGCTGCACCTCATAAAAGCCGACCGCACGGTGCGAAAGACAATCCGCTACGGCGTCCCTTTTCCGCCGGAAAACTGACTAGGTAAACGCCCGCAAAAAAACAAAAACCGGCCGACGTACCGACACATCGGCCGGTTTTTTTTCAGAATCGAGAAAAAATAGGCGCAGGACATAAAAACGCTTTGCAAAATGCGGCGTTTGTGCTACAATGGTGTACTGAATCCTATAAGCTTTAATTCGAACAGGAGAAAGACTATGAAATACACCATCGAACCTTCACAGAAAAGCACCGTGAAGATCACCATGACCTTCGACAAGCAGGAATGGAACGACGCGAACATGAAGGCCTACCAGCAGACCAAAGGCAAGTATTTTGTCAACGGGTTCCGCAAGGGCAAGGCTCCCAAACACGTGATCGAGCTCAACTACGGCAAGGGCGTCTTCTATGAAGATGCGCTCAACAACCTCTATGCCGATCACTATTTCGACATTCTCGACAAGGAGAAGGAGAACTATACCGTCGTCGGCCAACCCGAGCTCTCCGTCGAGGACATCAGCGACGAAGGCGCCGTGCTCAGCGCGACCGCGCCCGTCAAGCCGGACGTGAAACTGGGCGCCTACAAGGGTATAAACATCAAAAAAGTGGAGTATAATGTAAAAGATTCGGATGTGGACGCCGAACTCAAACGCCTGCAGGAACGCAACTCCCGCCTCGTCGACGTGGAGGGCCGCGCCGCCGAGAACGGCGACACCGCCACCATCGATTTCTCGGGCAGCGTGAACGGCGAAAAGTTCGAGGGCGGCACGTCGGAAAACTACGCGCTGGTCCTGGGCAGCGGTTCCTTCATCCCCGGCTTCGAAGAACAGGTCGTCGGCATGAAGGTGGGCGAGGAAAAGGACGTCAACGTCAAGTTCCCCGATGACTACCACGCCGAAGAGCTCAAAGGCAAGGACGCCGTCTTTGCCGTCAAACTGAACAAACTGCAGAAAAAAGAGCTGCCCGAAGTGAACGACGAGTTCATCAAGGACGCTGCCGGCGCAGAGAGCGTGGAAGAATATAAAAAGCAGACGCGCGAACGGCTGGAAAAACAGGCTGCTGACCGCGCCAACGCCGAGACGGAAAACAACATCGTGCGCGCCATCACCGAAACCGCCGAGGTGGAGATCCCCGACGCGATGATCGAAAGCCAGATGGACCAGATGGTGCAGAATGCCGAATATCGCCTGGGTATGCAGTACGGCGGCATGAAACTTGCCGACTACCTCAAATACATGGGCTCAAACATGCACGACTTCCGCGAAGGATACCGCGCACAGGCCGCCGACACGGTGAAGAGCCAGCTGGTCATCGACAAGATCATCCGCACCGAAAACATCAAGGCGGAAGATGCCGAGATCGACGCAAAACTCGAGGAATTCGCCAAAGCCGCGAACAAGACCCTCGAAGAGTACAAAAAAGACGTGACCGATTCGCAGCGCGAATACATCGCCAACGACATCGTCATCAACAAACTCTTTGATTTCCTCAAAGAAAACAACAACCTGACCGCCGAAGCGGGGGAAAAACCCGCGAAAAAGACGGCCGCCAAGAAAGCGGACGGCGAAGCAAAACCCGCTGCCAAAAAGACGGCCGCCAAGAAAGCCGAAGGCGAGGAAAAACCCGCCGCCAAAAAGACGGCCGCCAAGAAAGCCGAAGGCGAGGAAAAACCCGCTGCCAAAAAGACGGCTGCCAAGAAGGCGGACGGCGAAGCAAAACCCGCCGCAAAGAAGACGGCTGCCAAGAAGGCGGACAAAGAGTAAGTCCCCTGCCCTGCAGGGAATCAAAAAAAACCAACTGAGGTCTTTGCATTTATGGACGACATCAAAATGAACCTGATCCCGATGGTCGTGGAGCAATCCAACCGCGGCGAACGCTCGTACGATATCTATTCGCGGCTTTTGGAAGACCGCATCATCTTTCTGACGGGCGAGATCAACGACGCGGTGGCGAACACCGTCGTGGCGCAGCTGATCTACCTGGAAGCCAAGGACATGAACAAGGACATCAGCCTGTACATCAACAGTCCGGGCGGAAGCGTATCGGCGGGGCTGGCCATCTACGACACCATGCAGTACATCCACTGCGACGTGTCCACCATCTGCATCGGGCTGGCTGCGAGCATGGGCGCATTCCTGCTTTCCAGCGGCACGCGCGGCAAGCGCTACGCGCTGCCCAACAGCGAGATCATGATCCACCAGCCGCTCGGGGGCGCACAGGGCCAGGCCAGCGACATCAAGATTCAGGCGGAACACATCCTGAAGATCCGCGATAAAATGAACCGCATCCTCTCGCAGAACACCTGCAAGAGCATTGCCGAGATCGAACGAGATACCGACCGCGATAACTATCTTTCCGCCGAAGAGGCAGAAAATTACGGACTGATTGACAAAGTTTTCTATACGCGGTAAAAAAACCGATCAGCGAAAGAGGGCGGCGCCGGGCGAAGGCAAGGTTTGCCCTCTTTTTTAGACTTTTGATCCCGCTTTCGCGCGCTGCGGCGCGCAAAAAGGAGTTTCTATGAAAAACGACGAACAATTCTGCTCTTTCTGCGGCAAACCCAAGAGCCGCACCAAGGTGCTCATCACCGGGCCGAACGGCCTCTCCATCTGCGACGAGTGCGTGGAGCTGTGTGAGGAAGAAATCCGTTCTGCGGAAGAAAAACCCGCCAAGGCCGTGGAGCTGAAAACGCCCTCCGAGATCAAGGCGGAACTGGACAAATACATCATCGGCCAGGATAAAGCCAAAAAGGTGCTTTCCGTGGCCGTCTACAACCACTACAAGCGCATCAACAGCGCCAAGGACGCGGATGACGTGGAGATCGAAAAGAGCAATATCCTCCTGCTCGGCCCCACCGGCTGCGGCAAGACTCTGCTCGCGCGCACCCTCGCCAAGATCCTCAACGTCCCCTTTGCCGTCTCCGATGCGACCACCCTCACCGAGGCCGGCTATGTGGGCGAAGACGTGGAAAACATCCTCTTAAAGCTCATTCAGAACGCCGATTACGACATCGAACGCGCACAGCGCGGCATCATCTACATTGACGAGATCGACAAGATCGCGCGCAAGAGCGAAAACGTCTCCATCACCCGCGACGTTTCGGGCGAAGGCGTACAGCAGGCGCTTCTGAAGATCATCGAGAGCACCATCGCCAACGTTCCCCCGCAGGGCGGCAGGAAACACCCCCAGCAGGAATGTCTGCGCATCGATACGACCAACATCCTCTTCATCTGCGGCGGCGCGTTCGTCGGGCTGGACAAGATCATCCAGACCCGCAAGGACGACACATCCCTCGGCTTCGGCGGAAAGATCAAGAACACCGACGAGATGGATTACCAGCTCATCGACGACGTCAAACCGCAGGATCTGACCAAATACGGCCTGATCCCCGAATTTGTCGGCCGCGTTCCCATCACCGTGAGCCTGAGCCCCCTGGACGAGACGGCGCTCGTGAAGATCCTTACCGAACCCAAAAACGCCCTCATCAAACAGTACCAGAAACTCGTGGAGATGGACGGCGTGAAGCTCTCCTTCGAGCCTTCCGCCGTGAGCGAGATCGCCAACACCGCCATCAAGCTCAAAACGGGCGCGCGGGGACTGCGCACCATCATCGAGAACCTGATGACCGACGTGATGTACCAGATCCCTTCCGACAAGGAGATCCGCGAAGTGAAGATCACCCGCGAATGCGTGCTCGGCAACGCCAAACCCGAACTCATCAAACAGAGCGCGTAACGCACATTTTTGCGCAGCCGTGCGCACGCACAACAGCAATAAACAAAGAGCGCCGCGGAAACAGACGTTTCCGCGGCGCCGTTTTTTTATGCCGCTTTTATTTGTTTGGCCTGCGCCGCACCGCGGAGCGGGGGGAACGGAAAGCGAAAGCCGCGCGCGGCAAGCGATAAACCGCTTTGCGCAATTTTCCGCTATTTTCTTGACAGGCGCGGCGGGCGGGCCTATAATGGTAGGCATGAAGATTTTATCGCCCGAATTCCCCTCTCCCCTCACCCGATACGAAAACAACGCGCCCGTTTTGGAAAACTTTACGGAAAACGCCGCCTTTTCCGCCTGCGATTTTACGCGCGCCGCACTCGCGGATGCGGAATTTTCGCACGTGAAATTCAGCGGCTGCAAATTTGTTTCCGCCGATTTGCGCCGCGCCGATTTTTGCGACGCGGTGTTTGAAAACTGCGATTTTTCCGGCGCGATCCTGCGCGGAGCGGCGCTGCGCCGCGCGCGGCTGGAGGGATGCAAGGGCATGGGCGCCGACTTTTCCGAAGGGTATTTTGCCGATACGGTTGCCGGAAAATGCAACTTTTCGTACGCGAATTTCGGCGGAACCAAGTTCAAAGCGGTGCGGTTTGCAAACTGCAATTTTTCCGATTGCTCCCTTTCCGGCTGCACGCTGAAAGGTTTGGAAATACAGGCATCGGATCTTTTGCGCGCGGAACTGTACGGCACGCTGTTCAAGGGCGTTGACCTTTCGGACTGCGCGCTCGAAGGCGTTACCCTCTCGCAGGACCTGCGCGAACTGCGCGGCGCCACGGTGAGCGCCCTGCACGCGGCGGGATTTTTGCGCGCGCTGGGCATCCACGTGCGCTGAAAAAACGCTTTGCCGCCAACCGCATTGCCTCCTCCCGGCATTGCCCTGCCGATTGCCGCCGCCAAACAATGCGGCTGTTTCACCGCCGGCCGAGCCGGCGCTGTTTATCGTACACCGAAAGCCGCGGGCGCACTGAACGGCGCATTTTTTCACCAGATCAAAAAAGAGAGAAGATTTTTCGAATCTTCTCTCTTTTTATTATGGCTCAATAAATTGGCAACCGATCATTCTGCTTCCGCATCCATTGCTTCCAGCAAGAAACTTACGGGGCGGAACCCGTCGTTGCAGGAAATCATTGCCGATTTTTTATTCTTCATCCAACCGTCGTAAAAATTCTCGCCGCCGTGCGCAAGCGCCATTACAAAAGCGGATATGCTTTCCCAGGCGCTGTCGCAAAAATTTTGCGGCTTGTTCCAGCCGTTGGCGATAAATATTTGTCCTTCCCTCATATCGCAAGCGTGCGAAATCGGATTTTCGTACTTTTCGATCAGGTCTTTGTAGCACGCCGTTTTCATAACGGTAATTTTCACTTTTTTCATTATACGCCTCCCCGAAATCGCTGCTCTTTTTCCCTTATTATATAACAAATAGCGAAAAAAGTAAAATAAATAAGCGCACTGCCTTGCTTGCAAGGTATAGTGCGCTATACTTATTTCTGTTTCTGTGGTAAAATCCCTATGGGAATTGCCGTAAAGCCGCGGCCACTTCGATAGAAGGCGTATCACCAGTCCTGCTTTTTCAGAGAACTGCTCTTTACGTCGTCATAATATTCAAAATATTTTTCTTTGAAAGTCTTTTTCCCGCCCTGCTCGCGCAGAAGTTTTTCCAGCTCCTGCGGGGTGAAGTCGGACAAATCCGCCTCCCCGTCGTACTGCGAAAAAAGTTTATAAAGATCTGCCTCGGACATATCCGCTCCCTCCGGGCTTCGGACCCGCTATTTCAGCGCTTCGGGCTGCGCACGAGATACCAGCTGGTGCCGTCTGCCTCCGTGCCCGCCGTGTAGCGTTTGAGACAGGGCAGAAGTTTTTCCATCAGCTTTTTGAAGGAATTACAACCAAAGTTTTTGGGAATAAAGTCGGAATATTTCTGCTTCATCTCGGAAGAGATGAGCGAATAGAACGCCTTGCCGTTGTTGTCGATGAGCCTATCGATGATGTTGTGAAGATCGCTCTTGCGCTTGGAATCGATCAGCTCCGGCTCCTTCGGCGCGGGCGGAGGGGTCTGCTGCGGCGCCTTCGCCTTGCGCGCCTGTCTGCCGGCAGGCTTCGGCTCCTCCTCTTCCCCGTCGTCAAAGTACAGAAATTCGTTGAACGCGTTCACAAAACTCTGGTTCACGTTGCGCCCGCCCATGCCGATGACCACTTTGTCGCGCTCGCGCAGTTCGCGCACCAGCCGGGTATAGTCGGAATCGCCCGCCGCAATGAAAAATACGTCTACGTCCTTTTCAAAGAGAATGACCAACGCCTGGATGATAAGCGCGATGTCGATCGTATTTTTGCGGGGAGAAACTTCAAACTGCTGTTCCGCCGTCATCGAATAGCGGTTGACCTCTTCCTTCCAGCCCTTGACGGAAGCCTTCGACCAGTCGGCAAAGATGCGCTTGATGAACACGTTGCCGTAGTTGGATGCCTCGTCAAACACCTGTTTGGCGTGCTGCGCCCCCACGTTTTCCGCGTCGATCAGAACAGCTACGTTGTTGATCTTTTCCATGAAACTCTCCCCCCGTTCGCCCGTTTACAGCTCGACGTACGCATCCCGCTCCGCGCCTACGGATACATACCGCACGCGGCATTCGCAGGCTTTCTCGATAAAGCGGATGTAGTCGATTGCCTCCTGCGGGAGATCGGCGGCGCGGCGGCACTTGGAAATGTCGCAGTTCCAGCCCTTGAGCTTCTTGAACACAGGTTTGCAGTCTTCCAGCACGTTGGGGAAAGGAAATTCCGTCAAAATCTTGCCGTC
Organism: uncultured Clostridia bacterium; assembly: GCA_930990665.1. Classification (GTDB taxonomy): domain Bacteria; phylum Bacillota; class Clostridia; order Christensenellales; family Borkfalkiaceae; genus Borkfalkia. The sequence continues at coordinate 47,801 of CAKNQN010000003.1, forward strand.
CAGCTCGTACCCGACGCAGACTTCCAGCTCTTCATAGCCGGAAAGGATGTCCAGCTTTGTGAGCGCGATCTCGTCTGCACCCTGGCAGCGCACGCCGTATTTCGAAGCGACCGCATCGAAGGGTCCCACGCGGCGGGGACGGCCGGTGGCTGCCCCGTATTCGCCGCCCGCCGTGCGCAGTTTTTCCGCCTTTTCGCCGAAATACTCCGCCGTGAACGGGCCCTCGCCCACGCAGGAAGAATACGCCTTCATGATGCCGATCGTCTTGTCCATTTTCAGGTTGGGAACGCCCGCACCGATGGGGCCGTATGCCGCCAGATTGTTGGATGAGGAGGTATAGGGATAAATGCCGTAGTCGATGTCGCGCAGGGCGCCCAGCTGCGCCTCGAGCATGATATTTTTGCCCGCTTTGTGCGCCTCGTTCAGATACAGGCCCACGTCGCAGATGTACTCTTTGAGCGGTTCGCCGTAGGTGCGGAAGTATTCAAACATCTCCTCCACCGTGACGGGCTTTGCGCCGTATGCACCCACGAGGGTGAGATTTTTCCATTCCACGATGTCCGGCAGACGCTTTTTCAGGCGTTCGGGATCGAGCAGTTCACCCATGCGGAAGGCCTTTTTCAGATATTTGTCGGCGTAGACGGGCGCAATGCCGCGCTTGGTGGAACCGAATTTTTTATCGGCCAGGCGCTCTTCTTCCAGACAGTCCTGCGCCACGTTGTACGGCATCGTGATGACCGCACGGTCGGAAATTTTCAGATTTTCGGGCGTGATGCGGATGCCAGCCTCGCGCAGACGCGCCATCTCCCCCGCCAGGTGACGGATGTCCACGACCATGCCAGGGCCCATCACGCACACCACCCCTTCGCGCAAAATGCCCGAAGGCAGGAGATTGAGTATGAATTTGCCGCGCTCGTTGATAACGGTGTGCCCGGCATTGTTGCCGCCCTGATAACGGCAGACAATATCGAAGTCTTTGGAAAGAAGGTCGACCATTCTTCCCTTGCCTTCGTCTCCCCAGTTGATACCGACGATCGCAGTAAGCATTTGACATTTCCTCGCATTTTTCGAATTTGCGGAAAGTTCCGCACAAAATCACATTGTATATTATAACGCATTTTCGCGGAATTGAAAAGCATATTTGCGGCGAAACGCACTTTTTTCTTCCCGCAGCCGCCGCACGCCCCCCTTTGCAACGATAAAAGCGCGCCGAAAATCTCTGGCCCGAAAGCGGATACTTTGCGCCGCAGCCCGATGATAAGAGCCCCACAAAAGGCGACGCGGGCCGGCACAGAAAAACGCCGCGCCCGCAGAAATTGCGGAAAGCCGCGCACAGAAAAACGCCGCGCCCGCAGAAATTGCGGAAAGCCGCGTACAGAAAAACGCCGCGCCCGCAGAAATTGCGGGCGCGGCGCAAGCGGCCGAAGAGCCGAAAATTATTTCTCTTCTTTCGGCGGTTCTTTGAGGGAAATGGCGCGGGCATAGATGAGATCTGCCAGATCTTCGGCGCCGTAATCCTTGCGGCGTTTGGCCGCGTGGGAGGCAAGCTCAGCCAATTCGTCGCGGTGGGTGACAAAGTAAGCAATCTTCGCCGCCGCCTTTTTGACCGAACGGATAAACAAAGCGTTGCCGATGATATCTTTATAATACTTTTTGGTGCCCACTTCAATGGGGGTGATGCACTTGGTGAGGATGACGGGCAGTCCGAAGAAGGTAGGCTCGGCGATGGAGTTTGCCCCGCTCTTGCCGACGTAGATATCCGCCATGCAGAGGAATTCCAGCATCTTGTCGGTAAATCCGAACACGCGCAGGTCGATGTTCGGAGGACATTCGAGGGCGCGCAATCTCTCCGCACCCGCCGTATTTTTGCCGCAGACGGCCATGATGGTCATCTCTTCCTTGCAGCGGACGAGCTCGCGCACCGTCTTTTCCAGCTTGGCCATGCCGTAGCCGCCGTCCGAAAGCACGACGACAAACCTGTCTTCGGGTATGCCCAACTGCGCGCGGATCTCGCTGCGCTTGCCTTCGAGCGCGAACGCCTCTTCGCGGATGGGATAATGGACGAGGCCGCAATGCCCGCCCGCATACATGCGCTGCCGCTCCACTTCCGCCAGCCCCTCTTTGGTGCTGATGAGCCAGTCGTTGCAGTCGATGTTGAACATGCCGTTGGAATATAAGTCGGGCACATACATGATGAGATAGGGTTTTTCACCTTTCATCCGCTCGACATAGTACGCCGAACCCCAATGGGTGGTGACGATGACGTCCGCCTGCAAGTCATGTATATGTTCCAGAGCGGGGCGGATAGACTTGGGCGCGAGCATGGACATCACGAACCAGTGTGCGATCCTGTCGCCGAACAGCTGGTTCCCGAACACGCACCAGCGGCCGTAGATCATACTGCGGCTCTGCCGCGCCACCGCGTCTGCAAAGTCGATCTCCATCTTCCGCAGGGCGGGGTCGCCCGTTTCGCGGTAGAACTGCGAACGCACGATCTCCAACTCGCCGCCGTACTTTTCCTCCATCACCTTGCACACGGCCGAAAGCGGGATGATGTGCCCCATGCCCGCCTCGATGAAGGTGAACACGACGCGCGGCTTCCGCCCCGCAGGGACGCGGCGATGCGCCGCGAGCACGGCGGCCCGTTTTTCCTCGAGCTCGATCTCGCAGGCGCCGAGCAGGGCGCCGTAGAAGAGCTGAAAGCTGAAGATGAAGAAGAAGTTGTCCAGAAGGCTGGCCAAAAGCACCGCCACGACGCCGAGGCCGATCATAAGGCGCCCGACCGTGAATTTGCGGACGAGGATCTCGATGAAGGATTTCACGTGCACGATAAACGCGAGAAGGCCTAAAATGCCCATGGCGCCGATCAGCTGCACGAAGAGATTGTGGTACATGTTGCTGTACATGAACGCGTGCGCTTCCCCTGCCGGGCGGCCGCCGTCGGCAAACCCGACGCCGAACACGGGTGCGGAGAGGAAATCCCGCCAGCCGTTGCCCCACAGCGCAAAGCGGTGGTTATCCCCCTGGTCGAAGCGGAGCATGTTGGAGAAAAATTCGCCCAGCCCCTTCGCGCCGACGCTGGCAAAGACGCACACGCCGACAAGGAGCGCCAGCCCCGCCAGGAAAGCGGTGGTATAGCGGCTGACCGCCTTGTTCGGGCCAGAGACACAGCACAGCACCACGCAGGCGAGGAACACCGCCCCGCCGACGAGCATGGAGGTGCGCGCGTTGAGGGCGACGATGGTCACGAGAAAGAACACCGAAGCCGCAAAATAGGCGGCGCTGCGGCGGAAACGATAGGCCAGATACATCGTAGGCGGGATGAGAAAGGCGAGCACGCCCGCCGCATAGGTGCTCACGCCCCAGCCGAGTACCTGGTAGTCGCGGATGAATCCGCCCGTCCAGTTGCCCGCCGCGTCCAGTTCGATGAACTTGCCCTGCGCGATCAGCTTGACGATGAGGATCCACGACTCGGCGCAGATCATCAGCCCGCAGATGAGGCAGAGGCGGCAGATGTATTCGGGGATCCCGCGCGAGCGGTCTGCAATGGGAAGTACGAGGAAATAGGCGAGCAGCAGCCCCGCCGCCATGAACAGGCCGTAGGCAAGGTCGATGGGCTGCCATTTCGCGGAAAGGGCGCCGTTCAGAAGAAAGGCCGCCGCCATGCACAGCATGCCGAAGGTGAGAAGCCCGCGGCGGCGGAAAATGTCTTTGGCGATCCCGCTTGCCACGACGCGGTAAAGGATGGCCGCCACGATGATCGCCCCCGCGGCGTACATGTTCGCAAGCCCTGCGGGATGGAAAAATACGGCGGGGTCCTGCACGGCCTCTCCGTAAGAGAGAAGCCCGTCGCTTCCCGCACAGAAATACGAGAGCAGCAGCGGCACCAGAAGCACTTTCGGATCGTCGCAGAAAAGCGCGCCGAAAACCGCCGTCACGGCAAAAATATAATATATGGGAATGTACACGGCATACCCGCAGCTGCATGAGATCACCCCCAAGAGGGCGTACAGCGCAGGATACCACAGCGTCTTCTGCCACGCCGCAAGGCGGGCGATCACCTTATTTTTTTCACGCAGACGCGCAAAAATTTCCATATCCGCAACCTCGAAAGATGCTTAATTTTGCATAACGTACCGTAAAATTCTCGCGTTTCTCGCGCAAAGGCGCTGCGAAACGCGCGAACTTTAATTATTTACTCGCGCGTGGCAAAACCACGCTTTTGCCAAAGCGCCCCCAAATTGTCGCATTCCTGCGACCTCAGCGGGTGAATGCGGCGCGCATAAATGTGGTGGGCACCTAAAAAGGCGCGCCGCAGAGGGCAGCGCCCTCCAAATCTCGGAAAATTGTTTTTGCCGCTAAAAAACAATTTTCGAGAACTTTTTTTCACGACACGCTGAACAGGATATCCCCGTAGGTCGGGAAGGGCCAGTATTTTTTGGCGGTGTTCTGTTCCATCTCGTCGGCGCAGGCGCGCATATGCTTCATCACGGGGATGATCTTGTCCGCGAAGAAGCGCGCCGTCTTTTCCGCATCCCCCGCCTCTTTGGACTGCACGAGCAATTCTTCGATCTCGTCGGCGTCGGAAAACAGCGCGTCGTTGTCGGCGGAGAGTTTGCGAAGGAGGGCTCGGTCGCTTGCGGCAGAAAGACCGGCGCCTTCCTTGTTCGCCGCCACCGCGCAGAGATCGGAAATGTAGGCGTTCACGGCGGGATAGATGAGCTTGCGGCCCATTTCGATCATGGTGAGCGCCTCGATGGTGAGAACTTTGCTGTAATTTTCCAGCATGATCTCCATGCGTGAGCGCACTTCGCGCTCGGTAAAGACCTTGGTGCGCTCGAAAAGCGCGAGATTTTTCCGGTCGGCGAAGTGCGGAAGGGCGTCTGCACAGCTTCGGAGCTCGGAAAGGCCGCGGCGGTGCGCTTCCTTCGCCCATTCCGCCGTATAGTTGTTGCCGTTGAAAATGATGCGCTTGTGCTTGCGGATGGTGCGCACGACGAGATCGTGCAGCGCAGCATTGAAATTTTCGGCCCCTTCCAGCTCGTCGGCAAATTCGCGCAGGACGTCCGCCACCGCGGTATTGATCATGATGTTCGGCCCTGCAATGGAAAAGGCGGAGCCGAGCATGCGGAACTCGAATTTGTTGCCCGTAAACGCGAACGGCGAGGTGCGGTTGCGGTCGGTCGTGTCTTTCGGGAGCTCGGGAAGCGTCTCCACGCCCAGCTTGAGCACCCCTTTCCCGCGGCCCTTATACGGCTTGTCCTCCTCGATCGCGTCGAGGATCTCGGCAAGCTCGTCGCCCACGAACATGGAGACGATGGCGGGCGGCGCCTCGTTGCCGCCGAGACGATGATCGTTGCCCGCGCTCGCGACCGACAGCCGCAGAAGATCCTGGTATTCGTCGACCGCACGGATGACCGCAACGAGGAAGAGCATGAACTGCCCGTTTTCGGCGGGCGTGCTGCCGGGGTCCAGAAGATTCAGGCCCGTATCCGTGCTCATCGACCAGTTGTTGTGCTTGCCGCTGCCGTTCACGCCCGCAAACGGCTTTTCGTGCAGCAGACAGTACAGCCCGTGCTTGCCCGCGACCTTCTTCATCGTCTCCATCATCAGCTGGTTCTGGTCGGAGGCGACGTTGGTGACCGTGAAGATGGGCGCCAGCTCATGCTGGCTGGGCGCCACCTCGTTGTGCTTGGTCTTGGCGAGGATTCCGAGCTTCCACAGCTCGACGTCGAGATCGCGCATGAAATCGCTCACCCGCTTTTTGATGGGGCCGTAATAGTGATCCTCCATCTCCTGCCCCTTGGGCGGCTTCGCCCCGAACAGGGTGCGCCCCGTGAACACGAGATCGCGGCGGGCATCATACATCTTGCGGTCGATGAGGAAATATTCCTGCTCCGCGCCCACCGTGGGAAAGACCCGCTTGGCCGACGTGTTCCCGAAAAGGCGCAGAATGCGCAGCGCCTGCGTGTTCAGCGCCGCCATGCTCTTCAGAAGAGGGGTCTTTTTGTCAAGGACCTCCCCGCTGTAGGAGAAGAACGCCGTCGGAATACAGAGGGTGCCGTCTTTGATGAAGGCAAAGGAGGTCGGATCCCAGGCGGTATAGCCGCGCGCCTCAAAGGTGGCGCGCATGCCGCCGTTGGGGAATGAGGAGGCGTCCGCCTCCCCGACGACCAGTTCCTTGCCCGAAAATTCCATGATCACCCGCCCGTCTTTGGTGGGCGATATAAAGGAATCGTGCTTTTCGGCCGTGATGCCTGTCATCGGCTGGAACCAGTGGGTGAAATGGGTCGCTCCCCGTTCCACCGCCCAGTCCTTCATCGCATTCGCCACGACGCCCGCGATGTTCGCATCCAGCAGGCGGCCCTCGTCGATCGTCTTTTTCAGAGAACGGAATACATCCTTCGGAAGCCGCTCCTGCATGACGCTCAGGTTAAACACATTTTCGCCGAAAATTTCAGGCACGTTCATAAACAACTCTCTCTCCTCTTCCGTTAAAAAAACGGCGCCGTGGGCAAATGCCTGTACAATTCCCCACAGCGCCACGCCGTTTTTCGATATCATTATAGGAAAAATAAACGCGCTTGTCAAACCTTTCGGCCGACAAACGCGCCTTTTCCGTGCGATCAGGCAAAGATACGCAGATCTTTGGACAGAATCACCGTCACTATGTCGATGACCCAGAATACCACCGTGATGGGCGGGATCAGCTGCAAGATCCCCGCAATGATGTGGCCGCGCAGAATACGCGTGATGCCGCCGAGGATCCAGCTCGTGACGGGAATGATCGCCAGGATCACGCTGACAATCCACGGAAGTCCTAAATTCAGATAACCACTGCCTTTTTTAGCCATATACACTCCTCCTTATTTCTTACTATTATTATACCGCGGACGGGAGAAATTGTCAACAAATTCCGAAAATTTTTGCACCCCTCCCCCTGCCGCCCTTTTTCGCACAACGATTGCAAAACGAAAGGCATTGTGTTATAATCAATATGATAGAATATCTTGTACGGGAGGCAGGCATATGCTGCGGCTTTTACCGGCGCTCAAAGATTACATTTGGGGCGGACACAAACTGGAACGGATGTACGGCCGCGACGGGGGCGGAAAGAAAGTGAGCGAGAGCTGGGAGGTATCCGTGCACCCCGACGGGCCCAGCCGCATCGAAGGGGGCGGCACGCTGGCGGAGTATCTGCGCGAAAATCCCTTCGCTGTCAGCCCGCAGGGAGGGCCGCTGCCCGTGCTCATCAAGCTGATCGACGCGGCGCAGAACCTCTCCGTACAGGTACATCCCGACGACGACTACGCGCGCCGCACGGAGGGCGACAACGGAAAGACGGAAATGTGGTACATCGTGCAGGCGGACGAGGGAGCGGGCATCTACTGCGGCTTCCGCGAGGAGGTCGGGCGCGAGGCGTTTCTGCGCATGGCCGCGGACGGGAGCGTGGAAAAATGTCTGAATTTTGTGCCCGTGCGGGCGGGAGATTGCTACCTAATACCCGCGGGGACGGTGCACGCGATCGGAGCGGGATGCCTGATCTGCGAAGTGCAGCAGAGCAGCAACGTGACCTACCGCGTCTACGACTACGGGCGGAAGGGCGCAGACGGAAAGCCGCGCCCCCTGCATCTGCAAAAAGCGGCGGACGTGATCGATTTTTCCCTCTTCCGCGACAGGACGGGAAGCACCCCGTTTGCCGAGGTCGCAGGCGGAAAAGAGCGGCTTCTGACGCAATGCAAGTACTTTTGCTGCCGCGAACTGCTCCTTTCCGGGGAATATGCGCGGCAGGATCCCGAATCCTTCACGGCGGCCGTCGTGCTCGAAGGCTCGGGAACGATCGACGGAAAACCTTTTGCGGCGGGAGAAAGTTTTTTCATCCCCTGCAAGGAAAAATATGCGCTTTGCGGCGAGGCGAGGGTCATTCTGACCGGCCTGCCGCGGACGAAAGGGAGAGAATTATGAAATATTTTGCGGGAATCGACCTCGGCGGCACCTTTATCAAGTGCGGCATTGTGGACGAAGCAGGAAACATTTTGCAAAAAGACCAGATCCCGACGGGCAAGGAACGGCCGTACGGCGAGATCGCCGCGGACATGGCGGCGCTCGTGCGCAGCCTTGCCGCGCGCGCGGGGATCGGCGAAAAGGAACTTTGCGCGGCGGGGATCGGCGCGCCCGGCACCGTAAACAGCGCGCGCGGCGTGATCGTGTATTCCAACAACATTCACTGGAAAAACGTGCCTCTCGGCGGCGCGGTGCGCGGCGCACTCGGCCTCCCCGTGTTCGTGACCAACGACGCGAACGCCGCCGCATTGGGAGAGAGCTTTGCCGGCGCGGCGAAAGACTATGAAAACAGCATTTTCGTGACGCTGGGTACCGGCGTGGGCGGCGGGATCATCCTCGGGCGCAAACTGTTTGAAGGCAACCGCTCGGCGGGCGCGGAGATCGGGCACATGGTCATCCGCGCGGGCGGCGAAAAGTGTACCTGCGGGCGCAGGGGCTGCTTTGAGGCGTACGCCTCCGCGACGGCGCTCATCCGCCAGACAAAAGAGGCGATGAAAAAGGACCCCGCAAGCGCGCTGTGGAAACTTTGCCCGGACCCCGAACAGGTCAACGGAAAGACCCCCTTCGACGGCCTGCGCCTGGGCGACAAGACGGCCGAGCGCGTGATCCGAAAGTACGTCGGCTGGCTGGCAGAAGGACTTGCGAACCTCGCCAACGTCTTCCGCCCCGACGCCATCGTGTTGGGAGGCGGCGTGTGTGCCGCGGGCGACGCGCTGCTTCTGCCCCTGCGCCGGAAGATGAACCGCATGCTCTACGGCGGCACGACCTACGCGCCCGTCCCCATCGTGATCGCCTCGCTGGGCAACGACGCAGGCCTGGTGGGCGCGGCACACTTCGCCCAGCAAAGAAGCGGAAATTAAAATTTCCTCCCGAACTTTTCGGATATAGGAGAGCCGGGCGGCCTTATAAGGCCGCCCGGCTCTCTCGTTTTTCTGTACTTCTCTCGTTTTTCTGTACTTCTCTCTGTTTTTCTGCACTTCTCTCTGTCGAGCAAAAATGCTAAAATCGCTGCGGACAAAAAGTCTGCCCTATTCCGCGCTTCTCGTTGTGAACAAAAATCTGCGCTCCTCGTTGCAAACGATAACTTGCGTGTCGGTACATTTCAAAAGTCGGACGCTTTTCGGGGGGATACACCGACGGAGCGGGGTTTATTTTTCTTTGCGGAGGATGCTGACGCGGTCGAGCGAAGTTTTGGGGATGGCCGCAAAGCGGGAAAGAAAATCGCGATTGCGGTAAACGAGCGGGGTGGTGATGCGAAGCTCCAGGCTGTGCTCCCCCGCCCTATCCGGAAACGAAATGCGGAAGGGGGAGACGATGCTCTCCGCCACGCAGGTGCCGTCGACGTACGCCGAGCACATTTCGCCGGAAAAGTCGATCTCTGCCGCGTCGCCGCCCGAAAACGCCGCACGGAAGGACAGTTCGCCGGTAAAATCGGGCATTTCATCCCTTCCGTTCACGTCCGCGCCCGCGGCGATCTCTTTGCAGGGGGTGAACTCCGTCTCGTCCATGGCACGGGCAGAGAGGGCAAAGGAAGTGAGGCGGGAGATCTCCGCAAAGACGGGCTCTCCGATCTCGACGCCCGGCTCCTGCCCGAGCAGATACAGCGCCGCATGGCCGGGTTCGAGGCAGACGGGAAGTTTGCCGTCTTTGAGCGCCGCAAAGGGAGCTTCCGCCTCGAAATAGGGGCGGAAAGAGCGCGCAAACGGCACTTCGAGGCGGGTGCGGACGAGTTTCGGCCCCTCGTTGAAGAGCATGAGGACATGCTCGCCCTTCCCCTCCGCGTGCAGGACGCGCAGGTATTTTTCCTTCCTTTCCGTGCGCACGTCGTACAACCCCAGCTTTTGCATCTCTTCGCCCAGGCGCGCAGGCGACACTGGCCGCGCCCCCGCGAAGGGCGGGCGCTTGCCGAGATAGAACACGGGCACTTGCGCCGCGATGCGCCCGAGCTTTTCCGCCAGCGCGGGCGGCAGAAGCTCGCACCCGGGAACGACGAGGCAGGTGTATTCCGCCGCCCCGGCGCGGAATTTTCCGCTGCCCTTTTCTCCCTCTTCGAGGGCGTAGGCGGGCACGATGTCAAAATCGATCTGGCTCTCGTGCAGCGCCTTGCAGGCGATGTCCGAGGGCATGTAGCGCTTGCCCGTCCACTCGGCGTCCGCATGATACAGCACCGCGGCGGAGATGACCGCGCGCCTGCCTTCCAGCGCGCCGATCGTGTCAAGCATATATTTCGTGAGCTTGCAGAACGCCGCATAGCCAGGATAATTTCCTCGTGCGTAGAAGTGCGGCGGGCAGTCGCCGTCGGGATAGCGCATGGAAAAGGCATGCGGCACATAATGGTTGATACCGTTTACGAGCATGTGGTCGGCCAGCCATTTCATCGTGCGGACCGTTTCTCCCCAGCCGTAAGCGCCGAAAATTTCGCAGACTGCCCTGCCGTGTACCGCCGGATCGATATGCGATGCGGAAGAGGCGAGTTTGGCGAGGGTATGATTGAAAAATGTCGTGTCCGCCATCGCCCCGTTCAGGGAAATGCGGTGGGTATAGTCGGTAAATTCGGGGCGGATCTGATGCAGGACGACGTCGATGCCCGCAATGTCCTGCCCGCGCATGCTCTTGAAATAGTGCCCCGTCGAATATCCGAGCCGCGCATGCGCGCCCATGTCCTCGATGACGTGGCCGGTGTACAGCACTCCGTGTGCACGGCACCAACCTCCCAGCTTCTGCACAAAGTTGCGCGAATAGTTGTCGGTGACTTCATCCATGAACGCATGCCGCACTTCGGGCGTCTTTTCGCCGATGTCGAACCAGAGTCCCGTGAGCATGGGAAGGCTGAACCCCTCTACGCGGCGGAAAAGCGCGTCGAGTACGCCGTCGTTCCACGGATACGCCATCCCCTCGATCCCGAGCGAGCAGCGATAGACATTGATGGGCGGGAGCGTATAATCGTACATGGCATTGCCGAAACGCGGTTCGTCCGAGAAAAATCCCGCAAATGTGCTGCCAAATTTTGCGCCATAATGGTCAAAATGCGGCTGGTAGACCTCTTCGATGAGCACGTCGACCGAGGCAGGATTCATCATGTCTATATACCACGGATGAACGCTGCCCGCACGCGTCTTGCACACCGAAATGACCGTCCACAGCCCTGCGGGAATATCCCAGTACAGAAAATCTCCCTGTACGCAGGAAGTGATGTCTTTGCCCCGCTTCCAGTCCGTGCGGTTGCCGCGGCGGGGAAAAGCGACCACGCAGAGAACAGACTCTTCGTTGTAGTGCTCCGTATCCGAAAGCAGTAATAGTTTTGCGCCCGGCATGGGCCCGGCTACGTCCGTGCGGTTTTCACTGATGTGCCACTGCCGAAGCTCCGGATGACGCTTTTCCAGCCCCCCGTTCGCAAACCCGGTCGGAAATTCCTTGTCGTCGAGCAGCCATACCTTCATGCCGAGCTTTTCGGCCGTGCGCATGACCACGTCCATATCCTTCCACCAGCTCTCGCCGCAGAACCCCTCGTGCGGCCGCGATTCCACACACAGCGCCCGCGCACCCGTGTCGTAAATTTTCTGTATTTCCTCTTCGATCTTGTCCGTATCCCCTTCACGCATCCACAAAAAGGGAAATATCTCTTCACCTGTCATCTTTTTCTGCCTCCGTTGCCCTTTTCGGGCGGATTTCTCTTATTATACCCGCGCAAAGCGGCGCTGTCAATCCCTTGCTGAAACTTTGCCGCACTCTTTTTGCCGCGCCTTGACGCGGCGCGGCGTTCCCGTTTTTGCACCGTGCGATCGGTTCGGTTTGCGGCGCGGCGTTTGGTAAAAAAACGATCGTGCGACTTTAACGGAAAGACGCGGCCGCGCGGCTTTTGTGCATTGCGTACCCTGTGACTAATTTGTGACATCGTTCGGGCATTGGGACAATTTCCTGAACAGCCCTCTGCCCAAGGTCTGCGCGGGAGGGCTACATTTTTTTCGGCGATTCTGCACTTCCCAGGAAGAGGGGATAGCGGTTTTTTTCCGCCTGGGTGATCGGGCGCAGAACGCGGCAGGGTACGCCCGCGGCGACCACGCCGGGCGGGATAACGCCCTTGACCACGCTGCCCGCACCGATCACCGAACCGTCTCCGATCTCGGCACCCGCGAGCACGATGCTTCCCGCGCCGATCCAGACGTCGCTGCCCACGCGAATGGGCTTGGCGATTTCCAGCCCCTGCCGCCGCTGGACGGGGTCGATGGCGTGTTCGGCGGTCGTGAAACAGCAACCGGGCGCGACAAAGACGTGATCGCCGAAGGTCACCTTTGCGCCGTCCGTGATCACAAGGCCGTGGTTGGCATAAAAATCTTTCCCAACTTCGATGTTGTAGCCGTAATCGCACCAAAAGGGCGGGGTTATGTAGGTGCCTTCTCCCATTTTTCCCAAAATCTTGCCAAGCAGCTTTTTCAGCTTTTTACGCGCGTTGGGACTGACGCGGTTGTAACGAAAACACTTTTTCTTGCAAGCGGCGATCTCCGCCTCGTAGGCGGGATTGTAACAGCCCGGAAAAAGACAGTCTGTCGGCACAACGGGTCTATCTTTCATATTTCCCTCCAAAGATCTTTCCGCTTCTATTGTACCATATCCGACACGGAAAAGAAAACTTTTTCCGCAAAATAACCACAATGTTTTCGACTGCACAAAAACAGTACTCCAAAGCGCGGCAAGAGGCGCCAAACGCAAAAAGATTCCGGCCGCGGCAAAAAGGCACGAATGGTGACAAAAACATTTTTTCGATCGGAATCAAGCGAAGGAGAAACAAAACCGGAGCGGCGGCATGCCGAGGCCACAAATCACACGGCGCGGAAGGGCTTTGGAAAAACCCCGCGCAGCGCCGTGAAGCTTTTGCAGAAAAAGCAGGGAGGGAGCCGTACGGCTCCCTCCCCGTTCACTGTAACTGAAATAAAAAATACCGATTATCCTCTCACCCATACAGCCGCTGCGCTGATACCCGCATAATATTCGGCTACCTCGTTAAAATACACCGCTGCCTGCAAAGGGTCTGCAAGTTTGTCTGCGTCTGCCGCATCCCCCGACGCATTGTCCGGATGCCGTTTGATCGTCCAGCCATTCGTTTTTGTAAAAGTCATCCTCCCGATCGGCGAATCGATGAAAGCGGAGGCGTAAATTTCCTTTACAGTTTCGGGCAAAGATACTTCCGTAAGGTCTTTGCAATACGCAAAAGCCTCCGCTCCGATGCTTTCCAATCCTTCGGAAAAGATAACTTCGGTCAGACCCGTATTATAAAATGCGCGCGTTTCTATATTGCGAACGGCGGACGGGATGTTTATCTCTTTCAACTCTTTCAGATCGGCAAAGGCATTTTCGCCGATAATTTCCACGCAGCCGTCCGTCGGGATCACGCTGGAAACAAACCCGCGCAAAAGCGTCTTGCTCTGCCTGTCGATCAGACAGTTCCCTGCACTCATCAAAACGGGATTGCTTTCAGCTACCTCGATCCTTTGAACGTCGCTGCCGAAAGACCCTCCTTCCACCGAAACAAGACTGGAAGGCAGGCGCAGGACGGAAAGATTGCTGCCCGTAAAACTGCCGCCGCCGACCCTCTCTATCCCTTCTTCCAGTTTCAACTCGGTCAGCCCTTTCATTGCCGTAAAAGAGGAGGAAGGAATGTCTTTGATCCCGCCCGAAACGGTCAAACTCTCTATATTGCCTGCCTTGGAAAAACTGTTTTCGATCAGTTCCACAGGTTTCTGAAGGATAGTGTCGGGAAGAACAACATCGGGGTTTTCTCCCCTATAATCAAGCAAGATCACCGAATTTTCGTCCTCGTAGCACCAGATGCCATCCTTCGTAGTCATCAGGTTAGTGTGTCCCACGCCGATGGAATAAACATTTTTGGCACTGCGAGCCACGCCGCCGAATTTCATCGTTCCATCCGCCGCAACGGGCAGAACGGAACGGTTGTAAACTTCCAGCAATCTGTTACACTGCAAGAATGCGTTTTCGATCCTTTCCAGATTTTTCCCGAGGGTGATCTTCGTGAGCGTGCTGCAATGGTCAAATGCCTGTTGCCCGATCTCCACAACGCTGTCCGGAATGACGATCTCGCGCAGGGAAAGGCAGGCGTAAAACGCGCTGCTTCCTATCCTCTTTATTCCTTCCGGCAAAGCGGTTTTTTTCAGAGAATAACACCCGTAAAAGGCCGCGTCTCCGAGCGTTTCCGCATACTTCGGCAGAACAATTTCTTCCGCCGCCGATTTTGCAAAAGCCTGACGACCGATCTTTCGGACACTGTCCGGCAGAACGATCTTTTTCGCCTGTACTTTCTGCAGGGCATAGTCCCCCACCTCCGTGACAGGCAATCCCTGATAAGCGGCGGGAACAATCAGGACTTCTCCCGTAAAATTCCCCGCACCCGTGAGGCGATATTCGTCTTTCCCCTCGACCTTTTCATATTCGAGTCCCTGCGTATAATCGCACACATAGCCGCATTCGTCGCAGGAAAGATCGGCGCCAAAAACGTGCTCACGTATATCATATTTTTCGCCGCACCGCGAGCAGATGCGGAAGTGCACGGACTGATCGTATTCCTGCTCTTCAGAATTGTGCCCAAGCGCGGGAATCGCCTCCGCCTTTGTCGCGCCGCACTGCGTACAATGGCAGATCTTCAGTCCGTTCGTAATACAGTTCGGTGAAAATATTGTTTCCCAGTTGCCCCAACGATGCAAAATTTCTTTGTCACGTTCGTCCGATAATGTTTCGTCCTCTTGCTTGCCCTCGTCCGCATTGTCGAACTCGCCCGTTTGCGCTCCTTGTCCTTCGGAAGAATCATTTTCGCCCTCCGCACATGCCGCAAACATTCCGACAGAAAAAAACAACAATACAAACAGCAGAACTCCAAAAACTTTTTTCATCCTTCCCTCCTTCTCCATAATTCGCTTTTCATGATTTTAACGACAGAATCACGTTCGGCCCTCTCTCTCAACATTATAAATCGACCGCTGCTTCATGAGCAGTATAACATACCAAATCTGTAAAATCAACCTTTTGTAAAAATCTTTTTCATTGAATATTTGACATCACGACCGTTTTAATCTTTATTTCCGATTGAAAAAAATACGATATAACTCAGAAAATGATTGACTCTTTTATCGTATGCTGCTGTAAGTCCGAATGACAAAAAACCCCGCGCAGTGCGCCAAAGCGCGCCGCACGGGGTTTTGGCCCTTCCGCACCGAAAGGGCGCGGACGGGAATCAGATTGCACGTTCATCCGAGCCGCGCCGAAAGGGCGAGGCTCGGGATCAGACTGCACGTTTATCCGTTTTTATCAGTCAAAATAATAGGGTTTGCCCGTCTTTTCCGACTCGTAGATGCCTTCGAGGATGCGAGTGACGACGGCGGCCTGGTCGGCCGTGACGTACAGTTTGCCCTTGCCGAGGATGGCGTTGGTGAAGCAGGCGGACTCGAGATCTTCGGGTGCGCCGCCCGCGGCGCCGTCAAAGAAGGCGACGGAAGCGCCTGCAAGGTCGGGGGTGATCATGACCTGCTTGCCGCCGAGGACCGTGTTGATGCGGAGGCCGTTGAGCATATCCGCTCCGCCCTTGTCGCCGCAGATCGTCGTGATCGCTTCTTTCGGGTCGGCAATATTCAGCGCCCAGCTGGATTTGAGGTAGATGACCGCACCGTTCTTCATGACGACGAAACCGAAAGCGCTGTCTTCGGCGGTGAACTTTTCGACATCCCAGTCGCCCCAGGCGTTGCCGGTATTCGTCTGCTTGTTGAGTTTGTGGAAGGTCTTGCCGACGCAGTAAGCGGGTTCATAGTTGTTCATCATGAACAGCGTCAGGTCGAGCGCGTGCGTGCCGATGTCGATCAGCGGGCCGCCTCCCTGCTTTTCCTGGTCGATGAACACGCCCCAGGTAGGAACGGCACGGCGGCGGATGGCGATGGCTTCGGCGTAGTACACTTCGCCGAACATGCCTTCATCCGCGCGCGCCTTCATGTACAGCGCATCCGGACGGAAACGGTTCTGGTAGCCGATCGTGAGCACCTTGCCCGATTTGTCGCGCGCTTCCAGCATCTTTTTCGCCTCGGCATAGTTCATAGCCATCGGCTTCTCGCACAGAACGTGCTTACCCGCGTTGAGTGCCGCTACCGTGATCTCACAGTGCGCGCAGTTGGGGGTGAGAACGAGCACCGCGTCAATGCTCTTGTCTTTGAGAAGTTCTTTGTAATCGGTGTATACCGCGCTGTCGGGCGTGCCGAAATCTTCGCGCGCTTTGATCGCGCGCTCTTCGATGATGTCGCAGAATGCGACCATCTCCGACGCGGGGTTCCTCTTCTCTGCGGGCATGTGCTTGCCGTTGGCGATGCCGCCGCAGCCGATGACGCCGATCCTGATCTTTTTATCCATTTTTTTATCCTCGCTTTTTATTTTTTGAATTTTTTCGCCGAAAGATTTTGCGCGATTTTATCGCATACGTACGGCTATTTTGCGAACCTGCGCATATTCTGCAGGCTCTTTTTCAGATACTCTTTTTCGCCGCAGGGGAACTTTTCCACCTCCAGCACCGCAAGCTCCACGCCCTGCGCCTTGGCCTGCGCAAACACGGCGGGCATGTCGATGACGCCCTCGCCGACAACGGGCTGATCGAGCGCCGCCGCGTCTCCTGCGGCCGCCTCCTTGATGTGTACCGCCTTCAGCTTTTCGCCCATCCCCTTCATGTACGAAACGGGATCTTTGCCGCCCACGTGCAGCCAGAAAACGTCCGTTTCCGCCGCGATGTGCGCATCTTCCACAAACTGTTTCATATAGTCGCCGCCGCCCGCAAATTCGTGCGCATGGTTGTGATAGCCGAGCACGATGCCGCGCTTTTCCAGAAGCGCCTTCGCTTCGGCCGTACTCGCAAGCAGCTCCGCATATTTCTCTTTGTCCGCAAAGGTCTCCGTCGCGACCCAGGGGATAAACACATATCGGATGCCGAGTTCATCGATGTACGGAAGATTTTCCGCGATCGCTGCCGCACCGATGTGCGCCGAAAGCGCCTGCAAATGGTATTTTTCCAGAAGCTTCTTCATCTCCGCGGGCGCCTTGCCGTAAAACCCCGCAAACTCGACGCCGTCGTATCCCGCTTCCGAGACGAGCTTCAGCATCTCTTCCGGGCCGTTCTTCTCCGCAAATACGCGGAGGCTGTAAAGCTGTACCGCAAGTTTCATCGCTCTTTCCTCCCCGTCATGCCCACCACATGTTCGTGTTGCCCTGGCGGATGATGCTTTCCTGCACGAGCTTGACCGCCTTTTCCAGCCCCTCTTTCGGGGACATCAGCCCGTCTTCATGCTCGATGGAGATGGAATCGTCGTAGCCGGCAATGAAAAGTTCGGAAAAGATCTGCTTCCACAGCGTCGCGTCATGCCCGTAACCGAGGGTGCGGAAAGACCAGGAACGCGCGGGGAAATCGGTGAAAGATGTGGGGTCCAGCACGCCGTTTTTGCGCACGTTGTGCCCGAAAAGCTGGGTGTCCTTGGCGTGGAAATAATAGATCGCCTTGTGCGCGCCCAGCTCGCGGATGACTTCGGGTATGTCCATCCCCTGCCAGAAAAGGTGGGAAGGGTCGATGTTTGCGCCGATCATGTCGCCCACCGCGTCGCGAAGGCGCAGGCAGGTGGCGGGATTGTATACGCAGAAGCCGGGGTGCATTTCGAGCGCGATGCGCTTTACGCCGTTATCCGCCGCAAACTTCACCGCCTTTTTCCAGTACGGAATGAGCACTTCGTTCCACTGCCATTCGAGCGATTTCGGATACTCCGGCGGCCACGCCGCGATGTTCCACGAAGGAGTTTTCGCATACGGGTCGGCGCCCGGACAGCCGGAAAAGGTCACGATGCGGTCGATGCCGATCTGCCCCGCGAGCACGCAGGCGGCTTCAAAATCCGCCTCGTAGCGGGCGGCTTCCGCTTTGTCCGGATGCACGCAGTTGCCGTGCACCGAGAGCGCGGATATGCCCATGTTGTGGCGCTTGAATGTCTCCAGAAGCTGTTCGCGCGCCTTCTTGTCCTTGCTCAGCACGAGCGCATCGGCGTGCGCCTTGCCGGGATACCCCCCGACGCCCAGCTCGAACTCGTCCACTCCCAGCCCGGAAAGATATTCCAGGCTTTCGTCCAGGCTGTATCCGCCCAGAATACCGCTGACTACGCTGATTTTCATTCTTTTCTCCCTTTGCCGCCGCGGCGGCGTTTTGATCGTCGGCGCCCCGCCCTTTCCATGGGCGCGGCGCCCTTCTTATGGCGCTCTTTTCCGCGCCTTATCCGCCCTGCGCGCCGCGCAGGGCGGATGATTTCAGAGTTTTTCTTTGATGACTTCGTTCTCGTGTGCGGAACGCGCCGCCGCTTCCATCAGGCGCATGACGCGCACGACCTCTTCGCGGCGGATGGTCCTCGGCTCCTCGCCGGCGCAGGCCGCGGCAAAATTCTTGTAAAACGCCCACGGCTCGGCATGCACCACGGGCAGCGGAAGCTGCTGAACGGAATCGTCCGCGCGCGGCGCCATCGTGCGGGTGAAACCGTTGCCCGCCTTGATCCCGCGAAGGGAGGCGTCCTTTTTCACAAGCACGCGCGTCATGCCGCCGGAAAGATCCCAGTCGGCGACGGTGGCGGTGCCTTCGGTGCCGTATACCTGCCAGCGCGGCAGATTGCGGAAGCAGTCCGTCGCGACGACGATGCGGTATTTGATACCGTTTTCAAAATCCACGGTGAGGTTGAACCCGTCGTCCACCTCTTCCCCGTAAATATAGCTGTATTCGCAGTACAGGCTGCGCACGGGCGAAGGGATCATCAGCAGCATCTGGTCGATGAGGTGTACGCCCCAGTCCAGCATCATGCCGCCCCCCTGCGCCGCCTTCTTGCGCCAGTCGCCCGGAATGCCGTTGCCCCCCATCACGCGCGATTCGATGCAGTACACCGCACCCACCGCCTCGGTGTCGAAGATCTTCCTGACCGTCAGAAAATCGTCGTCCCAGCGACGGTTCTGGTGCACTTCAAACACGACGCCCGCCTTTTCCGCCGCGTCGTACATCTGTTCCGCCATGGCGGAAGTGAGCGTGATCGGCTTTTCGCAGATAATATTCTTGCCCGCCGCAGCCGCCGCCTGCACATACGGCAGATGAAAATCGTTGGGAGTGGCGATGAGCACCGCCCCGACCGATTTGTCCGCAAAGACCTCTTCGGCGCTCGCATAGGCACGCAGTCCCTGCTGCTCGGCAGCGCGGCCGCGCGCGGGGTCGATGTCGTATACGCCCGCAACCCGCAGCGGATGAGCAGGGTTCGTTTTACAGTATGCGGCGAGATTTTGCGCATGGTATCCGCCCATGCCGCCGAATCCGATGATGACAATGTCCATAATAATTACTCCGTTTACGTTGACATTATTCCTGTGCAATGATATAATACCATTAAATATTGCGCTTTTCTACTCATTTTTCCAAATAAATCTACCGAAAATTGACCTATTATGAAAACTTCTTACTATTACGAATCCACGCACGACAAAAACGACACGGTGGAATTTCACATCGGGCTCAGCGGCACGACGCTACCCCATTTTCACCGCAGCTTCGAGATGCTCTACGTCTGCCGCGGCAAGGCGCATTTTACCGTGAACGGGCAGTCCTTCGAAGCGGGCAGCGACGAGATCGCCTTTGTGCACAAGTGCTGCGTGCACGAGCTGGTGCCCGACGTCGATTTTACCGACTTCGTCCTCATTATCGGGCCGCGCTTTTCGGAAGATTTTTCCAAGATCTTTCAGGCGCAGACACTGCAGCCACACCTCGCCGACCGGCAGTTCAACCGCACCGTCCGCCCCTATTTCGAGACGCTTCACACCCTCGCCGGCCGTAAATCCCCCGCCGAACAGCTGGTCAAAAAGGGTCTCGTAAACGCGATCGTGGGCAGCCTCGTCGCACACTACCCCGCCGTACCCGTTTCCACCACTCCCAACATCGGCATCATCGTGCAGACGCTCAACTACATCGACGATCACTTCGCCGAACCCATCACCCTCGACTCCATCTCTTCGGAATTCGGATACAATAAATACTATTTTTCCCGCCTTTTCAACTCCTACATCGGCGATACCCTGCACAGCTACATCAACATGGTGCGCGTGCGGAAAGTCGTTTCCGCCGCCCGCAAAGACAGCGCCGCCAACCTCTCCTCCCTCGTGTTCGAAAACGGGTTCGACTCGATGACCACCTTCTACCGCAACTTCTCCAAATATTACGACCGCCCGCCCAAAGAAGTTTTCCGCCGCCAGTGACCCCCTCCCGCAGGGGCCGCGGCCGCGCAGCTGCAAACGTGCCTCCATTGGCGTCTGAAAAACAGTTTGCCTGCGGGCGCAGGCTTCACACAAACTCTCGCCCGACCATTTCATCACGGCTTCGGGTCGATTTCCCGATCACAGGAATCGGGTTCTGAAAAAAAAGTCAGTTATCTACAAATAAACACGCATGCGGGGCCTGATGAGCCCCGCACGGAAAAAGAGAACGCCCGCGCCGCAATTTTGCGGCGCGGGCGCTTTTTATCAGTCTTTGACGCTGAATTCGGTAAGTCCCGGGCAGCCGAGCCCGTCAGGCACTCAGTCTTTGACGCTGAACTCGGTAAGTCCCGGGCAGCCGAGCCCGTCGAGTACGGGGATCTGCGGCGCAACGTATTCCGCCGCCTGCGTGAGCAGTTTCTGCACCTCGGGGATGAGATAGGTCGGGTAGGTCTCGTGGCCGGGATTGAAATAGAAAAATTTGCCGTTCCCGCGCTTGAAGACACAGCCGCCGCGCATCACTTCTCCGCCGCGGAACCAGCCGATGTATACGAGTTCGTCCGGCGCAGGGATGCCGAACGGCTCCCCGTACATCTCTTCCTGCGGAATATCGATGTATTCGCCCAGTCCGCGCGCGATGGGATGGGTCATATCCACACACCAAAGGCGCTCATGCTCACCGTCTTCCCGCCATTTCAGCGTGCCCGGCGCGCCGGTCAGGCGCATGAACGGTTTGGACTTGTGCGCCGAATGCAGAAAGACCATGCCCATGCCGCGATGCGCGCGATCCACGACCTTCTGCACCACCGCATCGGCTACGGCGTCGTGGTAGATGTGCCCCCACCAGAACATGACGTCCGTCCCTTCGATGATCTCGTCGGTCAGCGCGTCCGCACCCTTTTCATCGATGCGCACCGTCTGCACCTCGTTCCCCGCCTTGCGCAGAAAAGCGGCTATGCTCTCCGCC
Source organism: uncultured Clostridia bacterium (assembly GCA_930990665.1). Taxonomy (GTDB): domain Bacteria; phylum Bacillota; class Clostridia; order Christensenellales; family Borkfalkiaceae; genus Borkfalkia. The sequence goes on from CAKNQN010000003.1 coordinate 69,129, forward strand.
ATCCCCGCAGGGTATGCCTTTTTCCCTTCCTCCGAGTCCATCGCAGCATTGTGTTCACACACGACCGTGATCTTCATTCCGAATCCTCCCCCGCCCGCGTTCGTGAAAGATCCTTCTTCAATTTCCCGCCGGGCGTTTTTTTGTTTCTATAGTATCATAAAAAATTGACTTTTTCCACGCAATTTTGGCTTTCTTTCTACCAAAAATTGTCTTATTTAGTAGAGCAGTCGCGCCGTTTCGGGAAGAGTGAGCACGGGATTGTTGTCGCCGCGCACGGTAAAATATTCCTCATGATAGGTCTTGTGCGGAATCATGTAGACGCGCTTTTCCCGCCATTCCCCCCGCACGCAAGCGGAAAAGCGGCGGCTGGAAAGAATATAGGCGAAGATCCCCGCATTCAGCTCAACGACGGCATTTTCATACCCCTGCGCGAAGCAGCTTTTGATGGCGATCTTGATGCGGAAACTGATATAATCGTCGGTCAGCATCACGCCCGACCCCTTGCAGTGCGGACAGGCGCGGGTGAGCATGGCGATGTTATCGCTCTTGAATTTCTTGCGGGTGAACTGCACCAGTCCGAACTCGGTCATCGCGGACATGTTGCATTTGGCCCTGTCCTGGGCGAGCCCCTCCTGCAAGGCCGCCGCCACCGCTTCGCGGTGCGCCGGGTCGACCATGTCGATAAAGTCGACGACGACGATGCCCCCGATGTTGCGCAGCCGCACCTGCCGCGCGATCTCTCTGGCCGCGAGCAGGTTGGTGGCAAAGACGGTGTCTTCCAGTGCGGCCGTGTCGCCCGTAAAGCGCCCGGTGTTCACGTCGATCGCGGTGAGCGCCTCCGTCTTGTCAAAGATGAGATAGGCGCCGTTTTCCAGCTCGACGCGCTTGCGAATGGAGTCGAGCACCTGCTCTTCCAGCCCGAAAAACTCGAACATCTCCCGCTCGCCCGTGTAGCGCACCAGCTTGGAACGGTAACGTGTGCGTCGGAGCGCCGCCTCCACGTGCGTAAAGGCGCCCCCCTCCCCGATGTAGATCTTGTTCACGTCGGCCAGATCGAAATCGCGCAGGAGCCTTACATGCACGTCCGCATCGCGGTAGATCAGATCTCCCACCGAGGCGTGTTCAAAATTTTCCCGCGTCTGTTCATACAGGCCGCGCAGATACTTCGCTTCCTCCCGCAGATCGCGAAGGGCGGCGTCCCGCGCATTGGTGCGCATGATGAACCCGCCTCCGCCCGCACTCAGCTTCTGCGCCGCGGAAAGAAGCTGCGCCCGCTCCCCCTCGTCCGTGATCTTGCGCGAAACGGCGCAAAAATCCGCCGTCGGAAGAAAGATGAGCCGCTTTCCCACGAACGAAAGGCACATGCTCAGCCGCGCGCCCTTGTTGCCGATGGGCGATTTGGAAACCTGCACCATCACCTCGTCTCCTGCGCGCACATGCAAACCGGAAGCCGCCGTTGCCTTCCCCTCTTCGGAGCTTTCTGCATGATCCCCCGCCGCCGGTACCTTGTCCGCATCGGCCGCGGCGGGAATGTCGCCCGCATACAGATACCCGTTCTTTGCCTGCCCGAAGTTCACGAACGCAGCCTGCATGCCCTCGAGTACGTTGACGACCCTGCCCTTGTACACGTTCCCGGAAATTTCAGACGTACTGCCCGCGTCGAGATGAAACTCGATCAACTTTCCGTTTTCCGTCACAGCGGCAAAGCAGTCTTCCCCGAAGTAGTCGAAAAACATATCTTTTTTCATTTATGACAAACCTTCTGGCCCCTCTGCCGCGCAGAAAAGCCGAAATTTGATTCCTTTTGTCCCGTTTATCTGCCGTTATTCATTATTTTATCACAAAAAACCGCATTTTGCAAGTGCGATCAGAAAATTCCGCACCCCCACAATAAAAATTTTTCCGCCTTGACCTGCCGACCGTCCTCCTTGCCCCGCCGCCCCGAGAAAGGGGCGGCGGGGCAAGGCTTTTGTCGACAGCGCCTGTTTCCGGTGCGGATCGGGGCGTCCGCCGCTTTTGCGGCGCGGATTGAAACCGTCGTTTTTTCGGGAGCGGGGGTCTTTCGCCGACTTTGCGGTACGGACCCTGCCCCGCCCCACGCCTGCCACTCGGCGCGGGGGCGCAAATTTTATTGTCCCCCACTTTACGGCAAATTTCATTGCGGCTTTGCTGTCTTTTGCAAGAGGAGTGCTCCCTGCATTGCGGGATCGTCTGCAATTTCTGCGCCGTCTGCATCTTCTGCACCGTCTGCATCTTCGTCAGCCATACCCTTCGGACTGTTTTCTTCCGTCTCCCCCGCACCTTCCGAGCCGGATGCGGCGGGGCGGCAGAGGGAGGAGCCGAGGCAGGCGCCGAGCGGAGCGCCGATATAGGCGCCGAGCGGGGCGGAGAGGTCTGCCCTGTCAAAAATCTCAAAGCATTCCTCCTCGCCGAGCTCGCACACAAATTCGCCGCAGGCGTCGTAGACGGAGACCTCGAGGTATTTGCCCCGTTCCGCAAGGCGCAGAAGGCGCCCGACGGGGCAAGATTCGGAGACGGCGACGCGCCGTATTTCCAGGCCGCGAGCGAGGTCGGCGGAGCGATCGAAGCGGATGCGGCGGTAGCTGCCCCCCTTTCCGAACGCGCCCGCGAGGATGAAGAGCCCGAAAAAGAGGAGGGAGAAGTTGACGCGCACGGAAAAGCTGTAGACGAACAGCGAAAAGAAGGCCGCGGCGAAGAGGATGCTGACGGCGCGCGCAGCGCGGCGCGCCCTCCCTTCGCCGAATTTTTTTTCGAGGATGCAAAAGAGGACGCGGCCGCCGTCCAGCGGCCAGGCGGGCAGGAGGTTGACCGCCGCCAGCCATGCCGACGTATAGGCGGCCATGTCGGTGTACGGGTACAGATCGGGAAAGAGCCACCACAGCGCGACGAAAAAAAGGGCGCATGCCGCGTTGACGGCGGGACCGGCAAGGGCGAGGCGGATCTCCCCCGCAAGGGATATGCCCTCGATGTCGCCGCTGACCACCGCCCCGCAGGGCAGAAGGACGAGCCGGTCCAGACGGCGGCCCAGCCGCGCCGCGGCCAGGGCGTGGCCGAATTCGTGGATGACCGCCGTGACCGTGCAGGATAAAAACAAAAAGATCTCTCCGCGCACAAAAAAGAAAAGCCCGAACAAAAGAAAGAGCGGATGCACCCGTACCGTGAACCGCTCTTTAGACTTTCTGTTTTTGCGCCGATCGCCGCGCTTATGCATTCCAGACGATGTCGTTCTGCTCGTTGACCGTGTATGCCGAGATGAGAGATCCGTTGTCGTACATGGACACGGAAACTTCCCCGCCCGCACAGTAACCCACGGGAATGGTCGCATACACCCTGTCTCCCGCCGCAAGATAGGCGCTCGTCAGCCCCGATACGACGGTGGAAAAAGAGGTGGTGTGTTCGATTTCCATGGTATACGTACCCTCGTTTTCGGTGACACTCTGCACGATGCCGCCGTACGGGGCGTATACGCTGCACTCGCCCGTGAAGGTCAGTACGCCCGTCTCGCTCACCGAACAGACGATCCCGTCATCGGAAACGACGGAGCCGAGCGTAAGTTCGGAATAGGTTCGCTCGTCCGGCGCTGCGGAGGCGGGCTGCCCCTCGATCAGGCCGCGGAAAAAGGTGTTGATGGCGCTCGACGGCCAGAAAATATTCGTCAGAAGTATGGCCGCGCAGAGCGCGACGACCGCCACAAACTCCGCCATGAGGAGTCTGCTCTCGAGAAATCTTTTATGGACGCGCGCCGGCTTTTCTTCCGCGCGGTCGAATTCGCCGTAGTCGATGACGTTCTCCCCGCTCGCGACCGGCGGCTCTTCGGGCTCCGGGCTCACACGCTCGTTGACCGACTCGACGACGCGGTCTTTCAGTTCTGCCTCACTCTCTTTTTTCTTCTTGCTGCGTTTCTTGGTGACGTTCAGCGTGCTGACGGGGATCTCAAGCATCTCCGCATAATCGATGGTTTCGCTCATGGAAATTTCCTCCGAACGGTTGTTTTTGTATCTCTATTGTATGCCCCGAAAAAGTTTTTCAGAACAGATTTCGCAAAAAAATCCGCAAACATTTGCACCTTTTTGCTTTTTGTTGTAATATAATGATAGGCTTCTTTCCGGACGGAAGGGGCGGACCTCTTACAAAATCTTTCGCCCTCCCGACCCTATGCCTGTCTATTTTATTCCATCAAAGGATCCTTTTATGCGCATTTCGGATATTTTTCAGCAGAAAAAAGCTGTCTTTTCCTTCGAGATCTTTCCGCCCAAACCCACCGCCGACGTGGCCGCCGTGCGCGGGACCATCGAGGAGCTTTCCGCCCTCGGGCCCGACTACATTTCCGTGACGTGCAGCGCGGGCGGTTCGGGCAACGCGCGCACCGCGGAGATCGCCGCCCTCGTGCGCAGCTGCGGCGTGGAGCCGCTTGCACACGTGACCTGCATCAATTCCGACCGCGAAGCCGTTTCCGCCACCCTGCGGGAACTGGATTCCCTCGGCATACGCAACGTCCTGGCGCTGCGCGGCGACCGCGTGCAGGGCGCCGCCGAGAGCAGGGACTTTTCCCACGCCTCCGACCTCGTTGCATTCATCCGCGCGAGCGGACTCGATTTCGACATCGCGGGCGCGTGCTACCCCGAAGGCCATCCCGAGAGCCCCGACCTGCTCACGGACATCCGCAACCTGAAAAAGAAGGTGGACGCGGGCGTTTCGCACCTGAACACGCAGCTCTTTTACGACAACGAAGATTTTTACCGCTTCCGCGACAGCATCGCGCTGGCGGGCATCGACGTGCCCGTGCAGGCGGGCATCATGCCGCTGGTGAAAAAGAGCCATATCGACCGCACCATCTCCCTTTCGGGCGCCAAGATCCCCGCCAAGATCTCCCGCATGATCGCGCGCTTTTACGATCGTCCGGAAGCGCTCATGGAGGCGGGCATCGCCTATGCCGTCGACCAGATCGTCGACCTGCTCTCCGCCGGGGCGCAGGGAGTGCACCTGTACGTCATGAACAACCCCTATGTGGCGCGGCGCATCGCCGAGAGCGTAAAACCCATCCTGGACGAGCTGAACGGGGCCGTATAATGCAGGTGGACAGAGAGGAATTTTTGCGCTACCTGGGCTGGAAAGGACAGGAAACGGACGATACGGTATCCGAAAAACTCGACCGCGCCGCCGAGCGGGCGCTCGAACTTTCGCGGCCGCGCTCCGTTGTCAGGCGGTTCGGCCTCGACGGCATGCGGCTGGAAGGCACCGACTTTTTTTTCGAGGGCGAGGATATCCGAAAGCACCTTTCCGGGTGCGGGGCCGTGTTCCTGCTGGCGGCGACGCTCGGCGCACAGCCCGAACGCGAGCTCATGCGGCTGAGCGAAAAGAGCGCCTGCGAGGCGCTGCTCTTTGACACCGCCTGCTCGTGCGCCGTCGAGTGCTATTGCGACGAGATCTGCGAAGATCTGCAAAGGGACTGCCCCACGGCGCTGACCGCCCGCTTTTCCTGCGGATACGGGGATTTTCCCCTCGGTGCGCAGCGGGAGATCTGCCGCCTCCTGCGCACGGACACGCAGATCGGGCTCTGCTGCGATGAAAGCCTGCTCCTGACCCCGCGCAAGTCGGTGACGGCCGTCGTCGGCATCACCGCCCGCCCCGCCCCTGCAAACGCGAGGGAGGGCCGCGGCTGCGGAAAGAAAAGCCACAGCCAATGCGGCGGGTGCGGCAAGACAGATTGCGCGTTCCGAAGGGAACCGAGAGGCAAGGAGAGTGACAGATGAAGGATTTCCGAAGTTTTCTGCGCGAACGCGTCGTCGTATTCGACGGCGCGTTCGGGACGCTGCTGCAGGCGCGCGCCGCGCGCATTCCCGCCCTGCCCGAACGGCTCAACCTCGAAGATCCCGCGCTGATCGCGGGGATCCACCGCGACTACGCCGCGGCGGGGGCGGACGTGATCACCGCCAACACCTTCGGCGCGAACGAGGCCAAGACGGGCGACGCGGCTTTGACGGAAGAGCTCGTGCGCGCCGCCGTGCGCCTTGCGCGCGAAGCGGCGCCGGGAAAGTTCGTGGCGCTGGATATCGGCCCCACCGGGCATATGCTCGAACCGATGGGAAGCATGACCTTCGAACAGGCTTACGGCGTCTTTGCGCGCATGGTCGAGGCGGGAAAGGAGGCGGACGTCATACTCATCGAGACGATGTCCGACCTGCAGGAGCTGCGCGCGGCGCTGTTGGCGGCGCGCGAACACAGCGACCTGCCCGTGCTCTGTTCGATGACCTTTGAGGAGAGCGGGCGCACCTTTACCGGCTGCGACCCCGTATGCTACGCGCTGACCGCCTCTCCCCTGGCGGACGCGGTGGGCGTGAACTGTTCGCTCGGCCCCAAGGCGCTCCTGCCCGCCGTGCAGAAGATCCTGCAAAACACCGACAAACCCGTCCTGGTGCAGGCGAACGCGGGCCTGCCCGACGCAGACCTGCATTACAGCGTGGGCGCGGAAGAGTTTGCACAAGTCTATCAGGAATTTCTCCGCCTGGGCGTGCGCATCGTCGGCGGGTGCTGCGGCACCACGCCCGACTACATCCGACGCCTGCGCGATCTCGCCGACAAGGCAAAGCCCGCGCCCCTCGGCAAGGACGGCACCCTGCCCGCACCGCCCGCGCGCCGCGCCGCCGTCTGTTCGGCGACGAAGGCAATCTTCATCGACGGCGTGCGCGTCATCGGTGAACGCATCAACCCCACCGGGAAAAAGGCGATGAAACAGGCGCTCCTCGCGCGCGATTACGGCTATGTACGCAGCCAGGCCATCCAGCAGCAGGAGGCGGGCGCGGACATCCTCGACGTGAACGCGGGGCTGCCCGAACTGGACGAAAAGGAGATCCTCCCCCGCCTCGTGCGCGAAGTGCAGGCGGTGAGCGACCTGCCCATACAGATCGACTGCGGCAAGCCGGAAGCCATCGAGGCGGCCCTGCGCGTGTGCTGCGGCAAGGCGATCGTCAATTCCGTGAACGGGGAGGAAAGGTCGCTGCGCTCCATTTTGCCCCTCGTCAAGAAATACGGCGCGGCCGTGGTCGGGCTGACCGTGGACGAGAAGGGGGTGCCGAAGACGGCCGAAGAGCGGGTGCGCATTGCCGACCGCATCGTACAGACAGCGAAGGAATACGGCATCGCCGAAGAGGATATCTACATCGACTGCCTCACGCTGACCGTGAGCGCCGAACAGGCGCAGGCCAAAGAGACGCTCAGGGCCATCCGCACGGTCAAGGAAAAGTACCGCGTGAAGACGGTGCTCGGCGTGAGCAACATCTCTTTCGGGCTTCCCAATCGGCCGATCATCAACTCCGCCTTCCTCACCGCCGCGCTGTTTGCGGGGCTGGATCTGCCTATTCTCAACCCCAATGTGCCCGAAAACGCACAGACGTTGGCCGCTTTTCGCGCCCTTTCGGGCGAAGACGAAAACTGTGCGGAATACGTCGCCCGCTATGCGCAGGCGCCTGCGGCCGCGGCGGAAAAGCCCGTCCCGCCCGCAAAAGGCAAGGCGGAAGAAAATGCGGGCGATATCTTTTCCGCCATCCGCAAGGGCGCACCCGAAGCCGAACAGATCTGCGCCGAGCTTCTGAAAGAGCACCCGCCCCTCGAGGTGATCGACAAATATCTGATCCCCGCCCTCAACGCGGTGGGCGACGAATACGAAAAGGGGACGCTGTTCCTGCCCCAGCTGATCGGCGCGGCGGAGAGCGCCAAAGGCTGCTTTGCCCGCGTGAAGGCCATGCTGCCCGCAGGCGCGGCGGAGCGGGGAGAGATCGTGCTGGCGACCGTGCGCGGAGACGTGCACGACATCGGCAAGAACATCGCCAAGACGGTGCTGGAAAATTACGGATACAGGGTGTATGACCTGGGCAAAAACGTGCCGCCCGAAGAGGTGGTGCGCGCGGTGAGGGAAAGGGACATCCGCCTTTGCGGGCTTTCGGCGCTCATGACGACGACGGTGCCCTCCATGGAAGAGACCATTCGCCTTCTTCGCCGCGAATGTCCACACTGCCGCGTGATGGTGGGCGGAGCGGTGCTCAACCCCGATTACGCCCGCAAGATCGGCGCCGACTGGTACTGCAAGGACGCCAACGCCGACGTGAAGATCGCCCAGTATCTCTTTGAGCAGGGCGAAAAAGTGCCCACTTTACAGGAATAAAGATGAATTGTCAAATTAAGCGCAACATTTCATAGTATAATTCACCATAAATCCAAAGAGGCGGGAAGGCTTTTCAGCCTTCCCGCCCCCTTTTTGCCGATCGGAATCGCCCCTGTTTTCTGCGGCGGAGTATTTTTCCGACCGAGGCGGACGGGGGCGCAACGCATCTGCCCTGCGGCGGAGACGGATTATAAGCGGAGCATCTTTGCGGCCGCCCGTGGCGGAGACGGATTACAAAAAGACGCGTTGCAATCGGCGCAAAGACAAAGGGCGCGGCGGGAGTTACGTTCCGCCGCGCCTTGTTTTTATGAAATATTTTTCATCCGCAGAGGGGGATCTGCAAAGATCCCTTCCCCTCTTTTACGTTTCGGTACAGCCGATCTCTTTGAGGTACTGCCGCATGGACCAGCGTTCGCCGGAGGTATCCACCTTGCCGTCCACAACGCACTTATAATATTTGTGGAAATATTTTTCTTTGCGCGTCGTGTCGCCGGGATAATACTCGTCGAAATGGTCGACAAGGAGCATCAGCGGCGTGGCCTTGACCTGCTCCAATCTTTCAAAGAGCTCGTTTTTGTGCTTTTGCGAGAGGTCGGAACAGAGCGCCTCGTCCTCCGCGCGCTCGAGTACCGCGATGCACTCTTCGAGCATCTCCTTGGGGTTATACTTCGCGTCCGTGTGCGTGCCGCGCGTGATGAAGGTGACCTTCTCCCCTTTTTCCAGGAAAGAAAGATAGTTGTTGTGGAAAATTTCCATCACGCGGCGCACCGCGCCCGCCGCCATGCCGTAATAGAGGTCGATGTACTCGTTCATGAGCGCGTCGGCGTTCAGCGTGCAATCCCAGAGCATCTTGCGGTAGACGTACGCGCGCATGTTCGCCTGCCAGTTGTTGTGCGAATCGTGCGGGCCCTGCATGCTCAGATACTCGATGCCGTAATCGTGGAAGCCCTCCACGTTCTTCTGGATGCACCCGAAGGAATCAAAATACCCGAGATAACGGAAAAAGTTGATGTCGTATGCCCAGAACCAGAACCGATTGGCGATGTACCGCCATTCGCGCATGCTGCGCTTGACCGCCTCGATCTGCTTGTCGGAAAAATAGTCGTAGATGCCGTCGGAAAAGAGGGCGAACTGGATGATCAGGTTTTCGTCCGCGACGACCGTGTCGTCGATCGGGCAGATCTTGCCGTCCCGCTCCACGACGGGGGCTTCGCTCGCGTAGTCGTAGGCGAAGGTCATGATGCGCACGACCCGCCCGTTCATGTGTTCGCGCGCGTAGGCGTTGAGCGCCCGCACGACGACGTTGCAGAAGCGGACCAGCATGCCGCTGCGCTTGTATTTCTTTGCCTGCGCGAGGTTGTTTTCGTCCTCGAAATAGTGCGGGCCGTCTTCCTGGGTGAGCATGAAGATCTCCACGTCGGGGAATTTGATCATGTCCTTGATCATCTCGTCGATGACGATCTTCGCCACGCTCAGATCCATGCTCTCGTCCAGCTTGCCGTCCTCGGTGATGCCGTTGGTGATGTCGATCGTAGGCAAGATCTGCTCGTTCTCGTAAAAGAAACGGTAAAACTCCGGGTGGTCGTTTCCGTACACTTCAAAGGGCACGTAAAAGTGGAAATTGTGCGAAACATTCCTGCCGTACACCTTGACGGGCCCGCCGTACATTTCGGGAATGGCGGTGTACACGTCTTTGGTGCGCGTGCGCGCGAGGTGCTTCAGATCGGCCAGATCCTGAAAGACGTCCGCCGTGAGGTAGGTGCGCATCTCGAAGGAAGGCTCCGATACGATCGCCTCGTCCGGGATGGGAAGGGTGTCCGCCTTGGGGACGTATTCGCTCTTCGCCGTCAGAAAGCGCACGCCCAGAAACCTTTCGATGTACTCGTATACGGCATACATCCTTCCGCGTGCCGTGGCGGCGTCGAAAAAGACGTTCCCTTCAAAGGGAAAGATGACGAATCCGTCGCTTTTGAGCGTCTTTACCGGAACGGGGCAGGCTGCCGCCGCGCGCAGCGCCGTTTCCCCGATGGAGAAACAGCGCGGCTTTGCGGCGGGATCGGCTGTGACGGCGAGCCGTACGCGCAGACATTTCAGGATATACTGCTGCAGCTCCGAGGCGGCAAACTTCTCACACTCCGATGCGTTTTTCGGGATCAATATGCAAAACTTTTCTCTGCAGTCTTTTCTGCTCATTCTCTCCATCGTCAAGCGAGCACGATCAGTGCCCCCTCCCCGCGATCCAGGCGCAGCGTCACCGCATTGCCGACCACCTTGGTCGACTGCGCGCGCTGAATCACTTCATACAGATAATTGTCGCCGTCGAAATCCAGGCGGATGTCCGCCTTTTCGGTACGGCTGTAATTGACGACATACAGCGCCGTGCCGCCCTTGTAGTTGAAGCACCCGACGATGCAGTCGTCCCCGTATACGCCCGTCAGCTGGCGGTAGGCGCCGGAAGAAATGATCTCCTCCCCCGGTTCCCCGTCGGTGATGAATGCCTTGGTCGCCGCGTCGCCGTGCACGATGATGCCGTCGTTCGTCGATTTCATCAGCACGTGGTCGATCGCCTGGATCTGCTCGTTGGCGCGCTTTGCATAGTAGTACCAGCGCGTGAGGTTGCCGTCCGCGCCGATCAGACCGTTGCGGTTGACAAAGTCGTACGTTCCGCCCGTCGCATACGCAAAGTGCAGAGGCTGGATGAGCGGGAAGTACTGGATCGCCTTCGCCCCGTACGCCAGCGCGAGGTTGACGTCGTAGAGCATCTCCCCTTCGGACGGGAAGGGATCGACCGAATCTTTCCAGATCATCTCGTCGTTCCACTGTCCGCCCGCCTGCAGCATGCGCCAGAAGGGCACTTTGTACTTTTCGGCATAGCTGCGGTAGATGGAAAGCTGGTTGTACATGAGAGAAGTGAGGGTGGTTTCGGGCGTTTCGGGTTCCGTATAGGGATACTGCGTGACCGAGAGCATGCGGGGTTTAGAGACCTCAAAGAGTTCCGTCATGTATTCGTCGAACGCCATGGGGTCGGAATAGCCCCAGAAGTTGTCTTCCCCTGCCCAGTAGCCGCGGGCGTTCAGGAATACGTCCAGCCCCTCCGTGTTGGGAAGGGAATAGAATTTTTCGGTCAGAACGCCGATGTTGTCCAGCTGCGCCGTGAAGGGTTCGTCGAAGGAATGCACGCCGATGAAACTTTCATACTGCGAAAGCTCGTCGATGAGCGATTCCAGTTCGCGCACGCCCGCTTCGGTGTTGAGCGCGATCTCGTCCAGCGGCACGTCCTCCGTGTGGGTGCCCAGCTGGCCCATGATCCAGTAGGTGTCGACAAAATAGCCGATGCCGTACTTTTTGCCCAGCTCCAGCGACTTTACGATGTTCGCGTCGTTCGCGCCCCAGCGGTCGATGGAGTAGACAAACATGTTGATGCCGCAGTCGGCAAGTTTTTGGAAGATGTCGTCGGAAATGAAGTTGGGAAGGGTGTGCCCGTCCAGGCTTCCGCCCGACGTGTACGGCGCATAGAATCCGCCGATGGGCATCACTTCGTCGCCGCCCATGATGTCATAGGAGAGAGCGTAGACCTCTTCGGGGTCAATCTTTTCCGATTCGGTGTATTCCATGCCCTCCGTGTAAAGCTGCATGTTCACGCCGTCGTTCCCGTTTTTTCCGCAGCCCATCAGGCCGAAAAAGAGAACGCCGCAGACCATGACAGAAAGTACTTTTTTGATCATTTTCTTTTCCTCCTGAGGCCGAAGGCCGCTGCCGCCGCCAGGACTGCCGCGCCCGCGGCGCTGCCGCCGAAGAGGACGGAAGAGCATCCGCCGCCTTCCCCTACGCGCACGGGATCGCCGTTTTCCAGACGATCGCCGATCAGATCGCCCGCGTCGGGCTTCGTATCATAGTCGAAGTCGGGCGTATTCGCGATGACGTTGGTCTTGAATTCGGGCGCCTCGATCGACTGCTTCACGTCTTCATAATCGGCGTTGCTGATCGAGAAGTTGTCGATCGCAAAGTTGCCGATCTGGTTGTATGCGATGCCTTCGGTGCGCGTGCCCGTCTCTCCCCACTGGAAGATGCGGACATACCCGCTGGGCGTATAGCCCATGTCGTAGGTGAGCTCGGGGGTGCCCCAGCTCTCGCCCTCGTATTTGAGATACAGCGACACGATCCCGTCAAGCACGGAAAAGCGCACGTTGATGATCTTGCCTTCCGCCTCGCTCGACCAGGGATTGAATTTCATCCCCTGCGCGACGAGCGGGTTGTATTTGCCGGTGGACGCGAAGTCGTTGTCGTAGAGAATATACCGCGGGGAGGCGCAGGGTACCGTATGGTCGGCGCCGTCCTGCGTGCCTTCGAATTGCAGCCAGCTGCCCTGCTGGACGGTGGTGTCTGCGATCTCGTTGTAGTCGTTGAGTCCGAACCCGATGCCGAACCAACCGGAAATGAGGGCGGTGATGTTGCCGCCCGCGTCCTTTTCGGCCGTGCGCTGCAAATCGGTGATGTCAAATTCCAGCACGAAATTGGAATACTGGTAACGGGTGGAGAAAAATGCGCCCGCCGTGTTGGAGAATACCAGCTGCCCGTCTTCCGCCGTCAGATAGGAGGGAGAAAGGGGCGAAGCCTTGCTCTCCGAATAGAACATGTTGGCGTTGTAGGCGTCGTTGTCAAAGGTTTCGAGATAGTCGGGATTTTCCGGCGTATCGTAGGTGTAGGCGGTGATGCTGTAGTTTTGGACGGAAAGTTTGTTCGTCCCTTCCGAGAAAAGGCCCACAAAGCCCGCGCCGTCGTTGCTGCGCAGCTGCGTTTCGTCCAGAAGAGTGTCGCCGTCGACGATAAACGTCACCTGTTTCTGTGTATTGACAAAAAGCTCCAGCGCGGCCGTATCTCCTTCGGCAAGCCCGCTCACCTGGCGGCGGTCGTAAAGGATACGGAATACGTCGTCGGCAAGATATTCGTACGCGGTGAAGAAAATGCGCCCGCCCTCCTCTTCAAAGAGAAGCTGGATGGTGCCCGCATCGCCGATGCCGGTGCGCAGGCTCTCCATTCCGAACAGGATGGAAAACTTGCCCCCCTCCGCCATGTCGGTGAAGGTGAGATCGAGCGAGGCGATAAAGAGATCCTCGACGCCGTATTCGGCGAAGTTATCCACGCGGCCTGCGGCGATGAGGTCGGATTCGCTCTCCCCTCCGTTGAAGAGGATGGTCGAACCCTCCGCCGTGACGTCGCCGTGGACGCGGAAAGTACCCGTATTGATATGTCCGTCCGATACGCTCGTTTCGGTCACTACGTACGATTCCGACTGACCCGCCGATACCGCAATGCCCGAGCCCGCCGCCAGGACGGCGGCCAGCAGGACGGAAAGAAAGATCGCTGTCTTTTTCATGCTGCCCATTCACTCCAGTTTTCATTGATGCTCACGATCATCTCATCCCAAAGCTCTTTGGCGTTCCTCTTGTCGCTGTTGCTCTTGAACAGAGGCTGCGCCGTGGCGATGCCCGCATACTGGTTGAGACCGAAATCCTTGAAGAGATCTGCCCTGTCCATACGCGTCACCAGCGGGGTGAGCGAGGCGGTGAATTCAAACGCCGTCTGGTTCCAGTCGCTGAGTTTGCTCACGTCGAACTTGCTCTCGTCCGTCAGGCGGACGGAAGCGGGAAGACCGGTGCTGTTCATGTAGGCGAGGGTGCCTGCATCCGAATAGAAGTAGCGCAGAAATTCCTTGGCGCCCTCGATGCAGTTGGAATATTCGGGAATGAAGACGTACATCTCCGTGCCGTTGTTGTACATGAGATTGCGCGCCTGTTTGATGCGCATATAGTCGTTGCCCGAGCACAGCCCCGCCGCCGAAGCGGTCGCCTCGGGATTGGCGTCGATCTCCGCCACGATCGCGGAAAGCTCGCGGTCGCTCATCGACGTGTCTTCCAGCTTTTCGGTGATGGAAGAGATCACGGGGATCTTCATCATGGCGATGTCTTCGTTGACCTTGGACATCTCCTTCATGATCCAGTTGCCGCCGATGGACATCGCCGCATGGCCGCCCAGGAACAGGTTCTGCACCGTCGTGAAGTTCTGGTTGGTGCTGGAAGGATTGACCGTGTTGCTCGTGAGCATGGACTCCATCGCGAGCAGCGCCTGGTAACGCCCGTCCTTTTCATAATAGTTTGCGTCCGTGCCCTTGTCAGTGCCCAGCATCACTTCTTTGGACGGAGAGTTGCCCGCCGCGTCTTTCAGCTGCATCATCGTGTTGTTGTAGTAGTTGAGGCCGTCGTACTGCGCTTCCCAGACATAGGTGACGTAGTTCCAGTAGCCGTTGTTGTACTGGTCGTTGTAGAAGAGCCACGCCTTCTGCGAACCGATCTCGGCCGAAAGGTCGGCAAGCTCGTCCGTCGTCCTGGGCAGCTCGTCTTCGGAGATCATCGTCTTGTTGTAGAGAATGCCGCACCAGCAGTTGCCGTAGCTGAGCGTGTTGATCGTGTCGTCCGCATTGTACATCCCGTCGAGAAGGTCGGGATAGTACTTGCTCTTGATCGATGCGTTTTCGCCGGGAAGCGTTTCCTTGATAAAGTCGCTGAGGTCGAGGAAGTCTTCGTTGTACTGCATGGTGTTGAGCATGGTGAAGTACAGGTCATACTGGTTGCCAGTGCCGAGGCTGAGCGTCGAGATGATCGCGCTCGCGGCAGAGGTGTACTCCGGCAGCACGGTATAGGTATCCTGCGAGGCGTTGAAATCCTCGATGATCTCTTCCATCCAGTCGGTCCCCAGGCCGGAGTCCCACATATACAGCTGGATCGTGTACTGGTCGCCCACGACCTGCTTATTGCAGCCGGCCGTCAGCCCCACCGAGAGGGAGAGCGCGAGAACCAGCGCGGAAAGTTTGGCAAGTTTTTTCATCGTTGTGTTATAAACCTCCGATCAAACGATTTATTCTTTGATACCGCCGAGCGAGACGTTGCTCATCAGCGCATTGTTGCAGACAATGAACAGGATCAGCGGCGGCAGCATGGAAAGGAAGCATGCCGCATACAGCAGATCGCTGCGGTTGTTGTACATCATGTCGATGCCGAACTGGTAGATACCGACGGCCAGCGTGGGCATTTTCGGCAAATAGATGAGTGCCGTGCCGTACTGGTTCCAGTCGGAGATCCACAGCATCAGGAAGAGCGCTCCGAACATGGTCAGCGCCTGCGGGAACATGACCTTGTAGTAGATCTGCCACTCGTTTGCGCCGTCCAGCTCGGCGGCCTCCGCATAGCTCCAGGACAGATTCTTGAAAAAGGCATAGAAGTACATGTAGTAGATGGAGAATCCGTTCAGGGAGGTGAGGAGCATCAGCCGCGAGTTGAGGAAGCCGATGCTGTAGAGCAGTTTGTACATGGCCGACTGCGTGCCGTAAATGGGAAGGGTGATGACGATGAGTACGATAAAGTACACGCCGCCCGCCCCGAAGAAGCGGTATTTGGAAGTGACGTAGGCAAGCTGCGAAGTGATGAAGATGCAGAGCAGCGGGCCCAGGAAGGAGAAGTACAGGCTGTTGAGGATCATCTCAAAGAAGCTGCTGCCGCTCGCCTCGAGGGTGGTGAACACTTCAATGTAGTGCGAAAAATAGATCTTGCTGAACCCGAAGGGCTTTTCGGCGATGGAATAGTAATCGCGCAGCCCCGAGTAGAAGCACCAGAAGATGAGGTAGAGATAGGTGAACGCGAAAACGCAGAAGATGACGAACACGATGGCGCGGGTGATCTGTTCTGCGACCGTCCTTCTGATGAGATGGCGATGACGGGCAAACATCAGTACTGCACCTCCTCGACCCTGCTGTTGAGAAATTTACGGAAGAGCAGCGCGAGCGCACACGAGATGATCGTGAGCATCAGCCCGAGCGCCGAAACGCGGTAGATCGTGTTGGTGGCGAAGGGGTTGGAGGCCTCCTGCACGCGCATGTACATCCAGTTGGAGAGCGTCTGCGTGCCGTATTCGCCCTGCGTGAGCAGGAACACGTTGCCCGTGGCGCCGAAGATGCCCGCCACGTTGGTGGTGAGAAGGAGCACGAAGGTGGGCCAGACCATGGGAAGCACGATCTGGAACATCTCGCGCAGCCAGCTCACGCCGTCCAGCCGGGCCGATTCGACGACCGAATCGGGGATCCTCGAAAAGGAACCGCCCCACAGGATGATGTTGGCGGGGAAAGTCAGCCAGACGAGATTGAGCATGATCATCTTATTGGCAAATTGCGAATCTGCCAGCGGCGAGGCCAGGTCGTAGTCCAGCCCGTACAGCTTTTCCAGAAAATCGGGGAAGAAGTTGGTCGGGGCCATGAACTCCGTATAGAAATACCCGACGACGACCGCCGAAATGATGCTGGGCAGATAGAAGATGACGCGGAAAGCGCGGTACCCCAGGATCTTTTTGTAGATGAAATAGGATACGAACATGCCGATCGCGAACATGATGATCTGCACGCAGAAGGTCTTTAAGGTGTTCACAAGCGCCAGCTGCAGATCGTCGCTGGGGTTGGAAGAACCGTTGATGAACCGCTCAAAGATCCATTCGAAATTCTCAAACCCCACAAAGATGACGCTGCCGTTTTCCGGACGCTGGAATGCCATAAATATCGAGCTGATATTCACATACACATAGAACAGCAGAAACTGCACGACCGGGATGATCATGAACGAGACGATGAAGAGTATGTGGATCCAGTTGATCTTTTTCTTTTTACCGAGCGAAACGCCCGTTTGCAAATTTTTCATAACGTATGCCGAATTTATCCCTCTCTCCGCACGGCTTATGCCGCGGCGGAAGCGGAAAACGCGAGATTGATGATGAAGCTGCTCATGCTCTCTTCCGCTGCGCCGAAGTTATACTGGATGCGGATGTTGATGCCGCCCTCCGTGTTGCGGGATGCAAGGTCGACCGTGAACGGAATGGGCGCGCCGACGTAGGAAGAATCCCCTTCCACGAGGTAGGAAAAGCCGCGGTATTCTCCGTCCGGCCCGCCGAGCGTGACCGTGAGCGTATCGTAACCCTGCGCGATGAGCGTATCGACGGTTGCCTTGTCGAGGTTCAGGCGGGCGATCGCACCTTTTTCGTTGGTCAT
The DNA here is from genome assembly GCA_930990665.1 of uncultured Clostridia bacterium. Classification (GTDB taxonomy): domain Bacteria; phylum Bacillota; class Clostridia; order Christensenellales; family Borkfalkiaceae; genus Borkfalkia. The sequence goes on from CAKNQN010000003.1 coordinate 86,399, forward strand.
CGCGTACACCTGGTAGTCGCCGGGATTGGCGAGTTTATTCACCGTAAGCGCCGCGCCGGAAGCATTGTCGTACCCTTTGAGAACGGTCGCCGTCGCCACGTTCTGCCCGCAGAGCGTGCAGTTGCCGTCTGCGCCCCAGCTGTGCGCCGTGGGATCGGCAGGGACCTGGTCGCGCTGTTCGCTGTGACCGCAGGCGCAGGTGTACGTCGTATAGCCGCCCGCAGAGCAGGTAGGTTCCGTCTTGGCCGTCGAACTGTAAACGTGATCGGCCGCCCCCTCGATCTTCAGGGTGAACCCGGTGGGTGCCTCCCCTGCCCAGGCAATGTGACCCATATAGACCGTCTGGACGAAGAGATCGCCGCTCTCCGGACGGAGCAATGCGAATGTCAGAGCCTGGTTGCCCGCCACCGTCACCGCGCCGCTGTAGCTGATCGTGAGCCCTTCGCCGGCAAGGACGGAGAAAGTAAACTTGACGTGCGAGCCTTCCAGCGAATCGAGAAGGAGCTCGGAGACCCAGATATTGAAGAAGTCTTGTTTGGAAAGATCCAGACCGGTGAAGGTATACGTCTGCGTTGCGGCATCGTAGGTGACGTTGCTGCCGCGGAATCCGACCAGCGTTTCAGGCGCGGCCGCGGAAGGGATGCCCTTTTCAAAGGTGAAATCGATGGCAAAGCTGTCGACCGTACCGTTCAGCCCGTTGTAGGCCACATACATATCCAGCCCGTCCTCGGTGATTTTGACCGCCGTCGGCCCGGAAAGAGGAAGAACAAATTCACAAGTCGTACTGAAGCCCTTTGTCGTGTCCTGATTTACGACGTTCACCGCCTCCGTCGCGCCGTCGGGCAGCCAGTTGAATGCGCGGGCGTAGCCGTCGGGGTTGCCCAGACGCACCGTGATGCGGCCGTAGCCTTTCGCGATGAGCGCGTCGATCGCCGCTTTGTCGATGTGCAGGCGGTACTGCGTGCCGCCGTCGTTCGGGTCGGCGTACACGATGTAGCCGTAGGTTTCATCCGCCTCGATGCGGACGGGCGTGTCGTTCTGACGGTTGTAGCCCGAAAGGATGAACGCCTCGTTGACCGCCTCGCCGCAGACCGTGCAGACGCCGTCCGCGCCCCAGCTGTGCGCCGTGAGATCGATCGAATCCGCGTCTTCTCCCGTCACCGTTTCACCGCATCCGCAGATGTAAACGGGATAGCCGCCGTGCAGGCAGTCGCCCGCCGTCGTGCCCGTCTGGATACCCGGTACGTGTCCGTCCACGCCCTCGATCTTCAGAACAAAGCCGTCTGCGTCTGCGCCGGCAAGATAGATGGTCTGCACATACAGGTCGCCGCTGTTCGGAATGAGAAGCCCGAACACGCCGTTGTCCGAAATGGTTTTTTCGTCCAGATTCGTATAGCCGAAGGTGACCTCCTGGCCGCTCTTGGCCGTGAGGGTGAATTTGACGTGATCGCCCGAAAGGGTGTCGAGAAGGAGCTTGGAGACCCAGAGATTGACAAAATCCTGTTCGGAAAGATCCATGTCCGAGAAGGTCCAGGTGCCCGCCTCGGCGTCGTAGGAGACGTTGCTGCCGCGGAACCCGACCAGCGTTTCAGAATCATCCGCCGAGGGCTCGCCCTTTTCAAAGGTAAAGTCTACCGCAAAGCAGTCGACCGTCACGCCGATCCCGTTGAACGCCACATACATGTCCAGGCCGTATTCGTCGGTGATGTTCGCGGCCGTCGGGCCGGAGATCGCCACCGTGAATTCGCAGGAATTGTTGAAGCCTTCGGTCGTAAAGTTGTTTCCTCCCTTATTGGCCGTCGCGCCGTCGGGCAGCCAGTTGAAGGTGCGGGGATTCTGATCGGGGTTGCCAAGACGCACCGTGATGCGGCCGTAACCTTCCGCGATGAGCGCGTCGATCGTCGCTTTGTCGATGTTCAGAAGATACTGCGTGCCGCCGTCATTCGGGTCGGCATACACGATATAGCCGTATTTATCATCCGTATCCGTCTCCGCATACTGGTAGGCGGCGCGATCGCCCATCTTGGCGACCGAAAGGGCAAATACGTCCGTCACATATTCGTTGCACTGGGTGCAGACGCCTTCCGCATTGTAGGTATGCGAAAGTTTGGGCGCGACGATCTCCCGCTCGACAAGATGGCAGCTGGTGCATTCGCGCACTTCGTAAGCCGCATGCGCGCAGGTGGCCGTCGCTTCGCTCTTTAACACTTCAAAGGCATGGCCGCGCGCGGGCGTCTCGTCGTCACGGTACGGCTGCCCGCAGAGGGTGCAGGTATACGTCGTGTATCCTCCCTCCGTGCAGGTGGGAGCCGTGACGACGCCGCTGTCGCCTTCCGCATGCGTATGGCCGAGCGCGTCGACATACGATTCGGGGTCGACCACCTCTTTCCCGCAGCGATCGCAGGTGTATTTTGTATAGCCGTCTTCCGTGCAGGTGGGAGCTACCGTCTGCACCGTGCCCTCCTTTGGCGTGTGCCCGAGCGGATCGGAATAACGCGTCTCCGTCTCATCGCAGCGGGAGCATTTGTACACCGCCTCACCCGGCTCCATGCAATCCGCTTCGCAGACGGTTTCAACCAGGACGGAAAAGTCATGGCCCAGCGCGCTGCCCTGGGGCGTGACCTCTTCATAGCCGCACTGGGTGCAGGTGCGGGTGGTATAGCCCGCTTCCGTGCAGGTGGGTGCTACCGTAACCGTTTCGCCGAACACGTGCGGCGTGCTTGCGGGAAGCACTTCCCCGCAATGAATGCAAGTGCGGTCGTGGCAGGTATAGTCGTCGGCATATTCATGCTGGCATACCGTTTCGCCCTGCTTCTCGTCGCAGGCGGCCAGGCCGAAAACACAGCATACTGCCATCAAAAGCAGACATATCGTCAATGCTGTCTTTTTCATGACTTTCCTCCTATTCTGAAAATCATGAATATTTTAGCACCGAAATTATTCTGTAACAATATCTTATGTTAGCGTAAAAATTCTCTATATTAACTTTTCATTGGTAATTTTTTCTTTCTATTGCCTTAATTTCCCCGTATTCCGGAAAATATTGACAGAAATGCACAAGATTGGGTATAATAGAGCTGCCTTGGGCGCAAAGGGCCGCAAAGCCGTGCGCCGCGGGCGATTTTCCGCACACAGGAGGCGTTCATGGAACTTTATACGATCGCTCCCTCCTCCCTGCAATTTTCCACGCGCATCACGCCCGACCAGGACGAAACGGTGCATCGGCACGACTATTTCGAGATCTTTATCGTGTTGCAGGGACACATCACGCACATTACCCCGTTCGGGCGCGTCACGCTGCAGACGGGCGACGGATACCTCATCGCGCCCGACGCCCCGCACAATTTCAAGCGGCTGCGCGAGCCGTGCACCCACCGCGATTTCATGATCGCCCCCACCCTGATGAAACAGGCCTGCGATTTTGTGGAACAGGGACTGTACGAGCGGCTCATCAAGACGCGCTACCTGCCCCTGCAGGTCGACCGCATCGAACTTCTGAGCCTGGAAAACAAGATCACAAAATTCCTCAATGACGGCGATACCACCCGCAGGAAAAATTTCGAGCGCTCCTATGTCGTGACCCTGCTCGGCTACATCTACATGCAGGCGCCGCAGGAAATGTTCGTGGCGGACGCATTTTATTCCAACTGTCTGCAGGCGCTGAACGGCGTTTTTACCTCGCCCGATTACTTCGAAAAGCTGCAGCAGCAGCTTGGATACAGCAAAGTGTATCTTTGCCGGAAGTTCAAGGAAGTGTTCGGCCAGACGGTGAGCGAATACGTGAAGGAAAAACGGCTGGACTATGCCTCCTACCTCCTTCTGACCACCGCCGACACCATCCCCGACATCTGCGCGCGGATCGGAATCGAGAGCCTGCCCTACTTCAACAAGATCTTCCGCGAAAAATACGGACGCACCCCCGCCAAATACCGCAAAGAGAAAAACTTCGGAGAGATCCAACCCTGACCCATTCAGAGCGGGCGCAGAATTTTCTGCGCCCGCTCTTTTGTTTTACCTCTGACCGCATTGTTTCTTCTCTCGCCCGATCGCCGCCCCGTTCGGTTTTTTCCGCTCTGCCCATGTTCGCCCTCTGTCCTGTTTCGTCGCCCCCCGCCCTGGTCGCCCCGCCCTGTTCATTTTTTCCCGCTCTTTGCCGTACAAAATTTTCCATATATAAATATTAAAGAAAAGTATACCGGAAAGTTTTTAAGGCCCGGCAGAATGAGACTTATCCTATGCGGAAGAAAAAACAGGAAAGACTGACGCAAAAAAGCCGTAAAAAAGAAAAAATTATGAGCAAAATCACTTGTAAAAAATTTTTGAATATGGTATAATCATCAAGCTAAGCAAAAAACGCGGTCTGCGTTTTTCTTTTTGGCCCCATGGTCAAGCGGTTAAGACATCGCCCTTTCACGGCGGTAACTCGGGTTCGAGTCCCGATGGGGTCACCAGACAAATGAAAGGCGAACCCGTTTCCTTCAGGAGACGGGTTCGCCTTTATCATTTATTTCAGAACATAAAATTGCGGCGGCCGCTTCGCAGAAAGCGGCCGCCCCTTTTCAATACAGAGCTCATGATCCGGCGATGAGCGCGGAAAGGAATCTCTCTGCCTTTCCGTTGAAAATACGGATAACGCCGCACCCTTTTCCCGATCCTCGTAAAATCGACTCAGACTTTTAATTCCTTGACCTTGTCGGCATAATACTGCACGAGTTCCCATTTGGTACCCGGCATCAGACGATGATCGGGGCAGGGAATAAACCCTCCCAGATCGACCAGCCTCTGCAATCTTTCCAACTCCGCATCCACAGCCGCTTTATCTTTACGAAGCGCTGTTTTATCCATCCCGCCTATACCCAATAAGCCCTTCCCGTATTTTTTGCGGGCAGGCTCAAACTGATCTCCCCATGTGCCTATTTCCAGCGGGAACATGGTATTTACCCCGTTTTCATACCAGATCGGCAGCAATTTTTCAATGACCCCGTCGCAATCTAAAGAAATGATGTCTATTCCGTACTGACGGCATAGTTCATTTCTTTTCTTATAATGTTTCGCACACAATTCTTCAAAGATCGTCGGAGACAGCAACGGTCCGTTTTTGAAACAGATATCCTCCCAATAATGCGCATAATCAAACTGCGCGCCCGATTTGAGAGTTTCTTCGGCACAGCGGTATTGCATTTCGGCATAGGTATCGATGATCTCCGCCAACAGCTCAAAATCATCACACATCATATACGACATACCCACCACCGATAACATGTTCCTCACACTGCCGAGAACACTGCCCAGATTCAATCCAAGCGGACGGTCATCCTTTCGGTCGGCCAATTTTTTCAGACTTTCCTGCGGCACCCGGTCCATCGAAAATCGCATCTTCGGCAAATATAACTTTTCAAATGCCTCTCTGTCTTTCAGCTGATAATCATCTTCCGCCGGGATCGATTCTACACCTTCCCGTATCCTTTCGATCAGCCCTTCCGGATTTTGAATTCTTAAAAAACCATCCGGCAGTTTTTCCAGAACCTTCCTTTCAAACATGGGGGAAAGCCCGTTGTATGCGCCCGCCGTCACGCTCCAGCCAAAATCCCAGCCAAGCAATCTGTTCAGTTCTGCATCCGCTTCTGCGCCGTCGCACCATGCATTGGCCAGTTCATAAGAGATATGCCCTTCGGCAGCCCATTCCAACAGCAACTCTTTCCAATATCCGAAATGTACCGCCGGCATCCTGTCCGTTTTCCGATAATGTAAAATATTGCTTACGCGTTCCCTGTTTGTCATCTGAATTTTCCCCTTACTTTTTTGCATCCATGTATAATTATCTGAATTCATTCTTATCCTTCCATCTGAGCGTTGCTCCCGCAATCATTAATCCTCCTTCTGCCTTGATTGAGATCGACACCGCAGCAAAGAAAATTAAGCTCTGCCGAAGATGTTCTTTCTCTGTTAAAAATTCTATGTGCCTATTATAATCTTGCAGATTCTGTTCGTCAACAGATATGAAAAAATTGATGATATTTTTTTATTTTTCTGAAAGACTGCCCGTCTTTCAGGCGATCATCCGCCTGAAAAGCGCCGCTCCACATTCGAAAAAAAACATTTCACCGATCCGAAAATCCGCCGCAGCGTAAACGCGGCCGCAGCTCCGGCCGCAAAAGACCGCGGAGAGCCTTTCCGAAAAGCGGAACAGGGAAAATTGCGGAGGCTTTTGAAATCGCACACCGGCTAAAACCGAAGCAAATGCGGAAGGCAAAAAAAGCAAAGAGAAGGGCGCATGGTGTGCCCTTCTCTTTGCTTTGGTAGCGGCGGTGGGATTCGAACCTACGACCTATCGGGTATGAACCGATCGCTATAACCAACTAAGCTACGCCGCCGTATTCTGACTGAAAAAACCGCCGTCTGCGTGGCCTTTCCCTTTTCGGGGACCCGGAAAGGGAACTTTCCGGGACGGGCCGCCGTGCGGCGTTGTGGTTGCGGGGGCAGGATTCGAACCTGCGACCTTCGGGTTATGAGCCCGACGAGCTACCGAACTGCTCCACCCCGCGATATGGCTCCTCTTCAAAAGAGCTTTCTTATTTTATAGCATTGCGGTACGTTTGTCAACTGTTTTCAGCCTTTCGCGGAATTTTTTTCGCAAAAGGCTGGAAAAAGGCACCTTTTTCCCCCGCAAAATGAAAATACTTGACACTTTCTCTTTTTTTGATTAAAATAATGTGCAACTATTTGTATTTTTATGCAGGAGCTTTCTATGAAACTTACCGGCGCAGACATTCTCATACGCTGTCTGAAAGAGCAGGGCGTCGACACCGTTTTCGGGTATCCGGGCGGGTGCGTTCTGGACATTTACGACGCACTTTACCGCGACGGGACACTCCGGCACATTCTCACCGCGCACGAACAGGGCGCGGCGCACGCCGCCGACGGGTATGCGCGCTCTACCGGAAAAACGGGCGTCTGCTTTGCCACTTCCGGGCCGGGCGCGACCAACCTCGTGACGGGCATCGCCACCGCGTACATGGATTCCGTGCCCCTCGTGGCCATCACCGGCAACGTGACCGTGCCCAGCCTCGGGCGCGACAGCTTTCAGGAAGTGGACATCGCGGGGATCACCATGCCCGTGACGAAACACAACTACATCGTCAAAGACGTGAAAAAACTCGCCGCGACCGTGCGCGAGGCCTTTTACATCGCCGGCTCCGGTCGAAAGGGACCCGTCCTCATCGACATTCCCAAAAACATTCAGACGGAGGTGTGCGACTACGAAGAGCTGCCGCCCGCCGTCTATGTTCCCAAGCCCGTCGCCGCCGATCTGCGGCCTGCGGCGGACGCTCTTGCGCGCGCCGCGCGCCCGCTCATCATCGCGGGGGGCGGCTGCATCGGGGCAAACGCGACGGAGGGGCTGAAGGCGCTCGCCGAAAAATGGCAGGCACCCGTCTGCTCCACCCTGATGGGACTGGGCGGCTTTCCCGCTTCCGACCCCAGATTCCTGGGCATGATCGGCATGCACGGCACCGAAGCCGCCGACGCGGCCTTCCGCGAAGCGGACACCGTGCTCGTGTGCGGCATGCGCTTTTCCGACCGCGTGGCGGGCGACCGCGTCAAGTTCCGCGAGGGCAAGACCATCGTGCAGTTTGACATCGACGCCGCCGAGATCGACAAAAACGTGGACGCCGACGTGCACGTGATGGGAGATCTGCAAGAGATCTTCCGTGCCCTTCTCCCCCTGCTCCCGCAAATGGAGCACGAGGCATGGCTGCGCGAGATTTCCGCCCTGCAGAAAGCGGGAGACGCGGACATCGACAAGAACCTGCCCGCCTACAAGATCCTCACCGCCATGCAGAAATTCACCGATGCGGACACGCCCGTCGCGACGGACGTCGGACAGCACCAGATGTGGACGGCGCAGTACTGCAAATTTGAAAAGCCGCGCACCTTCCTTTCCAGCGGCGGACTTGGCACCATGGGCTTCGGCATGGGCGCAGCGATCGGCGCCTGCACGGGAACGGGCAGAAAGACGGTGCTCGTGACGGGCGACGGCAGCTTTCACATGAACCTCAACGAGCTCTGCACCGCCGTTTCTCACCGTCTGCCCCTCGTCATCCTGCTGATGGACAACAACACGCTGGGCATGGTGCGGCAGTGGCAGGGACTCTTCTACGGCAAGCGCTATTCCCAGACCACCCTCGACCGCAAGACCGATTACATCAAGCTCGCCGAGGCGTTCGGCGCGAAGGGCTACACCATCGCGGGCGAAAAGGATATCCTGCCCGTCCTGCAAAAGGCGTTCGCCGAAGCGGGGCCGGTGCTCGTCGACTGCAAGATCGGCATCGACGACAAAGTGCTGCCCATGATCCCGCCCGGAAAATCCTATGACTCGGTCATAACCAGGCTGTAAGGAGGACTCATGCAAAAATATACGATCACGGCGCTGCTCGCCAACAAGAGCGGCGTGCTTACCCGCATTTCCGGCCTGTTCGCGCGGCGCTGCTTCAACATCGAGAGCATCTGCGCCTGCACCACCGAAGACGAAAACTTTTCCCGCGTGACCATCGTGCTTTCGGGAGACGAACACGCCCTCTCGCAGGTGACGAAACAGCTGGATAAACTCATCGACGTGAAAAAGATCACGCTCGCCGAGGAACACGATTCCATCTTCCGCGAGCTTCTGCTCGTGAAGATCCGCACCGCCGCCGAAACGCGCGGCGAACTTCTGACCCTGCGCGATATCTATAAGGCGAAGATCGTCGACCTTTCCCCCACCACCGCCATCCTCGAACTGACGGGCGAGCCGAGCAAACTGGACGGTTTTCTGCGCGTGGTACAGCCCTACGGTATCCTCGAAATGGCGCGCACGGGTGTGACCGCCCTCTCCCGCGGGGAAAAATGCCTGAACGATCTCGTGGACTACAACGAACTGATCTGAATGCGGCCGCGCGGCGGAAATCGGGCAGATGGCGCGTTTTTTCGCAGACGTACGGAAAAAACTGAAATAAATAGCGGAAGGTATCTTATTATGAACAACATCTTTTCGGAAGGAACGGCGATGTCTTCCCAGCGCTCGCTGATGCGCGCGCTCGGCTGGACGGACGACGAAATGAAAAAGCCCATCGTGGGAATCATCTGCGCGCAGAGCGAGATCATTCCGGGGCACATGTACCTCGACAGGATCGCGGACGCGGTGAAAGAAGGGGTGCTCGCGGCGGGCGGCATGCCCGTGGTGGTGCCCTCCATCGGCGTCTGCGACGGCATCGCGATGGGACACGCGGGGATGCGCTACTCGCTCCCCTCGCGCGAAGTGATCGCCGACAGCGCGGAGATCCTGGCGCGCGCGCACGCCTTTTCCGGGCTCGTGTTCGTCGGGAACTGCGACAAGATCATCCCCGGCATGCTGATGGCGGCCGTGCGGCTGAATCTGCCCTGCGCCTTCGTTTCGGGCGGGCCGATGCTCGCCGGCAAGATGCACGGAAAGCGGCTTTCCCTCTCCTCCATGTTTGAGGCGGTGGGCGCCTACAACGCGGGCAAGATCGACGGAGAAGAGCTGCACGAATACGAATGCTCTTCCTGCCCGACCTGCGGCTCCTGCTCGGGCATGTTCACGGCCAACAGCCTCAACTGCCTGACCGAAGCGCTCGGCATCGCCCTGCCCGGCAACGGCACCATCCCCATGGTCTACTCCCGCCGCATCATGCTCGCCAAAGAGACGGGCAAGGCGGTGATGAACGCCATCGAAAAGAACATCCGTCCCTCCGACATCATCACCCCCAAATCGCTGAAAAACGCCGTGGCGATCGACAACGCGATCGGCGCCTCCACCAACAGCGTGCTGCACCTTCTGGCGCTTGCAGGCGAGATGGGCATGGACGAAAAGGATTTTTCCGTGTTCACCTTCAACGAAGTGAGCGAAAAGGTGCCCCACCTTTGCAAACTCGCGCCCGCGGGCGAACATTACATCGAAGACCTCAACGAGGCGGGCGGCATTTCCGCCGTCATACACCAGCTGGAAGAGGCGGGACTCTTTGACGGTTCGGCCATGACCGTTTCCGGCGTGACCCAGCACGAGCGGGTGAAAAACGCGCGCGTTCTGGACAAGGAGATCATCCGCCCGATGGACGCGCCCTATTCGAAGACGGGCGGCCTCGCCATTCTGAAAGGCAACCTCGCCGCGGAAGGCGCCGTCGTGAAGAAGGGCGCCGTCGACCCCGCCATGCTCCGCCACAGCGGCCCGGCGCGCGTCTTTGACAGCGAAGAGGCGGCCATGGAGGCCATTTCGACGGGCAAGATCGTCAAGGGCGACGTGGTCGTCATCCGCTACGAAGGGCCCAAGGGCGGCCCCGGCATGCGCGAGATGCTCTCCCCCACCTCCGCCATCGTCGGCGCGGGACTGGGCGCGGACGTCGCGCTCATCACCGACGGAAGATTTTCCGGCGCGACGCGCGGCGCGGCGATCGGGCATGTCTGCCCCGAGGCGGCCGCGGGCGGCGCGATCGGCGTCGTGCGCGACGGCGATATCATCGACATCGACATCGAAAACTGCTCCCTCAACCTGCGCATCGGCGAGGAGGAGCTGAAAGCGCGGCTCGCCGCCTTCCACCCGTCGCAAAAACCGGTGGATGGGTACCTCAAACGCTACCGCGCGCAGGTCAGTTCCGCCAGCCGCGGCGCCATCTTTGCCAAATAATCGCTCGCGAGGATTACCATGGATAACAAAAAACTGCAGATCTTCGACTCCACCCTGCGCGACGGGGCGCAGGGCGCCAATATCTCCTTTTCCGTCGACGACAAGATCAAGGTCATCGAGACCCTCGACGCCCTCGGCATCGACTTCATCGAGGCAGGCAATCCCTTTTCCAATCCCGCCGAAATGCAGTTTTTTCAGCGCATTGCAGGCATGAAACTGCAACACGCCAGCATCGTCGCCTTCGGGTCCACACGCCGCAAGGGCGTGTCGCCCGAAGAGGACGGGAACCTGCGCTCCCTGATCGCCGCCGGAACGGAGTACGTGGCCATCTTCGGCAAAAGCCACATCCGCCACGTGACCGACGTTCTGAAAGTGACCCCCGAAGAAAACCTTGACATGATCGCTTCCAGCGTGCGTTTTCTTACCGAACACGGAAAAAAAGTCGTGTTCGACGCCGAACATTTCTTTGACGGTTACAAGACGGATTCCGATTACGCCTTTGCTGCGCTGCGCGCAGCTTACGATGCGGGCGCGCACTGCCTCAGCCTCTGCGACACCAACGGCGGGATCTTCCCCGACGAGGCGTTTGAGATCACCAAAAAGGTGACCGAAGCTTTCCCCGATACGATCGTGGCCATCCACTGTCACAACGACGGCGGGCTGGCCGTTGCAGACTCCATCGCCGCGGTGCAGGCGGGCGCACGGCAGATCCAGGGCACATTCCTCGGCTTCGGCGAGCGGTGCGGAAACACAAACCTGTGCACCGCCATCTGCAACCTGCAGTTGAAGCGCGGCTATGAGTGCATCCCGCCCGAACACCTCAAAGACATCTACGAAAACGCGATGACCATCGCCGAGACCGCCAACGTGGCCGTGCCCCCGAACCAGCCGTACATCGGCATGAACGCGTTCGCGCACAAGGCGGGCATGCACGCGGACGGCGTGCTCAAATACTCCTCCTCCTTCGAACACGTCGACCCCGCGATCATCGGCAACAAGCGGAAATTCCTCCTTTCGGAGATCTCCGGCAAGAGCGCCATTTACGACAAGCTGAAAACTTATTTCCCCGCCCTCGACAAGAACGGCAAGGAGATGGGCGAGATCGTGAACGCGCTCAAAGAGCGCGCCCTCTCCGGCTATCAGTACGAGGCCGCAGAGGCATCCTTCGTGCTGCTCGTCGAAAAGATCCTCGGGAAATATAAAAATTCTTTCGATCTGATCAGCTACAAGATCATCAACGAACAGCCCGCCATCGAGGGAAAAGTGGCTTCGGCGATCATCAAAGTGCGCGTGAACGGCATCACCAAGATCGCCGCTTCCGACGGCGAAGGCCCCGTCCATGCGATGGACCTCGCCCTCCGCGCCGCCCTCGCGGACTTCTATCCCGAGATCGCCCACGTCTCCCTGACCGACTTCAAGGTGCGCGTGCTCGATTCGGACAAGGCCACCGCCGCCAAGGTGCGCGTGCTGATCACTTCGGCCAGCAGCAGCGATTCCTGGACGACCGTCGGCGTCTCCGAAGACATCATCGAGGCGAGCTGGATCGCCCTCACCGACTCCATCGACTACGCCCTCATGCGCCGCGAAAAATGATTTTTTCGTAAATGCTTACAATCTTCAATCTGCCCGAAGAAGGGCAATCCTTTGAAACAAGATGTGCGAAAAAAGTTCGCTTATCTCTCTTTCAAAAAAAATATAATTCCTGAGAGCGAAAAATTTTTCGCTCTTTCTGTTTTTTGTGTTTTTTTCGGAAACTTTTCTGTTTTTATCTACATACTCGATAGCAACCGGCAAAATGCATGTTTTTTGTTTGCCTTTCTGCATTTGCTCTGCTATAATAAACGGGCTACCTGACAAAACTACTTATGAAACGGCAAACTGCAAGACATAAACAGATCTGCTGCCGGATTGACGAATGAAAGGAGAAGCATGACTAACTCCAAGATCGCATTTTTTGTTTCCAGCCACAAACCGAGCGTATCGGTCGACAATAGCATTCTTCACACCGCAAAGCAAAAGGAGATCGTAGAGTTCCTTCGCGGCGGGACCGACGAGGATAAGTTCATGGCCGAGCGGGCAAATGAGTACTGCGAACTGCTCACCCAGTATTGGGCATGGAAATACCAGGACGCGGATATATATGCATTTGGGCATTACCGCAGGCTGTTTTCCTTCGGCGAAGAAGAGCAAACGGACGAATTCAATATTATACGAGAAAAAGATCTGAACGGAAAAACGCTGAAAAAGTACGGACTCGATGACCCGGAGCGGATCCGCAACGCTGTCTGCGATTACGACGTGATCGCACCCCTGCCCTATGAGTATAAGGAGGGGTCTGTATACGAACAGTACAAAAACGCGGCAAAACTGCACGTGGAAGATCTGGACTTTGTACTCGGCGTCATCGACCGGGACTACCCGGAGATGGCAGACGCTGCGCACCGGTACATTCACGGCAATAAGATGTATACGTGCAACATGTTTTTCATGAAAAAAGAACTGTTTGCCGATTACAGTTGCTGGCTGTTTGATATTTTAAGAAAATTTTACGACTACAAGGATATGGCCGCCGAACACTACAATTCCGAAGCCATGCGCACACCGGGACATTTAGGAGAAAGGCTGTTCGGAATCTATTATACATGGCTGCTTGACCAGAAAAAATACAGGACGAAGACGCTGAAAATCGTAACTTTTGAAAACACCGACCCCTTTATCAGCCTGAATCCCGCTTTTTCACGAAACAACGTACCCATCTTTCTGGCGACAAACGCATTTTATGCAAAGTTTACCGCCGCCACCCTGCAATCGATCGCAGAACACGTTTCTTCCGATCATAACTATGACATCATCGTTCTGCACAACAATCTTCCAAAGGCGGATATGGCGCGCCTGCGCTTTGTCACAAGCGAAAGAAAAAATATTTCTCTGCGCTTTGTCAACCCCGAACCGCTGTTCGATTCGTATGCACTGTACGAGAGCAATACCATTACCAAAGAGACCTACTACCGACTGATCATTCCTGAAACATTTCCCGCCTACGACAAAGTATTGTATCTGGACAGCGACCTCGTCGTGCTCGACGATCCGGCCAAACTTTGGGGGATCGATATAGGAGAGAACTTCCTCGGCGGCGTTGTCGACATCTGCCACGCGGGAGACATCAACGGTTTTGACGAAAATATTGCGCAATATTACAGCTCTCTCGGCCTGGAAAGCTTCTCCTACATCAATGCCGGCGTGCTGATCATGAACACAGCCGCGCTGCGCAGACAGTTCACTGCCAAATATCTGCTGGATTTTGCTCAACAGGGGAATTTCCGTTTTCAGGACCAGGATCTTCTCAATCTTCTCTGCGAGAATAAAATTTTTCCGCTCGGCTTTGAATGGAATTATTTTGCCGATCCGGAAGACAGCTATCGGGGTTATTCGCGCACCTTTGCACCCAAACCGCTGTTTGACGCCTACATGCGGGAAAAGGAGAATTTCCGCATCCTGCACTTTGCAGGCAACGAAAAGCCCTGGCTTTATCCGGAAAGTGAATTTGCCCCCTATTTTTGGAAATATTTCCGCAAGACGCCCTACGATCTGTGCCAGATCCTGACCGTACACCCCCCTGCACCGAGCCGTAATAAAACCGGTCTGCTACGCAGAGTTGTGCTGCGGCTTTGTCCGAAAGGTACCCGCCGCCGCGCTCTGGCCAAAAAAATTTATCGATTGGTAAAACATTGAAAAAACCGCCCGAAAGGGCGGTTTTTTCGGTTTTTCCCGCGAAACTGTTGCTTCCCTTTCAGGGACTGTTCCGGAGGGGAAGATTCAGATACATGACGATCTTTCTCCGACAAGCGGCAATATCTTTTCGAATGAGAACATCTGCAAACCAGTTGATTTTTTCCTCCGAAAAATATCGTACATTCCCCCATTCTTCCGCAGAAAACGAATCGGAAAGCGCCAGAAAAAAGTCGCGGAATTCTTTTCTTCGGCGGGTATTGCACAGATGATACATGCCGTCGCGCAATACATAAAACAGCACGCCCGCCCAGATCCTTTCGCCGCAACCCCGCGAGAGCATAAATGCACGCATCTCCTGAAGATTTTGCAGAAAATCCTTCCGATAACGGGCGTTGTCGATCTCTCGGTCGGTGATCGATGTGCCCACGTTTTTACGGTAATCATAATAGCTGTCCTGCAGAACCGAGATCTTATTCGCACAGATCTGCGCATAAATCCCAAACGGCGCATCCTCGAAAATGCGCGGCGCAGGAAATTTTATGCCGTTTTCATCCAGAAGCGATTTGCGGTAAAATTTATCCCAACAGCCGATACACGTCAGAAGAAGCGGCTGCTCTTCGACCGGAAATCCGCCCATCCTGCTCCACCGATAAAAATTCAGCATGTTCCGATAGGGATGGCGGCAGTCGTCCAGCATGTCGAGGATCATCGGATTCGACATTACGAGATCAGCCCCGTCTTCCTCCAGCTTTTTTACCGCCGCCGCAAAGTATCCGGGCGCAATCCTGTCATCGCTGTCTACAAAGGCGACGTACTCCCCGCTCGCCTGCTCCAACCCGAAATTGCGCGCCGCGCCGGGTCCGCCGTTCTTTTGTAAGAAAAACCGCATTTCCGCGTGTTCTCGGGAATATTCCTCCAAAATCTTCACGCTCGCGTCTTTCGATCCGTCGTCGATGCAAAGCACCTCGAAATTCTGCCATGTCTGCGCAAAGATGCTGTCCAGGCACTCTTTCAGATATTTTTCCGCATTGTATACCGGCACGATAACGGAAATCTTTCCTTTCTCCATCTGCCGACCTCCTTTTTTCATTGATTATCGTCGAACATCGCTGTTGTGCGTCAGGCCTGCCGGCCTTCGCCTCCCGGCAAAGAACCCGCGACCAGAATCTTCCCCTCGGCAAAGGGCGGAACTTTCCGATATTCGCCGCTCCCGATCTTTGCCAGCCATTCCCCGTGCCCGCGATACCACGCGACCGTGCGCGAAAGCCCCTCACAAAGCTCCGTCTTCGGAAAAAAGCCAAGCTCGGAAGATATCTTGCCGCAGTCGAGCGCATACCGACGATCGTGCCCCGGGCGGTCGGCCACGAACACGATCTCGCTTTCCTTTCTCCCGCACAGCCGGAGGAGGGCGGAAACGATCTCCAGATTGCTGCAAGCCTTTCCGCCGACGTTGTAGATCTCGCCCTGCCGCCCCGCACGCAGGACCGCATCGACGGCGCGGCAGTGATCGGTCACGTCCAGCCACTCGCGCACGTTTTTGCCGTCGCCATATACCGGCACCGGCTCCCCGCGCATCGCCTTGCCGATCGCGAGCGGGATCAGCTTTTCCGGAAACTGCAGGGCGCCGTAATTGTTGGCGCTGCGGGTGATCGTCAGGCGTACCCCGTAGGTGCGCGCATACGCCAGCGCGAAGAGATCCGCCGCCGCCTTGCTCGCCGCATACGGACTGGACGGCCGCAATGCCGCCCGCTCGCCGAACTTTTTCCGCGAACCGAGCGGCGTGTCGCCGTACACCTCGTCCGTCGAGATGAGGTGCATCCGCGCGCCGTATGCGCGGCAGGCTTCCAGCATGACCTGCGTGCCCGCGACGTTCGTGCGCAGAAATACGCCCGCATCGGCGATGGAACGGTCGACATGGCTCTCCGCCGCAAAATGCACGCAGACCTCCGGCTTCTCCTTCGCAAACAGCGAAAACACCCCCGCACGGTCGCATACGTCGCCCTGATAAAAGCGGAAGCGCCCGCTCGCAAACGCCCCTTCCAGCGACCACAGATTCCCCGCATACGTGAGCTTGTCCAGACACACGACCTCGTCCGCCGGATGCTCCCGCAGAATGTATCCGATAAAATTCGCGCCGATAAACCCCGCGCCGCCCGTCACAAGAACTTTCATTTATCCCCTCCGCCTTATTTCCGAGAACCGCTGACCGTGCGGCTCATTTTTGACGCCCGTGCGGCTCATTTCCGACCCGCCAGCAGGCTTTCCGCCAGTGCGTCGCCCGTGCGGTAGGTGCAGTAGCTGACGATCTCGGGCAGGGCGAAATCGAGGGGGCGGATGACTTCGAGTTTTCCGGCCGATATCGCCTTTTCCGCCATTTTATAGGGCAGAAAGCTGTAACCCACGCCATCGACGAGGTAGTCGATGACCTTGCCGCTGTTGTCGATCTCAAAGCGGAAGGCGTGCCGCGGCGGGAAGAGGGTGCGGATGAACTCCCCCGCGTCGCCGAAGGCGAAATTGCACATGAGGTATTCGCATTCCGAAAGGTCCGCCTTGCGGATGCCGCCGCGGTATTCGTTGCGGGCGGGCGACGCGAGCAGCACCAGCTTGTCGGTGGCAAATTTCCGGCTGGTAAAGCCCGTCTTTTTGAGGGGGAGATAACAAAATGCGACGTCGAGGATGCGGTCCTGCAGCATCTGCAGAAGGTCGACCGAGTGCCCCAGCACGATCTTCAGGGAGACGTCCTTCCGATTCTCGAAAAAAGAGCGGAAATAGGGATACAGCCCGCTCTCGTAGGCGGCGTTGATCACCCCCGCCCGCAGTTGCTTTTCGTAGCGCGAAGAGGCGTCTACCTCCCGCACGAAGCTCTCTTCCAGCTCGATGATGCGCTGGGCGTACGAGAGAAAGATCTTGCCCTCTTCGGTCAGGTCTACCCCGCCCTGCCGCCGCAGAAACAGCTTTTTGCCCGTCTCGTTCTCCAGTTCCGCGATGCGGTTGGTCACCGTCGACTGCGCCACATACATCCGCTCGGCCGTGCGCGTGAAGTTCTTCAGCTTGGAAAGCATGATAAACGTGCGGATGGATTCGGTGTTCATTCCCTGCCCTCCCCCTCCGCCTATGGCGGAAAGCGATTTATTTTTTCGATAGAATCAATTAAAATTATCTATTTTATAAATCGTTTACAAATTATATCACATGTGGTATAATGGTGTCAAATGAAAATCAAGGAGTTATATGCGTTATGGGAATGACAATGTCGCAGAAGATCCTCGCATACCATGCGGGTCTGCCCGCGGTGAAGGCGGGACAGCTGATCGACGCCGAGCTGGACATGGTGCTGGGCAACGACATCACTTCGCCCGTCGCGGTGAAAGAATTTGAGAAGGCGGGATTTTCCTGCATCCGCTGCCCTGCCAAAGTGAGCATGGTGATGGACCATTTTACCCCCAACAAGGACATCAAGGCGGCCGAACAGGTCAAGACGGTGCGCAATTTCGCGAACAAATACGGCGTGGACAATTTCTTCGACGTCGGGCGCATGGGCATCGAACACGCCCTTCTGCCCGAACAGGGACTGGTCGGTGCGGGCGACCTGGTGATCGGCGCGGACAGCCACACCTGCACTTACGGCGCGCTCGGCGCCTTTTCGACGGGCGTGGGCTCGACGGATATGGCCGCCGGCATGATGAGCGGGAAATGCTGGTTCAAGGTGCCTTCCGCCATTAAATTCGTTCTGAAAAACAAACCCGCCAAATACATCTGCGGCAAGGACGTGATCCTGCACATCATCGGGATGATCGGCGTGGACGGCGCCCTGTATAAATCGATGGAGTTTGTCGGCGACGGCATTCAGTATCTTTCCATCGACGACCGCTTCACCATCTGCAACATGGCGATCGAGGCGGGCGCGAAAAACGGGATCTTCCCCGTCGACGACGTGACCCGCGAATATCTGAGCGGCAGGTTCAAGCGGGAGATCCGCGTCTTCGAAGCGGACCCCGACGCCGAATACGAGCGGGTGATCGAGGTGGATATGAGCAAACTCAAACCCACCGTGGCCTTCCCGCACCTGCCCGAAAACACCCGCACCCCCGAAGAGTGGGGCGACGTGAAGATCGACCAGGTCGTGATCGGTTCCTGCACCAACGGGCACATCTCCGACCTCAGAATCGCGGCGGACATCCTCAGAGGCAAACACGTCGCCAAAGGGGTGCGCT
The DNA here is from genome assembly GCA_930990665.1 of uncultured Clostridia bacterium. Classification (GTDB taxonomy): domain Bacteria; phylum Bacillota; class Clostridia; order Christensenellales; family Borkfalkiaceae; genus Borkfalkia. The sequence continues at coordinate 105,023 of CAKNQN010000003.1, forward strand.
GCATCGTCATCCCCGCGACCAACACCATCTGGAAACAGGCCATGCACGAGGGACTCTTCGACGTGTTCATCGATGCGGGCGCCGTCGTATCCACCCCGACCTGCGGGCCCTGCCTGGGCGGACACATGGGCATCCTCGCCGCCGGCGAGCGGGCCGTCGCCACGACCAACCGCAACTTCGTCGGACGCATGGGACACGTCGACAGCGAAGTGTACCTCGCTTCCCCGTACGTCGCCGCGGCCAGCGCCATCGCCGGAAAGATCGCAACCCCGGACGAGGTATAATCCCACGCCCCGTCACAGAGCAGGCGGAGCCTTTCCGAAGGGAAAAGCCCCGCACAAAATCATCAGAAAGAGGACATTACCATGACTGTCAAAGGAACTGTTTTCAGATACAAGAGCGACGTGGATACCGACGTCATCATCCCCGCGCGCTACCTCAACACCACCTCCGAGGCGGAGCTCGCCTCCCACTGCATGGAGGACATCGACAAAGATTTCGTCAAAAAGGTGAAAAAGGGCGACATCATCGTCGCCGAAGACAACTTCGGCTGCGGCTCTTCCCGCGAACACGCGCCCATCGCCATCAAGGCGAGCGGCATTTCGCTGGTCATCGCCAACTCCTTCGCGCGCATCTTCTACCGCAACGCCATCAACATCGGCCTGCCCATCCTCGAATGTCCCGAAGCGGTGAAAAACATCAAGGCGGGCGACGTCGTCTCCTGCGATCTCTCCAAAGGCGAGATCGTCAACGAGACCACCGGCCAGAAATTTCAGGCGGAACCCTTTCCCCCGTTCATCCAGAACATCATCGACAAGGGCGGCCTGATCGCCTCCATCAAGGCGGCGCAATAAGGCACGGCGCGGGCGGAACAAAGGGATCCTCCCCTCCGCCTGCCCCTTTCGCGCGGGAGCGCGCTTTCTGAATCATGCCGAAAATCCGAAAATACACCCTGCGCACGGAGCGGAACATCGTCTGCGCGCTGTGCGCTGTCATTTTCCTGGCCTTTGCGGGCGCGGCCGTCGCCGCCTGGCTCGCGGCACCCTTCCCCATCGGCGCGGTGCTCACTTTTGTGGCGGCGTTCGTGCTTCTGTTCACGGGCATCCTTGCCGCTGGCTGGGTGCGGTACGCCCGCCGCTATTATGCCGCCGCGGCAGGCTCGGAATTTCCCGTCGCCATGCTGGATAAGAACCTGTCGGTGACCTTCCTGGCCGCCGATGCGGAGGCCGCGGCAGCCTGCCTGCGCGCGTTTGCCGCGCTCTCCCGTTCAGACACGGGCGAAGACGGACAGACGCTTTCAAAGCGCAGAAAAGAGATCCGCGAAAAGACGCTGGGAAAGGCGCAAAGCCTCTTTTATCCTTCGCCTGCGCCCGCCGATCTGGCGGCGCTGCGGAACAAGAAATGCGTGCTTTTGCGCAGTACGTACACCGAAAACCGCGCTCTTTGGGATGCGGTCGGGCTCTTTGCCCTCTCTCCGCCCATCCTCGCGGACGATCGAACGGAGACCTGCCATGAATAAGACAAAGACACCGAAAAGCGAGCGCGGCCGCAAAGAGCGGTTTGTGCTCGACAACGTGCGCTACGGCGCGGCCGCCCTCCTGTTTGCGGGGCTTTCGACGGCGCTGTGGTTTGTGCAACGCCCCATCGGCATCGGAGCGGTCGTCTTCACCGCCGTCTTCTCCGCCGTCGCGATCGGAAATTTCCTGAACGGACTGCTTCTTTTGCGCTCCTTTGTAAGACTCACCGAAGACCCCGCCGTACCCTTTGCCGTCGTCAATGAATACGGGCATCTGGAACTTTGCGGCGGAACGCGGGAACAGGTGCAGAAATACGCAGAATTTTCCGTCCGAAGCTACGCGAAAATGTATCGGCCCGTCGACACCAGGCCGGGAAAAGAGGAGATCGCCGCCGCCCGCGCCGAACAGAAAAAACTGCTCGCCGAGGAAAAAAATCTGGCGGCCGCCCTTTCGCCCTGCCGCCAGTTCGACCGCTTCACCCCTTCCGACCTCAAAGCCCTTCACGGCAAGGTCATCTTCGTGAGCGAACGGATGCTGCGAGCCACCGGCGAAAACGCCTGGCAGAATGCCGGCAAAGACAACGAGATCGTGGTCCTGCACGCCCCTCTCTTGGGACAGCAATGATGCGCCGACAGCAATGCCGTTCAGCAAAAAAATTAACACATCATTTTATGCGGCCGCATTTCGGGTCGGCAATGTTCTGCCGGCGAAAAGGCCGTACGGCAGTAAAAACAATGAAATCATAATTTTGTGCGGCCGCGTTTCGGGCCGGCAAATCGGGAGGTAATTTATGAAAAAGCATATCGCGGTGCTCGCGGGCGACGGGATCGGCCCCGAGATCACGAACGGCGCCATTGCCGTATTGAACAAGGTCGGCGAAAAATTCGGCCATGAATTTGAATTTGAGCAGCTGCTGATGGGCGTCTGCGCCATCGAAAAGACGGGCGAGCCTTTGCCCCAGTATACCATCGACCGCTGTCTCGCTTCCGACAGCGTGCTTCTGGGCGCGGTGGGCGGCGCCGTCGGCGATCCGCGCATCGAGAAACTGCCGGGGCATCTGCGCCCCGAAGCGGGACTTCTGAAGATCCGTTCGGCGCTCGGGCTGTATTCCAACCTGCGCCCCGCGAAGCTCTTCCCCGCGCTCGCGGGAGCCTGCCCCCTGCGCAAAGACATCGCCGAGAAGGGCATCGACCTCGTCGTCGTGCGCGAACTGATCGGCGGCATCTATTTCGGAAAGCGCGGCAGAGGCACCGAAGAGGGCGGCGAATACGCCTATGACACCGAAAAATACAACGTATCGGAAGTGACGCGCATCGCGAAGATCGCCTTCGAGCTCGCGCGCAAACGCCGCCATCGCGTGACTTCCATCGACAAGGCGAACGTGCTGGAATCCTCCCGCCTGTGGAGAGAGGTCGTGCACACCGTCGCCAAAGATTACCCCGACGTCGAGCTCATCGACATGCTCGTCGACAACACCGCCATGCAGCTGGTGAAAAACCCTTCCCAGTTCGACGTGGTGCTCACTTCCAACATCTTCGGCGACATCCTCTCCGACGAGGCCGCCCAGATCACCGGCTCGATCGGCATGCTCGCCTCTTCCTCCCTCGGTGCGACCAAGCGCGGCCTGTATGAACCCATCCACGGCTCCGCGCCCGACATCGCGGGCAAAGACCTCGCCAATCCCATCGCGACCATCCTCTCCGCGGCCATGATGCTGCGCGACTCCTTCGACCTCACCGAAGAGGCCAAAGCGGTGGAAGAGGCTGTCAATAAGGTGCTCGACGAAGGCTACCGCACCGCCGACATCATGAGCGAAGGCATGAAACAGGTCAAAGGCAGCGAGATGACCAAACTCATCGTCGAAAGGATCTGAAAAAGGTTTTTTCATTTTTCTGACTCGGACAAAACTCTGCAAGGTTCTGTACTGCGCAAACACAGATTGAAAATTTTTTCGCACGGTTTCTTTCGGATTTCCGAAAGAAACCGTGCGAATTTTTTGCTCCCCAATGAAGGCGGCGACCCCGTTTTGGGGTCGCCGCCTTCATTGAACTTCCATTTTTTCCACTGTCTGTAAAAGAAATAAAACGTCTTCTTCCGCTTCGTCCAGCCGCCGCAGAGATTGACTCGCCTTCGCGTCCCGCTTTTTCCACTTCTCGCACGAAAAATCCGGATTTGTTACCGTTTCCCTTTCCGTGCAGTAAAAAAATTTTTCTTTCCACATCCTGCAATAACATTTTGTGTACACCCGTTTCCATGCGCCGCACGTTTTGCAGCTTTTATTCGTCTGCGCCTTCATCCCGATTATCCTCTGCCACTTCGCGCAGCGCATGCAATTCAAGAAGTATTTCATTCAGATAATACCGCAACAAGCGCACACTTCTCCTTCTGAGCGGTTTTTTCACAAATTCTTTGCACCCGTCCTGCACCGTTACCTGTTCCTGCCTTTTGCGGCACAACCCCGTTTTCGTTTTATTGAACTGTTTTGCGCCTTTCGTATAATATCTTTCAAAAAAACGACAGAACGAACAACTTTTATTTTCCATACAGCCTCCTTTTCAAATCATTTGCGAGGCTATTCTACCATATTCGAAAAAAACTTCGTCAAAATACACTAAATGACGTGTAAAAATTTTTTTGTTTGACAATGCGCAAACATTGCGGGGAAAACACACGCCGCCGCGCAAAATTGCGCGGCGGCGTTTCTTTCAGTTCAGCGGTTGGAGCACAAGTACCACCGCTTCGTATTCGATCGTCTGCTGTAACGAGGCGGTCATTGCAGGCAGCCCGTTTACACTTGTTTCGGTGAGTTTGTAGATCAGCGTGCCCTTCGCTTCTTCCACATATACGTATAAATCCCCGCCTTCGCAAACCAGCGAGTTGCCCGTCATGATCAATCCCTGGTTTTCAAACGACTTGACTGAGACGTCGAAATAAGAACTGCTCACCGTTTTCTGCGACGGCAGATCGTAATACCAGATCTCTCCGTCACTCTTCTGTACCACCACCAGGCGCGGTGAAACGGGATATGCCTTGTACATATTAGGCAGATAGGCCTCTGCAGCGTATGTATTAGCCTCACCCTCCGTCAGCGTGCCGTACCAGATATAATCGGCGCCCCTTCCGTCCGCATTGATCACATACATCTCATTTCCGAGCAGCGACACATACCCCTCTTCGGAGGAATATCGATCCGGAAACCGGATGACCGTCTCGCCCGGGAGCCATTGTTCCTCCAAAACCCCGTCGCTGCCATACCGTTTGACCGTATAGCATTCCGGCTCATAATAAGCGGAATCCCTGATATCTCCGACATACAGCTCGTTGCGGAAAACATAGGCATACCCGTCATCTCCGATACGGACACGGTCGGTAACGTAGACGATGTTCCCTTCTTTCTGTGCGATCGACTCATTCTGCACATAAAAATTGCCGAAATTGTCTTTGCATACGTCATCTACATCGATATTTTTATTCGGCATCAGGTCGGTGACCGTGAGCGCCCCGCCTTCCAAAGTCAGAGAATAATAATCCGGCCTTATCAGATCGCGATCGGTTTTGGATATGATGCCGTCTCCATGAACATAGAAAATCCCCAATTCGGCGAGAGAATACAGCTTACCTGTAGCGCGATCGATCAGAAAATTTTCTTCCCAAGAGTAAAAATTTCTGTTGTAATCCGGATCCTCAAAATAACTGGAATACAGCGTACTGTCGGAATACGCCACGAAAATGAAACTTTTCGTCGCATACAATTTGACCGGGTTCGGCTCGATCTGTTCCTGGGTCACCTCATAACTCCCGTCGCCGTATTCCTCCGTCGTCGTGTAGACGAAGGTGATCTTCTCAAACGAGCCGTCTTCGTCAAAGCGGACGATATACGTCTTTTCGATCGTCTCACTCACCGGCTCGGAAGACCCGCCCTCTTCCGCGACCAGACCTATGCTCTCCGCTCCGCCGAGATCGACGCGCGCGTTGTCGAACATCTGCGCGCTGAGGGAAATATTTTCGCCCTCATAAGAAGGCAGCTCCGTTCCGCCCCCTCCGACTTGGCCGGGGCGAAAAGTGATCGTCCGCGTACAGGCTGCGGCCGAAAACAGCAGACACAAAATCAAAAAACTGCAGATAACTTTCTTCATGATTCCTCCCTGCCAATCTTTCCATGCGCGGACGGGGCCTCTTTTCCCCGACCATGCGCAAAGACAGTATACCATAAATCTGTCTGCCCGTAAACAGAAATGAAAATATTTTCATTTGAAAAACGCAGACATTGACATTCTGCCGCAAACGTATTATAATAATCGAAAACAAAGCATTGGCGGGAGGTCGGCCGCATGATCACGGAAAACGTAAAGAAAGTGCTCGCGGAGATCGCGGGCGGGAACAATTTGGGCGAAAAAATAACGCTGGTGGCCGCCACCAAAACGCGCACGCCCGAGGAAATCAACGAGGCCATCGCCGCGGGCGTTTGTGACATCGGCGAAAACAAAGTGCAGGAATTTACCGCCAAATTCGACGCCGTGCACGGCGCAAACCGCCATTTTATAGGACATTTGCAGACAAATAAGGTGAAGTACCTTATCGGCAAAACGCACCTCATCCACTCGCTCGACCGCATGGAACTTGCCGACGAGTTGCAAAAGCGCGCCGAAAAGGCGAACTGGACGGCCGACTGTTTGATCGAAATAAACATCGGCAGCGAACTTTCGAAAAGCGGTTTTTCGGCAGAAAACGCCTTAAAAGCGTACGAACAGTTGAAGGCATACCCCAACATCCGCCTGCGCGGACTGATGGCGATGCTGCCCGTTTCCGACGATTCTGCATTTTTGCGTTCATTATGCTTGTGTATGCGCGAAATTTATGATACAATAAAGAGGACGGACGGGAATTTTACCTGGCTTTCGATGGGAATGAGCGGCGACTGGAAGCTGTGCGTGGAATGCGGAAGCAACATGATACGGCTGGGCACTTCGCTGTTCGGGCCGCGAAACTATCCCGCCGCGACGTAAGAGGGAATCGTATGGGGTTTTTTGACCACGCGCGCGAGAAAAGCGCGGCAAAAAAACGGCATATCCCGGGCGAAGAGCTGCCCGCCCGCCGCAAATACGAAAAGCCGGAGGGCAGCCAGCCCATGCAGATCCGCCGCCCGCGCTCGTATGCGGACGTGGAAGAGATCATCGACCGGCTCAAAGACAAACTGATCGTGATCGTGTATCTGAGCGACCTCAACACCGCTACCGCCGCCCGCGTGACCGATATCCTAAGCGGCGCTATCTACGCACTCGGCGGAGGCATGGCAAAACTGGAAAAGGATATGTTCATCTTTACCCCCGACGGCGTCGACGAAAAATAAATTTGTACCATTTTACAGCGTTCCTATGGGAACGGATGTCAAGATACCTCAAAGGAGGAAGGCAGACGCATTGCGCCTGCCTTCTTTCTTTTCTTCCCTTTTTGCGCCTTGCCGACATCCGGCAAAAAGAAGGCAAAGCCCTTTGTTTTTCGGAAGAAAACAAAGGGCTGTGCCGTTATTCTGCGGCGGGCTCTTCGGCGGAGAGGCGGATGCAGACGAGAGTGTCGCCTTCCTGCAGGGCGGTGCCGCCGTACGGGATGACCGTGCCGCCTTTGCGCTTGATCATGGCGATGAGTGTGCCTTTGGGGAGTTCCAGATCGCGCACGCACTTGCCGATCCAGGCGTGGTTTTTGCCGAGGTATTCTTCGAACATGCCGAAATCTTCGCGGTTTTCGAACTCCGGCGCCGCCGTTACGAGCACGTCGCCCGCGTTTACGACGGTATCGCCGCCCGGCACCAGCGTATCTTCGCCGCGGATGATGAGCACGATCAGAAACCCGTGCGGCATGACGCACTCTCTGAGCGGGCGCCCCGCCCACGGATGCTTTTTGCCGACCACGACTTTGACGAAACTGACGTCCGTTTCTTCCTGGTAGTCGTTGAAGGTGCGCAGAACGTCGTCCGTATCGCCGAGCATACGCATCTTTTTGGAGAGCAGGGGCAGCAGCGTACCCTGCACGGCCACGGAAATGATGACGATGCAGAACACGATGCTGAACAGGTCGTACGGGAGATTGCTCTCCCCCAGCGTGCTGACGGCGTAGATGGCGAACACGATGGACGCCACGCCGCGCAGGCCCGCCCAACTGATTATGCCGATCTGGTTGAGTTTGGCGCGGAACGGCACGAGCAGCGCGCTGACGACGGCGGGGCGGGCGAGCACCGTCATGAACAAGAAGATGAGCACGGCGGGCACGAGCACCTGCGGGCGGATGAGCCACTCGGGCGTGGACAAAAAGCCGAGCAGGAAAAAGATCATCATCTGCGCGACGCCCGTGAGCGCATCGAAAAAGCGGACGCAGTCGCGCTTTTGCGAAATGCGCGCGTTGCCGAGCAAAATGCCGCAGATGTACACGGAAAGGTAGCCGTTGCCCGCTAAAATATCGATGCCCGTAAAGGAGCCGAGCACCGAAGGGATAGAGTAGGCGAGCAGTGCCAGCGCCAGCACGAAGATGGTGCCGCCCTGCCCCATGTTAAAGGCAAAGCGGCGCAGGATGAAGATGCCTATCATGCCGAACGCCACGCCGAACAGCGCGCCGAACCCGACCTGCGAGGCGAGCATGCCGACGATTTCGCCCGCGCCCATCGCCTGCGCCCCGCTGACGCCGTACTTTGCGGCGAGCAGCGCCACGAACACCACGGTGAGCATGTACGACATCGGGTCGTTCGAGCCGGATTCCATTTCCAAAAGCGAAGAAGTGTGGTACTTTAAGTTCAGACGGCGCGAACGCAGGATGTTGAACACCGACGCCGCGTCGGTAGAGGCGATGACGGAACCGACGAGAAAACTTTCGATCCAGCCGATGCCTTCCGGAAAAAAGGGCAGCAACTGAAAAATAAAATACACGCCCACGCCGACGAGGCCCGCCGTGAGCGCCGTGCCCGCGAACGAGAGCAGCAGCGCGCGCCCCGCGACCGGCCGCGCCTCTTTGAAGTTGGTGCCGAACCCGCCCGAAAAGATGACGACGACCAGGCAGACGGAGCACACGACGTTGCCGAGGTCGTAATCGGTAAAATTATCCTGCCCGGCGACGCGCAGGAGCACGCCGAACGCCATGCCGATGCCGATAAACAGCAGCAGCGAGGGCACTTTCACTTTATCCGTAACGCGGTTGACAAAAACGCACATGGCGATCACCGCGCCCACGAGCAGCATGATATATACGTAGTCCATCCGTCACCTCCTTTTTCCGCCGCGGCGCAAAGGCGCTTGCGGGTTTTGATTGCAGTATGTTTGATTAAATAAGTTATTGCCGTATTTTTATTATAAAAGCGGTATTTTTTATGCTTGACCGCGGTACATGCGCAGGGTATCTTTGACGACCTCCACGGTAAAGGGCAGATCGTCGTACAGTTCGCCGTCTACCTGCACGGTGAGCGGTTTTTCGGGCACGATCTCCGCGCGCTCGCAGCGCTCGAAATAGGTGAATTTTTCGCGCAGGATGCCGCCCTTCATCAGTTTGATAAAAGCGGCGGGCACTTTCAGTTTTTTTACGTCGTCCACCACGACCAGGTCTAAAAGCCCGTCGCCGAGTTTTGCCTCGGGGCACATGGGAATGCCGCCGCCGATGCGGCTGCCGTTGCCCACGCAGGCGATGAGCGCGTTGAAATCGCGCCCGCCCGCGGCCGTGCTCGCGTGCAGTTTGTAGTTTTTGAACTTGCACAGCGAAATGATCAGGCTGATGATGTACTGGAACTTTCCGCGCAGTATCTTCGAGCGGCGGCAGCGCTGCAAAATTTCCACGTCGATGCCCGTGCCCGCCACGTTGATGCCGCGCACGCCCTTGGGCAGCTGCATGAATTCGGTGTACTGCGGCGTTCCGTCTAAAATGAGATCGACCGCCTTTTCCGGTTCGAGCGGGATGCCCGCGAACGAGGCGAAGTCGTTGCCCGTGCCCGCGGGGATGAGCCCGAGCGCGCACTTATCGAAATTGGTAAAGCCGCACAGCACTTCGTGCAGGGTGCCGTCGCCGCCGAGAACGACGATATCGCCCTCCCCCTCTTCGGTGAGAGAGCGGGCGAGATGCATGGCCTGGCCGGATTTTTCCGTTTCGTGCACGCAGTACGCGGCGCCGCGCTCCTCCAGCCGCGCGAACGCGCGGCGGTGGATCTTTTTCTTTTTGCCTCCGCCGGAAAGCGGATTGTAAATAATATTATACATATTCGTTCTCCCGCGACAATTTCTCTTTTCTATTATACAATAAATGCGCCCGATTTGCAATTTATTTTGAAACCTGTTATAATGGTGGGGTGAAATTTCACGCGCGGCGTGGCTCTTTCCGCCGCAAAAAGGAATAAATGCAACTGAATTTACCCGAAAAACTGCATACGTTGGCGCAAAAAGCGGACTTCCCGCTGTACGTTGTGGGCGGCGCCGTGCGCGACGCGCTGGCAAATCTTCCCGCCTCGCCCGACCTCGACCTCTGCGCGCCCGTCTCCGCCGAAAAATTTTCTTCCCTCGCCGCAGGGTGCGGACTGGAAGTGAACGGCGTGTACAAAAACACCGGCACGGTGAACCTGACGGCGGGCGATAAAAAGATCGAATTTACCTCTTTCCGCACGGATACCTACCGCCGCGGCGAGCACGCGCCGTGCGCCGTGGAGTTCACCGGCGACATAACAGCGGACGCGCGGCGGCGGGATTTTAAGTGCAACGCCGTGTATTACGACATCAAGGAGCAGACGCTGTGCGACCCGCTGGGCGGCGAGGCGGACATCCGCGCGCGCATTTTGCAAACGACGCGCCCCGCCGAGGAAGTTTTTTCGGAAGACGGACTGCGGCTGATGCGGCTGGCGCGGTTTGCGGCGCAGTTGGGATTTTCCCCCACCGCCGCGTGCAAGGCGGGCGCGAAGGCGAACGCCGGACTGATCGGCAAAATTTCCGCCGAACGCATTTTTGCCGAACTGCTGCAAATTCTGCACGCAGACGAAAAGTACGGGCGCACATACGCGCACTACGACGGACTGAAAATGCTGGACGAGACGGACGTTCTGCGGCATATCCTGCCCGAACTGGCCGCCGGCAAAGGCATGGCGCAGCGCAGCGATTTCCACGATTACGACGTGCTCGAACACAGTTTGCGCACCTGCCGCTATGCCGATAAAAGCATCCGCCTGGCGGCGCTGCTGCACGACGCGGGCAAACCCGCCGCCTTTGCGCAGACGGGAAAATTTTACGGGCACGACGTGCTGGGCGAAGAAATCGCCCGCGCCATCCTCGAGCGGCTGAAAGCGCCCAAAAAGACGACGGAACTGGTGTGCCGGCTCACCCGCCTGCATATGTACGACCTCGACGGCAAAACGCGCGAGAGCAAGATACGCGCGTTCATCGTGAACAATTACGACGTATACGAACCCCTGCTCTTATTGAAGCAGGCGGATTTTTCCGGCTGCAAAGACGACCTTTCGGTGTGCCCCACCCTCACGAAATGGGAAAGTATCCGCGAACAGATGAAAACCGAGGGTGCGCCCTTTACGCTGAAAGAACTGGCGGTGCGCGGCGGCGACCTGCGCGGCATCGTTCCGGTGCAAAAAATCGGGGACGTACTGCAGAAACTGCTGCTGTTCTGCGCGCAGGACGGGCGGCGGAACCAAAAGGTCACGCTGCTGAAAGAGGCGGCGCGGCTGGCGGAGGGAGAACAAAATGGCTGAAATATTTTCCGCGATCGCGGCGGCGTGCGCATTGGCGGCGCTCGTCGTTTCGCTGTTCGTGCTCAAACGGCAAAAAACCGGCGGCGCAGGCACCGGCCCCGCGCCCGACACGGCGCGGCTGGAACAGATGCTGGCGCGGCAGGAATACATCGTACAGGAAAACGCCCGGGCGACGCGCGATTTTCTCGATTTTATGGCCAAACAGCAGGGCGGCAACCTGCGCGGCATACAGGAAAAACTGGAAGAACTGAACGCCGCCACCGAGCGGCGGCTTTCGGAAATACAGCGCACGGTGGCGGGCGAGATCCGCTACATGACCGAGCAGAACGCGAAAAACCTCGCCGACATCCGCGCCACGGTAGACGAAAAACTTTCCAACACTCTGGAAACGCGGCTGAGCCGCAGTTATTCCATCATCAACGAGCGGCTGGAAGCGGTGTACAAGGGCATCGGCGAGATGCAGCGGCTGGCGGGTAGCGTGGCGGACATCAAAAAGGTGTTTTCCAACGTAAAAACGCGCGGTATGTGGGGCGAAGTGCAGCTTTCGGCTCTGCTCGAACAGATGCTCTCCCCCGCGCAGTACCGCGCCAACGTGCATATCGACCCCGCCGACAATTCCGTGGTGGAATTTGCCGTGCTGCTGCCCTCGAAAGAGGGAGAAACGGTGTGGCTGCCCATCGACAGCAAGTGCCCCACCGACGAATACGTGCGGCTGGTGGAGGCGGGCGACGCTTTGGACAAAGACGCCGCCGACCGCGCGGCGAAAAATTTGGAGCGCGCGCTGAAAACGCAGGCCGACCTGATCGCCAAAAAGTACATCCGCCCGCCGCTGACGGCGGATTTCGCCATCATGTTTCTGCCGCTGGAAGGGCTGTACGCCGAATGCGTGAAGATGCCCGGACTCGCCGACCACCTCGCGCAGAGGCGCATCCTCGCCTGCGGGCCGACCAACCTCGGCGCGCTGCTCACCACCCTGCAGATCGGCTACAAGACGGCCGCCATCGAAAAGCGTTCGGGCGAACTCTGGGAACTGCTCTCCGCCTTCAAGCACGAGTTCCGCAATTTCGTGCAGATCCTCGAAAAGGCGCAGAAAAAATTGCAGGAGGCGCAGGACACCATCGAGAACGCCGCCAAAAAGACGCGCACCATCGACCGCAAACTGAAAAACGTTTCCGAGATCGGCGAAACGCGCGCAAACCAACTGCTGGGCGGGGACGCGGACGGCGCGGGCGAGGACGGCGGCGACCTGCTTTGAGCCAGGTTTTTCCGTTTACGGCGGAATTTTACTGCGCAGAATCATTGCAATCATCCGCAATTTATATTATAATAAAAGCATGAAACTTATTAAAATTGCGCGGGAACAGCTGCCCGCCAGAGAGGATTTCGTTTTTTCCGACAAGACGGTACAGGGCGCAACGGTGGGCAAATGCGGCACATCGCTGTATATAATTTCGCCGCGGCGATTCAAACTGTATACGGACGGAACCGACACCGTTCACATCCTTTCCGGCGCGGGGCACTTCAAATGGGCGCGCGGCGAAACGCCTTTTGCCGCCGGCGAGAGCTTTTCCGCCGAAAACGTAGGCGAATACGAAGTGAACGGAAACTGCGAATTTATCGTGGTGCGGTGAACGACGGCTGTTCCGGCCCCGTTTGCATCGTGACGGAAGTTTCGCTCCGCGGTACAGGCCGAAACGCGCGGCCGCGGCCGTGCGGCGGTACTTTTACGAAAACAAAAAGAGAGGTAAAAATATGGTAAAATCCAATTTCAGTTTGGGCACCGTGCTGCTGACGATCGTACTGACCATCGTCATTTTTATCGGCGCCATCGCGGGCACGCTCATCGCCGTGTACAAGACGGTGAAAGTGAGCACCATCACCGGACTGTTCGGCGATACCGAATGGATATCTTCCGAATACGACGGCACCATCGAAGAGGTCGTGAAAAAGGTTTCCGACGCGCTTTCGGGCGAGATCAATATCGACACGCTGACCGAGATCTCCCCCGCGGCCGGCGATTTTGCCGACCAACTCGTAGACAACATCGAAAACAACGGCCTGTTCAAAGTGGACCGCGAACTGCTGTATTCCACCAATTTTTCGCAGCTGACCGCAAACCTGACGGAGATGCTGGTGATCACCGCGTCGCTCAACGACCTTTCGGAGCAGTTCTCGTTTGACCTGCCCGACCTCGACATCATCACGGGCAATGCGGAAAGCCCCCTCCTCGTTTATACGCAGGTCAACGACAACGAGGCGGGCACCATCGACAAGGTGTTCGACGGCAAGTACGCCGCCCAACCCTATACCTTCTACTCGCGTGCGGAAAGTTTTGTTTCCGAATACACCGACGATGCGGGCGCTGAGCAGCCCGTCACCGCCCAAACCACCGAAACGCTGTATAAACTGGAGGGCGTAGATACGCAGAGCGGCTACCTCAAACGGAGCACCGACGGCGCGACGCTGTACCTGCAAACGGCAACAGGCAACGACAGCACGCCGTTCGTGTACACGCCCATGACGGAAAACAACGGCGCGGTGTACGCGGTGAACGAGAACGAGGTCACCTTTGCCCTCGCCGCCAACGAAAAGATCGCGACGCGCACCGGCCCCGACGGTTATACCGAACTTCCCCTCGGCGATCCCCAGGGCAACGTGACGGCGTACGAAGTGGCGGCTCCCTACCGCTATAAGCCGCTGTTTGCAGAAGAAACAGCGGCGCCCGAGGGCGGAAACCCGATGGGCGACACCCCGAAAACGGGCGACTACTACGAGGCGAACGGCAAATATTACGTGCTGGTGACGCAGACGGACGGGAGCGGCAATTACGTGGCAGATACCGAAAACGGCGGCTTTGCCGTTGCGAAGGACTATACCGCGGAAACGCTCTTTGCCCTCGAATACGTATATACGGAAGCGGACGCCGCGGCGGCCAACGCCGATACGGCGCTGTACGTGGAAACCGACGGCATCGGCGGCCTGCCCGTGACCTATGCGCTGACGGCTTTTTCGCGCGTGTTCGACATGGACGAAATGACGCTGGCGGACGTGGGTACTTACTTCGGCGTAGACCTCTCCAACGACATGCTCGACACGGTGCGCTACGTGCCGATGGGCTACCTCTCCGATTCGATGGGCGCGGAAATGAACGGCATTTACGTGAAGGACGTTCTGGACATAACGCCCGATTCCTCCGCCCTGCTGCGCACCCTCGCCTACGGCGAAGAGGGCGTGGATTACCGCATCGAAGGGGACGAATTCGTGATGATCGGCAATGCGGAGCCGAAAACCATCGCCGACCTCACGTTGGGATTGGACGAACTGAAAATTTCTTCCGTCGTGGACATCGTGACCGACGAAGAGGCGGAGGATTCGGGCGGAACGCTCACCGCCTCGCACCCGCTGATGCAGGCGATCGCCGACTGGACGCTGACCGATTTTTCCGACTCGGCAAAAATCAACTCGCTGACCATCGGCGACGTAATAACCATCGTGACCAACGAAGAGGAGACCGACGACAATCCCGCCTCGCCCAAAATTTTGCAGCTTTTGGCGGACGTACCGCTCGACAAGATCAGCGGCGCCATCGACGGCTTTACCCTCGGCGAGATTCTCGGCGAAGAAGCAACGAGCGACGGCTTCCTCGCGCTTTTGAAAAATTCCACGCTCAATTCGCTGGCAGGCGACCTGAACAACCTGACCGTGCAGCAGATGTTTGCCGACAACATCTACGGCTACCACGTTGTGGCGGAAATTGCGGTTGGGGAAAACGCGTCCGCCGAAGAAAAATTCAATGCGCTGAAAGCCCTTTACGAGCAGTACAGCGCCGACTACAACGGGCAGTTGTTCGTGTATGTGAACGGCAAAACCATGACGTTCGAGGAATATGTGGCGGACTACAAAACGGCGGATAACACGGACGGCACCATCACCGCCGTGCCCTCGCAGCTGCTATCGCCCTATATTCTGATCGACGGAACCAACCAAGACAATTACAAAAACGTTCCGCTGTATATGTACGACGCTGCGGAAAATAAATATGTGCCCGCCACCGCGATCACCGGCTGGCAGCTGCCGAACGCGCAGGACGCGACGTATTACACCGACCGCGAAGGCAAAAACCCGGCGACACCCGGCACAGGCGGCCATTACACCGTTGACACACTGTACCGCTGGGACGTTTCTTCCGAAACGATAAAAAAGGTGAGCCTCCTCCCCGCCGCCTACGGTTTGACGGAAGAAGGCGAAAAAGCCGAACGGCTGTATTCGCGCCTGCGCTTTGCGGGAACGTACGATAGCGATTACGAGTTCAAATACGGCAACCTGTTCTATTACGATATCCAAAAAGACGGCTGGGTGCAGGTGATGCTGGATGTTTCCGGCGACGGCTACGTTCTCGCGAACGCGGAGGACGCGGCGAAACTGATCGGCCAAAACCTGTACACCTACGGTGACCCCGCGGGCGCGTGGAAGTACCTGGTTACACAGAACGGCAAGGAAACTTCCTGCCGGGTAGAAAGCATCGGCAGCCTTATGAGCAACGTGCAGGCAAACATCAGCGAACTCACCCTGCGCGATTTGTACGACGACGGCATGATCACCATTACCCCGCCCGACGAAAACACGACGCCGGAAGAAATGCTGGATAAAGAAATCAAGGTCGGCGTCACTTCTTACGGCACGATCGGCGAACTCACGCTCGACGGCATGATCAACCTGATCTTCCAAATCGCCTCCGGCGATATCGATTTCGGTGGAACGGCAACCGCATAATCCGAACGCTGGTACCCCAGCACTTAAAGCGCCTTCCCCGCACAGGGATGGCGCTTTTTTGCGGCCGCGGACTTTTCATGAATGCGGCAAAAAATCGGCGACGCTGCCCTTTTTGCGGCAAAAAACCTTTCCGCAAGCGCAAAATCGATTGACTTGCCCGCAAAATTAAGGTATAATGTCATATGCGCTGAAAAAAGGCGCAAAACCTTGCGCACCCGCACGGTGCGCCGAATAAGACCGGGAGGTGAAAAATCATGAAGTACGAAATGCTGTATCTGATCGACTCTGCCGTCGCCGAAGAAGCGCGCGACGCTACGATCGCCAGGTTTGAAGACCTGGTAAAGAGTTTGGGCGGCACGGCGGTTTCTACGGACAAATGGGGCGTTAAAAAACTCGCTTATCCCATCAACTACAAGAGCGAGGCCTTTTACGCACTGCTGACCTATGAAGCCGACGGTTCTTTCAACAAAGAACTCGACCGCGTTGCCGGGATCACGGAAGGCGTTATGCGCAGAGTGATCACGAAGTCGAACGCATAAACGGAGGAAAAGGATGAACAAGGTTTTTTTGATCGGAAACCTCACGCGCGACCCCGAACATTCGGAGACCAACAGCGGCGTATCTGTCTGCCGCTTTGCGATCGCGGTGAACCGCAGATTTTCTTCGCAGGACGCCGAACGCCAGACCGACTTTTTTAACGTGACGGCTTTCCGCGGACTGGCCGACAACGTCGCTCGTTTCTGCAAAAAGGGCAACAAAGTTGCCGTCGTCGGAAGCATTCAGATGCGCAACTACGAAGATAACTCCGGCCAGAAACGCACCTTCGTCGACGTGATCGCCGACGACGTCGAATTCCTGTCGCCGAAAAATGCGCAGGGCGACGACGATTATTCCGCGCCTGCACCTGCTCCCCGCAAAAAACCCGCCCTCGAGGCGATCGACGACGATTCGGATATTCCGTTTTAACAACCCTTTCTGCGGCCTTCTGACGGGATCTCGCACGCCGCAGACTCACAGGCGGATTTTCCGCCTCCATTCTAAGAAAGGAGAACGACCATGGAAGAGAATAAACCTGTCCGCAAACCCATGAAGCGCACTTCGCGCAGAAAGGTGTGCGCTTTCTGCCAGGAAAAAGTCGAATACATCGACTATAAAGACGTCAACCGTCTGAAAAAATTCATCACCGAAGGCGGCAAGATCCTTCCCCGCCGCATGACCGGTACCTGCGCCATGCACCAGAGGGAACTTTCCAACGCCATCAAAAAGGCGCGCATCGTCGCGCTGCTCCCCTTCAAAGGCGAGTAATCACAAAGCCCGGGCTTTCCGCCCGGGCTTTTTTTCGCCTCTTCTCAGGCGGTTTTTATTTTTACAGGAACACCTTTTCTCCCCCCCCGTTTGCCGAACGCCGCTTTGCCGTCCGCCGCAAACAGGCGAATTTTTTTCTTTAACTTTTAGACAACATCGCCCGTCCCCCTATATTTGTCGGCGCGTTCTTCCGCCGCAAGCAGAGAAAAAAGCCCTCGCCGAAAAGCGAGGGCTTTTTTGTTTGCTCGGAAGGCCGCGCCCGAACGGGGGCGGTCGTTTTGTTTTCTGCCGTCAGACTGAGTCCCCGAACGGGGCTTTTTGATTCTTTCAGAAACAGGCGTCCTGAGAGAAAAAAGTTTAACGGTAGACGGGGAGCCAGCCTTTATGCGCCTCGAAAAGATCGTCGCAGAGGCTCTTGATGTCGTCGAGGGAGAGCTCGGCGGCGGTGTGCGGGTCGAGATAGGCTGCCATGTACACGGCCTCTTTGCTGCGCGTTCTGGCTGCTTCGATGGTCATGTTCTGAACATTGATGTTCGTGCGGTTGAGCGCGGCGCACTGTTCGGGCAGCGATCCGAAATAGCAGGGATTGACGCCGCAGCCGTCGATCATGCAGGGCACTTCCACGCAGGCGTTTTGCGGGAGATTGTCGATGAGCCCCGTATTGAGCACGTTCCCGTGAATCTTATATGGCACGTCGTTGATGACTGCGCGGATGATGGGCATGCCGAACTCATGGCTGATCTCGTGCTTCACGTTTTCGGAAACGAGGGTCTTCTGCAATTTTTCCCATCCCGCGATCTGGTTGACACAGCGGCGCGGATACTCGTCGAGCGGGATGTTGTACCGCTCGATGAGCTCCGGATACTTCGACTTGATATAGTAGGGATTGTATTCGGCGGTGTGTTCGCTCGATTCGGTATTGTAATAACCGAAACGGTGCATGATGTCGTGGCGGACGAGGTCATTTTTCATCTTTTCCGCATATTCGCCGCTCAGCGAACGGCGCTTGATCTCGGGATAGAGGTCGTTGCCCGCCAGATCCACGATTTCGGTAAGCCAGGCTTGGTGGTTGATGCCCGCGATCTTCCAGCGGCATTTTCCGATGTATTCTTCCATGCCCAGTTGCTCGAAAAGAATCTTTACGCAAACCTGCACGCTGTGGCACAGCCCCACCGTGCGCACGTCGAGATAGCGTTGCATATACCCCGTGAGCATCGCCATGGGGTTGGTATAATTCAGAAAGAGTGCGCGCGGGCATTCTTTATGCATGTCCTCGGCAAACTCGTCCAGAACGGGAATGGTGCGAAGTGCCCGGAAAATGCCGCCGATGCCGAGCGTATCTGCGATCGTCTGGCGCAAGCCGTACTTTTTCGGGACTTCAAAATCGGTGACCGTGCACGGCTTGTATCCGCCCACCTGGATGGCGTTGATGACAAAATCTGCACCGCGAAGCGCTGCACGCCTGTCCGTATATGCGCGGATCTTTGCCTTCCCATTATAGTTTTTGTTTATGCTCTCCAACATGCGGCGGGAATCTTCCAACCGCTTTTCGTCGATATCGTAAAGAGCAATGTCAAACTCGCCGAGTTCGGGCGAAAGAATGCAGTCGCCCAACACATTTTTCGCAAAAACGGTGCTCCCTGCGCCCATAAACGTGATCTTGAACATGTGTGTCTCCTTTTTTCGGAAATTTTCGTATTTCTATTGTATCACGGCGCACTTTGTGATACAATAAAAATTGTATTGAAAACTTTCAATTTTGTTTACTCGGGGGAAGAGATCATATGGCCACGTCCTTTTACGACATACAGAAAAAACTTTTTCCGCTGGCAGATACCGATTTTCAGATCGCGATCTTCGGATTCCAGGGTTCCGAACCGGGACACCGCCACCGGGCGATCAAGCAGGAACACGTACTGCAATATGTGATCGGCGGCCGCGGCTTTTACGAGGTGGGCGGAAAGAGCTATTCCCTGGCGGCGGGAGACATGTTCTACCTGCCGAAAAACGAGCTCGTGTATTATTATGCTGACCCGAAGGACCCCTACCGGTATTATTGGCTGGAGATCGACGGCGCTTCGGTACGGCAGCTCCTTGAAAGGGCGGGCTTTACAAAGGATACACCCGTCGCGCACATCGACGACCAGGCGATCGAAATTCTGTTCCGGCGTATCTGGCCGAAGATCCTCCAGAACACTTTTTCCGGCTACCTCGCCGCCAAAGGACTCACCTACGAACTGATCGCGCGCCTGCTCTCTTTCCGGCAGGACAACGCGGAAAAGCTCCAGCCGCCCGCCGTGCAGTATGTGGAACAGGCCATCCGCTTTATCAAGGAAAATTTCAGCGAGAACATCGGCGTAGCCGACATTGCCGCCGCCGTCGGCGTGGGCAGAACCTATCTGAGCGTGCTCTTTTCCCGCCTGACAAGCCTTTCGCCCGTGGAATACCTCCTTTCCTATCGCATCGAACAGGCCAAAAAAATGCTCGATTTCGGCGTGTCCGTCACGGAAACCGCCACCAGCTGCGGATTCAACTCCCCCGCTTACTTCTCGACCCGTTTCAAAAACAGCACCGGCCTCTCCCCCTCCGCTTACAGGGCGGCAAGCGCCAAAACAGATGACAGCAAAGACTGATACCCGAAGACAGCGACAAAGATCCAATACCCAAAGGGAGCGGCCCGCGCAAATTTGCGCGGGCCGCTCCCTTCTATAAAATCTCATTTACCGATATCTTATTTGCCGATATCTTATTTGCCGATATCTTATTTGCCGCCGCACGGGCGAACTCTTTCAAGCTAGGCCCGACGGGCAGCGCCTCAGAGGCGAGGCCGCATGGGCCAACTTTTCAGATATGGCCGCCCGGGTAAAATCACGCGGGCAGGACCTTGGGGCGTAGCCTTGCGGCCAACGTCGCGCAGCGCCGTTCAGGCAGAGCCGCGCAGACGCTACACGAGCAGGGCGTTGAGGTAACCTGTGCCCAACAGGACGGCGAGGAAAGAAAAGTTCAGCAAAAGGAATTTCGCGATGTATTTTTTTGTTTCGCCCGGCTGGACGCGGCGGAAGGTGTTGAGGGTGATGAGGCTTGCCAGCGAAGCGATGGGGGTGCCGAGGCCGCCGATGTTGACGGCGACGAGAAGGCCTGCGTAGTCGGAGGTGAATTTGGAGAGCAGGACGGCCGAGGGGACGTTGGAGATGACCTGGCAGGACAGGACGCCGAAGGCGAGAGGGTCGAGGGCGACGAGCGCGCCGAGAAAGTCGGCCACGGCGGGGATGCGGGCGAGGTTGCCCGAAAAGACGAAAAAGGCGCAGAAGGTGAGGAGCAGCCCGTAATCGACGCGGAGCACCGCGCGGAAATCGAGGATGAGAAGGGCCGCCGCGACGGCCAGAAGCCCCCAGTAATAGGGAAAGACGCGGAAGACGATGAGAACCGACAGCACAAACAGCGCCGCGTAGGCGAGGATGCGCCACAGTTTCGGGCGGACGCGCGGCGAGGACGTGAGCGCGGCGGGCTCCGCCTTCACGAACAGACAGGTGCCGAGGATGAGCACGAACGCCACGCCGAACGGAAGGGCCATCACCGCAAAAAATTCGCCCGTCGGGATATGAAAGTAGGAATAGAGATAGAGGTTCTGCGGGTTGCCGAAGGGGGTGAGCATGCCGCCGAGATTGGCGGCGATGTTCTGCATGATGAAGGTGAACGCCGTGAGCTTGCGGTTCCCGCACGATTCCAGCACAAACCATCCGAGCGGAAGAAAGGTGATCAGCGCCATGTCGTTGGCCATGATCATCGACCCGAAATAGGTGACAAATACGAGCGCGAGCACGATGTTGCGCATGTTCCGGAACCGACGCACGATCCAATCTGCCAGCCATTCGAAAAATTTGATATCCTTGAACGCGGCCACCACCGCGAGCGTGCAGAAAAGACAGGTGAGCGTGCGCAGGTCAAAATACCCCAGATACTCCCTGTCCGGCGGAACAAAAAAACAGGTGACGGCCGCCGCCGCGATCGCCACGAGCAGCACCACGCTGCTCTTCAGAATATGTATGACTGCCAGCCGCACCTTCGAGCGCGGCCGCGGCTCTGCCATGGGAGTTTCGGGCATATGCGCGCCTCCTTTCTGCCGCATTCTATTATACTCCCCCGCACCCCCCGCGTCAACAAAAAACCAAACCCCCGTCAAAGCAAAATTTGCCGCCCCCTCCCCTTTTGCCTTTGAGCCGTTGCCAAACGGCCGCGCGTATGGTATAATAGACAAACAGGAACCGCAAAGCTCCGCACGGGGGCTTTGCAAAAGACACGCCGGCAAAAACGCGACGGGAACAGCAGGGACTATTGCCGCGGGGAGTAGGGCTTTGAAAGACATCGTTTTGAAAATCCAGCAGGGAGACCTCTTCCGCTTTGTCGAGAGCGAGGGGCGCGGCGAGCTGACGGCGGGCGCGGGGCGCACGTCCGACATCGTGATACACTCCGCCGCCCTGCAGCCCAGGCAGGTGCGCCTGTTCTGCAAGAACAACGTGTGGTATGCCGAGGACCTCTCGGCGGAAGATGCGCGCTGCGAGGTGCGCATGAACGGGAAAAAATTCCGCAAACCCGTCGTGAAATTCGACGGCGAGCTGACCCTGTGCAAAGCGGGCGAGAAAAAGCGGGACGCGATCGCGCGCATTTCCCTCGTGCGGCAGGTCGACCGCGGGCGGGGCGATCACTTTGACCTCACACAGAAGACGGTGACCGCCATCGGAAGCGGCGAGGGATGCGACATCCGCATCCGCAGCCCGCTCGTCTCCGAAAAACACTGCATCATCGTCTTCGACGGCGAAAACTGCTACATCGAGGACGCACACAGCTCGGGCGGCACCTACGTCAACAACAAGAAGATCAAGCGGCAGAAACTTTGCGACCACGACCGCATTTCCATCCCCGCCGCCGCCTACATATTCTATCGGAACAGACTGCTCTATTCCACCTCCCCCGCGGGCATCCAGATCGACGCCGTCGGGGTGAGCAAGCTGGTCAGCGACCGGCACGCCCGCGGAAAGATCTCGCTGGTGACGGACGTTTCCTTCCGCATCGGCGCGGGGGAATTTGTCGCCATCGTGGGCGGGAGCGGTGCGGGAAAGTCTACCCTGCTCGACTGCCTCAACGGCACCCGACCCGCCACCGCCGGAAAGATCTATTACGACACCAACGACTATTACGAAAATATGAACTCCTACCGCGGCGCGATCGGGTATGTGCCCCAGCGCGACATCCTGCACGAAGACCTCAAAGTGTGGGACGCCCTGCGCTACACCGCCATGCTCCGCACGCGCGCCGACCTTTCGGAAGAGGAGCTGGAAGCGCGCATCCGCAGCGCCGTGGCAGACGTGCGACTGCAAGGGAAAGAACACCTGCGCATCCGCAGCCTTTCGGGCGGACAGAAAAAGCGCGTTTCCATCGCCACGGAACTTCTTTCCGACCCCAAGATCCTCTTTCTCGACGAGCCGACCAGCGGGCTCTCTCCCGACCTCGACATGGAGATGATGGAACTGCTGCGCGAGCTCGCCAAAAAGGGCCGCACGGTGATCGTGATCACCCACGCCATGGAAAACCTCGACAAATGCGACCGCGTCGCCTTCCTCGGACGGGGCGGCAGGCTTTGCTATTACGGCGGCGCGGAAGGCGCCTTCCGCTGGTTCAACCGCCGCTCCTATTCGCGCATCTTCGCCGCGCTCACCGACGAGGCGACGAGCGACGCCTTCGCCCGCAAATACCGCCGCTCGGCCAACTACCGCGCCCTCTATAAGACCTTTTCCGCCGCCTACGGCAAGACGGAAATGCTCCCGCCCGAACAGGAAAAGGAAGTTTCCGCCTGGGAAAAGCCGCCCCGCCCCCTTTCAGGCGGTCGCGGCACGGCCCGCACGGCAAAAGAGCCCGAAAGACAAATTGCGGAGGAGAGCGGCACATCGGCGGAAAATGCCGAAAAGCCCGCCGCAGAAAAAGCCGGAATAACCGCGGCGGAAAGCGGCAAAAAAAACGCAGAAGGCGCCGCAAAGAGACCTTCGGCGGCAAGTTTCAAAAAATCCGCCGAAAAAGCCCAAAAGCCCGAAGCGGACGATGAACGGGGCGAGGAGGCAGAAAGATGAAGAAATTCCGACGGCGCTCCGCGCGCATGAACATACGGCACTACCACGTGACGATGCGGCGGTATTTCCGACAGATCCTCACTTCGCCCGCACAGCTTCTGCCCCTCATTTTTGAACCGATCGCCATGCTGATCATCCTGCTGCTCGTGGCGGAAAAGGACGCCTTTCTCGCCAAAAACAGCGCGAGCGTGACTTCCGCCAACATCATCCTCTTCGTCCTGGTGATCATGGCGGCGATGATGGGGCTTCTCAACAGCTACCGCGAGATCTGCAAGGAGCGGGAGGTGCTCGCACGCGAGGTTTTCGGCGGGCTGGACATCACCGCGTACGCCCTTTCCAAATCGGCGGTGCTCTGCATCGTCGGGGCGGTGCAGTGCGCCGCGCTCTTTTTCGGCAGCCTCACCTTCCTCGACTTCGCCTTTGCGCGGCCGGCCGAAGGATATATCCTCTGCCTCTTGGCGCTCATCCTCGTCAACGTCTGCGTGACCAACCTCGGACTGCTCATTTCCGCGGCGCTGAAAAATTCGGAAAGCGCCATTCTGCCCGTGCTGGTGGTGCTCATCCTGCAGGTGGTCTTTTCCGATTGTCTGATCGAGATCGACGGTGCGGCGGGCTGGATCAAATACATCACCCCCAGCGCCTGGGGCATCGCCGTTTTCGGCAGGGAAACGGGCATCAACGGCTGGTCGGAGTGGTTCCACAAAGATCTCTACGCCCTGCACCCCGCCGTTCCCATCGCCGTTCTGGCAGGATTTTCCATCCTCCTGCTCGCTCTGACCGTCTGGAAACTCAAACGCTCCCTGCGACAGACCGACTGACCCCGCACTTTTCAGGCGGCGCGATGAAAATTTTTGCGATGCCTTTGGGCCAAAGGAGAGGACCATGACACAACTTCCGCAGGATGCCTTTCTGCTGCTGAGCGCGGTGAACATGCTGCTGCGCGACCGATATCCCGATCTCGACGCCCTTTGCGACGACCTGGATGAGGATCGGGAAGAGCTCTGCCGTAAGCTCGCGCAGATCGGGTATTTTTACGACAGCGAACACAACGCCTTTCGCTGAAAACCAAAAAATGAGGAGCGGGCAGACGCGTTTGCGTCTGCCCGCTCCCCTATATTCCGTTTTTATCGGTACCCGTCAACGGCCGGCGGGAACGTATTCGTAGTGCGGGCGGCCTTCGGCGTCCTGCGAAACCTGCACGTACCAGCTCTGCGAAGCATTGCCGCTTCCGACGCGGAGGCGGATGACCTCTTCGCCGCGCACCGTTTCGCGCTCAAAGTAGAAGACGCTGTTTTCCGAACCCTTGCGATAGGTCATCTTGATTTCCGTCTCGCCGCGCTCGCTCTCATACTCGAAGGTGCTGCGCTCGGAAAGCCTGCCGTTTTCAAAGACGGAATAGCTGTATTCCTGCTCCGTTTCCCCGCCTTCGCTCTCGTGGCTCTGTTCGACGAGAATGTATTTGCCCTCGCCAAGTTCGACGCGGAACGTCGTCTCGCTCTCCGACTCGTTCCCCTCCGTCTCCGTCTCGCGCTCGCCGCGCACCGCGTAGTCGGTTCCGTCGATCACCATCACGCCCTCGAGCCCGTATTCCTCTTCCGTCTCGTCCTCCCGACGATCGTCGCGGTCGCGATCACGATCGCGGTCACGATCATGATCGCCGTAGTCGTCGTGATCGTCATAGTCGCCGTAGCCGCCGTTGCCCGCGTACTCGATGCGGTTGTAATGCAGCTCGTACTGCAGCGTGTTGCCGTGCAGGTCGCGGTAAGAGACGACCATCTTCGTCTCATACCCGGCGCGGTCGGAAGCCGTCTCCTCCACCGTGAACCCGCCGTCGCTCAGAAGGCTTTCCACCAATGCCATGTACCCGTCCAGCTCGCTCGCGGGCTCGCTCGTTTCGGGAGCCGTCTGTTCGCTGCCCGTTGCGGGGGCCGTCTGCTCAGTGCCCGCCGCCAGAGCCGCGGCGAAGGCGGAAGCCTCGCCGCCGTTCATCGAAGAGACGAGCATGCCCGCGGAAGCCGCGCTGAAACCGTACACCGATTCGGCGGTGTTCAGTTGCTCGAATTTGCCGGACGTACCGCCGTTTTCCGTACCGGAACAGGCGGCGACGCCGAGGGAAAGCGCCAGACTCAAGGAAAGCGCCAACGCCGTAAAGAGTTTTTTCATATCAGTTCCTCCTGTTTTTGCGGGGCCTCGCCCCGCCTGTATTTGCTGTAAGGATGGCCGTTTTGCCTTCGCTTTACACCTATACAACAGCGCTCGCTTTCATTTTGTTGGAAAATTCAAAAAATTTTTTTGATTTTCTGAAAAAATACGGGAGGGGCGCCCGCAAACGCGGGCGCCCCTCCCCTTTTTTTTACTTTATGACTTGCGCAGGCGCAAAGAGATGACGCACTACCCGCCTGCGGCGAAGAAGCACGCACAAAAATGCCGTCAGCAACCTTTTTCGGCGTCGGAACCCCCTTCGGGCCCGTCGGCGGGGGCGGAGTCGGAAGGCGTGTCAGAACCGATAACAGGCGCGGCGTCGGAAGGACCGTCTGCGCGGCGTCCGCTCTCAAAGGGCCCTTCCTCTTTGCCCGCGACGCCTGCCCCATTGACGGGGGCGGCGTCGGAAGGACCGTCTGCGCGGCGTCCGCTCTCGATGGGCCCTTCCTCTTTGCCCGCGACGCCTTTCCCATTGACGGGCTCGGAATCGGGAGGGCCGTCGGCGGGCAGTTCGGGAGAAGGGCGGACGGCAAAAGCATCGGCGCGGTCGGCAGGGCTCGCGGCGAGAAGCCAGACAAAATAGGCGGCCGCGGCGACGCCGACGGCGGCCGTGAGGAGGATCTCCTGCCACGTCCAGACGGTGGAAAATGTGGCGTTGCCCCCCTCGAAAAAGAGATTTCCGCAGAAATTGAAGAGGGCGTGGATGATGGCGCAGGGAAGGACGCCCGCGCCGCGGAACATACAGATGGCGAGCATGGCGCCGATCAGGAAAGAATAGCCCACCTGCAGAAAGACGCCGCCCGAAAACCCGCCGAAAAGGTTGACAAGGTGCAGAAGTCCGAAGGCGGCCGACGAGAGGATGACCGCCTGAAAGCGGCCCTTCCTGCCCGTGCCCGTATGGCCGAGAACGAAGGGAAAGATGACGCCGCGGAAGGCCTCTTCTTCAAATAGGCCCACCCCGATACATTGCAGGGCGAAGGCGGCCGCCTTCCCCGCGGGCGCGGTCAGAGACACGCTCCCCTGCGCCAGCGCGACGATGGGGAGGTTGTTGACGGCCACCGCGAGGGCGGGGAGGGCAAAGAGCAATGCGGCAATATCCCCCCGCCGCGGCAGGAGGGTGCCGCCGACGCCCATGTGAAAGGCGAGCGCGAACATCACCCCCGCCATAACAAGGCGCAGGATCCCCAGCCCCAGAAAGCCCGCGAGCTGCTTATCGGCGGTGAACAGATCTCCCAGCCATTGCGTGGGGAAAAACACCAGCCCCGCCGCCAGAAGATAGAGGATCGCCGCGCTCGAAAGGGGGGTCTTGCGCATGTAGAGCATCTTTCTCTGCATACCTTTCCCCTCAGCGAAGCGAGCGAAGGCGGGCGAGCACCTCTTCCGCTCCGGCTACGACCTCGCCCACGATCTCCGCCGCCGTCTGTTCGCGGCTGACCATGCCCGCGATCTGCCCCGCGAGAAAACAGCCGCGCTCGGCGTCTCCCTCCTCCACGGCGCGGCGAAGACTGCCCACGCCCAGCTCTTCCAGCGCCTGGTCGGAAAAGTTCTCGTCCGACTCCGCCCGCGCATAGCGGACGGTGTACGCCGTCTTGATGGCGCGCACGGGATGACCCAGCCGCCTGCCCGTGACGACGGTGGAAATATCTTTGGCTTCGAGGATCTTTTTCTTGTATTCTTCGGAAACGCGGCACTCCTTCGCCACCAGAAAGCGGGTGCCCATCTGCACGCCGCAGGCGCCCAGCGCGAGCGAGGCGGCCAAGCCTCGGCCGTCCGCGATGCCGCCCGCCGCCACGACGGGGATGCGCACCGCGTCCACGACCTGCGGGACGAGCGCCATCGTCGTCAGTTCGCCGATGTGCCCGCCGCTCTCACAGCCCTCCGCGATGACCGCGTCCGCGCCCGCGCGTTCGGCAAGTTTCGCAAACGCCGTGCTCGCCACCACGGGCAAGACCTTGATGCCCGCCTCCTTCCACGCCTGCATATACCGCCCCGGACTTCCCGCGCCCGTCGTGATGACGGGCACGCGCTCTTCGGCGAGCATCGCCGCCACTTCCGCCGCGTGCGGGCTCATCAGCATCACGTTGACGCCGAACGGCCGCGCCGTGCGCGCGCGGCATTCGCGGATCTGGCCGCGTACCCAGTCCGCCCCCGCGTTCATCGCGGATATGATGCCGAGCCCGCCCGCCTCCGAAACGGCGGAAGCGAGAGCCGCGTCGGCGATCCACGCCATGCCGCCCTGAATGACCGGCTGTTCGATGCCCAAAAGCTGCGTGAGCTGCGTCTGCATATTCCCCTCCTAAACGGAACGCGGCCCTTACTTGGCCGCGTTCTCCTCTTTCTTCGTTATGAGCGCAAAGGAAAATTCCGCGCGGGTACAGAGCTTTCCGCCCGCCTCGAGCGTCCCTTCCGCAAAATAAAATACGCCCTTGCGCGCGGTGAGCCGCACGCGCATGATCGCCGTGTCGCCGGGCAGAAGCGGATGTTTGAACCGCACGTTGTTCATCCCCGTGTAGACGGGCATCTTTCCTCGCCCGTCAGGTACGAGCAGAACGGCCGTCTGCGCGATCATCTCGCATTGAATGACCCCCGGCACGATGGGATAGCCCGGAAAATGCCCCTGCAGAAAAAATTCGTCGCCGCGGACGGTGTACTTGCCGACAGCTTCCCCGTCTTCGCCCGCGTTCACTTCGTCCAGAAGCAGCATCGGCCCGCGATGCGGCAGCATTCCCATGATCTCTTCTCTGTTCATTGCGTCATCCCCCGCACGATTTTCTGTGCCGCTTTATTATAGCAGACGGCGGAAAGAGCGTCAAGCCGCGGCGCACGCGGCGCCGCGGCAAACGGGTTTTTTCACAAACTTTTCATCCCTCAGCTGACAAGTCCGCCCGCCGCGGCGTCTTCGGGAAAGAGGGTGCCCGATACGACGGGCAGCACGATGGGCGCCGCCAGCGCCGCCGTCGTGACCGTGCTCACCGCCGCCCGAATGTACGGGTACAGAAGCTGCGTCGCCGCGATCACCGCGCTGCGCACGGACGACGGGTCTTCCGCGTCGGGTATGTCAAAGACGCCCGTCATCGTCACATTCACCGAAAAGGGCGTGGGACGGTCGGGCGTGCCGTCGATCTTCGCCGTCAGCGTCACCAGCATGCGCGCCTTGTTCTCCACCGCGTGCCGCACCTGCCGCGAAAAGTTCGGGCTGAGCTGTACCTTGTCTCCTCCCAGCCGCACATTGTTCAGCCGGAACGTGAGTTCGTCCGTCCGGATACCGATCAGTTTCAATCCTTCCATCTCTTCACCTCCGCGGCGGCGTCTGCTCCGCCCCCGCCTTTGTGTTCTTTTCTGTATTATTATATAGTATCCCGCGCCAAAAGTCAATGCAAAGCATTCATTTTTCGCCCGCAAACGCCCTGAAAACCTACCGCTTGTATCAAATATCCGAATAGAAAAAGCCGCAGTCCCCGCCCTTTCGGGCGGAGGCTGCGGCTCCCTTCTGCGCTCTCCCTTGCGGGCGAACGCCGGAAAAATTACACGACGGTCATGCCGCGGTCGGTGTTGACGGCGGTATAGATGCGAAGGGTCTCGCCCGTCGCCGCGTCGATGAAGGCGAAGTACATTCTTCCGCCGTACTCGCCGCGGATCTCCCAGCACAGGACTTCCTGCCCGTTGTCGGGAAGGAGGGCGAGATGCATGCCGCGCACTTCGTCCATGCGCTCGCGCGCGCGGGCCTCCAGCTTCTCCTTGGAAAGGACGGGGCTGCCGATGGTGCGCTCACGGTGATTTTTCAGATAGGGATGCGCCTCGAGGCCTGTGACCGCGCCGCGCTCGGTGCAGACTTTGACCGTGACGCGGTCGGCATACACCACGACGCCCTGCTGCATTCCCGCAAAGTCGATGGTGCATTCGCTGCCCGCTTCGCTCACCCACACGGGGTGCAGATGTCCGTAGCCGCACTTTTCCAGAAACTTTTCGGCGATCTTCACGCAGTTGCGCGCATCGTAATTGTGCTGCGAGCAGGTCTCGTAGCTGTCAAAGAAGGCCAGCTTGCCGCCCTTTTCGGTGACCTCGGCAAAGTACTTTCTGCCCTCCGCGTCCGAAAACTCGAAGTTGTAGGCCGCAAGATCCTTGTTCTCCGTCCTGCCGCAGGCGCGCATATCCACGGGGGAATACTCTTCAAAATACTCGCCCGCGCGCTGCATCGCCTCTTCTTCGGAGAGGGTCGCCTCGCCCGCGAGCACTTCGCCCTGCTTCTGTGCGGAGGTGAACCCCGCCGCGTTTTCGGGCGGCTCGGGAAGGCTCTCGGCAAGCTCGGTGAACTTCCGCTCAAACTCGCCCTGCATCATGAGTTTGTCCATGACGCCGTTTTGCGCGCTGTCGACAAGACCGGGCATCGCGGCGCGGATCTTTTCCACGCATTCGTACATATACTCGACCGTCTCGCGCTCGGCCTCGGTGAGAGACTGCCCCGCATTGATCTTGCGCAAAAGCGCCCGCGCACAGCCCGCCGATCCGTTGAGGAAGGAGGTCACGCTCTCCGCCGCATGCCCCTCTACGGGGAACTGCTCGACGCACATTTCTGCCATGCCGCTGTCCGCGAAGATGTCGGTGAGCACGCGGCGCATCTCCGCGCCCGAAGCGACGCGCGCCTTTGCAAGATCTGCATCCATGCGCTCGACGATCTCGGAAAATTCGTACACGGAAGTGCGGTAACCCGATTCGATGTACGAGCGGGTCTGCATGAGGTCGAAATACCCGACGGTGACGATGGCGCCCAGGGCGAGCACCGCCACCGAAAGCGATACGACCGCCGCCAGCCAGCCGCCGAAACCGGGCGCGCGCTGTTTTTTCTCTTCCGCACGGCGGTGCCTGCGCTCAGCGCGCTCCGCCTTTTTCTGTGCGTATTCGGCATCGGCGCGGGCGCGCTTTTCGCGGAGCTGCTGCTGTTTTGCCTCTTCGCGCGCCTGTTTTTCTTCCGCCGCCGCCTCGCGGCGGCGGGCGTTCGCCTCTTCGCGGGCGATCTTCGCCTGCGCCTTTTCCTGCGCCGCGCGCTTCTTATTCTGCGCCTTTTCGGCGCCGCCGCCCGCCGCGGCGGCCTGCAGCTCTTCGCGCGTGCGGCCTTCCGCCTTGCCCGCTTCGCCGCGGGCGATCTTTTCTACCTTCTCCGCCCCGCGGGAAATCTTTTTCTCTTCCATTCTCTTTCCCTCCTTAAATGGCAAACACGTGCTTGCCGATGGTGATCACCGTCTCTCGCGAAAAGATCCATTCGCTCGTGGCGGTGACGGGGTTGTAATAATACAGGCATCCGCCCGTCGGATCCCAGCCGTTCATCGCGTCTTTGGCCGCGTTGATCGCCGTCTGGTCGGGCGTGAGATTGATCTGCCCGTCGGATACAGCGGTGAAGGCGTGTTTCTGGTAGATGACGCCCGCGATCGTGTTGGGGAACTGCGAGCTGCGCACGCGGTTGAGCACCACCGCGCCGACCGCTACCTGGCCGGTATAGCTTTCGCCGCGCGCCTCACCGTAAATGCAGCGCGCCAGAAGATAGGTGTCGGAATTGGTGAATCCGTTCTGCGTCTGCGAAGAGCTTCCCTGCCCCGCCTGTTCCATCATGCCCAGCGCGGCAAAGGTGGCTTTGCCCACGATGCCGTCCACTTTCAGCCCGTTCTTGCGCTGGAAATATTCGACTGCCTTTTTGGTCTGCGAACCGTAGATGCCGTCGACTTTTCCCGTATAATAGCCCCAGCGCTTGAGTTTTTCCTGCACTGTCTTCACGTCCTGCCCGCGGCTGCCCTGTCTGAGCACCGCCGCTTCGACGCTCTGCGCATAGGCCGCCGTGTCCGTGTTCGTCGCCGTCTGCACGGTGAACAGAACCGCCGCCGCAAGTACGGCGACCAGGGCGAGCGCCAATGCGCTGACTCGAATGATCTTGTTCATTTTTCCTCCTCTCCAAGACAAAATTCGGTTGCGCGGAGAGGGGATTCCTGCCCTCAGTCCGCAAAAAAGTTCTGTACGATCTCCCAAAGCCGGGAACGGTAACGGATGTTCTCCCCCGTCGCCTCGCCCGAAAAGCAGAGGGGCGGATAGATCACACACCACCAGTTTGCGCCGGCGCCACCGCCCAGTTCGACGATGAGCGCATCGTACACGCCCGCTTCGAGCGTCACGTCTTCATACACCCGCGTCGGGAATTCTTCCCGCCGCAGCGCCGCTTCGGCCGTGTACGAAAAGCCGTTCTCCGCGAGCACGCGGTCCGCGACCGCCTCGATCTCCCTGAGCGCGCCCGCGAGCATTTGCATCGCCTCCTCCTTGCTCTCACATTCGGCTGCAAGGGGGATGAGATACTCCACGACGGCGTCTTTCACCTCGTACTTTACGGCCTGATCGGCCGCCGAGTCAGATGCCGCCCGCACGTGCATGCGCAGAAATTCCCCTTGCGCCCCGCCTGCGGGCTGTGCCGTGAATACGGCCGTCAGGATTATTATGAATAGTAAACCGAAAACTATGCAGTATTTTTTCATGCCGGTGTTCTCCCTGTCTGTATTTGCCTGCCTGTTATGGCCGCATCTGAAAAAATTTATACGCTAACACAAAAAAAAGCCGCTCCCGCCGAACCATCTCGGCGGGAGCGGCAAAGCGGAAAATGCATGCCGCATTAAGTTGCGACACAACAAAAATGTGCGACGATCTGCGGCAGGGAGTTCTCCGCAACGAGTCGCAAAAAATAAAAAGGCGCAGCGATCTGCGACATGGGATTTTGCGCGGCGAGTCGCAGAATAGCAAAAATGCGCGGCGCGCGGCAAATTCTGCCGCGCGCCGCGCATACGAAGGGTCACATGGCGGACGTTTTATAAAAACGGTCACATGGCGGCCGTCTTATAAAAATGCTTTCTCTTTTCGTCCTCGCCGCAGGGGCGCATGCCCACGCTTTCGAGCGTGCGGACGGAAGGCGCGTTCTCCTTGAAGGCGCACGCCTCGACGGTTTCCAGGCTCAGTTTGCAGAAGCCGTATTCCATGAGCGCCAGAAGCGCCTCGCGCGCGATGCCGCGGCCCTGCCATTCTTTCATGACGCGCATGCCGATCTCCGCCTCGCTGCGGTACCCGAAGCGGTGCAGAACCACCTCGCCCACCAGACGGCCTTCCAGATAGATGCCGAGGGGCAGCTCGCGTTTTTGCTTGAAATCGTTGCGCAAGTCTTTCACAAACCACTTGTCGGTCGGCTTTTTGGGCGCGTAGTCCCGCCAGCAGGCCCCCCAGTAGCGGTTGAGCTCCTCGTCCTTGTCCATGGCGGCAAACACCGCGGCGTCTTCCTCCGCCACCGCCCGCAGAACCAGGCGCTCCGTCTCCAGAACGGGAGGTTCGGAAAGGGAATCGAAGGTGCGTTTGACGGCGATGTTGTACTTATCCAGAAGCGCGACGGGCAGGTACTGGAGCTTGGATTTGCGCAGGCCCATATCGCCCGAGTCGTCCTCGCGGTTGATGTAGCGCACCCCTTCGCCGCAGAACGCCTGCGCGAACGCCTGCGCCATGGCCGGATACGCCCCGGGTACCCCGCGCAGAGCCTTTTCGATGTGCACGAACATGGTGTCTCCGCAAACTTCGCCCGCCGAGAAGGCTACGATCTTGCCGCCCGCCCGCAGCATCCCCGCGGACAGGCCGAGCTTTTCGATGTTCTCGGTGAGCGCGAGCGCGCCCTTCATCTCCTCGTCCGCATACAGCTCCTCTTTGGCGTACTGCGAGGCGGCGTACTCTTCGAGAAAGGCGCGCACCTCCGCCGCATCCGCCGATGTATACGGGCAGAACTGCCAGTCGGGATAGGTCTTGCGGAATTTGTTCACATGGTTGCGCTGCCCGCTGTACTTCCCGCCCGGATAGTTCTGAAAACTCTCCTTTTCATACAGATAGTCGCGCCAGCGCCGTATGTCCGAAAGATGCAGCTCGCTCCCGTACCGCAGCACGAGCGCGGGCAGCTTGTCGCGCGGAATGGCCGTAAAATGCAGGCGCACGTTCTCGTCGCGGCAGTACTTTTCGATCGCGTCCAGCGCGCGGCCGACCGCTTCTTCATCCCCCTCGGGCGAAACAGGATAATAAAAATATTCCTGTTTGACATATCTGTCGCGCAAAATCAGACACCCCTCCGCTTCGGCATAATGGGTGTCGAGATACTTCCGCCACACAAAGGCGGTGCCGGGCGCATAGTTGGCAAGACGCGTCGTCTGCGTGCGCATCACCGGCAAAAGGCGGAAGATGTCTTCCTCTTCCAGTTTCTTGAATTGCATAAAGTCCTTTTCTATAACGTTTTTTCGGCATTATACCATATCTTTCCGGGCAAAGCAACCGATTTCGGCGGATGCGCCGCCAAAAAAGGGAGCCGTCTGCGGCGGTAAATCCCTCCCCCGCCGCGCGGTTTCTGAAAATAGGGCGGACGGCGCAGATCGGACAGACGGGCGGCCGCGCGGCACGAATAAGGAAAAACCGGCGAAGAAGGTGCGAACAAATACATAACCTTTGCGTATTGCATAATAATAGAGAGAGGAGAATTTTTGAAAAAGGCTTGACGGGGCAAAAAATTTCTGTTATGATGAAAAAAAGCGGCTTTTTCGGCGCCCCCCGGAAAGTTCGCTGGAAGGGGGGAAACAATGGAATATGCGATTCTGGTCGCTCCCTGCGCGGCGGTGCTCGCGCTGGGATTTGCGCTTTTCTTTGCACGTCGGGTGCTCCGGATGCCGGAGGACGAGGACGCGCGCGGTGTGGCGGCGGTCATTCGCAAGGGCGCAAACGCCTTTCTCAAACGGCAATACCTGGTGGTTGCCGTCTTTTTTGTGTGTATGTTTCTGGCGCTCGGGGCACTGGCGTTGGCGGGATTTGTGGAACCCTTCCTGCCCTTTGCGTTCGTGACGGGCGGATTTTTTTCGGGGCTATCCGGATTTCTCGGCATGAAGATCGCTACCGCCGCCAACGGCCGCACCGCCACCGCCGCCAAGGCGGGGCTCAACAGCGCGCTCCGCGCCGCCTTTTCGGCCGGGAGCGTGATGGGACTTGTCGTCGTGGGGTTGGGGCTGGTCGATCTCTCCGCATGGTACTTTCTGCTCAAAGGCCTTTACGCGGTGACGGATACCACGCTCTCGCAGGCGGCTTTCATCTCCACCAACATGATCACCTTCGGCATGGGCGCTTCGAGCATGGCGCTGTTTGCGCGCGTGG
>CAKNQN010000004.1 GCA_930990665.1 uncultured Clostridia bacterium
CGGCGCAAAAAGACAGGCGCAAAAAGGAATCGGCACAGGAGGGCCGGCGCAAAAAGACAGGCGCAAAAAGGAATCGGCACAGGAGGGCCGGCGCAAAAAAAACAGAGCGAAAAAAGAGAGTGGCACAAATGCCACTCTCCAAGCATACAATGATTATAAAACGCAATCCGATCGGGTGTATCCGAAAGGCCGCGCCGCTGCGACGATAAGCTTACTCAGCGTCCTCCGCCTTTGCTTTCTTTGCGCGGGGCTTTTTGGACTTTTCCTCGACGGCAACTTCCTCTTCCGCTTTCTTGGCTTTTGCCTTCTTCGGAGCCTCTTCCGCGGGCGCTTCTGCAGGGGCTGCGGGAGCTTCGGCGGGTTTTACTTCGGCGACGGGCGCATTTTTCAGCGCGTTGAGATTCTTCGCCAGCGCGGATTTCTTGTTGGCTGCATTATTTTTGTGGATCACGCCCTTCGATACGGCGGAATCGATCACCGAAACGGTTACAGGCAGCAATTTTTCCGCAGTCGCTGCGTCGCCGGCTGCAAGGGCGGCGTTGTATTTTTTGATCGCCGTTTTCACTTCGGAACGGATCATTTTGCTCTGCGTGTTTTTCTTCTCGTTCACAAGTACACGCTTCTTTGCGGATTTAATGTTCGGCACTTTGCTTCTCCTTTCAATGGTTCTCTTTTTAATGTCTTGACTATTTTATCATAAAAATTTTTGCTTGTAAACTGTTTTTTGCCGTAAAACGGAAGAATTTCTCTCTGTTTTTCATGGAAAGCACAAAAAAAGCGGGGGAGTGTGCGATGCAGGGAAGTTTTATCGTGGTTTATGACAGCGGTGTGGGCGGGCTCACTCTTCTGCGCGAGTGTGTGCGCCGGTTGCCGGGGGAAAACTTTCTCTATTATGGCGACAACGAAAACGCCCCGTACGGAAACCGTTCGCCGCAAGAGATACGCGAACTCGTCTTTCGCGCTTTCGAAAATATTACGGGCGCGCGCGTGCGCGCGATCGTGCTGGCGTGCAACACCGTGACAGCCGTGTGCGCAGAAGAACTGCGCCGGCGCTATTCCTTTCCCGTTCTGGGGCTGGAACCCGCCGTCAAACCCGCCGCACGGCGGGGCGGCAGAGTCCTTCTCCTTGCCACGCGCGCCACGCTCGAAAGCGAGCGCGTCAAACGCCTCGTGTCTGCATGTTCCGGCTTGGCGGACATTTTTCCCTATTGCCCGGAAAACCTGGCAGGGGAGGTGGAAAAAAATATTCTCCGACTCTCTTCCGTGGCCCTTCGCGCCCACCTCCCGCAGGGCCGTTTCGATTCCGTCGTGCTCGGCTGCACTCATTACATTTTCTTACGCGAACGCATCGAAGAAATGTATGGATGCCCCGTTTTGGACGGAAATTCAGGGACGGCTGACCACCTCGCAAAAAGTTTGAACATATGTTCGGAAAATACGCCAAAAATCGCGCAAAATTGCCCCGTTTTTTTCGGAAAATCCCAAAATTTGAATAAATCGGTCTATAAATTGCTTCTTTGAACACAAACATACGTTTATATTTTGAAAAATTCACTCAAATAAGGTAAAAAATTTCCGAAAAACCCAAAAAAAATTCGCTAAGTGGTTGACAGTGGTCAAAAGTGGTGATATAATGTTACTACTAAAACGAGGAAGGGAGCAATGTATTCTTTCAATGGAAGGTTCAACAATCGGTTGGACGATAAAAACAGAATACGCATCCCTGCCAAGTTCAAGACGGAGCTGGGGGCCGATTACAAATTTGTCTACGGACCGGACAGCACGATCTATGTGATGCCCAAGAGCGAATATCTCAAGATCCTCGACGGATTCGGACAGGCGTCCTTTTTCGACGTGGAAGCGCAGAACGCCATTGCGGAATTCACGGGCATGGTTTTCGACGCTACGGAGGACAACCAGGGGAGAGTCGTATTGCCTGCAGAGCTCAAAGAGTATGCGAACATCGACAAAGAGATCGTCATCACGGGCGCGGCATCCTATCTTCGCATCGAAGCGGCGGAGCGGTTTGCCGACAAAAAGCAGCAGAACATCGCGAGTGTGTTCGCAAAACTCAACGCGCTGAACAAGGCAAAAAATGATTGAGTTTTCGCATCGTCCCGTCATGCTGGAAGAGTGCATGCAGGGGCTGAAGCTTCACAGCGGCGGCGTGTGGTTCGACGGGACCGTCGGAGGGGGCGGACACTCTTACGAAATTCTGAAAAGGACAAGCCCCGACGGGCAGCTGATCGCGACCGACCTCGACGGCGACGCCATTGCGGCGGCCGAGAAGCGGCTTTCGGAATTTGAAGGGCGTTACAGAATCTTCAGAAACAACTACAAGAATTTTGCGCAGGTGTTCGAAGAAGCGGGCGTGGACAGGCCGGACGGCGTTTTGCTCGACTTCGGCGTATCGAGTTTTCAGCTCGACGAGCGTTCGCGCGGATTCAGCTATATGCACGATGCGCCTCTGGATATGCGCATGGATGCGGGCGCGGCCCTGCGCGCGGAGGACGTGGTAAACGGGTATTCCGAACAGGCTTTGGCGTCAATTTTGAAAGATTACGGAGAAGAGCGATTCGCGAAGAACATCGCACGGGGGATCGTGAAGGCCCGCACGGGGCATCGGATCTCCACGACGGGGGAACTGGCGAAGATCGTGGAGGAGAACATTCCTCCCAAATTCCGACACAACGGGCCCTGTGCCCGAAAGACCTTTCAGGCCATCCGGATCGAAGTGAACGGGGAGCTTGAGGGGCTGGCGGATGCGGTGATGGGACTGACGCGCCGGCTGAAAAAAGGCGGACGCATCTGCATACTGACTTTTCATTCGTTGGAAGAC
The DNA here is from genome assembly GCA_930990665.1 of uncultured Clostridia bacterium. Lineage (GTDB taxonomy): Bacteria > Bacillota > Clostridia > Christensenellales > Borkfalkiaceae > Borkfalkia. The sequence goes on from CAKNQN010000004.1 coordinate 2,840, forward strand.
AGGATCGTGAAAAATGTTTTTCGCGAACTTGCGACAGATTGCACCTGTGATAAGAGCTTGCCCGTATGCGTGTGCGGCAAGAAAAAAGAGATCGAGATCATCACGCACAAGCCTCTGACGGCGACGGAAGAGGAGAGGGGAAAAAATTCCCGTTCATCCTGCGCGAAACTGCGAATAGCGGAGCGCGTTTGAGAATATAGATAAGGAGAAACCGACATGGCAACTGGGCTTCTTGAAAGGACAAAACAAAACGACGTTTCGCTGAAGGCTTACGGGAAATTGAGCGGCGGGGTGCAGCCTGCCAATTATACGGAGGAGCAGAGGGCGTTTGACTTCAACGCCAAGATCCCCGAAAATTACCAGAAACTCATCAACCCCGATTACCAGGGGGCAGAGGAATTGCGCGCCGAAGAGCAGCAGCCCGTGTACGCTTCGCAGGAAGAGTATGCGATGGCCACGCTTTATCCCGAGCGCGCGCAGGATGCGACTGCGCAGCAGCCCGTGCAGCAGGCGGCGCCTGTACAGCAGGCAGCACCCGCGCAGGCGTCTCCCAGTTTTGAACATCACCGCGTGACGGCGGATATTTTCCGTGCCGATTCTGCGATCAACGCTCAGACGGCGTATGCGGAACCCGCTCCCGCCTACGAGCAGGCGCCCGCCTATCAGGAGGCCGCCTATACCGCTCCCGCCTATGAACAGGCGCCCGCGGCGGATGTTTATGAAGAAGAGAGCGCCGACCTCAAGCCTACCGCTACGACCATCCAGTACCGCACCGACCTGTACCGCGACGAACAGCAGGCGGCGGTCGAGGAGAAGAGGGGCGCGCTCACCGCGAAAGGCAAACTTCTCATGGCGATCTATGCGATCGTCGTGGTCGTGGTCATGGCGCTCATCATCGTGAATACGAGCGTTCTCAAGACGCTGGACGGCGAGATGGCGGCCCGCGAAGCGCAGCTGGGAGAAGTGTTGGCCCGCTATGAAAGCGTGCAAAGCGACATCGAAGTCGCAAAATCTGCCGAGACCATCCGCGCCTGGGGCGAAGCCAACGGCATGTATCTTCCCGAGTAAACCGCAATCCGCGGCTGGAAGGATTGCGAGGATTGATAAGAGCGGCGCGAGCGCCGTACGCAGAGAGCAGAGCGGCGGACCGCAGGTCAGCCGGGCAAAATAGCAGAAAACTGAAAGATCTTACGAAAGAATTCCGGTTGGGGAAGCGGCTGCACGCCGCGCCGCGGCCGGATTTTTTTCATGCCTGCAGGGCAGATCTTCGGGCGGAGCGTTTGATCTTTGTCGCTCGCGAGCCGGTAGACGGAAAGACCTTTTTGTCCGGTTTTTTGCGGTACGTCCGTTAAAAAAGGAGACGGTTTGCCTGGAAATCCGTCCGGATGCGGGAAAAATTTTGCTTGCGGGAAGATGCCGGTTGTGCCGCTTTGCCATCGTTTAAGTCCGCGGCCGGAGCCGTGCAAAAATGTTTTGCGGAAAAAATTTGTTTGGGGCCGGACGGCGGACGGGGGAGGAGACCATTAAAAGGGAAAGAAAACACGAAATATTTTCGGTCACGCTTTTACGAAAGAGGTTATTTGCCGTTGCGGCGGCAATAGCCTTTCTTTTTTTGCTTATTTTTGCCCGCTTCTTCCAGGTGCAGGTGGCGGAGGGAGAAAAATTGCGTTACCGCGCGCTCGACCAGTGGACGCGCGAGATCCCGATCGTCGCCGAGCGCGGGCGCATCACCGACGTCAACGGGGAACTGCTCGCCGACAACGTCCCGTCCTATACCGTCTTCGTGCGGCCGAACGCCGTAAAAGACAAGGATGCAACGGCCGCCGCCCTCGCTTCCGTGTTTGGGACGGATGCCGCGGCGCTCGCCGAACGGCTGCGCACGGCGAAGGTGTCCGAGATCACCCTCGCGCGGCGCATTTCCAAAGAAAAGGCGGACGAGCTGGATGCGTACGATCTTCCCGGCGTCTATTTTTCGCGGGACAATACGCGCGTCTATCCGCACGGCAGTTCCCTTTCGCGCGTGATCGGGTTCACGTCGGTGGACAATGCGGGCCTGACGGGGCTGGAAAAATATTATGACAAATATCTTTCCGGCGTACCCGGCGAGATCGCCTTCGAGGCGGACCTCGTGGGGGCGGAACTGGAGGACGGGCGGGCGTATTATCTGCCCGCGACCGACGGGTTGGAACTGCGGCTGACCATCGACTATTCCGTGCAGGCTGCGGCCGAAGCGGCGATGGAGAAAGTGTATGAGCAGTATTCGCCCGTCACGGCGCAGGCGATCGTGCTGGATCCGCGCAACTTCGATATACTCGCCATGGCGGAAAGCCCGTCATACGATCTGAACGACGTGCCGCGCGACGACCCAGAAAAGCTGAACGCGCTTTCGCGCAACAATCTCGTATCCGACATCTATGAACCGGGTTCTACTTTCAAGATCGTGACCGCGGCAACGGACATAAACGAGTATCTGCAGGGAAATTCGGCGGCATTTTCCCTTTCGCACGTTTTCAGCAGCAGCCGCACCCGCACCGTGGACGGCACGATTGTGAAATGCTGGAGCGACCACGCCAACGGAAAACATTCCAACCAGACACTCGCGGAGGCGCTGAACAACAGCTGCAACCCCTGTTTTACGGACATCGCGCTCGCGCTCGGCACGGAGACCTTTTACGATTATCTCGAAAGGTTCAATTTCGGAAAGCCGACGGGGGTGGATTTTTCCGGCGAAGCGCAGGGCATGCTGCTTTCCGAAAGTGCGGTGCGCGCCTGCGACCTCGCGCGCATCGGCTTCGGACAGACGGTGGCTGTCACGGCGCTGCAGCTTGCGTGCGCGGCCGCCGCGGCAGTCAACGGCGGGTATTATTATCAGCCGCGGCTGGTGAAAGAGATCCGCTCTTCCGACGGGAAACTTTCCGAACAGATTCCCGTCACCCTAAAAAACCGCACGATCAGTGAGGAGGCTTCCCGCATCCTTGCCTCCCTTCTGGAAGGTGTAGTGGAAAACGGGAGCGGCAGCCGCGCCTACATCGAGGGCTATCGGGTGGGCGGAAAGACGGGCACCGCGCAGAAATTTGAAAACGGCGCCATCGCTCAGGGGAAATATGTCTCCTCTTTCCTCGGCTTTTTCCCCGCCGACGAGCCGCGCTATCTCGCGCTCGTCATCGTCGACGAGCCGCAGGGTGCCTATTACGGCAGTGTCGTGGCGGCGCCCGCCGCGCGCGAGATCTTTGAAGGGATCATCGAGGCAAAAAATATCAGCCCTTACGAATAATTCCGATTTATGCCTGCGGGCGGTATCTGTACGGGAAAACCGCGGACTTTCCCGTTGAAACACACTTGTGGCAATATATTCACCCTGTCACATCTGTATGGGGAATTGCGAATTTTCCCGCCGGAAAATACTTGCGGGAATATTCTCTCTGCCGCATCTGCATGGGCGCGAATTTTCCCGTTGAAAAACTTGCAGCAATCTTCACCCAGCCACAAGGGCGAAACGCAATTAGAGATTTTATTAAAGGAGCATTGTTTTGTTACTATCCGAACTACTGGCAAAAACAGATCACGAAAGAACTTTTCGGTTTGCGGACTGTGAGATACGGGGGATCTGCACAGACAGCGCGCACGTCATGCAGGGGGACCTGTTCGTCTGCATACGGGGCAGGGAGAACGACGGGCACGATCATGCCGCCGAGGCGATGGCTGCCGGGGCTTCGGCGCTTGCGGTGGAGCGGGAGCTGGATCTTCCGCTGCCGCAGATTCTGGTGAAGGACGGGCGGGAGGCCGCTTCGCGGATCGCCGCCGCCTTTTACGGGCATCCGGAAACCAGGCTGAAGATCATAGGTATCACGGGCACGAACGGAAAGACGACCACGGCGCATATGCTCGCCTCCATTCTGGCCGCCGATGGGAAAAAATGCGGGAACATCGGTACGCTGGGCATCTTTTATGCCAATCATGCGGTGTCGCCCGAATTGACCACGCCCGATCCGGTGCAGCTGTACAAGACCCTTTCGGACATGGCGGAGGCGGGGATGGAATACGCCGTGATGGAGGTTTCGGCGCACGCCCTGTATTACGGAAAGACGGACGGGATCCCCTTCGAGGCGGGGATCTACACCAATTTTACGGAGGACCATCTCGACTTTTTCGGGACGATGCAGGCGTACGCCGCGGCCAAAGCGAAGCTTTTCGAGGCGGGGCGGTGCAGGTTTTCCCTGTTCAATTATGACGACGAGGAGTGCAGGCGGGTGGGAAGGCTCTGCCCCGGCTCGTACAGTTATGCGCTGGAGACGCCCGCCGACGTGTTTGCGGTCGACGTGCGCGAGACGCTGACGGGCAGTACATACGTGATCAACCTCTTTGACGAGATCTGTCCCATCCGTCTGCATATGCCCGGCCTTCACAACGTGTACAATTCGATGGCGGCCGCCGCCTGTGCGCATCTTCTCGGCGTGCCGCTCCCGTCCATCGCGGCGGGACTGGAAAATCTGAAAAAGGTGAGCGGGCGGCTGGAACACGTCGCCAGGGTAAACGGCGCGGATATTTTCGTCGATTTTGCCCATACTCCCGACGGATTGGAAAAGTCGCTCAAGGCGTTGCGGAAACACTGCAAGGGCAGATTGATCTGCGCGTTCGGGTGCGGCGGGAACCGCGACGCGCTCAAGCGGCCGATCATGGGTTCGATCGCCGCCAAAGAGGCGGACTTTCTCGTGCTCACGTCGGACAATCCGCGCTATGAAGACCCGTTCGACATCATCCTGCAGATCGAAAAGGGGGTGCGGGAGGTGAACGACAACTTTGTCATCGTGGTCGACCGGGAAAACGCGATCGGCTACGCCGTCGACATGCTGAAGCCCGGCGACGTGCTGCTGGTGGCGGGGAAAGGGGGCGAAACCTACCAGGAGATCATGGGGGTGCGCCACATTTACAGCGATACCGCGGCGATCGCGGAAATCCTCGCCGAAAAATTTCCGGAAAAAGAAAAGAGAGATGAAAACTGAAATTTTGCTCGTTTTATTTTCGGGGGCGGCGGCCGCGCTGCTGTGCGCCCTCCTCATTCCGCTCCTGAAAAGGCTGCGGGCGGGGCAATATATCCTCGGCTATGTGAAGGAGCACGCTTCGAAAGGGGGAACGCCCACCATGGGCGGGATCGCGTTCGTTGCCGCGGCGGCTGCTGCCGCCGCGGCTTTCGGCCTGCTTGCGGACAGGCATACCCTCGTCGCCCTGACTTTCGGACTCGCCTATGCGGCGGTCGGCTTTCTGGACGACCTGCTCAAACTGCGCGGCAGGCACAACCTGGGACTGCATGCCTGGCAGAAGATCGTTTTCCAGATGGTGGTGGCGCTGTTCGCGGGACTGTATTGCTGGAAAAGTGAACTCACCCTCTTCCGCGTACCCTTTTCCGCGGTCACCTTCGATGCCGGGATCTGGACGGTGCCCCTCGTGGCGTTCGCCTTCGTCGCCACCACCAACTGCGTGAACCTGACCGACGGATTGGACGGGCTCGCCGCTTCGGTGGGTTTTTGGTACTTCGCCGCGTTTGCCGCGCTCATCCTGCTCTTTTCGGGAACGGGCTCGCCCCTTTCCGGGCTCTGTTTCGCTCTTTGCGGGGCGCTGGCGGGATATCTTCTCTTCAACACCAACCGCGCCTCCGTCTTTATGGGGGATACCGGCTCGCTCGGCATGGGAGGTTTCGCCGCTTCCGTCGCCGCGTTCAGCGGAAATCTCCTCTTTCTGCCCGTCGTGGGGATCATGTTCGTCTGTTCGGGAATATCCGTCATCCTGCAGGTAATATACTATAAACGGACAAAAAAACGGATATTCCTGATGGCGCCGCTGCACCATCATCTGCAGGAAAAGGGATACGCGGAGGGGAAGATCGCCTACGTCTATTCCTTCATCACGGCGGCCGCAGGGCTTTGCTGTCTGTTTTTTGCCATATAAAACCTGGGCGCCGCCGCGGGCGGCAGGGAGGAGACCATGTATTTTAAGAACCAGAAATTTCTCGTGGCGGGGCTGTCGCGGAGCGGTGCGGCCGCCTGCGATTTTCTGCTCGCGCGCGGGGCGGAAGTGTATATGTACGACGACGTCCCGGACGCAGCTGTCCAGAAGACGATCGCGTCCATGCAGGCGCGGGGCGCGCAGATGGCGGAGCGCAAAGACCTTCCGGAACTCGCTGCCCGGTGCGACGTGCTCGTGCTCAGTCCCGGCATTCCCATCGACCATGAACTGCCCGTCGCCTTCCGCAAAAAGGGAAAGCGTATCGTGGGGGAATCGGAGCTCGGGTGCCTGTATCTGCGCGCGGCGCTGGTCGCCGTCACGGGCACGAACGGAAAGACGACGACCGTGACCATGCTCGACGAGATCTTCCGCGCGGCCGGGGAAAAGAGTACGGCATGCGGAAACATCGGCCTGCCCCTTCTCGCCTGTGCCGACCGCATGGATTACGATGAGATCGCGGTGATGGAGGTGTCCAGCTTTCAGCTGGAGACGCTCACGAGCATCCGCCCGCACGTGGCGGTGATCACCAACATCACCGAGGACCATCTCAACCGCCATTACAGCATGGAAAATTACATATTTCTCAAATCCAAGATCTTGCGTAATATGCGGGAGAGCGAATATGCCGTTCTTAACCGCGACGACGAGCGCGTCTGCGGCATCGCCAAAGACGCACGCTGCCGCATTCGCTGGTTTTCGGTGAAGGAGAGGACTAACGGCGCTTTTCTGTACGAGGGCGGACTGTATTTCGAGAACGAAAAGATCATGGATGCGGCCGACCTTTCCCTGAAAGGGGAGCACAATCTGAAAAATGCGCTGGCGGCCATCTGCGCGGCCAAGCTGATGGGGGTGGAGAGCGCGGCGGTGGCGCGGGCGCTCTCTTCCATGCGCGGCGTGCGGCACCGCATCGAAAAGGTGGGGGAATACGGCGGCGTCCTGTACATAAACGATTCCAAGGGGACCAACGTGGACGCGACCCTCAATGCGGTGGCGAACATGGACCGCGAAACCGTTCTTTTGCTGGGCGGAAAAGACAAGGGCTACGATTACGACGCCCTCTTTTCCCGCCTGAAAGAGAGCCGCGTCGTGCAGTCGGTGCTGTACGGCGAAAACAGGTTCAAGCTGTTTGAGAGCGCCGTGCGCGCGGGTGAATCGCGCGTGACGCTGTGCGCGGATTTTTCTCTCGCGGTGAAGATCGCCGCCATGACGGCAAAACCGGGGCAGTGCGTCCTGCTCAGTCCTGCCAGCAGCAGTTTCGATGCTTTTTCCGGATACGAGGAGCGGGGCGAAAAGTTCGAAGAGATCGTGAGGTCGCTGGGGGAAAGAGATGACAAACTCGCCTACGATCGCGCGGAGTGAGGCCGTCCGCCCCGTCCGCGTGCGCGGGTTCGCCGCCATTCCCGTCCTGACCCTGTGCGTGGCGGCATTCGGGGTGCTCATGGTCTATTCGGCGAGCTTCTACACGGCGCAGGTACAGACGGGCGACGCCTTCTACTACATGAAAAAACAGCTGTTCGGCTTTGTGCTTGGCGCCGCGGCCATGTTTGCCGCAGGCTTTTTTCCGTATACCCGTCTGAAAAAACTGCAATGGCCGGCACTCATCCTTTCCCTGCTCTTGCTCGCGGCGGTGTTCGTGCCCGGGCTGGGAGTGGAAAATTACGGCGCGACCCGCTGGCTCGGACTGGGACCGCTCACATTGCAGCCCTCCGAGATCGCCAAGTTCGGGTTTATCCTCTTCGCCGCGGCCTATGTCGCCAAAAAACCCGAACGCATGAAAAAATTCACCGGGATGCTGCCCGTCCTCGGCGCGGGATGCGCGGTCTGTCTGCTCGTCATTCTGGAGCCGAACATGTCGGTCACCATGGTCATCGGGCTTCTGATGCTGGCCATGCTCTTCCTGAGCGGAGTGAAAATGCGGCATATGCTCGTCATCCTCGTGCCCGCCGCCCTCGCCGTACCCGCGCTCATCATCGCCGAGCCGTACAGGCTGCAGCGGCTGCGCGCCTTCCTCGATCCGTGGAGTTCGCCGCAGGGGGAAGGGTATCAGCTCATCCAGTCGCTCTATGCGCTCGGCAACGGCGGGTGGCTGGGTACGGGGCTTTTCCGTTCCATGCAGAAATACCGCTATCTGCCCTTCGCGGAATCCGACTTCATCCTCGCAGTCATCGGCGAAGAGTTCGGGCTGGTGGGGGTTATCTTGCTCTTCTGTGTGTTCGGAGCCATCCTCTTTTTCGGGATCCGGACCGCTTCGCGCTGCAAGGACCTGTTCGGGTTTCTGCTCGCGGCGGGCATTACGTCGGTGTTCGCCATTCAGATCGCCATCAACGCGCTCGTGGTGAGCGGCGCCATTCCGCCGACCGGCTTGCCGCTGCCGCTGGTGAGCGCGGGAAATACTTCCCTCATCGTCACGATGGCCGCGATGGGGGTGCTTTGGAATCTGTCGCGCGGGGGAAAGGGCCTCCCGCTGAAAAGTAAAAAATAGGTGTTCCGGCGGCTCAGACGTGCCGCAATTCAGGGGCGCCCGCCTTCCTTTCGGGAAGGCGGGCGCCCCTTTGCACGCTTTTCGGGATTTTGCCGTATTATGGTGACAGGGGGGAATTTCTTTCGGGTATCGTTTTACGAAAAAGTGCCGCGGAAGCGGCGAGGCGGCTGCCGGCTGCGGCAGGCCGCCCGTATTCGCTTGCGTCTCGCGGCAAAGGAGAAGATCATGGAAAAATATATCGTCAAGGGCGGCCGTCCTCTGTACGGCGAAGTGAACATCCAGTCGGCGAAAAACTCCGTACTGCCCTTGCTTGCCGCCTCCGTCCTGACGGACGAAAAGGTGATCATCCACCGCTGTCCGCGCATTGCGGATGTGCTGAATATGGTGCAGATTCTCGGCGAGCTCGGTTGCAAGACCAGCTTTCAGGGGGATTCGCTCGTCATTGATTCTGCCGATGCGGCCAATCACGAGATCCCTTCCGCGCTTGCAAAGGAGCTTCGTTCCTCGGTGTTCATGCTCGGTTCGGTCATCGCGCGTTTTGGCCGGGCGCGCATCGCATACCCGGGCGGGTGCGACATCGGCCTCAGGCCCATCGACCTGCATCTTTCCGGACTGCGCAGGCTGGGCGTACAGATAACGGAGGATGGCGGTTATATCGACTGTACAGTGGAAAAGACGGTGGGGGCGGATATCCTGCTCGATTGCCCGAGCGTGGGCGCGACCGAAAATATCATCCTCGCCGCCGTCAAGGGGAAAGGGAGGACGGTGATCCGCAATGCCGCCAAGGAGCCCGAGATCGCGGATCTGCAGAATTTTCTCAACCGCATGGGCGCAAAAGTTTCGGGTGCAGGTTCGGCCACCGTCATCGTGGAAGGGGTCGGAAAACTGCACGGGGCGGAATATACGCCCATTCCCGACCGCATCGAGGCGGGAACTTTTCTCATTGCGGCCGCCATGTGCGGCGGAGAATTGCTCGTAAAAAATGCACTTTCCGAGAATCTTGCCGCGCTTTTGCATAAACTTCGCGAAATCAGTTGCAAAATACATGCGGAAAATGATAAAATATACATAAGCAGCAAGAGGAGACTTTCTCCGAAACTCATCGAGACTTCGCCCTATCCCGGTTTTCCGACCGATCTGCAGGCGCCCGCCACGGCGCTTGCCTGTATCTGCGAGGGTTCCACGGTAGTGGTGGAAAATCTCTTTGAGACCCGGTTCAAGCATGTGCCCGAACTTCTCCGCATGGGGGCGGACATCACCGTGCGCGGCAGGAGCGCGTTCATTCGCGGCGTTCCCGCGCTGCACGGGGCAGACGTCTATGCGGGTGACCTTCGCGGCGGCGCCGCGCTCACCCTTGCCGCCATCGCGGCGGAAGGGGAAAGTACGGTGTCCGATCTCTACCATATCGACCGGGGGTATACCGATTTCGAACAGAAGCTCCGCGGAGCGGGGGCGGACATCCGTCGCATCCGCGTCTGACAAGGGCGCGGCATATCTGCGTTTTTACGAAGGGGCAGAGCCGCATTTGCGTCTGATAAGGGCGCGGCATGCCAGCACTTTGAAGAGGCAGGACTGCGCGGCGTCGGATCGGGGGAGCCTTTCCCGTATGTCCGGAACTTCATGCAGGCAAAATTCACGCAAGAGGAGAATCGATGCGAGCCAAAAAATACATCATCGTCTATGCGGTCGCCATCTTTCTGATCATTTTTCTGATCACCTTCAATTCGGTGTGCGCCATCACCCAATTCGATGTGCGCTACACCGTGGGGAGCGAGAAAATGACCCGGGCGGCAGAGCGGGTGCAGGATACGCTGGACAGCCGATATCTGAACAAGAGTTTTCTCTTTTTCAAGGATTCGGATATACGCAACGTGGTGGCGGACGAGGGGAATGGTTACCTCGAAGTCACGGGCATCACGCGCACTTTCCCGAACAAGATCACCGTTTCGGTGCGTGAAAAGTTTGAAAACTATGCCTTCGTCGCACAGACGAAGAATGCAGACGGCTCGGTCAGCTATACATACTACGCCGTCGGCGACGACGGTACCGTGCTCGCCGTGAATCAGGAAAATAAGAGCGATATTTTCGATGGCCGCAACATCGAGATCGTAGGATTTGCTTTCCCCTCCGCGGCGGTGGGCGAACAATTCGCCGTGAGCGCAGGGTACGAAGAGGCGTACGCCGCTTTGCAGACGATGTTCGGCGTCATTTCCGACCTGGGGCTGCGCGGCAATGTCCTGCGCATCGAATACGACGGTTTCTTTGAGCTCCCCGATCCGGCCGATTGGTTCCCGCAGTTCATCATCGACTGCAAAGAGGGTGTACAGATCGTCATCCCCGACCCGCAGATCGATGCGCAGAGAAAGGCGCAGGTCGCGTTCGACGCCTATATCCGCCTGGGCGAACAGGTGGGGGATATCGGCAGAACGGAGGGCCGCATCGAGATACGCGAAGGGGCGGACGGCGCCCCGACGGCCGTCTATACGCCCAGCGAGAGTCCCGCCCGCACGGAAGTTTCCGGCGCATGAGCAAAATTCCAAAAATTACCAGTGAAATTCCCCGGATTTTTTGTTCGGGGAATGTTTTTTTATTGACAGATTCTAAAATTTTTTATATAATAGTGTTTGTATAGTATAACAAAACGGAAGAGGAAGAAAATCGGCATGTCGGATCGCAGGAGTGCGGCGGTACTCGATGTTCGTTCAGCGTCTGTCACGGCGCTGGTCGGGGAGCGCGGCGTAAACAATACTTTTGTTTTCAAAGGTATCCACACCGAGCCGTACGACGGCTTCGCCGATGCCGAATTTTTTGATCTGCAGGGGTTGCAGAAGGCGGTCTTTACGGCGCTGGAAGAGGCGGAGCGAAGCCGCGGCGAACGCATCCGTGAAATTTTTGTCGGCGTACCCGGTGAGTTCATGCGCGTGACCTGCAAGCGGCACATGATCGGCTTCCGGCAGAAACGGCGCGTGGCACCTTACGACCTGACCGCACTCTTTGACGGCGGCTTTGAGCCGGTGCAGGGGTATACCTGCATCCGACGCGGCGCCATTTGGTACGTCACGTCGGACAAGCGGCGCACCATCGACCCCGTCGGCATGATCACAGACTCGATCGAAGGGTATCTGAGTTACTTTCTGGCCGATGACCGTTTTATGGAGATATTCAATAATATTCTCGGCGAATACGGCATCAAAAAGATCCGTTTTCTGCCCACTTCGCTGGCGGAGGCGCTCTATTTGATCCCCTCGGAAAAGAGGGACGAATCGGCGATTCTTCTCGATATCGGCAAGATTTCGATGACGTTCAGCGTCGTAGGGGGCAACGGGATCGTTTATCAGTACGCCTGTTCGGCGGGCGGCGGGCATGTCGTGGCGCAGCTGTATACGGACGGCGGGACGGATATCCCGTTCGAGATCGCCGAGGCGATGGTCCGGAAGGTGAACCTTTCCAGCAAAGACGATCCCAACGCGGTTATTGAGTTTATCGATAAAGAAAAGATCTATTCTCTGCCCATGAATTTCCTGAAAGAGCGGGTAAAAGACGGGCTCGATCTGATCTGCGAAGTGATCAGCAAATGTCTGGAACTTTGCGACGACAGGAGCCTGGATTACAAACCCATCCTTCTGACGGGGGACGGGATCACGGGGATCCGCGGCGCGCGCGAACATCTTTCCGTGCGGCTGAACAGGGTGGTGGAGATCATCGCTCCGCACCTTCCTTACTATGACAAAGCGGCGAGAAGTTCCCTTCTCAGCCTGTTGAATATGGCGCTCAACACAAAGCGCGAAAATAGTTTTTTCCACAAAATTTTTAACGCAATCGGAGGATAAAACCACTATGTTTGATAACTTGGACAACCTTTCGGGGGTGGCGAGGATCAAGGTCGTTGGCGTAGGCGGCGCGGGAAACAATGCCGTAAACCGTATGATCGAGGCGGAAATCCACAGCGCGAGCTACGTCGCCGTCAACACAGATAAACAGATATTGCTTCTTTCCAAAGCGGAAAATAAAATCCAGATCGGCGGAGATCTCACCAAAGGCCTGGGCGCGGGGGCCGATCCCGAGATCGGGCGCCTTGCGGCAGAAGAGAGCAAAGAGGCTCTCACCGAGGCCATTCGCGATACCGATCTCTTGTTCATCACGGCAGGCATGGGCGGCGGTACCGGCACGGGGGCTGCGCCTGTCATCGCCAAGATCGCGCGCGATCTGAAGATCCTCACGATCGCCATCGTCACGGAACCTTTCAATTTTGAAGGGAAAAAGCGCATGGACAACACCGCTAAGGGGTTGGAAAATCTGCGCAAATACGTGGATACGCTCATCATCATCCCGAACGACAAGATCACCTGCGTCGTTCCGAAAAATACGCCGATGGTCGAGGCGCTTCGCGTGGCGGACGAGATCCTCAAACAGGGTATCCGCGGTATTGCGGACCTCATCGTGAATCCTGCGCTCATCAATCTCGACTTCGCGGACGTTCGCACCATCCTCAAAGACCAGGGCCTCGCGCACATGGGCGTCGGCGTTGCCAAGGGCGAAAACAGGATCATCGAGGCGGTGCGCCTGGCGGTGAACTGCCCGCTCCTCACTACGACCATCGAGGGTGCAAAGGGTGTCATCCTCAACATCGTGGGCGGCAACGACCTCACGATGGACGAAGTGCAGACGGCTGCCACGCTCGTGCAGAGCGTCGTCGATTATTCGGCGAATATCATTTTCGGCGCCTGCATCGACCCGAACATCAACGACGAGGTGGAAGTGACCGTCATTGCGACGGGATTCCCGCAGATGGAAAATATGTACAATCAGCAGGATGACCGCAACGTCGCCGGCCGCAATTTCTTTGTGAACCGCGGTCTGCCCGAAGGAAACCGCGACGCATCTGCGGCGCAGCAGGCGTCTCCTTCCTATGTGCGCATGCCTGTGAACAATACCATGCAGGGACAGCAGCCTCCCGTCTATAAACAGCCTTATCAGCAGGCGGGCGGATACGGCCGTCAGCAAGTGCAATACGCACAGCCCCAGCAGCCCCAGCAGCCTCAGTATCAGCAGGCTCCCGCGCAGCCGCAATACCAGCAGCCGCAGCCCGCGCAGCCGCAATATGCGCGCCCGCAGCAGCCCGCGCAACCTGCGCAGCCGCAATACCAGCAGCCCTTACAGCCCGCGCAGCCTGCACAGCCGCAGTACCAGCAGCCTCGTCTGGCACAGCCGCAGGATAAAGAGCTGCCGACATTTGTACAGCGCCTGTTCAAGAAGAAATAATTATTATCCGAAACGGAAAAACCCCGCCGCGAAAAACGCGGCGGGGTTTTGTATATGTGTGAATAAGACTGGTAAATAAGTGATTTTCATTGCTAAGGGAGGATCACTTACTATTAATTGCAATATTTTTAAGGGAATTTTGCAAATAAGCTGCGAAAAAGCATAACAAAACAAGAGGGGATGGTCAATCTCCTCTTTGTTCTGTTCTATGTGCGAAGTCCGATGCGAAGCGAAAAGTTATTCCGCTTTGGCAAGTTCTTCGTTGTAGGCGGCGAGAATGGCGTTTTTCAGATCTTCGCGCGTTTCCGTATTCAGGGGATGCGCGATGTCCTTGAATTCCCCTTCGCTCGTGCGCCTGCTGGGCATGGCGATGAAAGGACCGTCCGTTCCTTCGATCACTTTGATGTCATGTACAACAAAACAATCGTCGATCGTGATCGACGCAACCGCTTTGAGTTTACTGTCCTCCTTTTTCACGAAGCGGATGCGAACATCTGAGATTTTCAAAGTAGTATCCTCCTTATGCATATCAAGGTTTGTATTTTTATTGTACAACATATTTTGCGATTTTTCAATAGACTTTCGAAAAAAAATAAAAATTTTTGAATAATTTTTCCTTTTTTGTCAGATTTGGCCTGTTGCGGCATATAATTATGCCATGGAATGGGACATTTTGCAGGGTAAGAGGCGTATCTATTTTATCGGGATAGGGGGAGTGAGCATGAGTGCACTCGCTCTTTATCTCAAATCCAGAAAATTTGTGGTCGAAGGGAGCGACACGGCGCCCGGAGAATTTACGGCGAAACTCGAACGGGAGGGGATCCCCGTCTTTATCGGGCACGACGGTTCGCGCGTGGAAAAGGCGGATGCGGTGATCGTGAGCTCGGCGGTGGCGGAATCGGATCCGGAACTGACGGCAGCGCGCCGCCTCGGAAAACCCGTCTACGGGCGGGCGGAGCTGTTGGCCTGGGCGGCGCAGGGATTTGAAAATGTGGTGGGGGTCGCGGGCTGTCACGGAAAGACAACGGCGACCGCTATGTGTGCACACGTCCTGCAGGCCTGTTCGGGCAGCTGTACGGCGCATATCGGCGGATCGGACCTCGATTACGGGAATTTTTTTGCCGGAGGAAACAAATTCTTCGTCACCGAAGCGTGTGAATACAAGGGGAATTTTTTGCATCTTCATCCCGATCTTGCCGTGGTGCTCAACACCGACAAAGATCATCTCGAGTGTTATGAAAGCGAGGAGCAGCTCTTTTCCGCGTACCTCGAATTTGCGGGGAATGCTCCCGCGGCGGCCGTGTGCGGAGAAGACAAACTCGCCCCGCACCTTCCCTTTGCCCTCACGTTCGGGATCGGTGCGGAAAATGATATTTCCGCATCCAATGTACGCTCCTGCGGGGGACGATATTCTTTTGCGCTCCGCATTTTCGGCAAGACGTACGAACGGGTGCGGTTGAACGTCTACGGAAGGCACAACGTATACAACGCCCTCGCTGCGGCAGCTGTGGCGCAGTATTACGGATATCCGGCTTCCTTTATTGCGGAGGGACTGCGTGCCTTCCGCGGTGTGCGCCGCCGTTTCGAGCGTATGGGCAAATACCGCGGTGCGGAGATCATCGCCGACTACGCGCATCACCCGAACGAGATCGCCGCGGCCGTGCGCACGGCGGAAGAGATCTGCAAAGGAAAACTTTTTGTGGTCTTTCAGCCGCATACCTACTCGCGCACGCGGCTCCTGTTCGGGGAGTTTCTGCGCGTGCTCTTGCCGCTGGAAAATCTCGTCATTTACAAGACTTTCCCCGCACGCGAATATTATGACGAGGCGGGCAGCGCGCTCACGCTCAGCCGCAGTCTGCCCAACGCTCTCTACATAGAATCGGTGCGGGAAATGGAGATCTATCTACGTTGCTCTCTTTCCGCGGGGGATACGGTCCTGTTTTTGGGGGCGGGCGATATCTACCATGTGGCGGAACAGATCCTCATGCGCCGCGCCAGTCCGCAATAGAGAACCGAAGGGGCCGATCATGGGGCGAAAAGCAACTCTCGTTCGGGCGGCCCGATCGCACGAAAGGAAAGCAGAAATAATTTGTTCGGGCGGCCCGATTGCTAGGGCCGAAAAAAAGAAAAGCCTCCGGCATGGCCGGAGGCTTTTCTTTTACTGTTCTTTTCAGATTTCGATTTCCAATCCCTTTGCGGTGCAGGCCCGGACATAATCGACAAATTGTTTTGCTCTGCGCGGAGAGCGCCCGCCTTTGGAGATCGCCCAGCGTTCGGCGAGTACGGCGAGCTCCTCTTCGGGGATAGTGATCCCGGCATCGTCCGCAAGCTGCCGTACGATGGAGAGGTATTCTTTTTTGCCCGTCGAGGAAAAACAGACGGTCAGGCCGAAGCGGTCGGAGAGGGAGAGCTGTTCTTCCATTGTATCGCGCGCGTGCACACTGTTGTCGCGGTCGGAGAAATTTTCTTTGAGGATATGCCTGCGGTTGGAGGTCGCAACGATCATCACGTTGCGGCTCTTTTCGTTCATGCTTCCTTCCAGCCCCGCCTTGAGCGCGGTGACCTTTTCATCGTTCTCTTCCAGCGAAAGGTCGTCGATGAAGATGAGAAAATGAAAGGGAAGGGCGCTCAGAACCGCTTTGACGGCGTTGATCTCTTTGACTTGCTCTTTGGGTAGTTCCACGGCCCGCAGTCCGCGGTCGGCGTATTCATTGAGCATCGCATGGATGGTAGAAGATTTTCCCGTGCCCTTGTCGCCGTACAGGAGCATGTTGGAGTAGGGCAGGCCGTCGAGAAAGCTCACGATGTTCCGGCCGATCGCGCGTTTTTCGTCTTCGTAGTCTTTCAGATCTCGCAGCGACACTTCCGGCGTGTTTTTCACCGGCTGCAGAGCGCCGTTTTCGTAGGTGAATGCCTTATTGCCGATGAAAATGCCGTACCCGTTCTTTCGGTAATATTCCGCCAGCCTCGCGGCCGTCCCGTTTCCGCTCCGCGTTTGCAGGATCCCCGCCTTGCCGCGGCGGATCTTCGGAAACCCTTTTCCGATCTCCTGCGCAAGGCGTTCGGGCAGGTCGTCCGCCTTTGCCGCCAGTTCCGCAAAGATATGCAGGTCATGCAAGAATGCTGCCCGCACGTCCTTATCCGTTTCCCCCGCAAAGGCGCGGCGGGCAAACAGGTTGTCATCCCGCAGAAGAATATGGGTCAGATATTCTCCGAAACGGTTCTGCATATTTTCTTGGAGCAGAAGTTCGTAGGCTTGCGCGTATTCGCTGATGTCGTCCTTTTCCACGGCGTTTACAAAGTGTCGCACCGCATCGTCACGCAGCACGCCGCGAAGAAGGATCAGTTTTTTCGATTCAAAGGCTGACATGGTCGTTTTCTCCGTCTGTCCTCTTGTTTTTTTTACTATTATACGTCATTTTTTTTGCAAAGGCAAATATTTCATCCCGCATTTTGCACAGAATCCGCGCCCGATCGCTTCGATTCGAAAACCCGATAGAATATATCGGCAAAATCAATAAATAAAATTGCGCAATACGCTTGACGGATAGGAGTGCAAGTACTATAATAAAGGCAAAAGAAAGCAAAAAACCAATTGGAGGATGTACTTATGGCAAAAATATATTATCAGTCCGATTGCGACATCAATGTTCTGAAGAATAAGACGGTCGCTATCATCGGCTATGGCAGCCAGGGGCACGCGCATGCGCTCAACCTCAAAGAGAGCGGCGTAAAGGTCGTCGTCGGCCTGTATAAAGGGAGCAAGTCCTGGGAAAAGGCGGAAAAGGCCGGACTCAAGGTGATGACGACGGGAGAAGCGGCGAAGGCTGCGGATATCATCATGATCCTGACCCCGGACGAAAAACAGGCCAAGATCTACAGGGAAAGCATTCTCCCCGCGCTGACCGAGGGCAAGGCGCTCGCGTTTGCGCACGGCTTCAATATCCATTTCAAGCAGATCGTGCCGCCTGCCAATGTAGACGTGTTCATGATCGCGCCCAAGGCGCCCGGCCACACCGTGCGCAGCGAGTACGTAGCCGGCAAGGGCACTCCCTGCCTGGTCGCGATCTATCAGGATGCGACGGGCAAAGCGCTGGACATCGCTCTGGGCTATGCGGCTGGTATCGGCGGCTCCCGTGCGGGCGTTCTGGAAACGACCTTCAAATGCGAAACGGAAACTGACCTTTTCGGCGAACAGGCCGTGCTTTGCGGCGGTGTGACCGCCCTGATGAAGGCGGGTTTCGAAACGCTGGTTGAGGCCGGCTATGACCCCCGCAACGCCTATTTTGAGTGCATCCATGAGATGAAACTCATCGTTGACCTTATCTATAAAGGCGGCTTCTCTCTGATGCGCTATTCCATTTCGGACACCGCGGAATTCGGCGATTACGAGACGGGCAAACGCATCGTCACCGACGAGACGAAGAAAGAGATGAAAAAGATCCTCGAAGAGATCCAGGATGGTACCTTCGCGAGCAAATGGATCGCAGAAAACAACAACGGGCGCGCGCATTTCAACGCCAAGAGGGCGATGGAGGCTTTGCACCAGCTGGAAGCGGTCGGCAAAGAGCTGCGCAAAATGTATTCCTGGAGCAACGAAAAAGAAGATATGTAACCGTTCATCGGCAAAAGGCCCTCGCTCTGCGGGGGCCTTTTTTTGAAAAAATTCCAGAGAAGCTTTGTATGAGGGGCCGACGCGAGGGAGGCGTATGTTGGACAGGTATGCGGCCCAAAGGGGAGAACAAATGCGCGGCAAGGTGGACAGAGGGCGAGTCGGCAAAGTATAAATATACGCGCGCGCGATAAATTTTTTCGGAACGAAAAAAAGTCCGGCGTTTTGATTGTATTCTCCGCGGAAAAATGGTATAATGGATAAAACGACCGAAAGCAAAAACGTATCCGCCGCTTCGGCGGCGGTGAAAGGGAGAAACAGGCTTGAACAATCTTGGAAGAGGAAGCGAAAACGGCGGTAAAGACCGCGAAAAAATATTCACGCGCGAGACGGCGGGCATTATTCTGGTACTTTTTTCCGTACTGGCGCTCGTCGTGCTCTTTTCGCGTGACGTCATATTCGGAAATGTCGGATTCGCCATCAGTTCTTTTCTGCTGGGGGTATTCGGTTACTGCTCGGTGGCGGTGCTCGCCGCCCTTATCTATGCGGGTTCCGTGCTGATCACGGGCAAGCGGCTGGCCGTCTCCGGCAAGACGGCTGGTTTTTGCGCCCTTTTGCTGGTGTTTCTCGTCTGCCTCGTGCACACGATCACGGCGGCCGTGGGCGGCATCGGCTACGGCAGCTACGGCGAATATCTCTCTGCCTGCTATGCGGCAGGGGAGAGGAGCTTCTTCCAGTCTACGGGCGGCGGAGTGCTGTTCGGGCTGGTCGTATATCCTGTCTGCAAGCTGACCACCTCCGTGGGCGGCTATATTATCTTTTCCCTTCTCACGGTGGGGGCGGGGTATCTCGTCTATGTCGCCGCTTCGTCCGGTCGCAGCAGCCGCCGCGCCGCGAAACAGCCTTCCGAACCCGCGGCATATGCCACGGGCGATACGTCGTCGCTGTACGATCTGAACTATGCCGCGCAGCAGCCGCAGTCTGCCCCGGAGTATTCCGCCCAGGCACCCGCCGCATCCGACAGTGCGCCGCAGCCCGCCGCCCGGGAAGAGGGCGCCGAGCGCTCCAAGAGACTGTATGCGATCGGTGACGAGTTTGATTTCAAAAGCCGTCGCGAGCTTCGCCAGGAATCGCGCGAGGAGCGCCGTGCGCGCGAAAATATCGCGCCCGCTGCGCCCGCCGCGCCTTCTGCCTATGAACAGGGCCGCAGCATCCTGTATCCCGACAGGCCCGCCATGCAGTATCCGCCCCAGTATACCGCGCCGATGCCTTCGCTGCAGGACGACGGCGGCGATTATGCGTGGTATAAACAGAATTACGCGGGCGGGAAAAGTCCTTCCGTGACCCGTTCCAAGGGGAGCGCTTCGACTTCGTCCGGCTCCCTGTACAGCAGTACGGGCTATACCTCCAACCGCATTTTTGACGAAAAATCCTATTTCAATAAACCAGACCGCGCGCGCAGCCTTGCCGAATCTTATTCCAAAAGCTTCGGCGGAAGCTCGCCTTTCTCGGAAGGGCATGAGCTCAAATCGCATCGCAGTCAGCCCGCCAAGGCGCAGCCCGAGCAGAAAGAACAGCCTGCCCCTGCGGCGCAGGAGTCTGCCGCTTCCAGTTATTCGCAGATGTATGCGGATGCGGCGGAGGGCAACATCTCCTATTCGAACAGGCCCCGCAAGATCGTCGCCGACGCGACGGCGGAGGAATCTTCTGCCGCGCCCGCGCAGGACTTCTATCGGAATGACGTTTCCGCACAGCCGCAATCCGGTTCGGTGTATGGCTCCGCACAGCCGCAAAATACGGCAGATACGAATGGGACAGGGGTGAGTTTCCAGTCACAGGCCCAGCCCGTCCGTTCGGAAGCCGTACCCGGCGTGAACGGGAATGCGGGGAATTATGACGTTCACCGTGCCGTCCGCCCCGAACCTTCCCGCGATTCCTCGATCGATGCGGGCGATATCGCGCGCCGCTTCGGGTTCGGTTCAACCGAGCGGACACACACTTCTCAGCCTCATACCGATATGCCCGCGGCGCGCAATGCCGTTCCGCCCGAAAATACTTCGGCCCGCAACGCCGTGCCGACCGAAAACAATCCGGTCCGAAACGCTGTTCCGCCCGAAAACACCTCGTCACGCAACGCCGTGCCGACCGAAAACAATCTGGTCCGAAACGCCGTTCCGCCCGAAGACACTTCGGCGCGCAATACTGTTTCGCCCGAGAATAATCCGGTCCGAAACGTCGTTCCGCACGAGGATACCTCTGTCCGCCTGAACCCCTCGCGGGATGAGGCGGCGTCGAGGCCCGCGCTTCGCGACCGCGCAGCCGAGCCCGCACGCCGCGATGTGTTTTCACCGGAAGAGCTGCCAGACAGAGATGTGTTCGAGCGCCCCGGCGAAATGGATCTGCGCGCGGGGGAAGATTTGCGTCCCGACAGCCGTCGCGGAGGAGAAGATCTGCGTTCCGGCGGCCGCAGCGGCGGAGAAGAAGTCCGCGGCGGGGCGGTGCAGCGTCCGGAGACAAAGCCGGTGCGCGGCATTCCCGTACAGGAACCGGAGGAGGAGCAGTCCAACCTCCGCCCGATCACGGACGCCGAGACGGCGGCCGATCTTTTCGATGACGACGAGCCGGAAGAATCTTCCGTGCCGGCGGCGATGGAAAACGCCGGGCGGGAGGAGGAGAGGCCTTCTCTCACTCTGCAGCGCGACCGCATTCAGCGCGAACTTCCGCAGGAAGAGGCGCCCCGTCCCAAGCACGTCTATGCAAAATATAATCCGCCGCCCATTTCGCTTCTCACCGAATATCCGCATGTGGCGGGCAGCGCGGAAGACGACGACATCAACGTCGAGATCATCATCCAGACGCTTGCCAACCTGCATGTGCCCTGCGAGATGAAGGAGATCACCCAGGGGCCTTCCGTCACCCGATACGACATCGAGATCCCGGGCAATATCCCTACGTCGCGCGTTCTCGGTTACGATAAGGAGCTTGCCATGCGTCTGCACGCGGCGGCGGGCGTCAACGTACAGCTCAACTATGAAAACGGTTCCATCAGCATCGAGGTTCCCCGTGAGAAAAAAGAGACGGTCGGGCTTCGCGATCTGATCCTTTCGCCCGATTTTGTCAATGCCAAACCCGGCGCGCTCGTGTTCGGATTGGGAAAAGACATCGAGGGCCGCGCGATCTGCGGCGACGTGGTCAAGATGACCCATCTGCTCGTGGCGGGCGCCACGAACTCGGGCAAATCTGTCTGCCTGCACGCGCTCATTCTCAGCCTGCTCTATAAATACAGCCCCGAAGATCTGCGACTCATTCTCGTCGATCCGAAGCAGAACGAATTCATCATCTATGACAAGCTGCCGCACCTGATGATCAACGAGATCATCGCCGACCCCGCGAAGGTCGTGAACGTGCTCAACTGGGCGATCGCAGAGATGGAGCGCCGCTATACCCTGTTCAAGGAAAAGACGAAAAAGGGCACGCTCGTGCGCGACGTCAACGATTATAACGCCAACCTCACGCCGGAAGAAGAAAAGCTGCCGAAGATCGTCATGGTCATCGACGAGCTTGCGGACCTCATGTCCGTCGCCAAAAAGGATATCGAGGACCGCATCCAGCGCCTCACGCAGAAATCGCGTGCGGCGGGCATCCACCTCGTTCTCGCCACGCAGAGACCTTCGGTGAACATCATCACGGGCGTCATCAAGTCCAACCTTCCCACTCGTATCGCGCTGAAAGTGACGCAGGAGGTCGACTCGCGCACCATTCTCGACGAGTCGGGCGCGGAAAAATTGCTCGGCCAGGGCGACCTGCTCTATCGGACGGCTTCCATGACCTTTCCCAAGCGTGTGCAGGGCGCGTTCGTGAGCAATCCCGAAATGCAGAGCGTCATCAGCTATATCAAGGAGCACAACGAAGCTTATTTCGACGACCGTGTCGCCGATTATATCAACAACCAGAGACAGGGAGGCGGCGACGCTTCCGGCGGCGCCGACGACAGCGTCGAGGCCGTCTACATCGACGCATTGCGCGCCGTCGTGTCGATGGGGCAGGCTTCCATCTCCATGATCCAGCGCCGCTGCGGCGTCGGCTACCCCAAGGCGGGCAAGATCATCGAGTGGATGGAAAACATGGGTTATATTGCCACGTTCAACGGGTCCAAGGCCCGCGACGTGCTCATGACCAAAGAAGAATTTGAAAGCAAATACGGAGATTACGGCGAATGAGTTTTTTGCAAGACAAGAAATTCGGCATGATCTCCCTCGGATGCGACAAAAATCGTGTGGACGCCGAGCGCATGCTCGGCATCCTTCGCGAAAAGGGGTATACGATCACCGATGACGCCGCCGAGGCGAATATCCTCATCGTGAATACCTGTGCCTTTTTGCAGTCGGCGAGAAAGGAAGCCATCGACACCGTCCTCGACTGCAACGGCTACCGCGGCGGCAACCTCGAAAAGATCGTGGTGAGCGGCTGCCTGCCCGAAAAGTATATCTCCGAACTCTTTCCCTCCCTCACGGAAGGGGACGTCTTTCTCGGTTGCAGCGATGCCGAAGCTCTTCTTCCCGCGTTGGAACATTCGTATGCCGAAGGGGTGCGCGTGGATGCGGTCGAGAAAGGGACGGAAGGGGAGGAAGGCCGCGTGCTCACCACGCCGCTGCACTACGCCTATCTGAAGATCGCGGACGGCTGCGACAATCATTGCACCTATTGCCTGATCCCTAAGATCCGCGGGCGCTACCGCTCCTATCCCGAGGAAAAGCTGGTCGCAGAGGCCGCCTCGCTCGGGGATCTTTCCGAACTCATTCTCGTGGCGCAGGACACCACCCGCTACGGTACGGATGCGGGCGGACCGAGCCGCCTTCCGGGGCTTATCCGCAAACTGTCCGCCCTGGAAAATATCGGGCATATACGCCTCTTGTATTGCTATCCCGAGGCGATCACGGACGAGCTCATCGAGGAGATGGCCGTCAACCCCAAGGTTCTTCCCTACATCGATATCCCGCTCCAGCACAGCGAGGACCGCATCCTGAAACTCATGAACCGCAAGGGTACGCGCGCGGAATACCTCGCGCTCATCGCCAAACTGCGCGACCGTATCCCCGGCATTGCCGTGCGCTCGACCTTTATCGCGGGCTTTCCTTCCGAAACGCGGGAAGAGTGCGAGGCGCTCGCCTCTTTTCTCCGCGAGGCCAAGCTCACTAACTGCGGATTTTTCGCCTATTCGCGGGAGCCGGAAACGCCCGCATACAAGCTTCCCGGCCAGATCCCCGCGCGCGAAAAACAGCGCCGCGTCCGGATGCTGTACAGGGCGCAGCGGGAGGTTTCCCGCGCGTTTTTGCAGGGGAAAAAGGGAACGGTCGTCGACGTGCTTTGCGACGGCATCGACTACGAGCGCGGCATGTTCGAGGGCAGGGCGTACTGGAGCGCGCCGGAAATAGACGGAAAAGTATACTTTCACGCTCCCTTAGCCGAACAGGGCAAAGTGTATCGGGTCAGGATCACGGGGGCGGACGATTATGATCTTTACGGAGAAACGGAGGACTACCGAAAATGAATCTTCCCAATCGGATCACCCTTTCGCGCATCTGCCTGATACCGGTGTTTGCGGTGATCTTTTTTCTGGACGTGATCCCGTATAATTATTTCATCGCCGCCGTCGTCTTTGTCGTTGCGGCGTGTACCGATTTTCTCGACGGGCACATCGCCCGCAAACGCGGACTCGTGACCAACCTCGGCAAATTTCTCGATCCCATCGCGGATAAGGTGCTGGTTTCCACCGCGCTCATCTTTTTGCTCGTGCGCCCGCAGATTCTGCTCGTCGCGTGGCAGGGGGACTGGGTGCTCGTGACGGCGGGCGTCTGCGTGGCGGTCATCCTTGCACGGGAACTGATCGTGAGCGGTTTCCGCATGGTCGCCGCCTCGACCGGACTGGTGCTGGCCGCCGACAAGATCGGAAAGGTCAAGACCACTTTTCAGGACATCGCCATCGCCTTCCTCCTCGCGGGGGCGGACTTTTTCGGACTCGGAAAGGCGAGTGAGGTCATTTGCGCCATAGGGCTCGTGTGCCTGGGCATTGCGACCGTGCTCACCGTATGGTCGGGGATTTCCTATATCGTCCGCAACAGACAAGTGTTGCAAGAGCAGAAACAATGAAGATCGCAGCCATCGTGGTACGCAACAGCCGCAGCCGCTTCGGCGGGCAGTTTGAGCCCGCGCTCGAAGCGCTGGCCGCGGCGGGGTATCCGGCAGACAAAATTTTTATCCTTTCGGAAGGCGCGGGGCACGAATTCTCGCAGACGGTCGTCGAATGCAAGAACTTTTTCGACGTCGCCGCGGTCGTCGCCGAGGCGGGCGCACTGGCGGGCTTGCGGGCAAAAGCGGCCGAACTTCTCCGCTGTGAGGGTTCGGAGAACGTGCTCAGCGCGGGAGAAAAGCTCTTCTTTTTTCTCCCCTTCGGCGAAGAAGGGAGCGCGGCCGTGCAGGCGTATGTGCTCCTGCGCTTACAGGAAAAGAGCGGGCTCCGCTTCGGGAGCAGCGTTTTCCGGGCGGTGGGCGTGTCTTCGGCCAGGCTTGCCGAGACGGTGAAAAGCGCCGCCGCGGCAGGGGAAGACAAACTGACTGTGCAGGTGGATTCCTCCTACGGCGATCACCGCATCGAGATCCTGTACGACTCGAACGCGCCGAAAATGCTCGCCGACGCCGCCGCGCGCGTCGTGGCGGAAGGGCTGAAAGATCAGATCTATGCCATCGACGACACCCCTTTGGGCAGGCGCGCGGTGGAGCTTCTGAAACTGCGTAAAATGAAGGTGGCCACGGCTGAATCGTTTACGGGCGGCGGAGTGGTCTCGCGCCTGGTCGAGGTACCCGGCGCCAGCGAAGTGGTGTACGAGGGCGTCGTTTCCTATTCCAACGAGTCCAAAATGCGCAGGCTGGGCGTGCAGGCGGATACGCTCGCACAGCTGGGGGCCGTCTCCGACCAGACGGCGTATGAAATGGCGGCGGGACTGCTCGCGGGCGGAAAATGCGACGCGGCCGTCGCGACTACGGGCATCGCCGGACCGTCCTCCGACGGGACAAATAAACCCGTGGGCCTTTGCTACATTGCGGCGGGCACGAACGAGGCGATCTACGTCTACAAATATATCTTTCACGGCAGCAGAAAGGATGTCACCGAGCGCGCGATCAATCAGGCGCTCTTCCTGCTCTGTAAGGTGATACGCTGACGGCTCTTTTCAGTCGGATTGACGACGAAGAATAATTTCCTGCAAAGTGTGCCCGCAAAATTTGCATCCGAATGTCGGAGAAAGTTTTGGACAAGGCAGTCAGACCGCGTCGGTTTTGCGGAAGATCTGCCGCTGTATGCAGGTCCCTGCAAGGGGAAAGGGGCGGCGGTTGCCGCGATCAAACAGAAATTTATAACGGAGAGGTTACCATGGATAACGAAAAGCTCAAGGCGCTGGATCAGGTTCTGGCGCAGATCGAAAAGCATTACGGCAAGGGCGCCATCATGAAACTTGGCGACGCTGCGGGGAATACCGACATCGAAGTCATTCCCACGGGATGTCTTTCGCTGGACATCGCGCTCGGCATCGGCGGATTTCCCCGCGGTAGGATCATCGAGATCTACGGTCCCGAATCTTCGGGCAAGACGACGGTCGCCCTGCATGCCATTGCCGAAACGCAGAAGCTGGGCGGCATCGCCGCCTTTGTGGACGCGGAGCACGCGCTCGATCCCGTGTATGCGAAAAAACTCGGCGTCGATCTGGACAACCTGTATGTCTCCCAGCCGGACACCGGCGAACAGGCGCTGGATATTACCGATTCGCTCGTGCGCAGCGGGGCGGTCGACCTCATCGTCATCGACTCCGTCGCAGCCCTCACGCCCAAAGCGGAAATCGAAGGGGACATGGGCGATTCTCACGTGGGCTTGCAGGCGCGGCTCATGTCGCAGGCGCTGCGCAAACTGACGGGATTTATCAATAAATCGAAGACGTGCGTCATCTTTATCAACCAGCTGCGCGAAAAAGTCGGCGTGATGTTCGGAAACCCCGAAACGACGCCGGGCGGCAAAGCCCTCAAATTCTATGCCAGCGTGCGCGTGGACGTGCGCAAGGCGGACGCCCTCAAAGACAGCGAGGGGATCATGGGCAACCGCACACGCGCGAAGATCGTCAAAAACAAGCTCGCGCCTCCGTTCAAGACGGCGGAGTTCGATATCCTCTATGGGGAAGGCATCTCGCAGGAAGGCTGCATCATCGACCTCGGCACGGCGTGCGGCGTGATCGCCAAGAGCGGCGCATGGTTTTCCTTTGACGGGGAGAAAGTCGCCCAGGGCAGAGAGCGTATGCGCGAATGGCTGAAAAACAACCCCGAAAAGGCAAAGGAGATCGAGGACAAGATCCGCGCGGCGTACCGTCCCGCCAAAGACGGCCCCGTTTCCGAAGACGAAGAGGAAGAAGAGGAAATCTGATAGCCGATGAAATACGGTTTTGTCAAGGTCGCCGCTGCCACGCCGCGTATCCGCGTGGCAGACGTGCGCTACAACAGCGAAAATATCTGCCGCATGCTCTCGCAAATGCAGGAGGGGGGTGCAGAAGTTGCCGTCTTTCCAGAACTGTGTCTTTGCGGCTATACCTGCGGCGACCTGTTCGGGCAGGATGTCCTGCTGCGCGCCTGTGCTTCGGCGCTGGAAGAGATCGCCAAACTCACCGAAAACAAGCCCCTCCTCGCCTTTGTAGGGGTGCCCTTCGAGATGAACGGCGTGCTGTACAACTGCGCGGCCGCGCTCAATGAAGGGAAGGTGGTCGCGCTCATCCCCAAACGGCATCTTCCGAACTACGCAGAATTCTACGAAAAGCGGAATTTTCAGCCCTATACGGGCGAAAACACTTTCGTGCCGTTTGCGGGCGGACGCGTCCCGTTCGGAAACAAAATTTTGTTCCGATGCAAGGGGAATGCGGATCTGACGGTAGCGGCGGAGCTTTGCGAGGATCTGTGGGTCCCGGCTCCCCCTTCGGTTTCCCATGCCGTTGCGGGGGCGAATATCATCGTCAATCTTTCCGCCAGCGACGAGACGGCGGGCAAAGCGGAATACCGTCGGCTGCTCGTCTGCGCCCAGTCGGCCAAGACTGTTTCCGGCTATATCTATGCGGATGCGGGCGACGGCGAGTCGACGACGGACATGGCTTTTTCCGGGCACAACATCATCTGTGAAAACGGGGAGATTCTCGCCGAGAGCAAGCCGTTTGAAAACGGCATTCTGTACTCGGAGATCGACGTGGCGAAGCTCGCTTTCGAGCGCCGCCGCATCAACACCTTTTATGACGGCGCCGACCGCGACGGCTATACCGTCGTGGAGTTTGAGGCGGGTTCGGATGCGGAACTTACGCGCACTTTTTCGCCCCAGCCTTTCGTTCCGGCAGAGAGTTCCGCGCTCGGCGAGCGCTCCGAACTTATCCTTTCCATCCAGACGGCGGGCCTGAAAAAGCGGCTGGAACACACGGGCGCGGAGAGTGCGGTGATCGGTATTTCCGGCGGGCTTGACAGCGCGCTGGCGCTCCTTGTGACCGTGCGCGCGTTTGCAAAGCTCGGCAAGGATCCCAAAAAGATCATCGCCGTCACCATGCCCTGCTTCGGCACAACGCAAAAGACGCTGGGAAATTCCCTGCGGCTCATGAAGGAGCTGGGCGTGACGTCGCGACGAGTGAACATTGCGGGCGCCGTGCGCAGGCATTTCCGCGACATCGGTCACGACGAAGGGGTGCGGAACGCCGCCTATGAAAATGCCCAGGCGCGCACGCGCACGCTCGTTCTGATGGACATCGCCAACGATGAGAACGGGCTCGTGATCGGCACGGGAGATCTGTCCGAGCTGGCGCTCGGCTGGGCGACGTACAACGGCGATCATATGTCCATGTACGGCGTGAACGCATCCGTTCCCAAAACGCTCGTAAAGCACCTCATCCGGCACGAGGCTGTCCGCCTCGGCGGCAGGGTGCAGAAGGTGCTGGAAGATATCCTCGCCACCGAGATCAGTCCCGAACTTCTCCCGCCCGAAAACGGCGCCATCGCCCAGAAGACGGAGGAGCTCGTGGGGCCGTACGAACTGCACGATTTCTACCTGTATTACGCTGTGCGCTGGGGATTTTCTCCTGCCAAAGTGTTCTATCTTGCAAGGCGTGCCTTTGCCGGAAAATACGGGGATGAAGTGCTGAAAAAGTGGCTGAAAAACTTCTATAAGAGGTTTTTCTCGCAGCAGTTCAAGCGTTCCTGCCTTCCGGACGGCGTGAAGGTAGGTTCCGTTTCCCTCTCGCCGAGAGGGGACTGGCACATGCCCTCCGATGCCGTCGCAGCGCTGTGGCTGGACGAACTGAATCAACTCTGACGCAAGGGGTTTCGGCCGATGATTATCGGCCGAAACTTTTTTCTTTTTGGCGGGTGAAGTTGCCATTCAGCCATTGACTTTCCCGCCGAAATCGTGTATAATTGAATAGGTATAAATAGGGGAAAGCGACTATCCGCTTTTTGACGATTTATATTACAGTTTATCTTACAGGAGGCTTTGTATGTTTTCACCGAACCTGAGCTCCCTGTTTCTTGCAAGCACGGCGCCGCTTTGGGTGGCGATCGTTCTTGCCGTCGCTATTGTGGCAGTCGGTGCAGCCGCTTTTTTTGCAGGGTCTTATCTTCGCAGCAAGATCACGGCAAAAAAAATCGGCGAAGTCGATCAAAGGATCAAAGTAATGCTCGAAGAGGCGGAAGCCGAGAGTAAAGCATTAAAAAAAGAAGCTATTTTAGAGGCTAAGGAACAGGACTTAAAACTGCGCAACGAGTTTGAGCGCGAATCGAAAGAAAAGAAGGCAGAACTTGCTCGCGCCGAACAGCGCATCATGCAGAAAGAGGACAACATCGACAAGAAAGAGGATGCTCTGCAAAAGAAATCCGAATCGCTCGAACAGCAGCAAAAGAATCTGCAGCGCAAGGAAGAAGAGATCAAAAAGACGCAGGAAAAGATCAATCACCAGCATGATCTGATGATCCAGGAGCTGGAAAAAGTGGCCCAGCTCACCCGTGAAGAGGCGAAAAAACTTCTCACCGAGAACATCCTCGACGAGACCCGCCATGATGTGGCCGTGCAGGTGCGCAACATCGAGCAGGAAGCCAAGGACGAGGCGGACATGAACGCCAAGAAGATCATCAGCCTCGCCATTCAGCGCTGCGCGAGCGACCATGCTTCCGAGATCACCGTATCCGTTGTACCTCTTCCGAACGACGACATGAAGGCGCGCATCATCGGCCGCGAGGGCCGCAACATCCGCGCTCTCGAAAACGCCACGGGCATCGAGCTGATCATCGACGATACGCCCGAAGTGGTCATCCTCTCCGGATTCGACCCCGTGCGCAGGGAAGTGGCGCGCCTCGCCCTCGAAAGGTTGATCAGCGACGGCCGCATCCACCCCGCCCGCATCGAAGAGACGGTGGAGAAAGTCAAAAAAGAGCTCGACCAGCAGATCAAGGAAAACGGCGAAGCGGCGATGTTCGAAGTGGGCATCTTCGGTCTGCATCCCGAACTGATCAAGCTGCTCGGCAGACTCAAATACCGCACGAGCTACGGTCAGAATGTGTACAAGCACTCCATCGAAGTGGCGCAGCTTGCCGGCATGATGGCGGCGGAACTGGGACTGGACGTCAACCTCGCAAAGCGTGCGGGACTTTTGCACGACATCGGCAAGGCCGTCGACCACGAGCAGGAGGGCACGCACATCCAGATCGGTGCCGATCTCGCCAAAAAGTACAAGGAAAGCAACAACGTCATCAACGCCATCATGGCACACCACGGCGACGTGGAACCCAAGACGGTGGAGGCCGTCCTCGTGCAGGCGGCAGACGCCATTTCGGGCGCAAGGCCGGGTGCAAGGCGCGAGACGAGCACCAATTACGTGAAGCGCCTCGAGCAGCTTGAAACGATCGCTTCTTCCTTCAAGGGAGTCGACAAGAGCTATGCGATCCAGGCCGGCCGCGAAGTGCGCGTGATCGTAAAGCCGGAGCAGATCGACGACGCGCAGACGCTCTTCCTCGCCAAAGATATTGCCAAAAAGATCGAACAGGAACTCGAATATCCCGGACAGATCAAAGTCAATGTCATCCGCGAATTCCGCGGCGTTGAATACGCGAAGTAAAGAGCATTTGCGGGGAGCGGGAAGTTTTCCGCTCCCTTATGCTTTTGGGAATATCGATTCGGTTTTACGGCGGGGCAAACAATAACCGCCCTGCGTAAAAATATATCTTGGGAGGGAAAGGTCATGAAAAAGAAAATTTTAGCGGTCATTTTGAGCATTTTTGCGGCGGTTTTGCTGGTCGGCGCTTTTGCCGGATGCAGTGACGATACGCAAGCGACAGACGCCGGAACAAGCACTACGGCGAGCGTAACATTGAATAAAAAGTATATCGAAGTATATGATATCAGCGAGCCGGAAAGCGAGCAGACATATTTTATTTTCACTTCTGACGATACGGGCTTGTATCATTACTTCAATTCTGTTGAATATCCCTCAGGAGGGGGAACCGTCAACTCCTATTCCGTTCATTTTCGCTATAAAATCGTGGGAGAAAAGTTATTTTGTTTTTACGATTCAGCAGAATATGACCCGGCTCATAACGGCGACGATGTCCGTACTGATTGGAGTTGGGAATTTGAAATTTACTGCGACGATTTTCTTATGCAGAGATCGTGGGGTTCATCCGGGGATAATATTTATTATTATTTCAACGAAGATTATTTGAAAAACGAGATCCCCAATTTCGGCAAATAAGACGGTTTTCGGTGCGAAAAGTGCGCCATACGACGGAAAAGTGTGACAAAATTCTTTACATCTCCGCGCGCGCATGTTATAATAGATTATATCAAATGCGGAGGCATTTAATTATGGCGGAACTCAAATATGAAATCACCGAAAAACTGGGCGTTCTCGGCGAAACGGGCAACGGCTGGGCGAAGGAACTCAATCTTGTAAGCTGGAGCGAGCGCGAGCCCGTTTACGATATCCGCACCTGGAACGAGGGGCACGACCGTATGGGCAAGGGCATCACGTTTACTTTGGACGAGATCAAGTCGCTCAAAGACCTGCTCAACAAACTCGACATTTAATGCGGAAAAGCGGCTGCGATACGGCCGTTTTTTCTTGTGGAAGGAAAGGAGAATACCATGGCAGATACGAGCGTTTACGAAAACCCGCTGCTCACGCGCTACGCGAGCAGAGAAATGGCGGAAAACTTTTCCGACGATAAAAAATTCCGTCTCTGGCGCCGGCTTTGGATCGCGCTGGCAGAATCGGAAAAAGAGATGGGCCTGCCCATCACCGACGAGCAGATCGCGGATCTGAAAAAATACGCGAACGACATCAATTATGACGTCGCCCGCCGCTTCGAGCATGAAGTGCGGCACGACGTGATGGCGCACGTCAAAGCATACGGCGAGCAGGCCAAAAAGGCAAAGGGGATCATCCACCTCGGCGCCACCTCCTGTTATGTGACGGACAATGCGGAGGTCATCGTCATCGACGACGCGCTGAACATCGTCATGAAAAAGCTCGTCAACGTGATGGACAAGCTCAAAGCCTTTGCGCTTCGCTACCGTTCGCTGCCGACGCTGGGGTTCACACATCTGCAGCCGGCACAGCTGACGACCGTCGGCAAGCGCGCGACCTTGTGGCTTTCCGATCTGGAAATGGACTATATCGACCTCGTGCATCTCAAAGACACCGTCAAACTGCGCGGCGTCAAGGGCACGACGGGCACGCAGGCGAGCTTTTTGGACCTGTTTGACGGCGACGGGGAAAAGGTGAAAGAGCTGGAAAAGAAAGTCGTCGCCAAAATGGGGTATTCGAAGGTATACGGCGTGACGGGGCAGACCTATCCCCGCAAATTCGATTACAACGTGCTGTGCGTTCTCTCGCAGATCGCGCAGAGCGCCTACCGTTTCTCCAACGATATCCGCCTTCTTCAGCACATGAAAGAGATCGAAGAGCCGTTTGAAAAGAGCCAGATCGGTTCTTCGGCCATGGCCTACAAGCGCAACCCGATGCGCAGCGAACGCATGGGTTCTTTGGCGCGCTATGTATTGAGTCTGCCGATGAATGCGGCCGTTACGGCGTCCACGCAGTGGTTCGAGCGCACGCTCGACGATTCTGCCAACAAGCGCATCGTCATCGCGCAGGCGTTTCTGACCATCGACGCCGTGCTGAATCTCTATATGAATGTTGCCGAAAATCTCGTCGTCTATGAAAAGGTCATCGCCAAACATATCGCGGCGGAGCTTCCCTTCATGGCGACGGAAAACATCATCATGGAATGCGTCAAGGCTGGCGGAGACAGGCAGGAACTGCACGAGCGCATCCGCGTTCTTTCCATGCAGGCAGGGAAGGTGGTCAAGGAAGAGGGCGGAGACAACGACCTCGTCGCGCGCATTAAAAAAGACGAGATGTTCCGCGCCGTCTGGGATAAACTGGACGAGATGCTCGACGCGAAAAAGTTTATCGGCCGCAGCGCAGAGCAGGTCACGGAGTTTATTTCCGCGGAGATCGACCCCATCCTCGCCGCACACGCTGCAGAGCTCGGCGAAAAGGGCGAGGTGGACGTCTGACAAAAAACTTTTTTCAGACGATCAAAAACATCTGAATTTCCGGGAAAACGGCGCAGGAACATTTTCGGCGCGGTATTCCGGCAAAATACCCAACGGCGGAAGGCGCAATTTGTTTGACAGCGGCCCGCCGTTTGTTTTATAATTTCCCCAAAAAAAGCAGATACTGAAGAACGGCGCCGCGGCGCCGGGGAGAAAACAGATGCTGGAACTTAAACAGATCGGATATACGGTAAAAGACGAAACGGGAAAAAAGCAGGATATCTTAAAAGGCGTGAATCTCACGTTCGGAAAGGGAATCTCGGTGATCACGGGCCCGAACGGAAGCGGCAAATCCACCCTCATCAAAATTCTGATGGGGTTTGAAAAGCCCACTTCCGGAAGCATTCTCTTCGACGGCGAAGACATCACGGGGATGTCCGTGACCGACCGTGCGCGCAAAGGCTTTACGATCGCTTTCCAGCAGCCGGTACGGTTCAAGGGCATCACGGTAAAAAAACTCTTAGAACTCGCCTGCGGGACAAAGCTGGACACGGACGGGATGTGCGAATGTCTTTCCGCCGTGGGACTGTGCGCACGGAATTATATCGATCGCCCGGTCGACGGCACCCTTTCGGGCGGGGAGCTCAAACGCATCGAGCTCGCCTCTGCGATCGCCAAGGGCGGAGAGGTGTTTTTGCTGGATGAGCCGGAGGCGGGGATCGACCTGTGGAGCTTTGAAGACCTTGTAAAGGTGTTCCGGAAGCTGCACGACAAGATCGTGATCATCGTCAGCCATCAGCAGCGCATTCTCGAAACGGCCGACCAGATCGTGCTTTTCGAAAATGACAAAGTGATCACTGCGGGCAGAAAAGAGGAAATGTTTGAAAAACTTTCGCAGGGACGTCCTCTTTGCTGGCGCATCGGACAGGAGAATTGAACTATGGACAAGATCGACGAAGAATTGCTGGAAACCATAGCGGATCTGCACGGCGTGCCGGAAGGCAGCTTCAACATCCGCAAGAACGGGAAACTGCTTGCGCGCAATTCGGACAGCGACGTGGAGATCGTTTCCAAAAAGGATAAAGACGGAATCGATATCATTGTAAAACCGGGCGTGAAAGGGAAGTCCGTGCACATCCCCGTGCTTTTGACGGTGGGGGACTTTCAGGACCTCGTCTACAATGACTTTTATATCGGCGAAAATGCGGACGTGACCATCATCGCCGGGTGCGGCATTCACAACGACACTTGCGGCGACGCGGTGCACGACGGCATCCACACCTTCCATCTGGAAAAAAATGCGAAGGTGCGGTATGTAGAGCGGCACTATGCGAACGGAGACGGGTCGGGTAAAAAAGAATTTATGCCGGTGACCAAGATCTTTCTCAAAGAGCGTTCCTCCTTTACGATGGAGTCGACGCAGCTGGGCGGCGTGACCTATACCGACCGCAAGACGTTTGCGACCGTCGGCAAAGACGCGCAGCTGATCGTCAAAGAGAAGATCCTCACTGACGGTGACGAGCGTGCGATCACCGATTTCAAGGTAAATCTGCGCGGGAAAAACAGCCGTGCGGACATCGTCAGCCGCAGCGTTGCCCGCGGAAAGTCGACGCAGGATTTCCACTCGAACATGATCGGCAAGAACGAATGTTTCGGGCACGTGGAGTGCGACGGCATCGTGCTCGATTCCGCGCGCATCATTTCCGTTCCCAAGATCGACGCTGTCAGCCCCGAAGCGAGCCTCGTGCACGAGGCGGCGGTCGGCAAGATCGCGGGCGAACAGCTTTTGAAACTCATGAGCCTCGGCCTTACTGAACAGGAGGCCGAAGACGCCATCATCAAAGGATTTCTGCATTGATCGGATTCATTCCGTTACAGAAGCGCCCGGCCTTGTGCCGGGCGCTTCTTTTATCGGAGAAAGGCGGCTTGGTCTGTATTATGCAATAGACGGTGAAAAAGTGATTGGCGCGGACACATGGAAAAGCGAAGTCGGTGCAAAGAGAAGCAAGGCGCGTCGGAGGTGAATAAACAGGCATAGGACGAAGGGGCGAAAAGACGGAGAAAAGGCAGGCAGGGGCGAAAAGGAAAAAGCGAACGCGGCAGGCAAGAAAAAAGGCAAACAAATTGGCTTGAAGTAAAAACCGAGGCGGCAGGAGGCGGCAGGGGCACGGGGGAGGTTCGGGCATATCGTGCACGTGCGGCAAGGCTGTGGCATAGGATGGTATGAGGGTACTTTACGGAGGATAAAATTTTGCAGCCGCTCATGCAGTTGCCGCTTTGGGTTCAGGCGGCGCTCGCCACTTGCTTTACCTGGTTTATGACGGCGCTCGGCGCGTCGTTTGTTTTTTTATCGAAGAGATTTTCTTCCCGCACGGTCAATGCGATGCAGGGAACAGCCGCGGGAATCATGATCGCCGCGAGCTTTTTCTCACTTCTGCTTCCGGCCATGACCAGGCTGGAAAGCGGTGAAAGCGATGCTTTTGCCGCACTCGTGCTGTCGGTCGGTTTTCTGGCGGGCGGGGCGTTCATCGTCCTGTCCGATTTTGTCATGTCGCGCGTCCCGTCGTTTGCCGAAGGAAAGAAACGGGGAGGATTCCTCACGTTCGCCGCGATGACCCTGCACAACATCCCCGAAGGCTTCGCCGTCGGCGTCGCGTTCGGCTCGCTCACGGGCAGCTATTCCGACTGGATCGCCGCCGTCATGCTGGCCGTTGGCATCGGGATACAGAACTTTCCCGAAGGACTTTGCGTCGCCGTACCGCTCCGCAGAAACGGGTTTTCGGCGGCACGGGCATTCTTCTACGGTCAGTTTTCGGGGATCGTCGAGATCTTCGCCGGCGTGGCAGGAGCGGCGGCGGTGGGGCTCATCTCCTCGCTTTTGCCCTGGGCGCTCTCCTTTTCGGCGGGCGCGATGGTGGCGGTGTGCTGCGCGGAGCTCATCCCGCCCTGCGTGGCGGAAGGGAAGACATCCGCCGTCTGCGGCGTCACCTTCGGCTTTGTACTCATGATGTTTCTCGACGTACTGCTGGGATAAAGTTCTTTTGCGCGTAGAAAACCCGACGCATTTTTCGGATAAAAATTTTCTCGCGCGTAGAAAACTCGGCGCACTGCTCGTATAAAAAATTTTTCCGCGCGTATAAAAAGGGAAGGTTCCGGCAATAACTTCGGCATGGAAACTTCCGAAAAGACGAAAAAAAGCGCCTCCGAACAGGACAGCGCGGAAAAACAGCGCGCAGAGCGCGCCAGAAAGACGGTGATCGTCGTCGGGGCATCGTCGGGCATCGGTTACGAAACGGCGCTGCGCCTGGTAGGCAGAGGGTATTCCGTCGTGAACATTTCCCGCACGCCCTGCGGGCTGGAGCGGGTGAAAAACTACGCGGCGGACGTGACCGTCGGCGATACGCTCGGAAAGGCGGTCAAGAGCATCGCGGCCGAAGCGGAGTATATCTGCGGGCTTGTCTATTGCCCGGGGTATTCGATGGCCGCCCCGATCGAGTATGCGGACGAAAAGGACTACCGCTATCTCTTTGAAGTCAATTATTTCGGCGCGCTGCGCGCCATCCGCGCCGTGGCTCCCTATCTGAAAAAGCGGGGCGGGAAGATCATTCTCGTCAGCTCCATGGGCGGAACCTTTCCTGTCGCGTTCGACAGCTTTTACAGCAGTTCGAAAGCGGCGGTCGATATGCTCGTAAAGGGGGCCGCGATCGAGCTCGGGCCGTACAATATCCGCGTCTGTTCCGCACAGCCCGGCGGGACCTCCACCGGCTTTACTTTCAAGCGGAAGATCTACGCGGACGAGGACAACCGCGAATATGCCGCCAAAGTCAAGCGCGCGGCTGCCGCTCTCGCCAATATGGAGCAGGGTGGCATGAGTGCGGGGGAGGTGGCAAATTCCATCGCAGACGCTTTCTGCGAGAAAAATCCGCCCCTTTTGCTGCAATGCGGCGGCTGGAACAAATTTTATGCCGTCGCCAAACGCATCCTGCCGGAAAAAGCGACCCAATACATCAACCGGAAACGCTATAAGCAGTGATGTTTGCGCGGTCCGCATACGCCGGCCGCAGGACAAGAAAAAATTGTTTTCGTGCGGCAAAAGTTCTATTGTTTTTAGCATGAAAATTTTTGTACAGCGTATGGCAAAACTTTTTTGCTTTCTGCATGAAAATTATCTTACTACGCAGGGCAACAAAAAACTCCTTTGCATCCCGCATGAGAACTTTCTTACTACACAGGGCAACAAAAAACTCCTTTGCATCCCGCATGAGAACTTTCTTACTACGCAGGGCAACAAAAAAACTCCTTTGCATCCCGCATGAGAACTTTCTCACCGTACAGAAGCAAAGGAGTTTTCATTTTTTGATCAGTCAAACACGCGCAGACGGATGACGCTGTCGAGTTTGCGGATATCCTTGATCACTTTTTCATTCGGAGTCGCATCCAGATCGACGATCATGTAAGCCATATCTTTTTTGGACTTATCCAGGAGATTGGCGATGTTGATGTTTTCGCCGGAAATGATGGAGGTGATCTTCGAGATCACGCCCTCCACGTTCTTGTGCATGACGCACAAGCGAGCGGCGGAAGTGCGGGGCGCGGAGACGTCGGGCAGGTTCACGCTGTGGGTGATGTTGCCGTTTTCGATGTAGTCGACGAGTTCTCTCGCCGCCATCGCCGCACAGTTGTCCTCCGCTTCGGGGGTGCTGGCGCCCAGGTGCGGGACGCAGATCACGTTTTTGGCTCCGATGAGCTCTTCGCAGGGGAAGTCTGTGATGTAGCGCTCCATTTTACCGCTGTTCACCGCGTCAAGGATGGCCGGAACGTCGACCAGCTCGCCGCGCGAATTGTTGATGAGGACAACGCCGTCTTTCATGCTCTGAATGGATTCGGCATTGAACATGCTCTGCGTGTCGGGGGTGAGGGGGACGTGCACGGTCACGAAGTCCGCCTCTTTGAGGAGGGTCGCGAGGTCGGCGGTCTTTACGCGGGTATCCAGGTGCAGGGCGGCCTGTACCGAAAGGAAGGGGTCATAGCCGATGACTTGCATGCCGAGGTTCGCCGCCGTGTTTGCGACCAGGACGCCGATCGCGCCGAGCCCGACGACGCCGAGCGTCTTGCCGAAGATCTCGTGCCCGACAAAGGCGGATTTGCCCTTTTCGACGGCCTTGGAGATCCCTTCGGTCCCTTTGAGCGTCTTGACCCATTCGATCGCGTCGACGATCTTCCTTCCGCCGAGGAACAGCTCGCACATGACGAGCTCTTTCACCGCGTTGGCGTTGGCGCCCGGGGTGTTGAAGACGACGATGCCCTTTTCGGAGCATTTCGGAATGGGGATGTTGTTGGTCCCCGCGCCCGCCCGTGCGACGGCAAGCAGTTCGTCGTTGAGAGGGTATTCGTGCATATTGAAGCTGCGCAGCATGATCCCTTCGGGCGCCGTCGCTTCCTTGGTGAAGGTGTAGCCGGCAGGGAATTCCCTGTCCGCTACGGGGCTGATCTCGTTGAGCTTGAGTATCTGAGGCATTGTTTTCTCCTTATCGTCGGTAAGTGCCCGTTCAGGCGTTTTCTTTTTCGAACTTTTTCATGAACTCGATGAGCGCTTTCACCCCTTCTACGGGCATTGCGTTGTAGATGGAGGCGCGCATGCCGCCCACCAGGCGGTGTCCTTTCAGCGACACGAGCCCGGCCGCCTTCGACTCTTTTACGAATTTGTCGTCCAGATCTTTCGAGGGGGTCACGAAAGGCACGTTCATGATCGAGCGGTATTCTTTGACTACGTTGTTGGTATAGAATTTGGAATTGTCGATGAAGTCGTACAGGAGTCCCGCTTTATACTCATCGATCTTGTTGATCTCCTTGATGCCGCCCAGTTTTTTCAGATAACGGAAGACGAGGTTGGCCATATAGATGGCAAAGCAGGGGGGCGTGTTGTACAGGGAACCGTTGTCCGCCTGCGTCTTCCACTTGAGCATGGTCGGGCAATCGGGCAGAGGGTTCTCGATCAGGTCTTTGCGCGCGATGACGATGGTCACGCCCGCGGGCGCCACGTTTTTCTGCGCGCCGGCGTAGATGACGCCGAATTTGGATACATCGATCTCGCGCGAAAGGATTTCCGAGCTCATGTCCGCCACGAGGGGAGCCTTGACGTTCGGGAACTTGATGTAACGGGTACCGAAGATGGTGTTGTTGGAGCAGATGTGCACATAATCGGCGTCGTCATTGAAAGCGATCTTGTCCACATCGGGAATATAGGTATAGGTCTTGTCTTCCGAAGAGGCGACTTTGCGCGCATCCCCGTAGATCTGCCCTTCCTGCCAGGCTTTTTTCGAGAAGTTGCCCGTCACGATGTAGTCCGCTTTGCCCGTGTGCATCAGGTTGAGGGGTACGGCTGCAAACTGCTGGCTGGCGCCTCCCTGCACGAACAGAACACAGTAGTTCTCGGGGATGTTGAGAAGCTCGCGGAGATTGGCTTCCGCCTCTTCCACGATTGCGGAAAACGCTTTGTCGCGGTGGCTGATCTCGCATACGCTCATGCCCGTGCCCTGGAAATCGAGGAACTCTTTCTGTGCCTCTTCCAGCACTTCGAGCGGAAGCATCGAAGGCCCTGCCGAAAAGTTATAAACTCTCATATTCAGTACTCCTTAGATATTTTTACAAAAACGAACGGCGCCGAAAATTTTCGCCGGAATGCGGTATGGCATCTTCCGCCGCCATATAATAATATTATATAATAAACGGACGCATTAAGCAACTCTTTGGGCGCGTCAAACGGGAGGGGGAACAAAAAAATTTCTGCAATGAAACAATTTGTATAAAAAGTTGGCAGGATTGTCCAAAATAATCGGGCAAAGTATTTACTTTTTTTCCGAAATATAGTAAAATAGTAAATGGAAAAGAGCAAGTCCGCGGCGCGGTCACCCGAAGACGCGGCGGCAGACAAAACAAAGCGAGGCTACGGCTTCGAAGGGGGCTATATGGCAGACTCTCAGAACAAGGCAGGCGGGCTTACGGCGGCAGAACGCCTGAAAAGCACAGAAAAATACCTTTCCGAAATGCGCGGAGTGCTCAACGCGATGGATGAGATCGCCGCCATGCGCGCCAAGCGCGGCGATGCCCCGTCGGACGATTACAACGGCTACAAGCGTTCGAGTGTGGAAAAATTCGTCAAAGAGCTGGAAAAGCAGCGCTCGTCTATTCTTGCGGAGATCGAGAGCGGGGAGAGGAAACGCAGCGAACAGCTGCGCGACCAGGCTCGCCGCGAGCACGAAAAGGCGCAGCAGGAACTTGCCCTTGCCCGCCGTGAACGCGAACAGGCGCAGGTACAGCAGCAGAATAAAGCGATCTCCGAGCTGTCGCAGAAGGTGGACAGCATGGCCATAACGCCCCGGGATTCCGCCGTCGCGAGTTTCCGCAAGGGCGACGTTTCGCTCGCGGTGGAGGGCATGTATTCCGGGCTTTCGCTCGACATTGAAAAAATGCGCGACGATATCCTGCAGGAACTCAAATATTCCTATAAACAGGATATGGCTATTTACGATGATCTTTCTGCCAAGATCGACGCGATCAAGCCTGTCGATACGGCGGCTTTCGAAGAGACGCTCAAACCCATCGGCGAGGGTATCACGGCTCTCGACGAAAAGCTGAACGCCTTGCAGCCGGTCGATTACGATCAGCTTGCCGACCGTGTGGCGGCGAAAGTCGTTTCGGGCGGGATCGATTACGAGACGCTGGCGCGTCACATCGTGGAGATCATGGCGGGTGCGGGCGTCGGAGCGGCGGCAGGTGCTGCTGCGGCGGCTCCCGAGCGCGCGGAATTTTCTGCCATGCAGCAGAAGATCGACGACATCAAGAGCACGTTGGACGGGGCCGTGAGTGTGAAGCATATGCCCGAATTCCGCAAGCTGGATACGCTCATCGCGCAGTATCTGCGCACCCTTTCGTATGATTTGATCCCCGATCTGCTCGTCACGGCAAACCGCGCCAAAGACGACGCGAACCGCTATATCATCAGCGGGAACATCCTGCGGGGCGAAACCATGCTTTCCGACCTCCGCGTGCGCCTTTCCCGCGTCAATATCTGGGGCACGGCGGCGCTGACGGCGGTGTCGGATGCCGTCGCACAGAATCATCTGCCCGTCACCTATTCCGCCGAAGCTCTCGAAGCGTTCAGACAGGCGGTTTCGGCTTTTGAACAGGCGCCCGCTCTCCCGCAGGAAGACGTATTGCAGAAACTTCTTTCGGCGAAGAACGCGCTTTTCCTGGATACCGATATGGAGGCGATGGACAGAGATACCCTCGCAGAGCTCATGGAGATGAAGGAAGCGATCGGCGAAAATGTGCCCGAAAAGGGGCAGATCGACAATCTCAACGAGCTCAAAAAGGAGATCATGTCCTTCAATCTTTCCTATTTCATCGATTTCTCGCCCGTACAGGCGGAGGAAAAACCGCAGCCTGCGCCGTCGGTGGATACGCAGGCGATCCTCGATGCGATCGGCCGCCTGAACGTCCAGCCGGCCGCCCAGCCGTCTGTCCAGCCGGTCGCCGCCGAACCCGTGGCGGAAGCCGTGCACGAGAAGATCGCGGGCATTCCGCGCGTGAGCGCACCCAAAAAGCCCCGCGTGCTGCGCCCTGCCGTCTCTTCGAAAGACAACAAAGTGGAGCATACGGAACAGCCTCTGCGCGTCACAAAGCGCAAGCTGCCCGTGAAAGACGAGAACCCGGACGCGCTCTCCAAACAGATCGTCAGCGAACTCGCCTCGCGTATCGCAAACAGCAGGCTTAAATAAAACAGGATTCGCCTCATTCTGCCGCAATGCGGCAGAATGAGCAAACAGACGAAGCCGGTGTAACTCCGAAGAC
The DNA here is from genome assembly GCA_930990665.1 of uncultured Clostridia bacterium. GTDB lineage: Bacteria > Bacillota > Clostridia > Christensenellales > Borkfalkiaceae > Borkfalkia. The sequence goes on from CAKNQN010000004.1 coordinate 44,669, forward strand.
GCGGCTTTGCGGTTTAGCGAACCGCACGGCGTCCGCGCAGGATCGGGCAGAGTATTTTGCAGGTGTGCGTGAGATCGCGCAAGATCGCAATTCTCCCTTTTGCCGAGGTACATGGCGCCTGCGCATAACCGCAGGTCTGCATTTTGCAGGACCTGCTGAGAGCCGCATTCGTCTGAAAGATAAAAATAACAGGCCGGGCATTCGTTCTGAACGGAGAAAACCGGAAGAGGGGGCTGGATGGCATTCAGCCCTTTGTCGCGTATTGCCCGGGCCGAAGTGTAAGGAGTATATTTTGAAGCAAGACAGAAACGACCGTACTTTCACACAGCAGAAAAGGCCGGACGGGACCAGGAACAAAAAGGAGATGCCGCTCTTTCTCGGAAACGTCAGCGACATCCGCCGCGAACAGCAGGAAAAATCCCGCGAAACGGAGCGTCGGCAGACGAAGGGCGCTTTCCGCGTCAAGGACATGCCCGCTAGCGAGGTGCGCGCGGAGTCGCGCGGGAAAGACATCTTTTCGGAGTCGCGCGGCAAGGATAGCCGCGGCAAAGAGATGCGCCCGAAGGAAGAGCGCAACGGCAAACCCGCGCGTCAGGCGAAAAAGGGCAGGGGCAAGAACCCCGTGAAGATCATGTTCCTCGGCGGTGTGGGCGAGATCGGCAAAAACATGACCGCCATCGAATACGGGAACGACATCATCATCATCGACGCGGGCCTTACCTTCCCGGACGAGGAGCTGCCCGGCATCGACCTCGTGATCCCGGATATCAGTTATCTCGTGCAGAACAAAAACAAGGTGCGCGGACTTTTGGTGACGCACGGCCACGAGGACCACGTGGGCGGCATCGCTTACCTGCTCAAAGAGATCAATGTCCCTGTTTATGCCACGAAACTGACGCTCGCACTGGCCGACAACAAACTGCGCGAACAGCGCATCAACAAGGCGCAGCTTATCTGCGTAAAGCCGGGAGATAAGGTCAAACTCGGCTGTTTCGGGGTAGAATTCATCAACGTGAACCATTCCATCGCGGGCTCGGTGTCACTGCTGATCGACACGCCGCAGGGTCGCATCTATCACAGCGGCGACTTCAAGATCGACCTCACGCCCGTGGCGGGCAAGCCCATCGATCTTTCGCGCATCGCGGAGATCGGCAGGGAGGGTGTCAATCTCCTGCTCTGCGAATCGACCAACGTCGAACGCCGCGGCTACACGATGAGCGAGACGGTGGTAGGCACCACGCTCGATCATCTCTTTTCCGAAAACGCCAACCGCCGCATCATCGTGGCGACCTTTGCATCCAATGTGCACCGTCTCCAGCAGATCGTCGACCTTGCCGCCAAATACCGCCGCAAGGTGGCTCTTTCCGGCAGGAGCATGCTCAACGTCGTGGACGCCGCTACCAAGATCGGCGAGCTGACCATTCCCGAAGGCGTGCTCATCGACGTGGAAAAGATCAAAAATTACTTTGACCGCGAGATCGTCATCGTATCCACGGGCAGCCAGGGTGAACCGATGAGCGCCCTCACGCGCATGGCCGCGGGGGATTTCAACAAGGTCACCATCGGAGAAAACGACACGATCATCATTTCCGCCAGCCCCATTCCCGGCAATGAAAAGATGATCTACAACGTCATCAACAACCTTTATCGGAAGGGTGCGGAAGTCGTGTACGAATCGCTGGAAAAGATCCACGTATCCGGCCACGCCTGCCAGGAGGAGCTGAAAATTCTGCATACTCTCCTGCAGCCGAAGTTCTTTATTCCCGTGCACGGCGAGTATCGGCATCTCAAACGCCACGCACAGCTGGCCGTCGAACTCGGCATGAGCGAAAACAACATTCTGCTGCCCGACATCGGAAACTGCGTGGAGCTAACGAAAGATACCATGCAGTTCGGGGAGAGCATCTCTTCCGGTTCGCGGCTCGTCGACGGCGCTAACCTCGAAGACAAGGAAAACAGCGTGGTCATGAAGGACCGCAAGCACCTGTCCGAAGACGGCATCTTTGTCATCACGGCCTGCGTTTCCGAAAGGAGCGGCGATCTTCTCAGCGAGCCGAACGTCGTCAATCGCGGCTTCGTCATGCCGGAGAACGCCGATTATGCCTACGACATCAAGCGGATCGTGGAAAATTGCGTGCGCCAGACGGACGTGCTCGGCGATACGGCCAACACGGAACTTGCCGCAGCCATCAAAAAGGCGGTCAAGAACTTTATCTATAAAAAGACCAAGCAGAACCCCGTCATCATGGCGAACATCGTGCGTATCTGATCATGCGGATATCCGACTTTTCTCTACCCGTCCTTCCCGCACGGCTTTTGCAGCTGCGAGAGGAGGCGACAAAAGGGCTGGACCCCGCCGCGGCGGACGATGTTCTCGCGCTGCTGCTCGCCCTCGCGCGCATGCGCAGTCCGTCTTCCATCCTGGAGATCGGCACGGCGGAGGGCCTGACGGCGGCGGCGCTCCTTGTGACCTGCCCGGAGGCGCGGCTCGTATCCATCGAAAATGACCCCGACAGGCATGTGCGCGCGGAGCAGAATCTCGCCGGATTCGGCGTTTCCGACCGCGCCGAACTTCTCTTCGGAGACGCGGCGGAAATTCTTCCCCGCCTTCGGGAAACGTTCGGGCTCATCTTTTTGGACGGGCCCAAGGCGCAATACATCCGTTATCTTCCCGTCCTGAAAAAGCTGCTCGCGCCGCGCGGGGTTCTCGTCGCCGACGACGTGCTCCTGTACGGCTGGGTGAGAGGGCAGGTGCAGCCGCCTCCCAAACGCCGTTCCATTGCCGAACGCCTGCGCGAATATCTCGACGCGGTTTTATCCGATCCCGATTTTCTCACCTTCGTGGCGGAAGCGGGGGAGGGTGTGGCGGTATCCGTCTTGCGCTGAAGGAGACCATATGGAGAAAATTCCTGAACTGCTCGCCCCGGCGGGCAGTTTTGAAAAATTGAAGACGGCGCTGCATTTCGGCGCCGATGCCGTGTACCTCGGCGGCAAACAGTTTTCTCTGCGCGCCATGGCGGATAACTTCACGGCTTCGGAAATGAAAGAGGCGGTCTCCTATGCGCATATGCGCGGAAAAAAGGTATACGTCACCGCAAACATATTCGCCAGGGATACGGATTTTATCGACCTTGCGGACTACTTCCGCTTTCTCGCCTCCATCGGGGCGGACGCCGCCCTCGTCACGGATCCGGGTGTGTTTTCCCTCGCGCGGGAGGTCGCGCCCGATCTTCCGCTGCACATTTCCACGCAGGCGAACGTCACGAACGCCCGCGCGGCCGCATTCTGGCAGAAGCAGGGAGCCTCGCGCGTGGTATTGGCGCGGGAGCTGTCTCTTGCGGAGATTGCAAAGATTCACGCGTTTTGCCCGGAACTGGAACTGGAAGCCTTCGTGCACGGCGCCATGTGCATCTCGTACAGCGGGCGGTGTCTTTTGAGTAACTACATAGCAGGGCGCGACTCCAATCGCGGCGCCTGCGCGCAGATCTGCCGCTGGAAATTTTCCGTAAGGCCGGAGGGGGGCGACGAGCCGCTTTCCGCCGAGGAAGATGAGCGCGGCACCTATATCTTCAACAGCAAAGATCTGAACATGCTCCCGTATCTTTCTGAACTTGCAGGGGCGGGCGTCTGTTCTTTTAAGATCGAGGGGCGCATGAAGAGCGCCTATTACCTTGCCACCGTCGTCAACGCCTATCGCCGCGCGATGGACGGAAAGCTGGACGTGCCTTCCGCATTGCAGGAACTTTGCAAAGTCGCACATCGCGAATATACCGCGGCGTACGCGTTCGGACGCAACGACGAGACGGTCGCCTATTCGAATTCGCAGGCGGCGGGAACGCGCGAATACGTCGCCGACGTATTGGAGAGCGGAGAAGGGGACAAACCCGCTCTCGTGCAGATGCGCGGACGATTCCGCGTCGGCGATACGCTGGAGGTGCTTTCTCCGTATGAAAATTTCGACAGCCGCTTTGTCGTCGGAAGGATGACGGACGAAGCGGGCGTTCCTGTGGCGGATGCCAAGCTTGTCATGCAGAAGCTGCACCTGTTTTCGCCCTTTGCCCTGCGCGCGGGGGATATCCTTCGCCGCGTGCCCGTCTGAGTTGGGAGGGGAGAAATGGTCGTTCTGCATTCCGATCTGAACAACTTTTATGCCACCGTCGAGAGGAAGCTCTACCCGGAATTTGCGGGAAAGCCGATCGCCGTATGCGGCGACAAAGCGATGCGCCACGGGATCGTGCTTGCCAAGAGCGAGGAGGCAAAGAAGTTCGGCGTCCGCACGGGCGACGTCATCTGGGAGGCAAAGCGGAAATGCCCAGGGCTCATCATCCGGCCCGTGCGTTTTGCAGAGTATACGCGCTATTCCCGCGAAGTACGGGAGATCTACGGGCGGTTTACGGACAAGATTGAGCCATTCGGCATCGACGAGTGCTGGCTGGACGTGACGCACAGCCGCACTTTCGGAACGGGCGAAGAGATCGCGGAAAAGATCCGCCGTGCCGTCAAGGAGGAACTCGGCCTCACCGTTTCGGTGGGGGTCAGCTTCAACAAAGTTTTCGCAAAACTTGCATCCGATCTTAAAAAGCCGGACGCAGTCACCGTCGTGGGACAAGAGGATTTCCGGCAAAAGATCTGGCCGCTGCCCGTGTCCGATCTTCTGTATGCGGGCAAGGCGACGGCGGCAAAACTCAGGGAGTTGGGCATTCAGACCATCGGCCAGCTCGCGGCGGCGGATGCGCGGCTCATCTCTTCCGCGCTCGGGAAATGGGGCGAGACGCTCGCCGCCTATGCCCGCGGGGAAGACACTTCTCCCGTCCGCGGGGAAGAGGAAAGGGAAACGCTCAAATCAGTGGGGAATTCTCTCACCCATTACGAGGACATCACCGACCGCGGAGAAGTCAAGCGCCTTTTGTACGTGCTCAGCGAAAGCGTGGCGGCGCGCATGCGGGATGCGGGGCTCGGCAAGGCAAATACCGTGCATCTTTGGGTGCGCGATCGCGACATGGGCGATCATACCTGCCAGAAAAAGGTGCGGCCCACGGCGCTTTGCGGCGAGATCGCCGAGGCGGCCTATGCGCTTTTTTGCGAACGGTATACGGCCGGAAAGCCTGTGCGCGGACTGGGCGTCACCGCCTCCGGCTTTGACCTGGGGGTGGAACAGCTCACCTTTGCGTCCCTTTCGGGAGATTATGAAAAGCGCGCCCGTGCGGAAGAGGCCGTGGCAAAGATCCGCGAAAAACACGGCTATACCAAATTGCAGCGGGGCATCATGTATGAAGACCCGCTCGCAGTGCAGATGGACATTCGCGGCGGACGCCTTTCCGGTCTGAAAGGGCGAGACGAAAATAAATAAAGGCAGCGAGGGGAAGTCCTCGCGCAGAAGAGGAAATACCGATGAAAGCGAAATTCAGGTTGGGCGATTTTGCCGAAAAATACGGGCTGAAAGTGGGAAAACATTGCTGCTTCGGCGTGTTCGAGGGCTACCGCGTGCACATCAAATATGCGGCTATGGCAAATCCCGCCTGCCTCATCACCGTTGTCACCGATACGAAAGGGCGGGACAAAGACCTCGAAAAATATCTGGAAAAGAATAAAAAAGAGCTGAAGCTGACCAACTTCGGCGTGGTCGGCATCGGGTTGATGGTCAGCCCGCAGCTGTACCTGAACATCTTTTCGCAGGTGGAAAAGATCCTCGGAAAGATCACCGCATATCTGAAAAAGGCGGGATTTCCCGGCGCGGAATATTGCCCGTATTGCGGAGCCAGGATGGAGGACGGCGGCATCGGAATGGCAGAGTCGGGGATCCTGTTCCGCGCGCATGCGGCCTGTTACGAACGTGCGCTCGCCGAAGCCAAAAAGCGTGAAGAGGCGAACCTCGCTGCTCCCGCAAGGAAGCTGGCGGGCACGGGCGGATGCCTGCTCGGCGCGCTCGTAGGGGCGGCGGCCTTTGTGCTCATGTATCTCTGGTGGAATTTCGCCGCGCTCGGGGCGGCGGCGGGCGTGCTCCTTGCGAGCTATTTTTACGGAAGGTTCGGGGGAAAGAATACCCCTTATAAAGTGGCGGCGTGTACGCTTTTTCCCCTTGCGTTTACCCTCATTGCCTGCGCAGGATGCCTTTTGGCGGATGCGGGCGGATGGCAGGGGGCGGTCTCCCTTCTCTCCGCGGGCGGAAAAGAGTTTACGATGTTTTTGCTCAATCTCATCTTTGTGTTTGTCTTCGGCCTTGTGGCGGCGGCTTACGTCTTGTTTTCTTATCTCCGCTCCCGCAAAAAGATTTCCGCCAATATGCGCCGGACGGAAGAGGTGTGACCGTGCTCATCGATTTTCATGCTCATGTCTTTCTGGATAAATTGGCGGCGGGTGCCGTTTCCTCCCTGGCGCAGAAGGCGCATCTGACACCCTTTGCCGACGGCACGGTGGCGGGGACGCGTGCTCTCATGCGCTCGCAGGGGGTGGACAGATTTGTCGCTCTCAACATCGCGGTTTCGCCGCGCACGCAGACGAACGTCAACAATTTTGCCATATCCCTGTTGGAGGAACCGTCCATCATTCCGTTTGGTTCGGTGCATCCCGCATCGCCGGATGCCTTGGCCGAACTGACCCGCCTGAAAGAGGCGGGCATCCGCGGCGTGAAATTTCACAACGAGTATCAAAACTTTTACGCGGATGACGAAACGGCATTTCCCGTTTACGAAAAATGTGAGGAAGAGGGACTGATCATGCTCTTTCACGGCGGGGCGGACAGAGGATTCGAGCCGCCCGTAAAGGCGAATCCTTCGCGCCTGCGCAGAGTAGCGCTGCGCTTTCCGCAGGCGAAGATCGTGGCGGCACATCTTGGCGGCCAGGCGATGGAAGAGGAGGCCGCGGACGAGCTCGCGGATACGGGCGTGTTTGTGGATACGAGTTTCGCCTCCCTCTGCCTCTATCCCGAAAAGGGCGAAAAGATCATTCGCGCGTTCGGGGAGGACAGAGTGCTGTTCGGAACGGACTGCCCTTGGGATACTCCCGAAAGCACTTTTGCATGGCTCGGGAAGATGAATTTTTCCGATGAGGCGTTGCAGAAAATTTATTGGCGCAACGCCCTCCGCCTTCTCGGCGAAAAATGATAGGAAATCTTGCAAAGGCAGCTGCGGCGCGAAGAAACTCTTCGCGCCGCAGCTGCCTTTGATTTTAACAAATTCTATATTGTATTGCTTGCCTCGCAAGGCGAAACTGCTGTTTTTTCTGCTCCAGAGGAAGGTGCCGCGCTTCGCTGCGCACAGCCTGAAATTTTCAGTTCGCCAGATTATCGGGTGGGACTGACGGTATCCATAGTGAATTGTTCTCTTAAAACTCCTATTGGCCGGTCAGTCGGGAGGGGCCGGCGAAATCAAGATGTTTTGTTCTCTTAAAACTCCTTTCGGCCGGTCAGATAGTCGAGGTCTACGTCAAAATAATCGGCGATCTTGCAGAGGTTTTCCAGGCCGATCTCCCGCTGGCAGCGGAGATAGCGGCAGAGAGTTTGCTGCGGGATCCCGATCTCTTTCGCGACACTGCTTACACTCCTGTCGCCGATGAGATATCTTAAATTTTCTGCAAATTTCCCCATGTGCATGTCTTTATTTTACACCAAATGGTGTAATTTATTTGACATTACACCAAACGGTGTGATAAAATGAACAACAGGAAGAAAAGGACAAAAGGGAAAAAAGAGAAAACAAATGAGAAATGAAAATAGCGTCCGCGGGCAAGCGGGCGCATTTTCGTTTTCTGCCGCAGAGGCGGTCATATCTTTTCAAATTTTGATTTCGGGGCGCCGCAGATAGGGCAGGTCCAGTCTTCGGGCAGATTTTCGAAGGGAACATCTCCTACATAGACGTATTTGCATACCGAGCAGACATATTTTTCAGTTGCGGCGGGCGCCTGTTCTTCGGCGACGTATGTAGGGGAGTTTTTACCCGTCTTTCCCTTGATGACATTGTGATAGTAGGCGTACGTCATCGGCGTGCCTTTTTTCAGCGTTTCCGCGCCGATCACCTCTCCCAAAAATACTGTATGGGTGGACGTCTCCATTTTGTCGATCACTTTGCAGGCGATATAGGCGCAGCAGTCATCCAGTATCGGAAGTTTGTCCCTGATCGAGTAGGGTACTCCGTCAAATTTATCGGTGTCCCTGCCCGAACGGAAACCGAACCGGCCGATGACGGAAGGTTCGCTCGTTTCGGCGAGGATGCTGATGGCAAAATGTCCGCAGTCCCTGATGCAGCGGTTGGTATAGTTGTCCTTGTTGATGCTCACCATTACGGTGGCGGGGGCGGAAGTGATCTGCGCCGCGCAGTTGGCGGTGCAGCCGGTCGGCCGGCCGTTATCCCAGGTCGAGACCACATATACCCCGTAAGACATCGCGTAAAAAGCTTTCGGATCCATGGAACTTACTCCTTTTCGATCGTAAGGGCAGGGCCCTTTTTTTATACCAAAATCGGACAGAATATGTGCGGAATAATTCAAAAAATGCGGGTGCAGAAAGGTGCGCCCGCATTTTCCGCTCAGAAGTATGCGATCAATAATTTTCCGCTTTCAGCTGGAAATAAGCCTTCGGATGCGAGCAGACAGGGCAGATTTCGGGTGCCTTTTTGCCGATCACGATATGGCCGCAGTTGGAGCACTGCCAGATGCAGTCTTCGTCGCGCGAGAAAACGAGTTCTTCTTTGACGTTGTCGAGAAGGGCGAGATACCTCTTTTCGTGTTCCTTTTCGATCTCGCCGACCTTTTCAAACAGAAAAGCGATGTGATCGAAGCCCTCTTCCTTTGCTTCTTTGGCAAAACGGGCATACATATCCGTCCACTCGTAGTTTTCGCCGGCAGCGGCATCTTCCAGGTTTTCTGCCGTGCTGGGAATATCTCCGTCATGCAGGAGCTTGAACCAGATCTTCGCGTGCTCTTTTTCATTGTTCGCCGTCTCTTCAAAGAGATTGGCGATCTGCACAAAGCCGTCTTTTTTTGCCTTGCTTGCATAGTAGGTGTACTTGTTGCGTGCCTGCGATTCGCCGGCAAAGGCTGCCTGCAGGTTCGCTTCCGTCTTGGTTCCTTTGAGTTCTTTTGCCATGGTGTTGACCTCCGTTGATATTCACAAATTTTCCTTCGGAAAATTTCGTGACCGTAAAAATTTTTCTGTCCCCTGAGGACTATTTGTTTCTCTGCTTGCTTTTGCACTCCGGGCAAAGCCCGATAAACTCCACGTTCATCTTTTCGACCGTAAAGCCTTTTTCGTCTTCTAAAAGTGATTCGGGCAAGAGCTCTTCCTTCGCCCGCGTGTCGAGAACTTTGCCGCACCGGCGGCAGCGAAGATGAAAATGCGGATCCGTGCGGCAATCAAACTTGTCCGCTCCGCCCGGGGTGGGGAGTTTTCCGATCTTGCCCTCTTCGGCAAGAAGGTTCAGATTGCGGTAGACTGTCGCCTTGCTGATGTGCGGATGATCTGCCACAACCATCTCGTATACCTTTTCCGCGTCCGGGTGGTCCAGCTTTTGTAAAGCGTCAAAAACCAATTGTCTTTGAATGGTATTCCTGCGTAACATATTCTAAAACATCTCTTAATAAGATATATTATCAAATAAAATTATAGCATCTTTTTGGAATTTGTCAAGTCTTTCCTGAAAATTTAAGGTCAGGGGAAGGAAGCATTCATCAATTTTTCAAAGTTTGTTGACTTCCGGACTGTATCCGTGTTATAATAAATTGAGCGGAGGGGGCGCGGATCAGGCGATGCGAAGTTTTTGCGGCCTGTCGTGCGTTGGTGAAAAGATGAACTACGACAACACGGAACTGAATTTTCTGCAAAAAGACCTTTTGCGTCAGTTTGGCGACGAGGAAGGGAAAAAGATATTTAACCGCTCGGCGAAATTGTATGCCGAGCTTTCCGTCACGACAGACTATAAAAACAGTTCCACGCTTGAGCGGCAGCTGAAGGGGCTGGTTTATCCCGTCATTGCCTATTATAAGACGTTGCTCGCCTTCGGCTATAAGGTGCCGAATGCGCTCGGGCTTGTGCGCACGGAAACGGAAAAAGCGGCTGCCGAAAGCGGGGGAGTGCTCGCGGCGCAGATGCGGCCCGTCTTTCCCTATCGAGCTTTCAAACGGAACATCAAAAATTTTATCGAGTATAAATTCCCGTCCGGCGGATGGAGTTGTACAGACCTGCATACGCGCGGCAAGATCACTTTCCGCATCCGTCAGTGCCTCTACTATTCGATCACGGCCAAGTTCGGGTGTCCGGAGCTTTGCGAGGTGTTTTGTGATTATGAGCGCAAGGCTTTTGCCGGACTTGCGCCCAAGATTGTCTGTGAGCGTCACGGCGAACTTGCCACCGGCTGCGATTCCTGTGATTTCTGTTTCAGAAAGGGATAAAAAAATCAAAGAAAGATACGATTGATTCGGGCGGCGATTGCAAATCGCCGCCCGTTTTACTATACAAAAGCCCCCTCCGCGGTGCGGAGGGGGCGATTCATTTTTCAGGGAAGCACTTTTGCGCTCCGCATTCTGCCGAGGGGTCAGGCTTTGTCGCAGCTGCCCAGAACGTCGGTGATCTTGTGTTTTACGATCTCTTTCACGGCAGCGCGGGCATCGCCGAGGTACTGGCGGGGATCGAAGTGGTCGGGGTGTTCTGCAAAGTGCTTGCGGATCGCGGCCGTGCAGGCGACGCGAAGGTCGGAGTCGATGTTGATCTTGCAGACGGCCATCGAAGCGGCTTTGCGCAGCATCTCTTCGGGGATACCGATCGCATCGGGCATTTTACCGCCGTACTGGTTGATGATCGCGACCCTGTCCTGCGGGACAGAGGAGGCGCCGTGCAGCACGATCGGGAAGCCGGGCAGGCGTTTGCCGACTTCTTCAAGGATATCGAAACGCAGCTGCGGTTTCTGGCCGGGTTTGAACTTGTAAGCGCCGTGGCTGGTGCCGATGGCGATGGCGAGGGAGTCGCAGCCCGTCTTTTCGGTAAATTCGCAGACCTCGTCAGGATGCGTAAAGCAGGCGTCTTCCGCCTTGACGTTCACGGCGTCCTCGATACCGGCGAGCTGGCCGAGCTCCGCTTCGACCACGACGCCGCGGTCATGCGCATATTTCACGACTTTTTTCGTGATTTCGATGTTTTCGGAAAATGCGTGGTGTGAGGCGTCGATCATGACGGAAGTAAAACCGTCGTCGATGGCGGATTTGCATGCTTCGAAATCCGCGCCGTGATCGAGGTGCATCACGATGGGAAGGCCGGTCGTTTCCACGGCCGCCTCGATGAGGTGTTTGAGGTAGACGGGGTTGGCGTACTTTCTTGCGCCGGCAGAAACCTGCAGGATGAGGGGAGAGTTGCACTCTTTGCCCGCCTCGACAATTCCTTGAATGGTCTCCATGTTGTTCACGTTGAACGCGCCGATCGCATAGCCGCCGGCATACGCTTTTTTGAACATTTCGGTCGATGTTACCAAAGGCATGATAGATGTTCCTCCGCTGATTTTTTTCGCCACTATTGTACAACAAATCCGAGCAAAATGCAAACGATTTCAAAAATATACGCAAAACGCTTTCTAATTTTTTTGCAAAGTATTATAATAGGTAGGAAAAAAGACGGGATGCGTTGCGGAAACTTTCTGCGGGTATTTCCGTTACGGCGGCATGGCAGTTTTTTGCTCGGGACGAGTGCGTTCGGCCGTGCCGGATTACAGAAATGGAGGCGATCAATTATGCGTGATCCGAGAATGGACAAACTGGCTGATGTACTTGTGAACTATTCGGTGCATTGTCAAAAGGGTGAAAAGGTGCTCATCGAAGCGCGCGGCGTCGACCCGCAGTTCGTGAATGCCGTCATTGAAAAGGTTTTTGAAGCGGGCGGCTATCCGTTTGCCGATGTGGTGGATCTTTCCGTAGAGCGTGCGATGCTGATGGGAACGGGTGAAGAACACTGCAAATTGCGCGCCAAGTACGCGAAATACCGCATGGAGGACATGGACTGCTACATCGGGATCCGCGGCGGACAGAATACCTTTGAGCTTTCCGACGTCCCTGCCGACAAGATGCAGGAGTATGACAGGCTGTTTTCTTTCCCCGTGCATCACGAGATCCGCGTGAAAAAGACGAAATGGGTGGTATTGCGCTATCCGAATCCTTCCATGGCGCAGAACGCGGGCGTTTCCACCGAAAAATTCGAAAATTTCTATTTTGACGTCTGCACGCTCGATTATTCCAAAATGGACCGCGCCATGGATGCGCTCAAAGCGCTCATGGACAAGACGGACAAAGTTCGTCTTGTTGCAAAGGATACAGACCTCACTTTCTCCATTCGCGGGATCCCCGCCATCAAATGCGCGGGCAATATGAACATCCCCGACGGCGAGGTGTATACCGCCCCCGTCAAAGACAGCGTGAACGGTGTGATCACCTACAATGCGCCCACGCTCGAAAACGGTATCAAACACGAGCATGTGCGCCTTGTGTTCAAGGACGGCAAGATCGTGGAAGCCACCTCTTCCAATACGGAGGCGCTCAATGCCGTGCTCGATACCGATGCCGGCGCACGGTATGTAGGGGAATTCGCCATCGGTGTGAATCCGTATGTCACTTCGCCCATGCTCGATATCCTGTTTGACGAAAAGATCTCCGGATCCATTCACTTTACGCCCGGCTGCTGCTATGACGATGCCTTTAACGGAAACAAGTCCAGCGTGCACTGGGACATGGTGCTCATCCAGACGCCCGAATGGGGCGGCGGCGAGATCTGGTTCGACGGCGTGCTCATCCGCAAAGACGGCCGCTTCGTTCTTCCCGAACTGTATCCGCTCAACCCCGAAAACCTCAAATAATGGCGCTATGACAAAGAAAAATAAACTTGTCCGCGCAAATTATTGACTTAATTTCCCCGATTTGCTATAATAAACCTGCTGAAAAGTTCAAGCGATAAAAAAATTATCATCATTATATGGAGGATTGTTTCTCATGGCTAACGTAAGAGTTGCGATCAATGGTTTCGGCCGCATCGGCCGCCTCGCTTTCCGCCAGATGTTCGGTGCCAAAGGCTACGAAGTCGTCGCGATCAACGACCTCACCAGCCCGGCGATGCTCGCACATCTTCTGAAGTATGACTCTGCCCAGGGTCGCTATGCCCTCGCCGACAAAGTTTCTTCTACGGAGAACTCCATTATCGTCGACGGCAAAGAGATCAAAATTTATGCGGAAAAAGACGCGAAAGACCTGCCCTGGAAAGAGATCGGCGTAGACGTCGTTCTCGAGTGCACCGGCTTCTATACGTCCAAAGCGAAGAGCCAGGCGCACATCGATGCCGGCGCAAAGAAAGTCGTTATCTCCGCTCCTGCGGGCAACGACCTGCCGACCATCGTTTACAGCGTAAACGAAAAGACGCTCAAACCCACCGACACCATCATCTCGGCTGCTTCCTGCACGACCAACTGCCTCGCGCCGATGGCCGACACGCTGAACAAGTTTGCCAAGATCAAAAAAGGCTATATGACCACCATCCATGCTTATACCGGCGACCAGATGACGCTCGACGGACCGCATCGGAAAGGTGACCTCCGCCGTGCACGTGCCGCTGCCGTGAACATTGTTCCGAACAGCACGGGTGCTGCGAAGGCGATCGGCCTCGTTATCCCCGAACTCAACGGCGTGCTCGACGGATGCGCACAGCGCGTTCCTGTTCCCACCGGTTCGCTCACGCAGCTCGTCGCGATCGTCGAGGGCGAAGTGGACAAAGACGGCGTGAATGCAGCCATGAAGGCGGCGGCTTCTGATTCCTTCGGTTACACCGAGGACGAGATCGTCTCTTCCGACGTGATCGGCATCACCTACGGTTCGCTGTTCGACGGCACGCAGACCAAATGCATGCCCATGGGCGACGGCACGACCCTCGTGAAAGTCGTTTCTTGGTACGATAACGAGAACTCCTATACCAGCCAGATGGTCCGCACGATCAAATATTTTGCGGAACTCAAATAATCCGGCAATACGATTACAAAAAGGCGCTCTTCTTGGGCGCCTTTTTTTGTTCTGTGCGAGTGTTTTCTGTTCGTTTGTTTTCGGGCAGTTGAACCGGGTATACGTTATTTCAGAAGAGCAAAGGGTGAAGGTGCGATTATTTTTTCAGAAAGATAATAAATAGGAGCATACAGCCGCTCATCCAGAAAGGTCGGAGGGGCCGGGACTTTTTGAAGGTGCGAGGCGGCGCAAGGTGAAGAGCATGGTCAAAAAGCAGGCGAGCCCTCCGACGAAGTTAGAGATCGGTTCTGCGAGAAATACGCCCGTGACGCCCAGGGAGGGAATATAGGGGAGTGCGATGGTGAGGGGGACGACGATGACGATCTTGCGCAGCAGCGAAAAGAAAATCGCCTGTCTGGCTTTTCCAAGCCCCACGAACACGCTCTGGCCGGAAAACTGAAAGGCCATCATGAAAAATCCGAAATAATAGATGTGCAATGCAGGGACGCCCGCTTCGAGCAGGGCAGGGTCGTCATTGAAAATGGTCATCAGCTGGCCGGGCAGCAAAAAGAGGATGAGCCAGGCCGTCAGTGTGTATAAGATTCCGATCACGGTAATAAATCGCATGCTCTGGCGGATCCTGTCGTATTGACCTGCGCCGTAATTGTAGCCGATGACGGGCTGGGCGGCGTTGGTGAGCCCCTGGATCGGCAGAGAAACGACGTCCCGCAGGGAGGTGAGGACAGTCATCACGCCGACGTAAAGGTCGCCGCCGAACGCTTTGAGGGTGGAAGTACAGGCGATCTGTACCGCTCCGTTGGAGGCATACATCACAAATCCTGCCGTGCCAAGTGAACAGATTTCGCGGACGATTTTGCCTTCTAGGCGGAAGTTCTTTTTGCGCAGACGCAGCTGCGAGCGCTTTCCGCATAAAAACCACAGGACCCATGCCGCCGAGAGAATTTGTGACAATACGGTCGCCAGAGCTGCGCCCGCAACGCCCATGTCGAAGGCAAAGATGAAGAGCGGGTCGAGTGCAATGTTCGCCGCGGTGCCGGCAGCCACCGTCACCATTCCGTATTTTGTGTAGCCCTGAATGTTGATAAAGCCATTCAGACCGGTCGCGAGCATCGTGAAGGGGGTACCGATCAGATAGATGTTCAGATACTGTGCCGCAAAGGGAAACGTCGCATCGCTTGCGCCGAATAAGTACAAGAGCGGGCGCATGAGCGGATAACACAGCGCGATCAGACAAGCGGAGCAGCCGGAAAGGAGAATAAACGTATTGCCCATGATCTTTTCCGCACGGGCAAGATCGTGTCTGCCCCTTTCGATCGAACACAGAGGGGCGCCTCCCATGCCGAAGAGATTGGTAAAGGCAAGTATGATGGTGATGATCGGGAAGGTGAGCCCGAGCCCCGTAAAGGCATTCGTTGCCTCGTTTCCCGGCAAGTGTCCTATGTAGATGCGGTCGATCAGGTTGTACAGCATCTGTACCAGCATGGCGAGAGTCATCGGCACGGCAAGTCGCACGATGTGCCGCCGCACGCTGCCGCGGGCAAAATTGTTCTGCTCATTCCCGATGTCGGCTTCTGCCTCTTCCGGGACTTGATCCGGCGTTATATCCGCGGGTATGAGCGCTTCGTCATCGACCGCTTCTGCGTCCGGATGCTCCTTTCGGGGGCTTGTATAAGCAGCGCTCTCCGCGTGGCCGTGATCGCCGGCAGATTCTTTGTTTGAATGTCCTTTCATGTTCTTTTTCCCTTCTCTCTATTATAGACGAATGCCGCTCGTTTTGTCAAGGCGGAGAGACGGAAACGATTCGGACGGCTGGACATATATATAGAGTGGAAAGAATTTTCGGTCGGACAAAGTGTAGGGATGAGCTTTTCGTAAATTTCTGTTGACAAATCCGCGGGAAGTTGCTATAATTCGTCTTGGTTCCGAAGATTGCCCGTGCGGGCGGGGAGGTGTTGAGATGATCGTACGACGAGTGACAGAAAGGGACAGAGAGGAGTTTATCCGTCTTTCTGAGTCGTTTTATCATTCTTCGGCGGTTTTGCATCCCGTTCCGAGGGAATACCATGCGGCGCTTTTTGACGAGGCGATGCGCTCAGATGCGTATACCGAAGCATTTCTCCTGGAAGAAGAGGGGCGCGCGGTGGGGTTCGGTGTCATCTCCAAAACTTTCTCGCGCGAAGCGGGCGGTATGGTATTGTGGCTGGAAGAGCTCTTTCTGTGCGAGAATTGCCGCGGCCGCGGATATGGCAGAAAATTCTTTGATTTTATTGAAAAATACGCAAGGGAGAAGGACTTCAAGCGTATCCGTTTGGAAGTGGAGCCGGAAAATACACGCGCGCAAGCTCTGTATGAGCGCCTCGGTTATCAGCACCTTCCATATTTGCAGATGGTCAAGGAAGAGGGGCAGTTCTGAAAACGTAAAAAGGAATGTGTTTTTTAGGTAAATTATGCTGAAATTGAAGGCGGGTCATACGGTAGCGGCATGCTTTGCCGGATATATAACGCAGGCGATCATAAACAATTTTGCGCCGCTTCTCTTTGTCACTTTTCATTCTACATATGGATTGTCGCTCGCTCTGATCGGCGCGATGATCACGATCAATTTCGGGATCCAGTTGCTCGTCGATCTTTTTGCGTCCAAATTTGCCGATAAAATCGGTTATCGTCCTCTCATCGTTGCGGCGCATATTCTGGCGGGGGCCGGGCTTGTTTTCCTTGCTGTTCTTCCGGAAGTTCTCCCGTCGCCGGCGGCGGGGCTTTTCATTGCTGCGGCTGTATACGGGATCGGGGGAGGACTTATCGAAGTGCTCGTGAGCCCCATCGTGGAGGCGTGTCCTTATCGGAATAAAAAATCCATGATGAGCCTTCTGCATTCCTTTTACTGTTGGGGACAGTTGGGGGTTGTGGCTCTTTCCACCCTCGTGCTGGCGGCGGTCGGGATCGGCAACTGGCGTATTCTTGCCTGTGTCTGGGCTGTTTTCCCTCTGCTGAATGCCGTGCTCTTCATGTTTGTGCCGATCTACAAGCTCGTGGAGGGGGGTGACAGCATGAAGTTGTCCGAACTTTTCCGCTCGAAAACTTTTTGGCTGTTCGCCTTTCTGATGATCTGCTCGGGAAGCAGTGAAACGGCCGTCAGTCAATGGGCTTCCGCGTTTGCCGAAACGGGGCTG
The DNA here is from genome assembly GCA_930990665.1 of uncultured Clostridia bacterium. Lineage (GTDB taxonomy): Bacteria > Bacillota > Clostridia > Christensenellales > Borkfalkiaceae > Borkfalkia. Next base: position 61,816 of record CAKNQN010000004.1, read on the forward strand.
GGCGTTTCCAAAATGTGGGGCGATCTGCTCGGTCCATGTCTTTTTGCGGCATTTATGGGTATTTCCCGCGTGATCTTTTCCAGATATGGGGAAAGAATTGCTTTACAAAAAGCCCTTATGGCCGGGGCCGTCGGCTGCGTCATCGGATATTGTATGTGTGCCTTTGTACCCTTGGCCGGGGTCGGCCTTGCGGGCTGTGCCGTCGTAGGCTTTTCGGCGGGCGTGATGTGGCCGGGCGTTTTTTCGTTTGCATCCGGCAAACTGCCCAAAGGCGGTACGGCGATGTTTGCTCTCCTCGCTCTCGCGGGGGACGTAGGATGTTCCGCCGGGCCTTCGGCTGTCGGGGCTGTAGGCGATGCTTTCGGCGGAAGTCTGCGCGCAGGCATTGCTTTCGGTTTGCTATTCCCCGCTCTGATGTTCATCGTTCTCCTGCTGTACGGAATTTCTCGCAGGAAAGAAAATCGTCGTGCTCTTGCCGCGTACATGCACCCGGACGGTTCAGCCGTGCAGTCAGACGGGTCCCTTTCCGCCGATTCGGGAGAATTACGTGAGACGGATGCGCATGCCCTCTCTGAAGATCCAAATGAACGATCTGTTGCATCTCATGCAGGAAAGGAGGAGAAAGACCAAGGGCATAGCGATAGGCTGCCGTGACGGAATTGCCGTTACTTTGTGATGGCGTATTTTTCCTTTTCCGCATATAATAATAAAGGGAGTGCTTCTCCCGCTATTTTTACGAGGGGGAAAGGATCATGTTTTTCTTGTACCTGATCTTGTTCGGCGGCTGCGGTTCCCGCTGTGGCAGTTGTTCCGAGAGGGGAAGTAATGTCTGGAACGGCTGTAACAATTATGACAGCTGCAACGGCTGCAACGGCTGTAATCGCTGTAACAGTTGCAACGGCTGCGTTCAGATCACTTCGAACGCGTCATGCGGCGGTTATACTTCGTGCTGCCGCAGCAAAGCCTGCACCGGTTTCGGCAGTAACAGCGGAGTGTGCTCGGACCGTGCGTATTACATGCGTCAATACGCGCTCTGCGGCTGCGATCATTGAAATTTGCAGGTCTTATCCTGTCAGGGGAGGGCCGCCGAAAGGCGGCCCTTTCCATTTGTTCTGTAAAATTGATTTTCATTAAATCGAGGGCTGGAATATCCGCCTGGAGAACAAAATTGAATCATAAAGGCGCATGGAATATTTTCTTGGAACTTTTGGAACTTTTGTGAGATTCTTGCTTTATCCGTTTGCTTTTGTTATGATTTTGTGATAAAATAAAGATAAAAGTATGAGTTCAGTTTATTTTTTTGTTTTACTTCGAAACGGAGAAGTTTACGGAAGAACTGTTCGCTTTTGGGCGGATAAATAAAGTACTTTGGAGGTTTCAGATGGTTGAAAATCAGAACACCGAAGAACCGAAGGTCGAAGAGCAGCAGCCCGAACAGGTTGCTGCGGAATCGGCAGAAGGGGAAGCGGTAGCGGAAACCAAGTATACCGGTTTCCTGGGCAAAGTCGATAACTACTTCGGCATCACGAAGATGAAGTCGACTTTCAAAACGGAGATGCTGGCGGGGCTTACCACGTTCATGACGATGGTCTACATCCTCATGGTCAACGCGGGTATGTTCGAAAATGTCGCCGGCAGCGGCCTCACATACGGAGCTGCCTACATCTTTACGGCGATCGGTGCGATCATCGGTACACTGCTCATGGCATTCCTCGCAAAAATACCGTTTGCGCAGGCGCCCGGAATGGGGTTGAACGCTTTCTTCTGCTTTACCGTATGCGGAACTTTGGGTTATTCATACGCGAACGCGCTGCTTATCGTTCTTTGCTCGGGCGTGCTGTTCCTTATCCTCACCATCGTCGGCGCGCGCAAGATGATCGTCCGTTCTGTGCCTACGGCGATCCGCATGGCGATCCCTGCCGGTATCGGCCTGTTCATCGCCTTTGTCGGTCTGCAGCAGGCGGGCGTCATCACCACCGATGCACAGATCATCAACGGTGCGATCTCCAGCTCCACGATCGTTCTGCTCCGTTCTTTCAACGTCCTTTCGGATACGTTCAACGGATTCGCAGCGATGACCGCGGTCGTAGCTATCCTTTCCTTGCTGATTATCGCCATCTTTGCAAAACTCAAGATCAAGGGCGCTGTTCTGTACGGTATCGTCGGCAGCACTCTCCTGTATTATATCTTTGCCGGGATCGCCTACGCCGTCGGCAACGATGCCGCAGCGGCTATGTTCCAGACAATCAGATTTGAAAGTCCCTTAAAGGCTTTTGCCGATTTCGGCACGCAGGCTTTCGGCCAGGCGTTCGTCAACGGATTCAAAGGTATCGGCGGTGATAGAATATTTGACTTTATTGCAACGCTCGTTGCCTTTGCCATGGTGGATATGTTCGATACCATCGGCACGCTGATGGGTACCTGCCAGGCAGCCGGCAAAGAAAGCGGCCTGCTCGACGACACGGGCGAAGTGAAAAACATTCAGAAGGCGCTGCTCTGCGACTCCATCGCCACCTGCACGGGCGCCATCTGCGGTACTTCCACGGTCACCACGTTCGTTGAATCTTCCGCGGGCGTTGCCGAGGGCGGCAGAACGGGCTTCACTGCGCTGGTCGTAGCGGTTTTGTTTGTTATCGCCATGTTCCTCAGCCCGATCGCATCGCTCATTCCCCGCTGCGCTACCGCGGGCGCGCTGCTGTATGTCGGCGTGCTGATGATGGGCAACGTCACGAACATCGACTGGAAAGATCCGGCGGCTGCTGTGCCCGCTTTCCTCACCATCTCGATGATGAGCTTTGCGTATTCCATCTCTTACGGTATCGCCGCAGGCTTTATTTCCTACACGGTCATCAAGCTCTGCACCGGCAAGATCAAGGATATCAGCCCCGTGACGGCGATCCTGACGCTCGTGTTCTTGTTCACTTTCCTGTTTACCCATTGATCTGAAAACAGGTTACGCCCGCCGCATTTTGCGGCGGGCGTTTTTCTTTGTTTCATACTTTTGGCAAAAACGGCGATAAATTGAATGAGTTTTATGCCGGGGAAGATATAAGCTGATTTTTGTGTCCTTCTCTCCCTGCTTTCCGGTAAGCCGAAAAAAGCAGTTGTAAAGAACAGACAGGTGCGGCATTGTCATGGCGGGCCCTTTCCCGCGAAAAAAAAGAAGACTTTGTTTTTTGGTAAAATTTTCCGGTTTCGTATGCGTTCTATGAGACGAGGCCGGGAAGTTTTATACCTTTTTCTGCCTGGCAAGATGCGAATCACACAAGTCGATCGGAGGGAGGGAAAAGAGCCGATACCCTCCGTAAAATGAGACCATCTGTAACGCTTTGTATGGGGGAGAGTGAAAAACGGCATAAAAAACCGCCTGCAAAGCAGACGGTTTTTTTACAAAAAAACTGTGCATCCTCCTTTGAAAATGTGCGCCGAAGCGTTAAAACCGCAGGTAACTCCGGCAAAGCAACCTTATGGCACACGAACAAATCCGCTTAGTGCTGCTATATCCCTATCCTGACACGGTTCACGGCAGTCCGTTGCATAAGACCTTGCCATCAACATCCCTTACGGAGCGCGGCCTTCCACACACAGATCCGGGGGAGGCTTTCAGTTCTGCTGTAGCGGATTGCAGATACAGGGCACCGCTAACTCCCCACCTAGCACAGCTCTTCTATTGTATACTAAAAATAGAGATTTTGCAACTGTTTTCTGAAAATTATTTTTAAGAAATTTTCTTTCAAATCGTTGACAAAAGCTTTTTTTTCCCTATAATTACTTACAAGAAAACCTACGCTTGTGAGACGAGAGGATATGAGTGCGTTTCGTTACGGGTTGCGATGGTGGAAAAAACACATCCCGCTGGCGGTTTTTTGCCAGCTGATCGGTTTTATCGGCCTCGCGATTGATCTGGTGCAGCCGCTTTTAAGTGCAATGTTTGTCGATTATATCATTGATTTCGATCAAACGGTTGAAAGCGGCGGCATCTTTTCTTTTTTACTGCGATTTGGTGAACCGGCCACATGGAGGCTGTTCACCGTTTTGGCATGCGTTTTTGCAGGACTTGTCCTCGTGCGCGAGACGCTCATTTATGTTCGGAATGTCCTGTTTCAGTGGAACGGCCTGCAACTTGAGAATGAATTGCGCAGGGAGACGTATAAAAAACTCGTCGATCTGGACAGTTCGACGGTCGCATCGTACAATACCGGCGAACTGATGACGACGTTGTCTTCCGACGTGATCACCTTCAAGGAGATGTATTGCCGTACCATTCTGACTCTTTTGGACGGTTTCTATGTCCTCATCATCGCATGTGTTCTTCTCGCCCTCACGAATGCTTATATGCTCATTCTGCCGGCTGTTATTGCGCCCGGACTTTTGTTTGCGCTCGTCAACTATACGCGCGCAGCGCGCAGCGTATCCACTGAGATCCGTGACAAAAATGCGGCCATCAATCTTTGCGTACAGGAAAACATCAGTGCCGTGCGCCTGATTCGTTCCTTTGCAAATGAAGACGTGGAGGAGAATAAGTTTGACAAGATCAATGCCGATCTGCGTGCCGCATACTTTCGGCAGGTAGATGTTTCGGCCAAATACGGGCTTATCTTCAACACACTTCGGCAAGTGGCATACATAGCAACCATCGCGATCGGGACGATCCTCGCCTTCCGCGGTGACCTTACCGTCGGTATCATGACGGCTTGCGTGACGTACGTACAGCGTATCATGGACTATCTCACACAGATCAGTACTTCCATTTATCAGATGCAGTATGGGCTTGTATCTGGTTCGCGCATTATGGAGTTCATGGAGAAAAAGACGAAGATACCCGAAGCGGCGCATCCCGATAAGATCCGCGATAATCCAAACATCGTCATGAAAGATGTCTGGGTGACGGAAGAGGGGAAAGCGCTTATCAAAAACGTCAATCTCGATATTCCTTACGGTAAGAAAGTGGGGATCATGGGCGGGACCGGTTCGGGCAAGAGCGTCTTGCTCAAATCGCTTGTGCGAATCTACGACGTATCACGTGGGGACATCGAGATCAACGGAGAAGATATTCGCGATATCGAGCTGGAAGATCTGCGGAACAAATTTGCTTATGTTTTCCAGGACGTATTCCTTTTTTCGGATACCATTGATTCCAACATAGCATTTTACGCGCCGGATTCCGACCGTGCCACGATCCGGCGGATGGCGGAGCTTGCGCAGGCAGGCAGATTTATCCGTGGGTTGCCGCAGGGCTATCATACCATTGTGGGTGAAAAGGGACTCGGGCTTTCCGGCGGACAAAAACAGCGCATATCCATTGCACGTGCACTCCTGAAAAATGCACCGGTGCTTGTGCTCGACGATGCGTCCAGCGCGCTGGATCTGAATACGGAAAGAAAACTGATGGAAAGTATAAAGACGAATTATCCCGAGCGCACGCTGCTCATAGCGGCGCACCGCGTTTCCAGTATTGCTGACTGTGATGAGATCCTCTATATGCAGGACGGAGAGATCATCGAGCGGGGCACGTTTGAAGAGCTCATCGCCATGAACGGTATTTTTGCGGAGATCTACCGGATGCAGACAGCGGAGGCGGATGCCGACTCTGAAAAGGGGTCTGCCGATCTTTCCGAAACGGCGCTTACCATGTCGGAGGAGGGGGAAGAATGAGTCAGCGCAATACATATTTTCAGGATGAAACGGTCGAAAAAGATAAGATCGACATTAAAAATCTGCGGAGACTGATGCGCTATGCGCTCCCGCACAAAAAGTTGTTTATCTTTGTGATGGTACTGCTCTTGATCGCAGTCGTCTCTTCGGTTGTTTCGCCTCTGCTTCTCAAATATGTCATCAACCGCGCGATCCCCGATCGCGACTATCAGCTCTTTTTCGAGTTACTCGGTGGGTTTATTCTCTGTGGCTTTACGGAGATTGCTATTTCCTACGTACAGACGCGCGGGCTTGGCAGAATGGGACACGGGATCATCGCGAGTATACGCCACGACATTTTCTATAAATTGCAGACGCTTCCTTTCGATTATTTCGACAATCGCCCGTCCGGCAAGATCGTCGTGCGCGTTACCGATTATATTACGGAGCTTGCGGATTTTTTCATCACGTATATGATGAATTTTATCCTGAACATCGTTAAGATCGTCGTCGTCACCGTATTTATGCTCGTGCAGAGCCCGTTTCTGACTTTGGTAGTCTATTCGGCGATCGTTCCGCTGACTGCGGGGGTGCTTATCATCCGCAAGACGGTCCGAAAGCTGTTCCGCACCAGCAGGGCGAAGGCTTCCAACCGCTCCGCTTTTATTGTCGAATCGATCATGGGTGAAAAGATCATCCAAAACTACAATCGTTCGGAGTACAACGAGGAGATCTACGATAAGCTGCAGAACGATAACTGTGATACATGGATGAAGATCGTGCGGCGAAACGAGCTCAACTCGCCGATCGTGGGCATTTTCTGGAATTATGGCACGATCATGCTTTATGCCATCGCGTTTCTCATGATCCCACACGGCTATTTCTCCGACGGCCCCGGTACGGTGATCGCGTTCCTTAGCTATATGGGGCTCTTTTCTACGCCGCTCATGCAGCTTTCTGCTATTATACAGAATCTTTCGCAGGTTTCGGCAAACTTGGAACGTATCTTTGAAACCATCGATACGCCCAATACCATTGCAGACCGGGAGGACAGCGTGGAGCTCGGCGAGGTGCACGGGCAGGTCGATTTCAACGACGTAACTTTCGGATATGAAGAGGGTGTCAATGTGTTAGAGCATTTCGATCTGCATGTGACTCCGGGCGAAAAGATTGCGCTCGTCGGCCCGACCGGTGCGGGTAAAACGACGGTCGTAAACCTTCTGACCCGTTTTTATGACGTGAAAACGGGTTCTGTATGTATCGATGGCATCGATGTGCGCAATATAAAATTAAAGTCTCTCCGGAAAAAAGTGGGCGTATTAATGCAGGATCCGTTTATTTTCAAGGGAACTGTCTTGGAAAATATCCGCTATGGCCGTCCGGATGCGACGGATGAGGAGTGCATTGCCGCAGCGAAAAAGATCTTTGCCGACCACTGCATCGAACGTTTGCCGAACAAATACAATGAGCAGCTCGCTGAAAGGGGGGAGGGGCTTTCTGCCGGAGAAAAGCAGCTGATCAGTTTTGCCCGCATCATTTTGAAAGACCCGTCTGTCATTATATTGGATGAGGCGACCAGTTCTATCGATTCCGACACGGAAAAATTGATTCAGAGTGCGCTCGATGTTGTCCTCAGCGGCCGTACTTCTTTTATTGTGGCGCATCGCCTTTCCACGATCCGGAACGCAAATCGCATTCTTTTTATAAAAAATAAGGGAATTTGCGAAGAAGGTACGCACGAACAGTTGCTAAAAAGGCACGGTTTGTATTATAATTTATATAATAACATGAATAAATGATTGCAAAGAGGCAATATATAGTCTTACCTATTGCTTTCGAAGCTGCTTATTGTGCCGCTTTGCGAGATGGGTTATGAAAAAACAAATGGAACGTAGTGTTGAAAATTTTGAGTACAATCGGATATTGCGAAAAAAATTTTTCTATGTAGGAAGTTATTTATTTTTTGCGATTCTGACGGAGATTACGACGTTTATCGCTCTGGGGCTCGGTTTTTTCCCGCTCTATTTCGGGCTCGATCTCGCCGTCATGCTCCTGTTTGCGGCTCTCGTTTTCATGCTTCCGAATTTTACCGCTTCTGCCGTAGCGATCGTATTTTTGCTCTTCACGCAATGCCTTGTTTCCGGTGTCAACGGGACACTCTACGAGATGAGCGGTTTTGTCTTTACGTTTTCTCTTTTGCGTCTCCTCGATGAGGCCGGGGATGTATTTCGTCTCGACATGCTGGATGCATGGCTGATTGCATTGCTGATTTTGTATCTTTCGATTGAATGCGTTTTCCTGTCGCGCATGCGCAAATACCGTGCGACCGGATGTGTCAAAGAGCAGGTAGCTTTGTCGCTCCTCGTGCTTTGCACCATTGCGAGTATCGGATGTTTCGGGCTCTTTACTGCCACGAAATATACTTTTACCACGGTCGACAAGGAAGACCCTTATTACATTTTCCACGACGACGTATATCTTTGGGATACTCTCTTTATTGCGGGCAACGCGTACAGCAAATTTGGCACGTTCGGCTTTTATTATCGCGATATCCAGAATACGCTTGTGTCCAAAGACCCGGAGGTGGACGGAGATATATTCGATCACAGCGGGCCCTGGAATTCGCAACTGGAACCGTACGATGATTACGGCCGTATTATGACGGGAAAATTTGAAGGGCAGAACCTCGTACTCATCACGATGGAGACGGGTGAATGGTATGGCGTCAATGCAGAATACACTCCAACGCTCTATGCCCTTGCATCGCAGGGGATCGCGATGACCAATTATTACGCCAAGGACAAGACGAACCATTCGGAAGCGCTCTCGATCCTGGGCAGCTATCCTCTTTTGGTCGAAAATATCGCAGACATCCAGGATCATACGCTGCCGTTTACGAGTGCAAATATTCTGGGTGCGAACGGATATACCACGAATTATTTTCACGCAAACGACGGATATTTTTATAAGCGGAACGAGACGCATGAACAGCTGTACGGCTTCGACCATGTGCATTTTCTCGAAACGATGGACCGGCTCAACGGACACGCGGATTATCAGACAAAAGATTTTTATGATTTTGACAGCGACAGCGAAATGATCTCGCAGTATATGAGCGATTTTACGCGTGTGGATTCGGAAGATGATCGTTTCTTTACGATGATGATGAGCCTCACTTCGCATGGCGATTATGAAGACCTGGTAGAATACGGTGACTATACCGCCGATCTCACGACTGCGCAGAAAGAGGCGCTCTCCGCAAAGTATAAGGTCAAGCGTCTGGAAAATTATTTTGTCAAGATCGACGACTATCCTGCGGCCTCTTCGCTCATCGACGCAAAGTTTGCTCCGAGCAAGACGCGGGCAGAAGATGAAAATCTGTTCCTTCGCTACAAGCGCTACCAGGCGGGGATCATGGATCTTGACGTGGGGCTCAATCGTTTGATCCACACGCTGCAAGAGGGTGGAGAGCTTGAAAATACGGCGTTCGTCATCTATGCGGACCACAACTGTTATTATAATAGTCAGCAGTACAACATGAAAGGGGTGGACCCGAACGAGTACTGGAATACGCGACTGTTTAATATTCCGTTCTTTATCTGGTCGGGAAGCTGTATGGATCTCACTGTGGGCAATGCTTACGAAGGTTTGAATTACACGCCCGATCCGACGGTACAATCCGTCTATACCGGAGAGTTCTATTACGATATCGATTATTCTTGCGCAGGGGATTCGATCGGAGGCGTGAAGATTGAAAAGTTCTGCAGTTCGCTGGACGTTTTGCCTACCATACTCGATCTTTTCGGGTATGATTTCAGCCTCGAGCTGTATCAGGGCGTGAGTGTCTTTAAGGCAAAAGAGACTTCCTTTGTCAGCCGTGAATCCGGGCAGTTCAATGACAATATCTATCTGGCTCCGACCAATAGTATCTATATAATGGCGGAGAAGAACGGTTCAGTGATCCGTTCCAAAGACGGACAGATCACCGTAGAGGGCGATGTTTTGCGTGTGCTTCGTGACGGCGAATGGGAGGCTTTTAGTCTGAAAGAGACGCGCGGGCTTGTTTCGACCTATAGCGGGTCGGCGGAATACATCGTGATGCTCAATTCGCAGGACAGCGCGATCTATTTCAGCGACGCGATCAATGAATTCCTGAATGCTACCGTAGAGTATTATGACAGGCAAGACGTTTTGGAATTGATGTACGAGACGGATTATTTTGCAACGCACAGCATTGACAATTTTGTGATCAAGGCTGAGGCCTGAAGGAGTAAAAACTATGCCGCATATTTCTGTAAAGATGCTCAAAGGGAGGACGGAGGAACAAAAGCGCAACCTTGCCGAAGCTCTGGCAAAGACGCTGACGGAGCAGTTGCGCTGTTCTTCGCAGCATGTCACGATCAGTATTGAAGATTATACGCCCGTCGAATGGCAGGAAGTTTTCAAACGGGAAGTAACGGACAAGCCGGCGGAGAAAATTTATAAAAAACCCGAATACGATCCGAAAGATCTTCTGTAAAAGTATAGGGGCGCTGCAAGGCGCTCCCTTTCATGTAAAATATGCGGGCTTTGCCCGATAAGAACCGGAGGTGAACTATGGCAGAATGTACGCATGATTGCGGCAGCTGCGGTGAAGAATGTGCGCAGCGCGACATGCATAAAAAGCCGCATGAGCTAAGCCACATCAAAAAAGTCATCGGCGTGGTGAGCGGAAAGGGCGGCGTGGGAAAATCCCTCACGACGGCGCTTTTGGCGGTCACAGCGGCAAGAAAAGGATATAAAACCGCAATTCTCGATGCGGATATAACCGGGCCTTCCATCCCGAAAATGTTCGGCATTACGGAAAAGGCGACCGGCACGGAACTTGGGATCCTTCCGGCTCTCAGCAAGATGGGTATCGAGATCATATCGATGAATCTCTTTTTGGATGAAGACACGGATCCCGTGATCTGGCGCGGCCCGATCATTGCAGGGACGGTGATGCAGTTCTGGACGGATGTCATCTGGAACGACGTCGATTATATGTTCGTGGATATGCCTCCTGGAACGGGAGATGTTCCGCTCAGCATCTACCAATCGGTACCGCTGGACGGGATCGTCCTCGTGACGACTCCGCAGGAGCTCGTCTCCATGATCGTCAAAAAGGCGGCCGTGATGGCGGATAAAATGAATATCCCGATCCTTGGCATTGTGGAAAACATGAGCTATGTAAAATGCCCGGATTGCGGCAAAGAGATCGATGTCTTTGGCAAGAGCAACGCCGGCGAGCTGGAAAAGGAATACAAAGTCCCTGTTGCAAAAATTCCTTTTGATGCATCTTTGACGGCCTGTGCGGACGAAGGAAAGATCGAAGAGTGCAATGCCGAATATGTCGGCGGTCTGTTTGAGAAGATGGCCGAAAGGGAAGAGAAAAAAGACAAATAATTCCACTTGTAAGGCAAATTGTTCTGAAGAGATCATTTCGAAGAAAAGATAGACGGTCTAGCGGCGCAAAAGGTTTTCCTTTTGCGCCGCTAGACCGTCTCGTATTTTGTTCCGATATTATAGTGGGGACATTAAAAATATAATGTTGCCGGAGAATGGCAGGTAAATCAAAATTTATTTTTCTTCTCGTCATAGGGCGAGGCTGTAGAGGTTGGAAGAATCCTAAGTTCTGAAATGTTTTTACTTTCGTCAACAGGAGGTAAAGCGGTTTCCGCTTCTTTCTCGTTTGAAGTCGGGGCGGGAAGAGCCGTGGCGGTTTTGCTTTCTTGTATGTTTTGTCGCGAATAGGAAGGATAGTGCTTCGGTTTGCCGAATAAATTGTAAAAGAAAAGACAAAGGTTAAAGAGTATCATGCCCTGGGATAGTACGGCTGAAAGTGGTCTGTATGCATAGTCAGAATAGAACATGGCAGCCAGGATAAGTGCCAGCGAGTAAGCGCGTGCACCGTTTTTTGCAATTTTCAGTTTACGAAGTCGCTGATTGCGTTTTCCCTTTTTGTATAAACTGTATTCATATACATATACGCATGCTGTTAATAAAAAAGAGGAAATGAGCAGGGGGATGAGAAAATATCCCCACCATTTGAGATGCGCAAATACGATGCAGGTATGCACAATATAAGCAGCATAAACAACGAGATAAAAGATGCGTAACAGAAAAAAATGCAGTTTTGCTTTGCGTAAGGCGAAGCTGTAATCCGTAGTATCGGACGACACATTTGACACGACCGTATAGAGCGATCTATTCTCTGTTTTCTTTGCGAATTGTTTGGTGCAGTCCGGATCTTTGAAACTGCGAATTCGGAATTTGTCTCCGCGCGAATGGGCGGCAATACAACCGATTATGCAAAAGAGCAATCCGCCGGCAAAGTAGTAAGCCGCAGGAACCAGGAAACCTCTTAGCGAAACAATATTTTTGCGAAAAGTTGAAACGACAGCGACGGACGCGGTAAACAGAACAAGCATCGTTGCCATGGCTGCGGCAGTGAACAGTATAACGAGCGTCAGGGACGGTTGACGTTTTTTCTTTTCGGCCCGAAGATCAAAATAAGAGTAGAGGACAGTGAAGACGGACATGGCCAGCACAAAGCCGATGACTGCGGGAGTAAGATCAAGAAACGGCGAGAGATGTGCTGTGGAGGAGAGGGGGATCGAACGGATAAAAGAAAGCAATGTTGCAAAACAAAGCCCCGCTTCTACAAACGGCGGAATAAAGAGCTTAAATCTTTTCTGAATCAAAACGGGTATGGTAATGATGGCCAGGCCGGCGGCTGTCGATATGACGTGGATGAGCAACTTGTAGAGCGCCTGCTCGCCGGGAGAAAAGACAAAAAGAAAGACGTTGCCCGCCAGCGTCATGAGGAGAAAGATTGCACACAGCAGATATATGACAGCCGTAGATTTTTTTCCGAAAATTTTTTCAAGCAATCGTGCACCTCTCACTGTATCACAATCAGGCCAGATTGTTGTTGGCTCTCGTGACAGTATTAATTTTACATGGTATGCATCGCTCTCCGAACGAGGGCGTCTTTTAAGGTGAAATACGCTTTCGCTTATCCGATCGAAATAAGCCAAAAGTTATGGGGTGAAGACGCCATTGGGCATTCGGGCTTTCAGTGAGAATAAATGTTCCCTCCGTGGCAGTCGATCGCCACGATGCAGGGGAAATCTTCGATCTCAAATTTGTATACGCCTTCGCTGAGTAGGTCCGGGAAGGCAATGAGTTCACTTTTCTTGATGGCGTTCCCGTACAGTGCGCCCGCACCGCCGATCGCCGCAAAATAGACCGCCTTATTTTTGACAATCGATTTGCATACTTCTTCACTTCGTTCGCCTTTACCGATCATGCCTTTGAGTCCCGTCGCAAGCAGGCGGGGGGCGAAAGAGTCCATGCGTGCGCTCGTCGTAGGGCCGCAGCTGCCGCAGGCTTTGCCGCGGGGAGCAGGGCAGGGTCCCGCATAGTAGATGGTCTGTCCCTTGTAATCGAACGGAAGCGGAGTGCCGCTGTCCAGCATCTCGCAGATGCGTTTATGAGCACAGTCGCGTCCAGTTAAAACGGTTCCGGAAAGCAACACGCTTTCACCCGCCCGCAGCGACTGTATGGTCTCTTCAGAAAGGGGAAGTTTTACTTTTTTCATGGCAGAAAATTACCTCTTTTTGCGCCTCTCGGACAGAGGCGGGTGTAAAATCAAAAAAAATTTGCCGGACATTGATCTTTGGATTTATAAAAAGCGGCTCAAGATTTTTTCGATTAATTCTGTAAAATTGTGCACAAATAACTCTTTTCTTCTATTTTCATAGTACTATGCGTCGCATAATATGGCGAATAATCACAAAATAACCTTTTCACACCGCATGCAGTGGCACTGAATGTTGACGGCTACGGGAAGGCCGGCGATGTGCGTAGGCGCTGTTTCGCAGAGCACGCCGAGGGCGGTCGTACTGCCGCCGAAGCCCTGCGGGCCGATGCCGAGGCTGTTGATCTTTTCCAGCGCTTCGCGCTCTATGGAGGCGACGTCTTCGCGCGGATTTTGCGAGCCGAGCGGACGGGTGAGTGCCTTTTTGGCGAGAAAGGCGCAGATATCGAACGTGCCGCCGATCCCCACGCCGCAGATCACCGGAGGGCAGGGCCTGCTGCCGGCAAGTCTGACCGTCTCGACGATCGCGTCGACAATGCCCGTTCTGCCTTTTGCGGGGGTGAGCATATACAGGCGGGACATGTTTTCGCTCCCGAAACCTTTGGGAAGAAAGGTGAGGGAAATTTTATCTCCCGGCACGATCTCTGTGTGCAGGGCTGCCGGAGTATTGTCGGCCGTGTTGACGCGCGTGAGCGGGTCGCACACGCTTTTGCGAAAATAAAAATCGCTGTAAGCGCGGCGCACTCCTTCGTCGACGGCGTCGCCGAGAAATCCGCCTTCCAGAAAGACTTCCTGGCCGATCTCCGCCAAGATGACGGCATAGCCGGTATCCTGGCAGACGGGCATCTGTTCTTTCGCCGCGATGTCCGCGTTTTTCAAAAGGGTTTCCAGTGAAAATTTTGCCGCACTGTCCGATTTTTCGGCGGCTGCGGCCGTCTGCATGGCGGCACGGCATGCGGGTGTCAGCGAAAGGCAGGCTCTTTGTGCGAGCTTGTAAACTGCATCCCGTATCTCTTCTGTATGTATGCGACGCATGGTACTCTCCTTGCGGTGGATTCTTAAAAATATTATAACAAAATTTCACGCAAAAGCAAAGTCATTTGATTTACTTCACGGTATTTTTCCGATATAATATAGCGTATGGAAGAAAGAAATTTGCCTCCTGCGCAGGGCGGAAATCGCCGGCGCAGCATCTTTGATCAACCCCGTAAGGCGGTGAGCGGCATGGTGTTCTCGGGCGCCGTGATCGGCATGCTTGTCATTACGCTCATTTACTCGATCACGCTCGCCGCACTCTCTTCGGCACTCGGAAAAACGATCGGGGAGCTCTCCGAAACGCAGGTCTATAAATATCTTTCCTACCTGCTCTACCAGATCGTATACATCGCCGTCATCTTCGCATTCGTCAGGATCTATAAATGTTCCTGGGCTGGGATCGGCTGGAAGAAGACGAGTTTCGTCTACCTCCTCTTGGCTGTCCCGCTTGCGTTCGGACTTCTGTTCAGCCTCAACTGGGTCAATGAACTGTTCGTGCGCCTGCTCTCTCTGTTCGGTTATACTGCGCCCGAAGCCTCACTCCCGTCCATGGCGGGGGGCGGCTTTGTCGGCGTCTTGATCGTTGCGGCGCTTTTCCCGGCAGTATTGGAGGAGACCCTGCTGCGCGGAGCGGTTCTCGAAGGGATCAAGGATATAGGAACGGTCGCAACCTGTCTTTTGGGCGGACTGCTCTTTTCCCTCTTTCACCAGAGCCCGACCCAGACGGTCTATCAGTTTATCTGCGGTGCGGTCTTTACCCTTCTGGCGCTTCGTGCGGGATCCGTATGGCCCTCTGTCATAGCGCATTTTCTGAACAATGCCTTTATACTCTTTGATTATAAATTCGGATTTCTGGCGGGAATCTCCAAAGGGGGTGCGATCGCGCTCTATGTGCTTTCGGCGCTCTGCCTGCTTGCTGTGCTCGTCTATCTTATATTTTTCGACCGGAAAACGAACCGCAAGAAGGAAGGGGCGATCAGACCTTTTCTTTATCCTGCTCTTCCCGGAATCATTCTTTGCGGCCTGATGTGGATCTTCAATCTCGCTTCGGGATTCGGAGGCTGAAATTGCATAAGCTGAATATTGTTTGCGTCGGCAAACTTAAAGAGAAGTTTTATGCCGATGCGGTGGCGGAGTATTGCAAGCGTCTTTCCCGTTTTGCACAGGTTTCCGTGCGGGAACTTCCCGAACGGCGCACGCTGGAAGAAGAAGGAGAGGCGATTGTAAAAGAGCTGCGCGGCCGCGTCTACGTTCTGGCCGTGGAAGGGAAACCGCTTTCCAGCGAGGAGCTCGCCGCGCAGATCAAAGGGGATTGCGATGCGGGCAGGGAGATCACCTTCGTCATCGGTTCGTCCTGTGGGCTTTGCGAAAAGGTCAAACGGCAGGCAGATTATTTGCTTTCCTTTTCGCGCATGACCTTTCCTCATCAGCTCATGCGGGTCATCCTCTGCGAGCAGATCTACCGCGCCTTTATGATCAATTCCGGCGCGGAATATCATAAGTGACCGAATGTTTTTCCGGAAGGGATGAGGAGCGGAGCTGCGTCTGGACATATAATAAAGTATGGATGCGGCAGAAAAAGTATTTCGTTTTTACGAAAGATGGCGAGGAGAGAAGTCTATCTGCGGCAGGAGCGTCTTCGGCATTCCGCTGTTGTGTCTTCGCGTGGGGGAAGGCCGGCCGGTGCTTATAGCACAGTACGCTATCCATGCGCGCGAATGGGTGACCTCTCTTCTGGCATTGGAACATATCATGCGGGGCGTACCGCACGGAAGCGTTTACTTTCTTCCGATGGCCAATCCCGACGGGGTCCTGTTATCCCTCCGCGGGACGCGTTTTTTGCGGGAGAGAAGGGCGGACGAAGCGGAAACGCTTTTGCGCCTGAACGGCGGATCGTCTGACTTTACTCTGTGGAAAGCAAACGGCCGCGGCGTTGATCTCAACGTCAATTTTCAGGCGGATTGGGGCTGCGGTGCGGCGAACGTGCGGCGGCCCGGTCCGGAAAATTATATCGGGCCCGCTCCCTTTTCCGAACCGGAGACGCGCGCCCTGCGCGATCTTACGCTTGCCCTTTCGCCCGATGCGACGATCAGCTTTCACACGAAGGGCGGCGAGATCTACTGGGAATACGGCCAGGAGGACGAGGCTTTGCGGCGGGACCGTGCCGCGGCGGAAAAGCTCGCCGCTTCGGCGGGATACAAGGCCGTGCAGATCGCGGGCAGCGCGGGCGGGTATAAAGACTGGTGCATCGCGGCGCGGAAGATTCCGGCGTTCACGGTGGAGGCGGGCAGCGATGCGCTGTCACATCCCATAGACGAAGATTGTCTTTTTTCGCTTGTGCACGAATGCGGTGATATGGTGCGGTTGCTTTCGGAGATCATGTATCATGCAGGATAAAGAAAAATTCATGCGCGCGGCGCTGCGGTGTGCCGCCAAAGGTCTGGCGCAGGGCGAGGTGCCCGTGGGCGCCGTCATCGTGCACGAGGGCAGGGTGGTCGCGTCCGGCTACAACCGCCGCACAAAGACGCAGATGGCCTCCTCGCATGCGGAGATGTACGCCATCGACCGCGCCTGTAAAAAGTTCGGCAGCTGGCGGCTTCCGGATTGCGATCTGTACGTCACGCTCGAGCCTTGCCCCATGTGCATGGGGGCCGCCCTGAATGCGCGCGTGCGGAAAATTTACTTCGGCGCTTATGAGCAGAAGGGGCGTTCGCTGACGCAGGAGTTGGCGGCCAGCAATCTTCTGAACCATACCCTCGAGGTGGAAGGGGGCGTGCTCGGGGAAGAATGCTCGGAAATGCTTTCCGGGTTTTTCCGTTCCATGCGTGAACGCACCAGAGAGACTGAAAAGGCGGAGAAAGTAAGTCCCGCAGACTGATACAGCTTTTTTATCCGTTTGGGAGCCGATCGTGCCGATGAAGATACGGCCCGAAAGAGGCAAGGAGCTTGTCATAAAATAGTTTGCATGAATGGGCAAAGGCGCTCCAAAACGGTTGACTATTTGTCTTAAAAATTTTACAATAGATATAGAAGGGATGTGTTTCTCGGGGGAAACCGGGGTGCACAATCTCAGCTGCCGGATCCGGCGGCGAAACGGAGCAGAACGAAAAAGTTTTGCCGGCATATATTCAAGAGCCGGTGTACTGTTTGGCATTACCGGGCCATGCGGCCCGCAGCATATTTTGGAGGTACACATGATAACTCACGGCAACGAAATCAAACTCTTTGCGGGGAATTCCAATCGTCCGCTCGCAGAGGAGGTCGCGAAAAAGCTCAATACAGAGCTCGGCGGCGCAGAAGTCGGAAAATTTTCCGACGGCGAAACGGCGGTCCATCTTGACGAGACGGTGCGCGGCAGGGATCTGTTCATCATTCAGTCCACGTCTGCGCCTGTCAACGACAATCTGATGGAGCTTCTTATCCTCATCGACGCGGCCCGCAGGGCAAGCGCAGGGCGCATCACCGCCGTCATCCCTTATTTCGGGTATGCCCGGCAGGACAGAAAGGCGCGCTCGCGCGACCCGATCACAGCCAAACTCGTTGCCGACCTGATCACAGCCGCCGGTGCGGACCGCGTTCTGACGATGGACCTGCATGCGGCACAGATTCAGGGATTTTTCAATATTCCGCTCGATCATCTGCTCGGCGGACCGACGCTTTACAACTATTTCCGTTCCAAAAAGATCATCGACGAAAACTTTGTCGTGGTATCGCCCGACATCGGGTCGGTGACCAGGGCGCGCAACGTCGCGATGAAACTCAACTGCCAGATGGCGATCATCGATAAGCGCCGCCCGAAGGCCAACGTGATGGAGGTCATGAACATCATCGGCGACATTCAGGGCAAAAAGTGCCTGATGGTCGACGATATGATCGATACGGCCGGCACCATCTGCCAGGGCGCGCAGGCGCTGATGGATCACGGCGCGCAGGAAGTTTATGCCGCCTGCACGCATGCCGTGTTCTCCGGTCCCGCGATGGAAAGACTGGAAAAGTCGCCCATCAAGGAGCTGGCGATCCTCAACACCATCGACCTGCCTCCCGAAAAGAAACTGGACAAGATCACCGTCATCTCTGTGGCGGATATCTTCGCAGCGGCCATCGAGAACGTTTACCTCGACAAGCCGATGTCGAAAATTTACGACTGATCATACGGCAAAGGGCCGCAGGCGCGGCTTTGGTTGCCGCAGATCTCTTCTCGCAGGGAAGAAGAAAAATGCATTGAATCAATTCGCAAAATTGCCGCGTTTTTTCCAAAACGCGGCGTTCGCGCGTTCGCAGGATATTTGCGTGCGGGAGGGACGGAGGATATGTATCTGATCGTAGGACTGGGAAATCCGGAAAAGCAATACGAGACCACCTTTCATAATATGGGATTTCTTGCCGTGGGGGAAGCGGCGGAAAAGCTCGGTGTGAAATTCAAGAAAAAAGAGTGCGAGGCTTCTGTCGCCGAGGCGAACATCGGCGGCGAAAAAGTCATTCTTGCCCGCCCCGTCACCTATATGAACGCGAGCGGCAGGGCGGTGAAACAGCTCTTGGCAAAGTATAAACTTCCGCCCGAGAATATGCTCGTCATCTACGACGATTTCGATCTCCCGAAGGGAAAACTTCGCATCCGCGCTTCGGGCAGTGCGGGCACGCACAACGGCATGCGCAGCATCATCGGCGAGATCGGGACCCAGGAATTTCCCCGCATCCGCATCGGGATCCGCGACCCGGAAGTGAATATCCCGATCATAAACTATGTGCTGGCCAATATCCGCAAAGAGGACTATCCGCTCTTTGCGCAAGCCTGCGGCGCGGCGGCGGATGCAGCGATCGAATTCGCCCGCGGCATGGAGATCGGACAGGTGATGACCGAATTCAACGGCAAATAAGAAAGGCAGCGCCCGGTGGAGAGTATGGCAGAAGTTTTTTTTAACGCGCACGATCTCGGCGCTGAATATCCGGAATTGGAAAATGATCTCCGCCTCGGCACGCCGACGGCGGTTTTCGGCGTTTCCGGCCCGCATAAAGCGCTGATCGTCGCGGCATGCACATCCGACAGGGTCGTATGCGTGTGCGACAGCGCCCCCGCGGCCGCAAGTTTTGCCGCCGAGATCGCTGGCTTTGCGGGCGAGGAACCCGCTCTTCTGTGCGCCAAGGACGAAGTTTTACTATATAAGGACGCCGTATCCAAAGACGCGCTCTTCCGACGCATGAATGCGCTTTATCAGATACAGAGAGGGTGCCGAATTACCGTCTGCGACGTGGAGAGCCTCATGCAGCTTTTTCCGCGCAAAGTGCCCGTTCTGACCTTGCGCGAAGGGGAAGATCTCGATTTTCTTTCTCTGCCTTTGCAGCTTGTGCGGATGGGGTATGTGCGCGCGGCGGAAGTGGACGGCAAGGGCAAGTTCGCCCTGCACGGAGATATTCTCGACATCTACCCCGTCAACGCGGAAGAGCCCATGCGCGTCGACTTTTTCGGCGACTCGGTAGAGAAGATCAAACCCTATCGCTTTGTCACGGGGGAGCGCCTGCCCCTCGTGCAGAGCGCGGATATCGTCGCCGCGACGGACGTCTTTATCGAAGAGGAAGAGATACCCGCCCTGCGCGACAAGGTGTTTGCGGAGCTTCCTTCCTTTCGGGATGCACATGCCTATGAGCGCGCGCAGACGATCGCGGGTGATCTGTTTGCCAGACTGGAAGGGGGCGGCGGATTTCCCGGGGCATCCTACCTCGTGCCCCTTCTGAAAAATGCCGTCGATTTTCGTACCTTTTTCGGCGACGTGACTTTCCTGATCGACGAGAGCAAACTCGTGTACGACCGCATGGAGGCATTGTATAAAGAACATGCGGAGCGCTTCGCGCAGCTTCTGCGCGGCGGAGAAGTCTTCTCGTTCAGCCGCGCACAATATACGGAAAAGGAAAGTTTTCTCGCAGATTTTGAAAAACTGCGCGTATCCGCCCTGCAGACCTTTGCATCGAGGACCTACTTTTTCGAACCTCTCCGCATTTACAATCTGACTTCCGCGCCCGTGGGGCGGTACCTGAACAGCTTCACCGGGCTTGCGGGGGATATCCGCAGCTGGAGGCTCAACGGCTATCGCGTGCTCGTCTTCTGCGGTTCTTCCTCGCGTGAAGAGCGCATGCGCGAATTTCTGGGCGAGGAGGGGATCGCCGCTTCCGGCTGTCCGGCCCGGCTCTCGCAGCTGAAAGGGGTTGCTCTCTCGTCCGCGGAGCTCGAGCGCGGGCTCCTGCTGCATGACCAGAAACTGGCCGTGATCGGCACGGGGGACATCTACACCAAGTCTGCCGTGAAAAAGCGCATCCGCAGAAAGCGGAACGATATGTTCACCTCGCCGGAAGTGGGCGACTATGCCGTGCATGAGACGCACGGCATCGGGCGCATCACCGGCACAAAGATGATCCAGACGGGCGACGGGATAAAGGAATATATCGCCCTCGAATACCGCGGCGGCGACGTCTTGTATGTGCCCGTCGAGCAGATGGACATTCTCTCCCGCTATATGGGAGAAGAGACGCCCGCGCTCTCCAAGATCGGCGGCGCCGAGTTTGAGAAAGTCAAACAGCGCGTGCGCGCTTCGCTGAAGGCGATGGCGTTCGATCTGAAAAAGCTGTATGCCGAGCGCGCCGAACAGCACGGGATCGCCTGCGCCCCGCACACGGAGGAGATGGAGGAGTTCGAGGCGGCTTTCGAATACGAGGAGACGCCCGACCAGCGCGCCTCCGCCGACGAGATCTACGCCGATATGTGTTCGGAAAAGGTGATGGACCGCCTTTTGTGCGGGGATGTGGGGTACGGCAAGACGGAGGTCGCCCTGCGCGCCGCTTATCTCTGTATTCTCAACGGAAGACAGGCCGCCCTCATGTGCCCCAACACCATTCTGAGCCAACAGCACTATGAGACCGCCTGCGCACGGTTTGCACAGTTCGGCGTACAGGTGGAGGTGCTCAATCGCTTCCGTTCGCCGCGCGAACAGGAGATCATCCTGCAAAAACTTGCCAAAGGGGAGATCGATCTTTTGGTCGGGACCCATCGTCTCCTCTCCGATGACGTACACTTCCGCGACCTCGGGCTGCTCATTCTCGACGAGGAACAGCGCTTCGGGGTGGAGCATAAGGAGAAGATCAAAAACCTCAAGACGGACGTCGATTGCCTGACCATGACGGCGACGCCCATTCCGCGCACGCTGCATATGTCCCTTTCGGGTATCCGCGACATCAGCACGATCGACACGCCGCCCTCCAACCGCCTGCCGGTGCAGACGTACGTTGTCGAGGAGACGGAGACGCTCATCCGCGACGCCTGTGTGCGCGAATTGGCGCGCGGCGGACAGGCCTTTGTGCTGTATAACAGGGTGGAGAGCATTTTCAGTTTTGCCGCCAAAATCGGGCAGATCGTGCCGGAGGGTAAGATTTGCGTCGCGCACGGCCGGATGGATAAGGCGGTGCTCGAAAACAATATCATGGGCTTTTACCGCGGCGAGACGAACATTCTCGTCTCCACGACGATCATCGAAAACGGGATCGACCTGCCCAAAGCCAATACTCTCATCGTCATCGACGCAGACCGCCTCGGCATCGCACAACTGTATCAGCTGCGCGGAAGGGTGGGGCGCGGTTCGGTGCTCGCACATGCTTATTTCACCTTCAAACCGGAAAAAGTCATGACGGAGACGGCGGCCAAACGTTTGCAGGCCATCATGGAGTTTACGGAACTGGGCAGCGGCTTCAAGATTGCCATGCGCGACCTCGAAATACGAGGCGCGGGCAATGTCCTCGGGCGCGAACAGCACGGACATATGGACAAAGTGGGCTACGAATTGTATTCCAAGCTCTTGAAAGAAGAGCTGACGGGCGAAGAGCAGACGGTCGCAGAACTGGATATCCGGGCGGATGCCTTTATCCCCGAAGGGTACATCGAGGCGAGTGCATCCCGCCTCGACTGCTACAAGCAGATCGCGGAGATCCGCTCGATCGAGGATTATAAGCGCGTGTGCGTATCGATGGAAGAAAATTACGGAAAGATGCCGCAGGAGGTTCTTAACCTTCTCATCATCGCCGTGCTCAAATCGTATGCGGCCAAGTTCAATGTGCGAAAGATCGCCGTGAGCGCCAAGGGAGGGCGGATCGAGCTACCCTCCGTGAACAGTCTGGCGGACGGAAGGCTGTCGGCCGCGCTCGAAAAGTTTTCTTCCTCCGCGCATCTGGAGATGTCCCGCTGTCCCGCCATCGAATTCCGCGGAGGCGCGGGCGCCCAGAAGCTCATGCTGGAAATGACAAAATTCCTCAAATACGCCGAAAATTTCCCCCTCACAAAGCAGTAACGGAAAATTTCGTATTTTTAACGTGTTTTTCATAAAATACGATTGCTTTTCCGCGGAAAATAAGGTATAATAAATTATATTGCGATTATTAAAGAACCGGAGCGGATTCTATGAAAAGAAAAATCAGCAAAATCATTGCATCCGTGCTGGCGGCGGCCATGTTATTTGTCCTGCTTGCCGGGTGCGACCTGATCTCCGTCGACAACGAGAGGGACATGAACCAGGTGGTGGCAGAGGTCAATATTGCGCGGGATGCCGATTCCTTGAGCGATTCGTTCAAACTTCTCGGCGCCGGAGAGCTCACTCTCTCGTCGGAAGATCTCGACAGCATCACCTCGACCGACAGCATCTATAAGCGCGACCTCATCGCGTATTTTATGAGCTACGGCTACAATTACATTACGCAACAGAACTATACCGTGGCCCAGGCTGTGGCCGAGATCATGGATTCGCTCGTCGAACGCAAGATCTTCACGCAGTTTGCCGTCGTGTATTACCTCAATGAGGGGAAAGTGCGCGTCGATAAAGACAACATCACCGTGAGCGGCGGTTATACCGAAGTTGCCGGCACCAACGAGCTGGTCATGGAAGGGGATCTCACCGTAGAAGGATACCTCGCCGCCATGAATGTGGAAGGCACCCCCGACGAAAAGGCGATCGAAGGGTACAAATACCTTCTGACCGATCAGGAAGTCAAATACGCGACCTACATCGTCATGTCTTCCATCAATCAGTCCATCGACTCTTACGAAAGGGAATTGATCGCGGCGGAGAGCGAAGACAGCTCTTCTACGACCGACCGCACCACGCCGACGGGCGCCAATACCCGCGGAGACGGGTATTATCCCGCCAAGGCGGACGGTTCGCTCGATTACGATATCTATACCGGTCTCAACAATGTGAGCGCCTGCGGCGAGTATGAGAAGGTGGACGGATCCACTTCCGTCACGCGCAAACGTGCGTATCTTCGTTTTATCAATGCGCTTCGCAGCAACTATCTGATCGGTTCGGACGAGAGCATCGCCGAGATCGCCCAGCTCGACTATTTCGACTTGGAGCTTCGTACGCAGCTCGAACAGATGCTGATCAACAAATTGTCTTCCTCCATTTCCCTGAACATTTCTTCGGGCATCAATGCGGAAATGGCGCAGAATTATTACAATGAGCTTCTCGCTCAGCAGAAGAAGTCGGATTTCAGCTCTTTCACGACGACGATGGACAGCATGTCGGATACTTCCTTCATTCTGTACAGCCCCGAGTATGAGACGTACGGTTTTGTCTACAACATCCTGCTCCCGTTCAATGCGAAGCAGACGCAAAGGCTGGACGAACTGAAACAGAACTTCGGTTCGACTTCATCAAAATATTACGCGGAGCGCAACGCACTTTTTGCGGGGATCGAAGCGACCGACCAGCGTTCTTCCTGGTTCAACGGCACCGAAGATTACAGCTATGAAGCGACGGAATATTACGGGGCAGGGCAGGCAAACCGCAGCAATCGACTGTTCTTTGAAGACAGCTTTACCGGCACAGATCCGGAGCTGATCGACAAATATGCAGGAAGGCTCTCCTATAACGGAACGGTCGCCGAGAAGGAAGACGGCGAGGGATACAAGCTTACGCCCAACCGCCTCACGATCGATGATTTTATCGCCGAGATGGAAGGCTATATCAATTATGTGGCTAACGACTTCAAGTCGGCCGACGCCTCCGATTATAAGAATTATATCACAAACAACGGATGGTACACGGACGGAACGTCGTGGACGGGCGTGAACGGAAATGCGTTCTTCTCCGTCACGGCGGACAAGTTCGAAAAGAGCTCCGCAACAGATCGTTCCATTTACAACCACACGATCTACTATAAAGGATCTGTGGACGGCGTGTCTTCCGTTTCCAAGGCGAACACCCTTGTGAAGGATGAGATCTCCTACAAAGCGCTTTCGGCAGTCAATGAGCTTATGTTCGCCTATACGACGGACACGGCGGCGCTGAATTCCTACTTTGGCTATTCGCTGCAGGTAGACGCTGCTTCCAGCTATGTGCCCGAATTTGAATATGCCGCACAGCAGGCGATCAAGGATGGCGCAGGCACCTACTATGTACTCGGAACCGATTACGGCTGGCATATCATCTATGTGACGTTCACTTTTGACGGCACGGCCAATGAGACGTACGGCGGTTTCAATTCCGATGACATGCACAAAGAAGGCACCTTCTCCTACCTGTTCTATCAGAATTTCAAGAGCAGCGCCGTGGAAAATCGTCTTTCCGACCGGAGCGAAGCCATCCTCACGAAGCTGAACAACGACTCTGTCGTGACTCTGTTCACCAAAGCGTATGAGGATATCGCGAGCATCCAGGCTTGATTCGAATCCAAAATCAAAGCCCGTCCGCAGTAAGCGGACGGGCTTTTTATACGATCGGAGAAAGTTGTCTTCAATTACGGGAGACCGCGCAGCCGACAAAGAAACAGTATAAAAAGGAAAAAGCTGAATAAAGACAAATAAAAGGCATGGAAAGGCAGAAAAGGAACGAAAGGGGCAGGAGAGTGCAAAAGGGTAGAAAAAGACAGAAAAAAAGGAGGGGGAACCCTCCTTTTTTATGGAGCAGGAGACGGGAATCGAACCCGCGGGAACCAGCTTGGGAAGCTGGCGCCATACCATTAGGCGACTCCTGCATCGCGCGTCGTCTTTTTATATTATAACCGATTTCGGAAAATTTTGCAATCAAATCGACCTACTAAAAGAGAAAAATGTTCGATTGTGTCCTTGAATTTTTTATCCGATATTTTAGCGTTATCAAAATTGTATCATTCGCGCTTTTCTGCCTGGTCGTTCTGAGAAGAAAGACGACAGCTGTTTCGTATAGTTTCTGTCCCACGAAAAGAGAGGGGAATAAACAATTTTGTCCCTTGCTTGCGCACGGAAAAGAGGGGCTTTCGCTTGGTATTTCCCGTTCAGGTGTCGGTAAATGTTTTTTTGTGTGTATACGGAAAAGAGCGGTGCGTATATTTTTTATAGACGGGAGAGGCAACCGTCCCTGCCATTTTCGCCGTTGTTGTATGGAGGCATCGTAAAAACTCCGGGCTTGCCGACTTGCAGACTATGTGACGGATGTTTTGCAATTTTTTGCCGGGGGAGAGAAGCTTAAAAACAGGCTCACAGGAGAAGGGAAAGAAAACTTAAAAATTGTATTTTCAGGGGAGCATGAAGAAAGAAAGGCAGAGCAAAAGCACCTGATTCAATTTGCAGCTTTAAGAAAAAAAACGGGGCAGGTCATAGACCTGCTCCATTCATTTTTCAAAAAAACTGATAGGATTATTCATCGAGGAGACGTTTCATGAGCTCCCAACCCTTTTCGATAAAGATGCCTGTCTGTTTCGCGCTTTCCTCGTCGTAGGAAGAGGGGCCCGAAACCTGTTTGCGGCTGTCAAAGAGCAGATAGGGTATGGGGTCGGCAACGTGCGTTCGGACAGCGATCGGCGTGGGATGATCGGGGCAGATGAGCATGCGAAAATCTTCACCGGCCTTTCGCAATCCCTCGGTGAGCCTGGCGACAACACGGCTGTCGATCTGTTCGATCGAATAGACCTTATGCGCGATGTCGCCCTGGTGTCCGCATTCATCGGGCGCTTCCATGTGGATATAGATAAAGTCGAGGCCGTCCTGCAGGAGTGCATGCAGCGCCGCATCTGCCTTTCCGGCAAAGTTGGTGTCGTAATTGCCGGTCGCGCCTTCCACTTCAATCACCTTCATCCCGGCAAGGATGCCGATTCCTTTTACCAGGTCGACGGCAGAGATCACACCGCCTCTCTTTCCGAATTTTTCCCGGAAATTCTCCAAAGCCGGCTTTGTGCCTTCTCCCCAGAACCAGGCGGAATTTGCGGGGTTCTTGCCGGCAGCTCTGCGCGCTGCATTGACGGGATGATCTTTCAGGATATCGGCCGAGCGCTTCATCATGCGAAGATACAGCTCCGCCTGCGGCCCTTGGGGCAGAAAATCTCTGATCGGCTTTCCGGTAATGTCATGCGGGGGCGTCAGGGTATGTCCGCACACGCCGCCGTGCGCCACCAGGCAGTGCCTGTAACTTACGCCCGCATAAAGAGTGAAGTCAGAACTGTCGAATTCTTTTTTCAGGCTTTCGATGAGCTGTCTCGCCTCGGCCGTTGAAATCTCTCCCGCGCTGTAATCGAGCATGCGCCTGTCCTCGTACTTCTCTTCGTCGGAAAGGGTGACAAGATTGCAGCGCAAAGTCACGTCCGTATCCTTGAGGTCGATGCCGATCGACACCGCTTCCAGCGGAGAACGGCCGGTATAGCATTCGTGAGGGTCGTAACCCATCACGGAGAGGTTCGCTACGTCGCTTCCCGGCTTGAAACCTTCCGGTACCGTGCGGCAAAGCCCTACTTCGGCATGGGCCGCCAGAGCGTCGATATGCGGTTTTTCGGCGTATTGCAGGGGCGTCTTGCCGCCCAGGTCATCGAGCTTCCAATCGGCCATACCGTCGCCGAGGACAACAATGTATTTCATGTAAGTACTCTCCTGTCAAAGCTGCCAATCGATGGGGGCAATGCCGTGGGCTTTCAGATATTCGTTTGCTTTTGAAAAGTGCCTGCATCCGAAAAAGCCGTTATACGCGGAAAGGGGCGAGGGGTGGGCACATTCGAGAACGAGATGTTTGCTCTGGTCGATGAGCGGCTTTTTCGAGCGCGCGTTTGCGCCCCAGAGCAAAAAGACGACATTTTCGCGGCGGTCGCTTATGATCTTGATCACGTTGTCTGTAAACCACGTCCAGCCGCAATCTTTGTGCGAATTGGCCTGGTGTGCGCGCACCGTCAGCGCTGTATTGAGCAACAGAACACCCTCTTTTGCCCATGCGGTCAGATTGCCTGTCTTCGGGATGGTACAGCCTACGTCGTCGTGCAGTTCCTTAAAAATGTTCACGAGCGACGGAGGGGGCTCCACGCCGTCCTGTACCGAAAAGCAGAGCCCGTGTGCCTGTCCTTCGTTGTGATAGGGGTCCTGTCCCAAAATGACCGCCTTCACTTTTTCGAGCGGGGTATATTTGAAACAGTTGAATATGTCGTACATATCGGGGTATACGATGTGGTGCGAATATTCCCGTTTCAGAAATTCCCGTATCTTTTTGTAGTTCTCGCTTTCAAACAGCGGCGCGAGCGCCTCATCCCAGCCGCCTCCCAGTTTGATCATACGGACTCCTTTTTTTCCTCTTCGGCGATCATTCTTTCAGAAATGCCGTTCAGGATTTCCAGATAAGCGGCGCATTCTTTCTTTGCGCCGGCAAGATCGTGTTCGGCATAGTTGCCGCACTCGGAGCGCTCCGCACCCGGTACGCTCTCCAATTTCAGACATTTTTCGAGCGCGTCTTTCAGGAGTGCGAGCACATCTCGATACCGCAATCCCGCCGTGAGCAGGTAAAACCCTGTCCGACAGCCCATCGGGCCGAAATAGATGATCGAATCCTTTTGAGGACTGTTGCGAAGGATGGTAGCCAGCATATGTTCTATGCTGTGCAGGGCGGCATTCAGGATGTAATCGCCCGCATTGGGGCGTTTGAAGCGCAGGTCAAAAGTTTCCACTCCGTGCATCCGCATGGAAAAATAGAGCCCGGGCTGCAAGATATTGTGATCTTTCTGAAAGGAAGGAATTTTATCCATTGTAAACCTCACGGAGAATGGCGGGAAAGGCTTCGCGAAGTGCCCCGAGCGCGATCTGCAGGTTTTCGCGGTATTCACGAACGCCTTCCTCGCCGGCATTGTCGGAGATCGCCTTGAAAATGAAGCAGGGGATGCCCGCTGCATATGCAACGTGCGCGACGGCCGCGCCTTCCATATCGCGTACGTCCGCCTGTAATGCGCCGAGCAAGGCATTGTCGGCCGTTCCGCTGCCGAAATGGTCTGCCGTGGCGAGCGTGCCTTTTTCAAATTCGTTGCGGCCGCTTCGCACGAGAAAGTACGGGCCGCTGCATTCATCCGGTGTTCCCACCGGCGTGCCGTTTACCTGGCTCAGGTCGATATCAAACTCCACCGCCCGTTCAATCTGAAGGACTTTTCCGATGGGGGCACGGGGGGTATGGCCGCCCGCGACCCCGAAGTTGAGGACTCTGTCAGCGTCGGAGGCGAGGGCGAGCATCGTCGCCGCGGCAGCGTTCGCTTTCCCGACCCCCGAAAGGATCAGAAGAATCTCTTTGTCGCCGCAGCGGCACTCGTAAACATTCTTTCCGCAGCGCACGACATGGCGTTCAGGCTTATATAGCGACAGAAATACATCCGCCTCTTTCTGCATTGCGGCGACCACAGCCAGCATGATTCAAGCCTCCCGATCGTTTTCTATTATTTTAGCAAAATGCGAAAAAATTTGCAATGATATGAATAGAAAAAATTCTCTTTGAGAATAATATCCAAAAAACAGGAGGCTGCCATGAATCCCTTTGTAGAGAAATCGAAGGACATTTCAAAAACTTACAAGAACTGGAAGACGATCAACGTCAAGCCGTATGACAAGGAGACGGTGGATCCCTACACGCGGGTGCGCATGATTCTGATGAACGGCACGGAGTTTGAGGCGATCTGGAACACGGCACGCTTTACGCGTCATTGCACTAACAACGACGTCCGGCGTGGCATGGCTCTCATCCGACGCAGCGAACAGCAGCAGCAAAAGCGCATCGCCGGGCTAAAACCGAGAAACGAGAGTATGCTCGAACACACCATCGGCTACGAACAGCTCGCCGTCGATCTTACGGCCATCCTCGCCCGCAGGGAGAAAAACGAGTATGTCAAAAAACAGCTCGATTTTGCCCTTTTGGAGGATTTCGATCACCTGTATCGCTATGCCGATCTTCTGGAATTTGAAAAGGGCATACACGCGGAAAAACTCGTGGGCAAATACACCGAGATCATGCCGGGCAGACCCACGGTCGCGGAGGCGCGTGCGCCGGAAGATGATGTCCGGTATTATATCAACAACTATCTCAATGATCCCGTGACAAGGCTGAACATCGCGATCATCACGGCGGCCGAGCAGCAGACGATGAACTACTACCTCAACATCGCCAACCTCTATGAAAGCGAACTCGGCCGCAAACTGTATTCGGAGATCGCGATGATCGAAGAGCAGCATGTCACCGGTTACGGGTGTCTTGCCGATCCTTCCGTGGATATGTTCGAATGCATGGTGATGCACGAATACACCGAATGCTATCTGTATTGGTCCTGCTATAACGACGAGACGGATGAACGCATCAAACAGATCTGGCTGATGCATTTCGAAGAGGAGCTTTCCCACCTGAAATTTGCCACCAAGATGCTGGAAAAGTACAACGGCAAAGTCTGGCAGCAGCTTTTCCCCGAAGGGGGCGAATTCCCCGAACTTCTGCACTTCTCCGAGCAGAAAGAGTATGTGCGTGACGTCCTCAAGAGCGTGCGGCTTACCGGCCGCGACGAGAGTTTCGAACCTGTCGACGACCTGCCCGATCATTTTCGGTTCTTCTCCTACAACCGTGCGGTGCAGGGCAATGTCAGGAGTCTCGCTTCGCACACCGTCATCGAAAAGACGATCAAGAAGTTCGGCCGCGATTATCGTCTCGAGGACAAGGCGCATCCCGTGCGCGCTCTGAATGACCCGAAGACGGTCAACTGCGACATCGGCCGCGTCAAAGGCGCCTGACCGGAGCCGGCAGTCATTTTTGGATAAACAGTAAAAAGGGACGAGAATTTTCTCGCCCTTTTTTAATATATCGGGGAAATATAAATCACTTTTTCACCCGTTTTCACTGCTGCCCGAAAGAGCTTTACAATCTTTTTTCGATGTGCTATAATTTTCTTGAATAAGTATTTACGACGGCGGCAGTATGGAGTACGTTTTCTTTGATATCGAATGTGCGTGCGTTTATAAAAACGTCGCAAAGATCTGTGTGTTCGGCTACGTGGTGGCGGACGAAAATTTTCATATTCTGAAAAAAGAGGATATCCTCATCAACCCGAACGGGAAATTTCATCTGACCGATCGCGGCGGAGAGGGGATCGTATTGCCGTACGACTATGATGATTTCAAAAAGTATCCGGATTTCAAGCATTTCTATGAACAGATCAGGGAGTTGCTGGAAGGGGAAGACAAGATGGTTTTCGGTCATGCGGCGGTGAACGATGTCCGCTACCTCAATCTGGAGACCAAGCGCTATAAGCTTCCGTCGTTTCGTTTTCGGTTTGCCGATACGCAGGTGCTGTATATGGCGATGACGGAGACCTTCGACCGTCAGACGGGTTTGGAACCGCTTACGCACATTTTTGAGATCGATTACACGCCGCATTGTGCCGCCGACGATGCATACGCCACCATGCGCATCGCGCAGGCCATGTGCGAAAAAGATGGTTGTACTCTTCCCGAACTTCTGCAAAAATACGGCGTCAAGGTAGGCAAGATCGAAAATTACCAATTTTCCAATTGCTCTTCCCGCCGGCGCAGTGAGTATATGCGCGAAAAGAGCCGCGAAAAGCGTGAGCGCGGGGAGCGGCGTTCCAAATTCAACGATTTTGTCTACGGCTATCGCGTAAAACCGCAATCGGACGAATTGCGCGGTAAGCGTTTCAGCTTCTCCCGATCCATCGAGGAAGACGTGCCTCTCGCTAAATCGCTCGTAAAAGAGATCGTGCGCAGGGGAGGAAAATATTCACTGAAGCTCTCCAATTGCACAGTGTTCATCGAAAATGACGGCGACGACAGCGTGCGCAGAAATACAGCATATAAGATGTACGAGCAGGGGGAGATCAAAGAATTTTATTCTCTTTCCGATTTTCGCTCAAAATTTATGAGGGCGGAAGAATGAACGAAAAATTTTTGCAGAGACTTTTTCGTCAGATCCCGGATGCGGAAGCTTATCTCGAATGTCGGAATGAGCCGCCTTTTCGCGGGATACGCGTCAATACGCTCAAGATTTTGCCGCAGGAATTTCAGGAAATAGCGCCGTTTCCGCTCAGGCCGGTCGCCTGGGAAGAGAGCGGCTTTTTTATAGAAGATGAAAAGCCCGGCAAGAGTCTGTACCATGATGCCGGGCTCTATTATGTGCAGGAACCGAGTGCCATGAGCGCTGCGCCTTTGTTGGATGTACAGCCGGGCGAAAGGGTTCTCGATCTTTGTTCTGCGCCGGGAGGGAAAGGGACCCAGTTGGCGCAGAAAATGCGTGGCAAAGGACTCATTGTCCTCAACGAAAAGATGCCCGATCGCGCCCGCGTGCTTTTGCAGAATACCGAGCGTCTGGGCATCACAAATGCAGTTGTGACTTGCGCTGATCCTGCATCGCTTGCCGAGAGATTGCCTGCTTTTTTCGATAAGATCCTGGTCGATGCGCCATGTTCCGGGGAGGGGATGTTCCGCAAAGAACCGGAAGCGCTCCGGCAATGGAGCGAACAGAATGTGCTCATGTGCGCAGACAGACAGAAAAAGATTCTCGCATCCGCCGAGAAAATGCTCGCTCCCGGCGGAAAGCTCGTCTATTCGACCTGTACTTTTTCGGAGGAGGAAGACGAGGAAAACGCGGCCTGGTTTATAAGACAATTTCCGCAGATGAAACTTGTGCGGCAGCACAAATTCTGGCCGCAGCGGGGAGAGGGGGAAGGACATTTCGCCGCACTCTTTGTAAAAGAAGAGGGTGATCGCTCATCCTGTGCCTCCTTGCGTTTTTCGGCAGACAAGAAAGAGATCTTGCTCTGGAAGGATTTTGAAGGTTCTTTTCTGAAAAAACCGTTTTGTCTGACGGAGAGAATTTTTTCCTTCAAAAATGCGTTGTACGCCATTCCGGAAGAGGTGTTTTTGTTGGACGGCTTGCGCGTGCTCTCCGTCGGCGTGCGGTTGGGTGAAGTGATTTACGGCGGGAAAAAGGCGCGCTTTGAACCGTCGCATGCACTTGTGATGGCGGCCGATCGCGGGGATATCCGATCTGTGTTTTCATTGGATGAAACCTCTGCAAGAAAATATCTGCGGGGAGAAGAACTTCCCGCAGGAAATGAAAGGGGATGGTGTGCCGTCGCATACAACGGCTGGCCGCTCGGCCTTGCCAAAGCTTCCGGCACATTGAAGAATCATTATCCGAAATCATGGAGACACTAAAGCCTACAGTCAGCCTATGGACATACAAAAAAGGGAGACAGAAATATTTTGTCTCCCTTTTTTGAATATGTTATTTATAAAATTTTGTAGTGTTTATATTGTAAAGACGCCCAGGGAAATATTGTAGCCCTTATTGACAGCAACGGGAATGTTGTGGTACAATACAAATACGACGTATGGGGAAATCATGCGGTACTGTATTGGAACAAGGTAAACGACAAAGAGCAATACAACGATGTGGACGAAGCGGCGTTTGATGAGAATTATGCGAAAAACGAAGCTCTTGAATTAATCATTTTTTTTGGGGGGGGGAGTCAGGAGCTATTGGCCGGACTTGTAAGGAGCGAAGCGACGGAGCAGCGATTGTTCGCGCAAAGCGCAATCGCGTCACGTTCTTTTGGCAATGTGGGTTGTAACAGCCTGATTGCCCTTTACAAAGGTAAAAGCGGAAGGAAAGAACACATTTCATGCCGCATAGCGGAAAATGATCGATTATAGAGATCAGAAATTGATCCTAGGGGAAGTCGGCAGGAAGCCGAGTAAAAGACGGAACGGAGCCAACTTGCCGCAGGACTGCCGCAGCGGGTCTAGTGAGTTCTGCCGCTCCGTGATCAGACGCGGCCGTACGGGGGCTGTGCGGTAACGTTCTGAAAATTCTGATTGTATTTTTTGCGCCATTGTCCGGGTGTGGCATGATAAACGGATTTAAAAATGCGGATATAGGCACTTTCATCGCTGAATTGCAGCCTTTGCGCGATCTGTGCGATCGAAATCTCGCCATTCGGGAGCAGTAAAAGAGAGTAGGTGCATTTACGTTTACGGATATACTCCACAAGTGTCTGGTGTACATATTTTTTGAATTGACGGCAGACGTAACTTTGATTGTATCCCGTAGACTGTATGATCGATTGCATGCGTCTTGTTAAAAAATCTTCGCGGTTCAGGTTGATCAGCAGCCGCGTGATCCATTCCGGCATCTGCGATTTCGGGTAGCGCCGGCTCTCCAGAACAGAACAAAGGATATGCGATACGATCACGGAGTGCATAAAGGTAAAATCTTCCTCCCCGTCGTAGGAGTTCAGAGAAGATTCAAATTGATTGATCTCTGTTTCCGATAAGGTCGCCGACAGCGGGTATCGGCTGTTCAGAAGATTGTCGTACAGTTTATCGTCCAAAGACGCGCAGATGGTTTTCATCTTTTCGATCGGGATATAAATATCCCGGTGGATATAATGGGAGGATTGGATGTTCTTCGGCATTTCACGTTGGGTGGGTGAAATGCAGTGAACATCCTGCGGGCGAAGAATATAGACGCTTCCTACGCTCATATTCTCGGAGCGATCGAGAAAACGCTGTACGCTGCTGCCGCGCACAACGAAGCAGATCTCCCAGAAACCGTGTTTGTGGAATTCCTGCGTGACATGCCATACCACGCTGGTGAGATTGCCGTTCGGAAGAGGGAGCTTGATCCCGTTTTCGATGCAGAGTATATAATCTTTGCCGCCCGTCAGCGGCTGCAGCGTATAGACGGGATAGGTTCGGTCGGCCGGCTTCATTTCCATTGCGTGTACCTCGGATCAAGATCGAAGCGTTCGCTTTGCGGCGGCAGCTCCATTGAATCCAGTATACCGTATTTTGCCCTGCTTGTCAACGTTTGCCAGCTGAAAAAAGTCAATATTATTCTACTTTGTGTCAATATTCGTCTATACGAAGAGGTGGTTTTTTTGTTACAATATTTATGATATAAAAGCCGGTACTGTATTTTCTGACTTTTTCCGCAGAACAAAGCGCAGGATATGGGCTGGATATTTTTGCGGGTAAGGAGAGAAGTATGATCGTGGAAAGGCAAAAATTATTTAATGAGTTTATGCATACTTCGGCACATTTCAGCGGGATCGTGGACAGCTATGCCCGTTTTATAGAAGATCGTCAGCTCGTTGATGAGGTTCTGTGGGGAAAATTTATCAAAGTTTTTTCCGAATATTCGGATACCACCGATGACGGATGGCGTTCGGAATACTGGGGCAAGATGATGCGCGGAGGATGCATGACGTATGCCTATACGCGAAGTGAACGTCTGTACGGCGTACTGACGAACGCTGTCGAGGGGTTGCTTGCGGTGCAGGATGCGGACGGGCGTATTTCCGGTTATGATGCCGATCATGAGTTTTGCGGATGGGATATGTGGGGCAGGAAATATGTGCTTGTCGGGTTAGAGTATTATTATGAAATTTGCCGCGACAGCTCTTTACGTGAAAAGATCCTTGCCGCGATGTGCCGTCACCTCGACTCTGTTATGGAACGCATCGGGGATACCCCCGGCCAGATACCTGTCACGCGTACGAGCGAGTGGTGGGGAGGCGTCAATTCCTGCTCCATCCTGGAGCCTGTCGTGCAATTATATAAGCTCACCGGCAAGGCCGCGTATAAAAAGTTCGCCGAATACATCATTGCGTCCGGTGGCTGCAGAGAAGGAAGTCTGATCGCCGCCGTGCAAGAGGGAAGAGCCCCGGCGGAATTTCCCGTCACAAAAGCGTATGAGACCATGTCTTTTTTCGAAGGGCTCCTGGCATATTACGAGATCAGCGGGAAAAAGGAATATCTGGAGATTGTCAAGCGCTTTGCCGAATCGGTATTTTCCAACGAGATCACACTGATCGGCTGCGCGGGCTGCACGCATGAGCTGTTTGACGGGGCAGCCGAAAAACAGACGGAATATTCCGACACGATCATGCAGGAAACTTGTGTTACGGTGACGTGGATGCGGCTGTCGGCGCGCTTGTGGGAAAATACGTATGATCCGAAATACATAGATCGTATCGAGCAATCTGCGCGCAATGCGCTCTACGGCAGCATCAATACGGCATGGAAAGAGGGATACAGCTTTGAAAAAAAGGCTCGTATGCCTGCCCTTCCCTTCGACAGCTACAGCCCTCTGCGCAACAATGTGCGAGGCAGGGGGATCGGAGGATTCAAGGAGTTCCCGGAAGGCGGATTTTACGGCTGCTGCGCTTGCATCGGCTCGGCGGGCACGGCCTTGTATCCTTTGTATGCGATCGCGGGACGGGAAAAGACCGTCTATGTGAATTTCTTTCTGCCCGGGGAAGCCTGTCTGCGAAGTCCGTGCGGGCAGGAGGTCGTCATCCGCTGCAGCACGGATTATCCTGCGGGCGGCGAGGTTCGCCTTGCCGTCGGCCTGCGGGTGCCGGAACGGTTTTTGCTGGCGGTCAGGATCCCGGGGTGGAGCACAAGTGCCGTGATTCGCTGCGGAGGGAAAGAGGAGACGGCGCAGCCGGGGTATGCGGTGCTTGACCGTGAATGGAAATACGGCGATACGGTCTTCCTGCAACTTGCCGCAGAACCTTCCTTGATCCGGAAAAACGAAAAGATCGCATGCGTGTATGGCCCGCTTGCGTTGGCCCGCGATGAAAACAAGGGCGCGGAGATCGAAAGTCCCGTGACGCCGCTTTATAGCGGCGGAAAACTGCAGTACGGCATGGAAGACGCCGAACCGGGCGAACAGCTGCGGATCTGGCTGAAAGACGGCAAGGGAGAGGATGTATTGCTGACCGATTATGCTTCCTGTGGTAAAAACTGGACGGACAGTAAAAACCGCATTACGGTCTGGATGAATGAAGGCTGACGGAAAAGCGGGCGGCGCTGCAGAAATTCCCTGCATTAAAGGGTGTAAATGACCTTGAATTAAAGATTTCAGGTTGAAATAAAATGAATCGGAGGAAAAAATGAAATTTGTAAAACGACTGCTTTTAGGACTGTTGTCCGGTGCATTTGTTTTGAGCATGGCAGGATGCGGCGGCGGCAACGTGCCGGCCGGATTTGAGCGCATCCAGTTCCGCGGAACGGTCGACGAATACACATCGGCCTATTTTACAGAGCTTTGCGATATTTACAACCGGACGCAGGGGCAGGAGGACAAGGTATATGTACAGTTCATGCCTGCGGCAGACAACTATCTCACTTCGCTTGCCACGCTTCTTTCCGGCAGAAAGAGCAGCGCGCAGGTGCTGATGGTCAATGACAGAAATTTCAAAAATTATGCGGTGCAGAACCGCTTTGTGAATCTCGATTCGCTTTTGGCGGAGGAGAATGTGCTTACCGTCGGTGAAAACGGTGAACCGATGCTGGATATCGGTGCGCTGCCCGCAGGGTTGGTCGACCGTTACCGCGTCGACACCGAAACGAGGGAAACGGGTGCGGGAACGGACCTGTACGGAGTACCGTTCGGAGATAATCCGCAGGTGTTCTATTACAATGCGGACTATTTGGAGGAGATTGATGTCAATATCATCTCCGTAGACGAAGAGGGGCTGGAGGATTACAATCAGGCCAACGGCACTTCGTTGCAGCCGCACGGGTATGCGGAATATCTGGAAAATCCGATGCCCGAAGCAAGCCCCGCGCTGACCGCGTCGGTGAATTTTGCCGGGGAAACGGTTTATAAAGTGTTCAACGACCGCATCCCGATGAACTGGGAAGAGATGATTTTCCTGGCAAAGTACCTTACGCCCGAGTACACGAAGGCAAACGGGAAAGTTCCCGCGGCTCCTTCTGCCGTCAGTTACGGTTTGGTTACCGAATGGTGGTTCTTTATGTGCTGGAGCGTGGGTGGAGACTGCGTGGGGCTGGATCCCACGACGGGGAAATATAAATTCACGCTCGGCGATACTTCGGACAATTATCTCGTCACAAAGCCCGTGACCGTCAACGGCGCGGAGTACGCCGCGGGGGATATCCTGCGCTATCGCGACAAGATATATGTGAATGAACACAAAAGCGATTTCTCGGAAGAGATTGCGGATCAGACCCTCTATGTGCTTCCTTCCACCTACGACGCTTTCGAAGAGTTTTGCGCCCTTTCGATGCCGACGGGGGAAATGATCTCCTCGACCAAAGAGGGATACGGTGTCAGCCCGAACCCCGCGAACATGGGACAGAATTCCTATAAAGCGTATTTTACGGAGGGGAGAGTTGCCTTTGCCAACCTGAACTTTTCGGAAGCAAACAGTATCAATTCGACTAAGATCGGCGAATTCGGTTTCTGTCCTACGCCGCAGTACCGCGAATATGAGGGCGGTTCTCTCGATGCGGACGGCAATCTGAAAGTGATCGGAAAAGACGGCTATACGGGCGCGCTTGCCGAGGCGAATGGCGTCGCCGTTCAAGGCAAGGCGGTCACCGGTTCGATCACGAACGCGCTGGTCATTCCCGCCAATTCCGGCGGGCAGGAAGAATTCGTAGCAGCCGCCAAGTTTATCCAATGGGCGGCAGGGCCGGAGGGACAGGCGATCATTGCCAAGAGCGGCGCGCTGATCCCCAATCAGCAGGAGCTTGCGCAGAGCGATGAATTTACGCAGAACCATCCGAATTCCAAATTGAATAACGTGATCGTTGCGAGCCGGCTCACCGAGACGGCAGAACAGGGCGACTGGTCGTATCTGGAGGACGGCGAATGGGTGCAGATCTGGGCAAACGTGCTGAACGGCGAAGTGCGCAACGCCACGAAGACGCTGGAAGCGTTTTTTGACGAAGTGCAGGAAATCACCGACAACGCTCTGGCGTCCGACAAATATAAGATCACGATCACGACAAAGTGAGGAGACGTAGGGGAATATGCATGAGCAAAAGCGTTTTTTAACGGCGAAAGCGCGCGACAATATTTTCGGGATCGTCACGGTCGTCTTGCCGCTGGTCATCTTTTTTTCGCTGAATCTTGCCGTGCTGATCATTACATTCATAACGCAGTTCTGCGATATGGATTATTACAATCTCAATTCGATGGTGTGGAACAATTTTGCCAACTTTAAGTCCGTTTTTACGGACGTGCGGTTCGGCAAATCCATCCTCATCATGTTCTGGCTGATGACGAGTGAGGGGATCACCTTTGTATTGGCTCTCGTGATCAGCGTATTGATCAGCCAGAAAAAAATTGGCAGCAAAGTATTTCAGGTTATATTCTTCATTCCCTATATCTGCTCGACCGTCGCGGTTTCGCTGATGTGGATGCAGATGTTCGCATATGAAGACGGCATCGTCAATTCGATCCTGGTCAGCCTGTTCGGCGAAGGCGCCCGCGTTTCATGGCGGAACGATCCCGCCGCTTATACATGGCAGCTGTATATCGTGAATCTTTGGAAGGCCCCCGGGTACGGGATCGTCATGTTCAAAGCGGCGCTGGGCGCGGTCGATCAGTCGCTCTACGAAGCGGCGGATATGGACGGCGCGACCAAATTCAGACAGTTTTTCAGCATCACGCTGCCGAGCATCGCGCCTACTTCTTTTTATCTGCTTTTTTCCGGGCTGATCGCGGGCATTATGTCTTTTGACGTGCCGAAACTGTTTGCCGGC
This sequence comes from uncultured Clostridia bacterium, assembly GCA_930990665.1. Classification (GTDB taxonomy): domain Bacteria; phylum Bacillota; class Clostridia; order Christensenellales; family Borkfalkiaceae; genus Borkfalkia. The sequence goes on from CAKNQN010000004.1 coordinate 100,932, forward strand.
GACACCTGGACGGGCGAAGCCGGCGTCAACGATATGGGCCTGACGCCTGTTCTGTACTCCTATATCCGTGCGACGACGTACAACGATATCCCGACAGCTTCGGTGATCAGTTATACGCTGTTTGTCATCACGTTTGTGATGTCGGTCATCTTGTTCAAAGTGCGCGATCGGCTCACAAAGGAGGAGTAAAGTGGAACAGATAGTGAAAAGTTCGTCCGGGAGCGCAAAACTGCATACCCGCAAGGGGTTCAAAGTTTCTACGGCTGTCATTGTAGCGGTGCTGCTACTCTATGCCGTTACCGTACTGATCCCTTTCTATATGGTTATCGTCACCTCTTTCGTCAGCGATGCGGAGCTGCAGTCGACGATCGGATTTGTCTGGTGGCCGAAGGCGGGATTCACGCTCGAAGCGTACAGGATCATGTTCACAGAAGACGTCTACGTTCAGAATGGTCTGCTGTCTATTCCGTCCCTCTTTGTCGGGTTTCTGAATACTCTTTGGACGACGCTTCTGGTAGCTTTCAGCTCTCTTTTCTTTTCCGGGCTTGCCGCCTATTCTTATTCGAAGGTGGATTTTGTCGGCAAAAAGAAATTTTTCATGGTCGAATTAGCGACGATGATGATCCCGATGAGTTGCATGACGGTGCCTTCGTATGTCGTGTACGACGCGCTAGGGTGGACGTATACCTTTTTGCCGATCATCATTCCCGGGCTTTTGGGCAATGCTTCGATGATCTTTTTCCTGCGTAGCTATTTCGACCAGATCTCCAAAGAGTTTGTCGAGGCGGCAAAGATCGACGGGATGGGGCATCTCGGCATTTACGTCTATGTGATGCTGCCGATCGCAATGCCCGCGTTTATCGCGCAGTTCATCTTTGCGTTCGTTTCCGGTTACAACAATTTTGCCGGGCCGTTGCTCTATTTGTACGGCGGCGAACCCGCAACTTACACTTTGCAGATTATGCTCAGCGACCTCGGCGGGCTGTACAGCAGCGCGGCGGTCGTATGCGCCAATACTGTCATCGCCCTTTTGCCGATGATCGTTCTGTATATCTTTTTGCAGCGTTTCTTTATCGAAGGGATTACGGTCGGCGGCGTCAAGGGCTGATGACTATAAAAATATAAATGAGGAGAAAAATGTATGAAAAAAATGTTACGGGCGGCCGGCCTTGTTTTTGCGGCGGTTCTGATGTTGGCTATGGTTGCGGGATGCGCCGGACAAAAAGAGTACAGCGCGATTCCGTATTATGATTCTGCACAGTATGAGGGGGATTCGTTGCGCTACAACCAGAGCCTGTTTCGTCAAAACGAAGGAGAGGTCACTGTAGCCGATCCGTCCGTGCTGTATATAAATGACGAAAGAAGGGAAGATTACGGGTATTTTTACCTCTATGGTACCTTTCCTGCCGTTGAGGCATACACGGCGGCGACGTACCGCAGCAAAGATCTCACGCATTGGGAGTTTGTCGGCCCGGTACTTTCCGACAGCGTAAAGACGAGCGGTCTGTTCCGCACCAATGTGTATGCACCCAAAGTCATCGAGGACGGAGGGAAATATTATATGTTTATTTCCGCCGTGCCAAACATCGAAAACAGCGATCCCCGATATGCGGGCTACCTGTATCTGCTCGTGTCAGACAACCCGTACGGCCCCTTCGATTTTGTGGATATGAGCGGGCAGAACCGCGCGGCGAGCTATCAGAACGAGCAGGATGAAACGGTATCCTGCAATGATCCCTGGGCGGAGAAAATGTTTTTTGATACGGCGAAATATGCCGCGCGCGTCATGGAATTGGAGAGTATCGTTCAAAACGATAAACTGTACGAAGATTACAATTACGGCGGATATTTTCCCAACATCGACCCGTACCCGTTCATCGATGAGGATGGGAATCGCTATGTGTATTTCGTGTTTCATAAAACGGGAGATTCGAGTTATCGCTATCTTGCGGGCGTAAAGTGCGGCGAGAGTTTTGCCGACGTCGACTATTCGACGTTGACCCTTCTCACCAAGGGCGGACATATGGATGTGACGGGTACCATTCCCTGTTCTTATCAGCAGGGGTCATATATCGACGAAGGTCCGGTCATGCTCCAACATGACGGAAAGTATTATCTCACCTATTCGTACGGTTCATTGTCGACTACCTATCAGGTAGGGCAGGCGGTAAGCGATTCTCCGCTCGGGCCGTTCCGTAAGCTCGAACAATCGGAAAACGGCATTTTGCTTTCCGGAGACGGCGGACAGTTCGATCTGGCAAATCCCGGCGGACACGACATTGTTGAGGCGGACGGAAAGCTGTACATCGTATACCACCGCAATGAATCGCCTACCAATCTCGAGGCAAACATGCGCTGTGTCGCCGCCGACGAGCTGCGCTGGGTCAGCATCGAGGACAAAGACGGCAACGATCTCGATGTGTTGTATGCCAACGGGCCGACGGTAAATTTACAGCCTGCATTTGAACTGACGGCCGAGTATAAGAACATCGCTCCGGATGCGGAGGTCGGTGCGGAAAACTTGCAGGAAGGCTCTTCTGCAGCAGCGCTTACGGACGGATTACTGTCCATGTATCAGTACGACAGTTTCGATTTCAATGAAAAATATATCCCCGAAACGGTAATCACAAAAAAGACGACTGTCACGCTGACCTTCCCAGAATACAGGACTGTGCGTGCGATCATGATCTATAACTCAAAGTACCTGCCGCGCGCGTTTCTGAATATCGACCGTATCGAGTTTGACTGCAAAAATGCAGACGGCAGCGAAGTGACCAATTACATATCTTCGCTCTCGATGAATTGGCGCATGAACCGCCATTCATCCAACAGCTCGGATGCGTTGAAAAACGCGGCTGCCGCAATCGCGGAGTTCGACGAGATTCTGTGCAATGAGATCCGTATCACGATTGACGTTCCCGCGAGCGGCTGGCAGATCGATGAGGACGGCAACATCATTTTCGCGGAAGAGGATTACATGATGTTCGAACATGAAAAGGTCGTCGGCATTTCGGAAATCGTGGTGCTTGGCAAATAAATTCGGAGGGAAAAGATGATGAAGTGGAAAGGGAAAAAGATCGTCCTGGCGCTGTTGTTGCTGTGCATTGCGTGCGGCGCGCTGTTTGCCGCGGCCTGTGCGGCCGTACCGCCGGACGAGAAGCCGGAAGGCAATTATTCATTTGAAAACACGGAAGAGCCGGAGGCGGAAACGGATGCCGATGTATCGCTTGACGGAAATTTTGACGAGGCGTTTTATTCTCCCGATCAGACGCATTGGTACGATTATGCGTTGGAAATGACGCCCGGGCATACCATTCGCGTTCGCATGGCGATGCATTTCGGAGAAAAGGGAACTTACTTTGCCGTGGATGTGGACGACGCACAGGTTAATTTTAACGAGGCGATCAAGCTCAGTTATAACAGCAGCGTCGAGTTGATGATGGCGGCCGGGCATGAAACGAGCGCCGTCGGCAAGGCATACCGTTACAGATTTTCTGCGGGCGGACAAACAAAATGGGATATATACAGCCTGAACGACTATGTGGAATGGGATTCGCCCTACGGGTTCGCACCCCGCTCGGCGATCGCCCTCAAGGGCGGAGAGATCGGCGCGGGCTGCACGGGCTATAAAGCGGAGATTTTTATCCCGAATCAAGCGATCGAGTTGGAAACAACGCCGGAGAACATGAGCGTTTTTTTGTGCGTCAATGCTTCGTACAGTTCGGAGGCAGGTGCGCAGCTGCGCGAGTGGAAGGGGTTCAATATTGAACAGACAACAGGCGAAGGCTGGGATCGGCCGGATACATGGTTCCAGTTCGACAATACGGGACTGGTTGCCAATGATGTCGCAGTTTCCGCGGGCGAGGGCGGCTCGGTCGTACTCGATTACGATTATACGCTCAAAGGCATGAAGAGCGGGCTTACGATCACTCCGGATGAAGGATACCGCGTTTCATCTTTTGAACAGGAGGGGAAGGAAGTCTCCGGCAAACTGCAAACGGAGAACGGTGTCAGCCGCTATGAATTTATGGGTGCGGGCCGCGATATCGAATTTTCGGTTGAATTTGAAAAGGTTTCCGAAAATCTGTATACCGTTGAAGGTGCGATCTCTGCGAATAGCTTTGAGAACGCACCGACCGAGGAAGAACTGCGCGCTGCAATCGAGAGCGTGACGCTGGAAACGGTGACCGAGACGTATACGGCGGCCATGGACGGGCTGAACTATTCCGTCACCGCTCCCGCCGGCAGTTATAAGCTGAAAGTGTATACCGCGCAGTACACCCTTATGAGTGAGCAGATCACGCTAGGGCAGGACATCGAAAAGGACATCGTCCTAGATGAAAACGCGTGGCTGGGCCGGTATTTTGTCGACCTGAACGCGGTCGCCGTGACGGAAAATCTGGCGTACGATTCGCTCATGAACGAGTGGGTCGACGCAAAGACGTTTACGTACGGCGGCAGAATCGCCGTCGCCTATGATGAAGGTACGATCGTTCCCGAGGTGCGTTTTCAGTATGATGAAGACAGATATTTGCGCGTGCAGCTGATGCGCTGGGGTGATGTGTACTGCGTCAAACTGATCGTTTCCGGCTGTAACGACCTGACGTTCAATCTGACCGGAGACAAAAAGGCGTTTGCGGACAGGTTGCGCGAGAACGGCGGATATATCATCTGTGCAGTAGATGCGGAAAACGGTACGCTTTGTGTTTATCTGGACAATGGCAGCGGGTTTGCGAAGGTCGCTGAGCAGACGGCCGCCTGGCTTTCGGGGGCGACACTGCAGGATGTGCAGGTGTGTAAGGCGGATGACGCGCTTGGCAGAACGGTCTCGTTTGAGAACGGCGTTTTATATACCAACTGCGCCGATGCGGAGATCTTTGCGGAGAATTGCCGCGCGCAATATACGCTTGACGATGAGGAGGTGTGCCCCGGCACGGAAGTTACGGTCAGGGCTGATAAAGTCGGACAGCAGGCCGCGGTTACCGTTACGGCGGAGCCGGGCGTGTTGGTCATAGTGACCGTCAACGGCGAGGAGATCGCAGGAGAGGGGAATGAGTTCTCCTTTACGGCATACTATTACAACGACGTCAAAGTTACGGCATATGCGCCGGCAGACTTTACAGCGACGGTTGAAGTCCCGGCCGATATGGAGGCGATCGATCGCGTTGAAGCCCGTCCGGTCAATGGCGGCGCGGCGGTCGAGTTGACGTATTCGTCGGAAAACGGAAAGTTCAGTGCGCCGCTGGCAGGAGCGTACGAGATCTGGGTCATTTCCGAAAGCGGGTTCGGCCGCATGGCGGGCGAAACCGACGTGCGGGGAGAAGTGGTCAGCGAGAGCTATTCGCTGACGGCGGATGAGTGGACGGACGGCATCCTGGAGCCGGGCGGTTCGCTGCCGACCGGTGTGAGCAGCATGGCTTCCGTCTGGGAGGCAGATGAGGTCGAGATCAGAACGGGAACGTTGGCCGCCGCTTTGACGGTTGAGATCGATGCCTGGCCGGAAAACGGTTCGGTGGAGATCGGCACCCGCCTTTTCTTCAACAATAGCAGTAATACTTTCCTGCGGCTCGATTTCAATTACAGCAGCAACGGCACCATGTATATCGGGATCACAAATAAATCGCATGATTGGATCTCTTTGAATAATCTGCAGAATAAATATCCTGCCGCCTTCCGTTTCATGATGACGGAGAAGAAGATCCATCTGATCATCAGCGTTGACGGTACGAATTGGGCATTCTATCTTTGGAACGGCTTTGCATATCAGCAGATTACGGACACATATACGGGCAGCGACGTAAACAGCCGGTTTACGAATATTTCTTGGCTGGAAGGCGCGAAGCTGACTGCGGTACAGGCGAAAAAGAATACGGATGCATATACTGTCATTGCAAGCGATTGCAAGATCGCTACGGGCAGCGAAAATGTGGCGAAACTTCTCGGCTCTGTGCCCGCAGCCACAGCAGAACTGACTGTTACGGTGCAGAAGGAGGTCGCCGGCTATCCCGATGTCGCCAAACTCACCGTAAAAGTCGGCGATACGGAGCGGGAACTCACCGGAGGGAAGATCACGCTCGCCTGCGGCACCTATGAAATTTGGGCATATTATGCAGACGGCAAGGGCAGGAAGCTCGGCGATGTGACTATGCGCGGCGAAGCGCAAACCAAACAGCTTATCCTTACCGCAGAAAACTGGGGTACGTTGCAAGGCAAAGAGATTTGGGATGCGAATACAGCTTCGTCTGATTCGCAGCTGACGCTGTCGCCCTTCCGCCAGGATAGCGGGCTCTCAAATTTTGAGCTGGTGCTTGATTATGAGATCAATAAATGGGACGGCAATACGATAGGCGATCCGACTACGTTGGAAAGTGATACCTTTACGGCTATTATTCTCGTCGATTTTGGAACCGGGCAGAGCGGCGCCCAGGCGGCTCTCGGTCAACATCTCCGCGTGAACGTTTATAAAGCGACACAGGACTGGGGAGCTTTGCAAGTCAAATTGAACAATGTTTCCGGAGCACCGGCTCAGATGCAGACAGCGATCACGGGCGCGCAAATTGCAGCCATGAACAGCGCTACGGGCTTCCGGGGCCGCATTGTCGTGCAGAACGCTAAGGCGACTGTTTCCATCACGTTCAACGACGTGGCTCAAACGACTGTTACCGTGTCAAATTACGATCTGTCGGCTTTGGGCGAAGATGCCTTGCTGAACTTTGTCGGCGTGCGCAGAATGGATGGCGGTTCGGATATGATTCTTATCACCAACTCTTCTATTAAAGCATTGCCGGCGGAATAAGCGGTAGCGGGCAGTGCAGGTCGGTCCTTGCATGGCTATTGGCTGGAAAGGGGCTTGCGCCTCAGCGTAAGAGATATTAACTAAATCGGGCAGTGCGCTGTTTTGGTGTCAAAACAGCGCACTGTTTTTTCAAAATGGAATAAAGAGCAAAATTCATAACGCGAGCGAGTGATTTTATTGCACGGGCGCAGATGTACCGTATTGCAAGGATGCGCAGGGAAATATTGAAGCGCTTATTGACAGTAATGGGAATGTTGTGGTACAATACAAATACGACGCATGGGGAAATCATGCGGTACTGTATTGGAACAAGGTAAACGACAAAGAGCAATACAGCGATGTGGACGAAGTGGCGTTTAATGAGAATTATGCGAAAAACAAAGCCCCCGAATTTATTATTCGGGGGCTTGTATAGAGCTACTGGCCGGACTTGTAAGGAGCGAGGCGACGGAACAGCGATTGTTCGCCGTGGGCGCAATCGCGTCACGTTATTTCGGCAATGCGGACAGTAGCGAAAAAAAAGCCCTTTGCATTTGGCAAAGGGCTGTAAATGGAGCTACTGGCCGGACTTGCAAGGAGCGACGCGACGGAACAGCGATTGTTCGCCGTGGGCGCAATCGCGTCACGTTATTTCGGCAATGCGGACAGTAGCGAAAAAAAAGCCCTTTGCATTTGGCAAAGGGCTGTAAATGGAGCTACTGGCCGGACTTGAACCGGCGACCTGCTGATTACGAATCAGCTGCTCTACCGACTGAGCCACAGTAGCATATATAAACAAATTTAATTGCGGGCTATGCGCACCGACGAATCAGCTGGAGCGACTGAGCCACAGTAGCGTCTATAAACGAATTTGCTTGCAGGGCTTTGCGCACCGACGAACCAGCTGGAGCGACTGAGCCACAGTAGCGTCTATAAACGAATTTGCTTGCAGGGCTTTGCGCACCGACGAACCAGCTGGAGCGACTGAGCCATAGTAGCGTCTATAAACGAATTTGCTTGCAGGGCTTTGTGCACCGACGAATCAGCCGGAGCGACTGAGCCGCAAAGTTATTATAAAATTCTGTCAAGCTTCGTTTCAGCTTTATTATTATACCATATCTGCAAAAAAAATCAAACGATTTTAAGTGGATTTTCAGAAGTTTTGCGAGGAAACTTTGCAACTTTTTTGCACCAGGACAGACAAAAGAAACGGCGAGAAACTTCTCGCCGTTTTGTGTATGTCTTGATTCAGTTTTTGTTGTCGGGATCGCTTGCTGAAGAGATGTTTTCTGCGCTGCATTCATTCTCCGAATAAGACGCGTCCTGTGAACTCTCTGTGCCATTTTGGGCGGACACTTGTGCAGAGGAAAAGTGTTTTCTGAAGATACTGCGGCGGAAAAGCACAATGTTCAAGACGACAAAGCACACGCCGACAATGATGCATGTGATCAGCGCCGCGAGGTTATTGGTTGCGGCATAAGGAGCCAGGAACATGAGTGGGAACCCAAATACGATGGCGGGAAGGCTTTGATATACGAGGTTTTCGCTGGCGGGGGTACGATAGCTTCCGTCGATTTCACGGAGAAGGATCATGCCCGTGCTTGCCGTGCCTGTGAGCATGCCAAAGAATGCGAGGAACTGTTCATGCCGGTAGGAGGGGAATAACCTTTTGCAGACAAAGTTCACATACCAGAAGGTGAGAACGGTTCCCAAAGCGGCCAATATGAGCAATACTCCCCAATATGTTGCGAGAAGAGGCAACTGTATGGCGGCAACACCTGCGATGATCATCAAGTCGAAGGCCATGCCGCTGATACGGTCCATCATATAATTGTTGATGATGCGCCGGCGGATCACTTTTTTGTCATAGAGTTTTTTCAGAATCGCTTTGGCGGGAATGGTAAGAAGCACCCCGATCAGAAAGTTGAACCCGAAAAGCGTATTGGAAAGGGAGGGGATAAGGGCGGAAAGCCCATACATGATACCAAAGGAGATCGCATAGACAGTGAGAACGACGGCAAACTGCACGGTCATCTTGTCGAGGGATGAAACGGCAGGGATCTCGTTCTCGTCTTCATAATCGGAAAGGGTGCTGTGACGCGTGGAAGTGTCGATCTTGATCAGTCCTTTTGTCCGCATGACGTTGATATAGATCACACCGCCGATGCAGGCCACGAGGAAGCCGAGAGCGGCTACCGTCAGGCCGAAATTCGACCCGCCCACAAAGCCGTGTTCGTTTTCATAGATCTTACCGTAGTTGAGTGCCTGGCCGGTGCCCTGGCCGAACCCGAATGCGAGGAGGATTCCGGCCGCACTGATCATGCCGGGCGTATTGAGCACCCAGACAGCGATGATAGTGACGATGAGTCCCGCAAAAGCCTGGATGAGATAGCCGTTTACCGTTGTGACGCCCGAGTCAAAGATCTCGCCGGCGCGTTTTTTGTTGAATTTCTTTTTGGAATTGCGCATGCCCGATGCGATAAACCCGATACCCAGGCAGTGATAAGTGATCACTTCCAGAACCTGCATACCGTTCATGGATCCGTCCGCGCCGTCGCCGAAGACAGGAAAATTGAATAGATAGGTCCCTGTCGCAAAATAGACGGCGGTTGAAACGATCAGCAGAAGGATCCCTCCCAAAACAGATACGGGAATCAAAGTCTTTTGCAGGGCGGGGATGAAGTGCTTGAGGATACAGGCTACCAGCATGCTCAGCAGCAACACGCCGAAGACCATGATAAAGGTCCAGACAGATAATTCAGAAAAACTCATAGCTCCTCCTTTCCGGCAGCGTTTTTCAGACCTTCAAACGCGTGAACGTATTTGATCGGGCAAAAGCGGCTGTCACCTTTTACCTGTAGAATTTTATCTTTATAATAAAAATTAAATTTCTTTTTCCCTACGGCGGTGATGGCATCAATCTCTTTGATGGGATAACAAAGTTCGCTCGACTCACCGGAAATGATCAGGCAATCATTTGTCATCTTTACGGTATCGCCGGGAAGAGTGACTTTCTTTTTCAGTTTTACACTGTCGCGGAAAAGGATACCCGTATCGGAAATGCTTTCTCCGCCTCTAAGTTTTTTGACGATTTCCACGCGTTCCCATTCGAACCATTCGTAAATATGGGAGTAGCCGCCGAAAGGAGGGACGATCGAGAGCGTTTCGGTATATTCTGCCTCTGTTTTGCAATTCGTACAGAAAAATTTTGTGCCGTGAGAGCGTATGGTACCGGTTTTGCGGCAGACGGGACAGATATAAAGTGCCCGCTCGATGTGTTCAGCGCGCTTCCGGCTCCTGTAATGTTCGCCCGAGGCTGTGTCGTCGACATCCAGCTCTTTTTTGATGATGGAAAAAAGTTCGTTTACGGACAGATCGGCATAGTCTTTCGGGTCAAGGATACGCTTTACAAAGCCGTCGAAGCGGGTCCCTTTGCGGATCTTTGTACCCCAGCGGGGATCGGTGCCGAAACCTCCGCAGAGATTGTAAAGTACGAGCGGACATTTCGCCGTTTTCACGAGTTTTGCAACCGCTTCGGGGATTTCCCACCACAGTCTGCCGCTCAGGGTGCGGTTTCCTTCGGGAGCGATGCCAACGGCGCCGCCCTCGCGCAGAATGCGAAGAGCAGCAATGACCGACTTCGGATCTGCCACTGATTTGCTCTTGGGAATGGGGGCTGCCAGATAGCGGATAAGGGGCGAAACTTTCAGATTAAAAAGATCGTCCGATGCGAAAAAATAGACGGGAAATCGAAAGGATTTGGAGACAAAAAAAGGGTCCATCGTCGTCTGATGGTTAAAAAGGATGATGCACGGCCCCTTTTTGATAGGGGCTGGGACGGCTCGATAATTGTAGCGCAACTTGAAAAACGGGTGCATCACGATCCGTAAGAAGGCAAATACGAAGGTATGCCGTCTTTTTACCCAGTGCCGCTGTTTGACTGTTTTTCCCTTTTTCTTCACGGATGATACTCCCGAATGATCGATTGCAAATCATTTCTGCATCTATTTATTATAAAGAAAATCGGCAGACAGGTCAAATATTTTCGGGCCGATACGGGCCGATCGGTATTTTTTCATCTAATTTTAACTATCTACAGGAGGACTCCGGTGCCTTTTACGGAGACCGCATAGGCGGACGGAGTCATATTTGTTACACTCTTGAATTTTCTCGAAAAATATTGCGGGGTATCATAGCCGAGCGCATCCGAGATCTCGCCGATAGTATACTCTCCATCGGCGATCATTCTTTTTGCCCTTTCTACTTTCAAGAGGGAAAAATATTGCATAATGTTTTTCCCCGTCTCGGCCTTGAAAATACGCTGCAGCCATGCGGGAGAATATCCGAACCGATAGGAGATCATCTGTATATTTAGTCGTTTGTCTGTATTTTCTTTCAGATAATCGATGAGCTGCCGCACCGTCACGCTGCGCGATTCGGCGCCTTGGTCCTCCCGTTCAATTATACAGAAGGTAAGAAGAAGCCCTTCCAGACAAATTTTCAGCATCTGTAAGGATGCTGCCGAAAAGTTCCGACGCAGGTCGAGCTCGTATTGGTGTACGATATTGAGAGGACTGGCAATCACCTTTCTGCTTTCCGCTAAAATGGTGCGAAGAAAGAATTTGGCCAAAGATCCGGATGGAAGAACCTGCCCGGCATAGTCGGATAATGCACTCAATTTTCCGTCGAAACCGATCACGATCACGTTCGTATCCGATTTTTCGGGATGAACATTGTGAAAATGATTCGGCGCATGCAGAAATGCCTGTCCGGGTCCCAGCCGATATTCTTCATCGCGGTCATAAATTTGTACGCTGCCCGAATCGCAGAATATCAGTTCCCAAAAATCGTGCGACTCACCTTCAAAGGTGAAATTTTTCAGATATGCGAAGTAGTGCAGGGAATATAACTTCTCTACACGCAAAGTCTCTTTGATTGTTGTCGGCTTGTATGTCTTTTGCATTTTTTCCCTCCGCTCTTATTTTAACATATAAAAAACAAAAGAGTATCTTTTTTTATAAAAATAAATGTTTTTTTTCGTAGCGCAATGATTTGCAGAAATGCTATAATGTTGGTATACTTAAGGAGGAAGACGGAAAATGAACACAGAATATGATTTTCAGGATATATTCCGCCATTTCAGCATCGAAGGGGAGCTTGCGGATTGTGAGCATTACGGGGAAGGCCTCATCAACGAGACCTTCTGTATGACCGTAAGGGAAAAGCGGGGAACTGTAAGATATATTTTACAGAAGATCAACAATAAACTTTTCCGCGATGTGGATAAACTCATGCACAATATCCGTCTTGTGACCGAATGGTGTCGCAAGAGCGTAGAAGCGCGCGGGGGAGATCCCATGCGTGAATGTCTCAATCTTGTTTTGACGAGAGACGGTGGTTCCTATTATTTTGACGGAAGCCATTATTTCCGCGTATATGTATTTATTGAGAACGCGGTGGCATATCAATCCATTCGCGATCCGCGTGACTTTTATGAGTGTGCGGTGGCATTCGGCGATTTTTCCAATCTCTTGTCCGGGTTTGATGCGTCGCAGCTGTATGAGGTGCTTCCCGATTTTCACAACACGAAAGTACGCTATCAGAACTTTCTCCGCGCGGTGGAACAAGATGTGTGCGGTCGCCGCAAAGAGGTGCAGAGAGAGATCGACTGGGCGATGGCGCACAGCGATCTTTGCGGGAAGATTGTCGATAAGATCGCGACGGGAGAGATCCCTCTCCGCGTGACGCACAACGATACCAAGATCAACAACGTCATGATCGACAAAGCGACGGGAAAGGCCGTGGCCGTGATCGATCTCGACACGGTCATGCCGGGTTCCCTTTGCTATGATTTCGGCGACTCCATACGATTCGGCGCAAGTTCGGCGGCGGAAGATGAGCCGAATATTTCCAAAGTTTTTTTCCGTTATGAGCTTTATGAAGCGTATTTGCGTGGATATTTGTCCGCGGTCGGGAATACAATTACACCACAGGAACGTAGGGCGCTGCCTTACGGTGCGATCCTTATGACCTATGAATGCGGCATACGTTTTCTGACCGATTATCTGGAAGGGGATGTCTATTTCCGGACGAGACGCGCAAAGCAAAATATCGATCGTACGCATACGCAGTTCAAACTGGTGGACGACATGCTCGGATGCCTGGATAAAATGGAAGAAGCGGCGATCACAATGACGGGCGGGAATGTCTGCAAGAAAGATTAGCATGGGGCATCCGGCTGCTGCATTCCTGCCGCATGGAGACAGGGTACGACCAAAATCTGATTTCTGAATGGAGGATGATAGAATGGAAAAACTTCTTTTAACGGGAGGAGCGGGATTCATCGGCTCGCACACCGTTGTGGAGCTTCTCGGGCGCGGCTATGAGGTTGTCGTGGTGGATAATCTCTGTAATTCCTGCGAGGAAGCGCTCGCAAGGGTGCGTAAGATCACGGGCAAGGAATTCAAATTTTACAACGCGGATATCCGTGACCGCGCCGCGATGGAAAAGATTTTTTCCGAAAACAAGATCGACGCCGTCATCCATTTTGCCGGGTTAAAGGCGGTGGGCGAAAGCTGCCGCATGCCGCTCGAATATTATGACAACAATATTTACGGTACGCTCGTTCTTTTGGAAACCATGCGCGCGCACGGGGTAAAGCGCATCGTCTTTTCTTCTTCAGCGACAGTTTACGGAACGCCGGAAAAACTCCCTCTGACGGAAGAGAGCAAGACGGGCGGAACGACCAATCCGTACGGCTCGACAAAATATTATCTCGAGGGCATACTCACCGATCTGTATAAGGCGGACAACGAGTGGAATGTTGTGCTTCTCCGTTATTTCAACCCCGTCGGAGCGCATCCGTCCGGTCTGATCGGGGAAGACCCCAAAGGGATCCCTAACAACCTGATGCCGTATGTGGCGCAGGTCGCGACGGGCAAACTGAAAAAGATCAATGTTTTCGGCAACGATTATCCCACAAAGGACGGGACGGGCGTCCGCGATTATATCCATGTCGTGGATCTGGCGCTCGGGCATGTGGCTGCCATCGAGCATTGCCGTACGGCGGGCGTTCATATCTATAATCTGGGCACGGGTGTCGGGTACAGCGTTCTCGATATGATCCATGCCTTTGAAAAAGCCTGCGGGAAAAAATTGCCTTATGAGATCTGTCCTCGCCGCAGCGGCGATGTGGCGGCCTGCTATGCGAATTGCGACAAGGCGGCCCGCGAACTCGGATGGAAAGCGAAGTACGGCATAGAAGAGATGTGCCGTGACCAGTGGAACTGGCAGAGTAAAAATCCGCAGGGCTATGAGGGCTGAGCCTGTTTGAAAAATATTGAAAAAAACTTGACAAATCGGATATTTTGTGTTATCATAATCAAAAGTTATTCCGAAACGCGGTGACGGGGAGGAGTAGTTGCAGCTGAGGTCATCAGAGAGGGAACGGAGGGTGTGAGTTCCTGCGCGCTGCATCGAATGTAGCCCCTGAGCGGCGGACCGAAAGGCGACGAGTAGGCTCCGACGGGATCTCCCGTTACAGAGAGGCGATATCGGCGCGCGTCGCCCGTATCGGCAGAGTGCGGAAATATTTTTCCGAAATCGGGTGGTAACACGGTCAGAGATCGCCCCGAACGGCTTTTAAGCCGTTCGGGGCTTATTTTATGCGTTTTATGTTTTGCGGGAGGTCTGAAAGATGAAGATCAAAGGTACACAGCTTTTTGTGAAGGCGCTCGTCGAGGAGGGCGTGGATACACTTTTTGCCTATCCGGGCGGTATGGCGATCGACCTTTTCGATGCCTTGTACGGGGAAAAGGATTTCCGGGTCGTTCTGCCCAGGCATGAGCAGGGGCTCGTTCACGCGGCGGACGGATATGCGCGCGCTACCGGAAAAACGGGCGTTTGCCTTGTGACCAGCGGCCCTGGGGCGACGAATCTCGTAACAGGCATTGCCACTGCCAACTATGACAGTGTGCCGCTCGTCTGCTTTACGGGGCAGGTACCCACCAACCTCATCGGGAACGACGCTTTTCAGGAGGTCGATATCGTCGGCATCTGCCGCAGCATCTGCAAATATGCCGTCACGGTCCGGCGGCGCGAAGATCTCGGCCGGATCATCAAAGAGGCTTTTTATGTGGCGAGGACGGGAAAACCCGGGCCGGTCGTCGTCGATCTCCCCAAAGATATTCAGCAGGCGCTCGGTTCTGACGAGTATCCCAAAGAAGTCTTTATGCGCGGCTATAAGCCTTCTACGGGCGTCCACATGGGGCAGCTCAAAAAGGCGGCGAGCATGCTGGAGTCGGCCAAAAGGCCTCTCTTTCTCGTGGGGGGCGGCGTGAATATTTCTCATGCCGGCGAAGAAATGACGGCGCTCGCCGAGAAGATGCGTATCCCCGTCGTCAGCACGGTCATGGGGAAGGGAGCTTTGCCGTCCGATCATCCGCTCTATATCGGCAACATGGGTATGCACGGGAATGTAGCATCGAATACGGCCGTTTCCGAATGCGACGTCCTGTTTTCGATCGGTACGCGCTTCAATGACCGCATAACCGGAAAGCTCGGCGAATTTGCCAAAGACGCCAAGATCGTGCACATCGACATAGACGCGGCATCCATTTCCCGCAACATCGTCGTGGACGTGCCGATCGTGGCGGATGCCAAAGAGGCGATCGTAAAGCTCACGGAGATCGTCAATCCTCCCAAACACATTTCGGGAGAGTGGCTGCGTCATCTGCAGGAACTCCGCGCCGAGAAGCCCATCCGCATCCGTTCGTCGGCCCCTCTCACGCCGGAGGATATCATCGAGGGAATCAACCGGAATTTTCCGGAGCTGATCATCTCGACGGACGTCGGGCAGAATCAGATGTGGACGACGCAGTTTATTCAGCTCAAAGGGCGCAGCAAACTCCTCACTTCGGGCGGGCTGGGAACAATGGGGTACGGCCTTCCCGCCGCCATCGGCGCCAAGCTCGGACGTCCGGAGATGCCCGTCGTGTGCGTTTCGGGCGACGGAGGGTTCCAGATGAACGAACAGGAGCTTGCGACTGCCGTCTGTGAAGAATTGCCCGTCATCATCTGCATTTTGAATAACTCTTATCTGGGAAATGTCCGTCAGTGGCAGGAGATGTTCTACGGCGGCAGATACTCCTGCACATGCCTTCGCAAGCGTAAAAGCTGCGCACAGTGGTGTTCTTCTCCCGCGGCAACTTGCCCGCCGTATGTGCCGGATTTTGTGAAGCTCGCCGAAAGTTACGGCATGGAAGGCATCCGCGTCACGAGACGCGAAGAAATCGACACAGTCTTTGAACGTGCCCAAAAAATCACGAACAAACCTACGCTCATCGAGTTTATCATCGAGCGGGAGGAAGAGATCATGCCCATGGTCCCGGGGGGGAATGCCCTTTCGGAGATGATCACCGAAGTAAAAAAGGAGAGGAAGTAAAATGTCGCCCTTGTTGAAAAAGAGATGGCTGTCCCTGTATGTGGAAAACGATGTGGGTGTCCTTGCCAAGATTGCGGGACTGTTTTCGGGTAAGTCGTACAATCTTTCCAGTCTGACCGTGGGCGAAACGGAAGATCCGACCGTTTCGCGCATGACGATCAGTCTGTACGGCGACGACAAGACCTTTGAGCAGATCAAAAAACAGCTCAATCGCAGCGTAGAAGTCATCAAAGTGCTTGATTTTACGGAGCTCTCCATTCATAAGAAGGAGATCCTGTACATCAAGCTGCACAGCCTCAAAAAAGAGGAGATCGAGGACATTATCCGTTCGGCGTCCGTCTTCGGCGTGACCGTCTGCGATTACGACCGGACATCGCTCATTCTCGAAAGTGTGAAAACCGAGGACGAGAACAGCGATCTGCTCGCTTATTATAAGAAGTATTACGCGTCGCGCATGGAAGCGGTGCGGGGCGGGTCGGTGGCGATCGAGTCGGTCAGCCGCAGCGATCGCTGAAGAAAGGCCGGGAAGACGCTGTCCTTTTTGTTGTCTTTCAGACTGACAAAGGCCTCATTTACCATACGCTTGCTAAGTAAAAAGGCGGGAAAGACTCCCGCCTTTTGTCTTTTTAAGGGGCAACAGAGACTGAATTTGCCATGCGATCGCTAAGCAAGGGCGAGAAAGATTGCCTTTTTACTCTCTTGCGGGTTAACGAAAGCTGAATTTGCATACAATGTATGGTATGCAAGGGTTTAAAGATGCCTCAAAAGAAGCAATAAGATCGGTGCGCGGCGCCTTTCATTATCTCTCTTCCAAAAAGTACACGACTCTCGCCGGGACGATGGCATTTTTTCTCGTCATGTCCGTCGTACCTTTTTTGTTCTGGCTGACCATCCTGTTCGGGCGTCTGAACATCGACTACACGCGCATTTTTGATCTGGAGATCTTCAAAGACGTAAAAGATGTGTTCGTGTATCTTCGGGAGGCCGCACAGAATGCGACGGCGGGTGCCTCCGTCATCCTGTTGGTAACGACCCTCTATTCCTCGACCAACCTCTTTTACCATATGCGTCGGAGCGGAGAGATCATCTACGGCGGAGGGCGGCGAAAGGGGAGTCTTGCCGTACGCCTGTCTGCACTTGTTCTCATCTTTATTGTCATGCTCATGCTCGTCGTGGGGGTGTCTGTGTTCATCCTCGGAAATGCATTTTTGCAGCGCATCCTCCCTTCGTTTATCGCGCAGATCGCCGTCTATGTGCTTTTCGGAGTATTTGCTTTTGCCCTTGTTCTTCTGCTGAACGTCTACATCTGTCCTTTTCGGGTCAGCCCGAAAGATGCGGTATGGGGAAGTATGCTCACCGTCTTGTTGGGAGGTACAGCCTCATTCGGGTTTACACTCTATGCCAGTTTCAGTTCGTTGGAAAAATTGTACGGTGCCGCTGTCTTTTTTATATTATTTTTGCTTTGGCTGTATCTTCTCATGATCTGTTTTGTAATCGGCGTTATCTTTAACTGCTATTTTCTTGAAAAGAATAAAAAAGCAAAAATGGTCGATAAAAAATTCTGAAAAAGTGCGAAACATTTGCAAAAATATTTCATTTTTTGTATAATAGAAAGCAGGCAGATACCCTTTGCCTGAATCTAAAAAAGGATGTCCAAAACATGTATCAGTTATTTTGTGATTCGAACAGTGAGTTGTGGTATACCGAAGTGGAAAAATACGGGCTGAAATATATCTCGATGCCTTACGTTCTCGACGGTCAGGAATATTACTACGACCTTGGCAAGGCGACCGACTTCAAACACTTTTTTAACCGTATGCGGGAAGGAGCGGTGCCTGTCACATCTGCGATCAACGAACAAAATTATCTTGATTACTTTGAGCCTGTATTGCAGGAAGGAAAGGACATTTATTATATCAACTTTTCGCGCAAACTCTCGGCGACTTTCGAGAGCATGGAGCGCGCGATCGCCGCATTGAAAGAAAAATATCCCAATCGGATCATCCGCACATTCGATACGAAATCCATCAGCATGGGAGCAGGGATCCAGGTCAAGTACGCTGCGAAAAAGTATGCCGAAGGCGCTTCGATGGACGAGCTGGAAGCTTTTCTGACAGAGATGCGTGCACATACGGCGACCTATTTTGTTGTCGACGATCTCGTTTATCTCAAGCGCGGCGGCCGCATCTCGGCTGTCACGGCTGCATTCGGCTCCCTTTTGGGGATCAAACCGCTTCTGACCGTCCAGCCGGACGGAACGCTCGCCAGTGTCGGCAAGATCAAGGGTTCCAAAAAAGTTTACAGCGAATTTATCCGTCTCATGCACGAATTGAATTGTGATTACAGCAAGTATGCCATCGAAGTCGTGCATGCCGATTGCGAAGAATTCTGCAACGGTTTTGTCGAAGCTCTTAAAAAGGAATTCGGCGACGACATAAACGTGCATACGCAGATGGTCGGGCCAGTGATCGGTTCGCATTGCGGTCCGGGCACACTCGGCGTGATTTTCTATAAAGCTTGATCATCGTGCTTAAGAAAAGTCTGCGTTTTATCGCGGTTTTGACCGCATTGCTGGCTATTTCAATCAGCTTTTTCGGCTGTAAATCCGCGAGCGATGAAGAGGATTATTATGTCAGTTTTTCTCTTCCGGGTACATTTTACGTCAATGGAACAAAGTTGTCCGGCGCGGAACTGAGCGGCATCCGTGCAGATATATCTTCCATTCTCCATGATACGGAAAAAGCTCTCCGGACGGACGGGGACAGCGATTCCTCCCGCATAGGAGATGCGGCTGCGGGCGAGGTCGTCAAGGTCGGAGAGGATACGCGTACACTGCTCAGCCTTTCGCAAAAACTCTATACGGAGACGGGCGGAAGTTTTTCGCCCGCTCTTTATAATCTGAGTGACCTGTGGGGATTTTCGCCCTCGTTTGAAGGGCATTACGGTGATACGCGGCCGGAGCCTTCCGCTGAAGCGATTGAAGAAGCTCTCCGGCATTCACAGCTTTCCGATATACAGCTGACAGAGGATGGTGTCGTCAAATCGGATGCGCAGACACGGCTGGATTTCGGCGGGATCGCCAAGGGATATATGTGCGATCTGATCATCAGATATTTTCGCGAGAAATACGCCGGGAAAGCTTTGAACGGCACATTTTCGGTGATGTCTTCGGGTACTGTATTGCTTGGGGAGAAGATTGAGGGGAGCGGTACGCGCGGATATACCGCCTCCATTGAAAATCCGCGTCGTCTTACCACGCAGGTAAATGACGTCGCTTTTTTGACGGGGCTTTCCGATGTCATCCTGTCGACAAGCGCGGATACCTATCGCTTTTATGCGGAAGATGGTAAAATCTACAGTCATATCATCGATCCGCACGCGGGCAGGCCGTCGGATAACGGCGTGATCAGCATAACTATCATCATGCCGCTTCGTGTGCCTTATGCCGGCGCTGTAGCGGACGCTTATTCCACGGCAGGATTCTGTATGCCGCTTACCGAAGCCCTCGCTTTTTATGAGTCGGCTGCCGAATCGCTGGGGATCGGTGCCGTGGTGGTCACCTCCGATTTCCGATATTATGTGTTGGGCGATTATAATGTGCTGACCCGCCGGGAATACGCGCAGCTTGTCCGTCCCGATCTTGCAGAGCAGACAGAGGATGTCTTTACGCGTGCGGAGGTCTCTGACGCGAGCAATACAGTCATTCCCTGTGCCGAGGAAGAGAAGTATATCAGTTTTGTAGAGGAAAGGGCGCAATGAGCTCTGACGAAAACGGATACAAATTTTTCAGAAAAGGTGATATGATCGTCTATGCCGTCGCACTTCTTTTTGTGGCGGCTTTTACCTTGCTCGCCTTCCTGTATCCGAAAGAGCAGGGGAACCGGTTTTCTGTCTACTATCATGATCAGAAAATTTTTTCCGCCTCATTGGAAAATGATGCGAATTATCTGTTCTATGTAACGGAAACTGGGGGTACGGTAGTGCCTTTTTTGAACCGTCTTCCCGATACCGAATACAATGTTATCTCGGTGCGGGAGGGGAGCGTGTGCGTATCCGAGGCGAATTGTCCGGACGGTACTTGCGTTGCGATGGGGAGAAAAACCTGGGGAGAGATCATTTGCCTTCCGCACGGCTATCTTCGGATCGTCGTGGAAGGGGACGGATTGGAGAGTGATGTATGAAAATCACAGTGCGTAAAATAGCGGCGGAAGGGGTGCTTCTGGCAGGGGCGAGCATCGTGTTTCTGATCGAATCTCTCCTTCCGCCGCTGCTGGTGATCGCGCCGTATGTGAAGTTGGGGCTGGCAAACATCTTTGTTTTGTTTGTGCTTGTCCGGTTCGGGGCAAAGGATGCATTTATTTTTGTATTGGCCAAAAATCTGCTCACGGCACTTGTGGTCCCGTTTGCCTTTCTTTTTAATCTGGCGGGGAGTTTGTGTGCGTATGCTGTTATGGCAGGAATGTATGCCGCATTCAAAAGGTCGGTGAGCTTAGTGGCGGTAAGCGTTGCAGGGGCGGTCTTGAATAATGTCGCGCGGACAGGTGTTGCTGCAATCTTGATGGAAGCACCTTCCCTGTATGTGCAGCTTCCTTTCGTCAGCGGATTCGGTATTGCGGCGGGAATAATAATCGGAATTTCAGTGATTTTCTGCTTGAAATACCTGCCAGAAAGATTGACAAGCGGGCGATAAAAAGATATAATAAATGATGCAGTGTAAATTGCGCTGTGCAGAGATGGCGGAGCGGTCGAACGCGCACGACTCGAAATCGTGTTTACCCCC
>CAKNQN010000005.1 GCA_930990665.1 uncultured Clostridia bacterium
CGTTGTTGGTGGAAGGGCCGTCGGCGATGATCTCGCCCGCCTCCACCCTGTCGCCCGTGTTGATGATGGGGCGCTGGTTCAGGCAGGTGCCCTGGTTGGAACGCTCGAACTTTTTCAGTCTGTATTCGTCGACGTTGCCGTCGTCGCGGCGGATCTTGATGAGGTCGGAAGAGACGCCCACCGCCACGCCAGCGTATTTGGCCTTGACCATGACGCCCGAGTCGCGCGCGATCGCAGCCTCGATGCCCGTGGCGACGATCGGGCTCTCCGTCTTCAGAAGCGGCACCGCCTGCCGCTGCATGTTGGAACCCATGAGCGCGCGGTTGGTATCGTCGTTTTCCAGGAAGGGGATGAGCGCCGTCGCGACCGAAACGAGCTGTTTGGGCGACACGTCCATGAAGTCGATCTGCTCTTTGGGCAGCTGGGTGATCTCTGCCTGGCGGCGGCAGGAAACGCGTTCGTTGACGAAGGTGCCGTCCGCGTTCAGCGGTTCGTTCGCCTGCGCCACGACGTATTTATCCTCTTCGTCCGCGGTCAGGTAATGCACCTCGTCGGTGACGACCGCGCGGATGATGGGATGGCCGTGCTCGTCCTGCCCCACGACGTCCTTGCGCACCTTGCGGTAAGGGCTCATCATGAACCCGTATTCGTTGACCTTGGCGAAGGTCGCGAGCGAGGAGATAAGGCCGATGTTCTGACCTTCCGGCGTCTCGATCGGGCACAGACGGCCGTAATGGCTGTGGTGCACGTCGCGCACGTCGAAGGTCGCGCGGTCGCGGTTGAGGCCGCCGGGGCCGAGTGCGGAAAGTTTGCGCTTATGCGTGAGTTCCGCGATCGGGTTGGTCTGGTCCATGAACTGCGACAGCTGCGAAGAGCCGAAAAATTCGCGGATGACCGCCGCCACGGGGCGCACGTTGATCAGGCCCGCCGCCGTGACCTCGTTGGGGTCCTGCGTGGCCATACGCTCGCGGATCAGCCTTTCGAGGCGCGCGATGCCCACGCGCAGCTGGTTCTGCAAAAGTTCGCCCACGCTGCGCACGCGGCGGTTGCCGAGGTGGTCGATGTTGTCGATCGTGCCGATGCCGTAGCGCAGATCGAGGTTGGATGAGATGGCCGCCACCACGTCGTCCACCGTGATGTGACGGTGGCAGAGCTTCTCCACCAGCGGGCGGATGATCTTCTTCTCTTCGGGAAGAACGGCGATGTCGTCGCGGGCGAGCAGTTCGTGGAACAGCTTGCAGGCGCGCACGAAGGCGAGGCGGTTTTCTCTGCGCTTGTCGCGATTGCGGCGCTCTTCCGGCTTTTCATCGTCCGAAGGCTTGCCCTCCGTGACATAATAAACTTCATTGATCTTGTCGGTGTAATGTTCGGCGACCTCTTCGATGCTGCCGTTGTCGCAGGCCGCGGCGATCTCCTTCGAGAACAGGAAGTTCGGATAATAGATGGTCGGCAAAAGCCCGAAAGACTTGGGATCTTTGGGGGAAACGGCGGAAAAATCCACCGTGTTGTTGCCGATGATGCGGTGCTTGATGCGGCCCTGACGCTCGTCGGAGACGTAGACTTCGACGACGTTGATGCCCGCATTCTGGATGGCGAACGCCTTTTCATCGCTGATCTTCTCCCCTTTCGCGGCGAGGATCTCGCCCGTCATGGGATCGAAAATGTCCTCGGCGACGATGCAGCCGGGCAGACGATAGGCGATGTTGAGCTTTTTATTGAATTTGTAGCGGCCGACTTTGACCACGTCGTAGCGGCGGGGATCAAAGAAGAGGCTGCGCAGGTGCTGGCGGACAGACTC
The DNA here is from genome assembly GCA_930990665.1 of uncultured Clostridia bacterium. Classification (GTDB taxonomy): domain Bacteria; phylum Bacillota; class Clostridia; order Christensenellales; family Borkfalkiaceae; genus Borkfalkia. The sequence goes on from CAKNQN010000005.1 coordinate 1,799, forward strand.
GTCCGTCGGCACTTCGCCGGGATGCAGGCGGCGGTACAGTTCGATGAGGCCGTCCTGCTCGCTCTTGGCGGTATCCTTTTCGATGGTGGCGTTGATCATACTCTCATCGTCGCCGAACACGTCGCGGATGGCGGCATCGGAACCGAAACCGAGAGCACGCAAAAGCACCGTCGCACAGATCTTTCTCTTCCTGTCGACGTGCACCCACAGGACGCCCTGGGAATCCTGCTCGAATTCCAGCCATGCGCCGCGGTTGGGGATGACGGTGGTCTTGAACATTTCCCTGCCCGTCTTGTCCTTTTCGGATTCATTGTACGCGCCGGGAGAGCGTACGAGCTGGGAAACGATGACGCGTTCCGCACCGTTGATGATAAAGGAGCCGTTCTCCGTCATGAGCGGGAAATCGCCCATGAACACGTCCTGCTCGAGGACCTCGTCCTTGACCTTGTTGACGAGCCGCACCTTTACGTGCAGAGGAAGAGCATACGTCGCGTCACGGTTCCTGCACTCCTTCTCGTCATATTTGGGCGTCGTGCCGAAATAATGGTCGAGAAAGTACAGTTCGAAATGGTCGGCATGGTCGGTGATGGGTGAAAAATCGTCGAATACCTCGCCGATCCCCTCGTCGATGAACGTCTTATACGACTGTTTCTGGATCTCGACGAGGTCGGGAATGTCGATGACCTCGTTGATGCTGCCGAACTTTCGTCTCTCTGTTTTGCCGTACTTTTGAATAGGTAAATCCATCAAACACTGCTCCTTCAAAAATTTCGTTCATGGCCAGCGCAAAACCGCGGTATTTTCCCGGCAGACACGGAAAAAAAATTTTTTCCGCTCATTTATCCTCCGCCTCTTTACAACTTTGGAATTTTGCTGTATAATGAGATCATGCTCACGGGGGAACTCCCCTTTCTACTTATAAAATAAGGATAAGAAAGAAGAGCGGTTTTACCCGAAAAAGGGCAAAAATCACATTATACTCCATAATGATACAGTTTGATATTATATAAAATATCCGAAAAAAAGTCAATCGCTTTTTGCCCGCGTTGAATTTTTTTTTACATTTTCGGCAAAATTTCCTGTTTTTCGGCAAAATCGGACGGACAGGGCGCGCAAGTTTTTCCCGTGCGCAGGCTCCTGCGGCTTTTCGCGGGCGGAGGTATTTTATGAGGATCGACAAATTTCTGAAAGTTTCGCGCATCTTGAAGCGGCGCACCGTGGCGGGCGACGCGTGCAAGGCGGGAAAAGTGAGCGTGAACGGGCGGGAGGTCAAGCCCGCCTATCAGCTGAAAACGGGCGACGTGGTGGAGCTCGCCTTTGCGGCGGGAAGCCTGAAATTCCGCGTGCTCGAACTGAAAGAGACGGTCAAAAAAGAGGAGGCCTCCAAGATGTACGAGATCCTCACGGACGGCGCCTCGCAATGAAGATCTTTGCCGTCATTCCCGCCGCGGGGACAGGCTCGCGCGCGGGATTCGGACAGAATAAGATCCTGCAAAAACTCGACGGCATCCCCGTGATCCGCCGCACCGTATCCGCCTTTGCCCGCTGCGAGAGCATCGCGGGCATCTTCGTATGCGTGAGCGATGCGGACAGGGAACAGATCGCCCGGACGCTCGAAGGTGTGCGGGATGTGCGGCTGGTGCGCGGCGGCAACACGCGGACGCAGTCGGTGCGCAACGCGCTGGAAGAACTGGCCGCCCTCCCCTGTCCGCCCGATTCCGTGCTCATCCACGACGCCGCGCGGCCGTTTGTTTCGCAAAAAATCATAGACGTGTGCATAAAAACAGTGCAGGAATGCGGGAGCGCCGTATGCGCGACTCCATGCACGGACACCGCCGTGCTCGGCGAGGACGGAAAGATCTGCGGCACGCTCGACCGCGAAAAGCTCTTCACATTGCAGACGCCGCAGGGCTTTTGCTTTGCAGATATCCTTTCCGCCTACCGCAAGATCGCACCCGGCGATGCGTTTACCGACGATTCGGGCGTGTACGCGCGCTATGTAGCGCCGCCCCGCCTGTTTGCGGGCGAGGCGCGCAACAAAAAACTGACCTTTGCGGAGGATTTTGCCATGAACGAAACGCGCACGGGCATCGGCGTCGACACGCACGCTTTCTGCGCGGGCGATCATATCGTGCTAGGCGGGGTGCACATCCCCCACGGGCAGGCTCTTCGCGCCCACAGCGACGGCGACGTCCTTTGCCACGCGGTGATGGATGCGCTCCTTTCCGCCGCGGGACTTGCGGACATCGGGCACTATTTCCCCGACACCGACCCGCAGTACAAGGGGGCGAACAGCCTCGTGCTCCTCTCCAGAGTGTGCGATCTGCTCGAAAAAGAAGGATTTAGCGTCGGGAACGTGTCCGCGGCGATCGTGGCGGAAAGGCCGAAACTCGCCCCCTACATCGCCCGAATGAAACAAAATCTGGCGGACGTATTGCAAATTTCCGAACATGCCGTGGGCATTTCGGCGGGCACGAACGAGGGGCTCGGATACCTCGGCCGCGGGGAAGGCATCACGGTCACTGCGACGGTGACGATAGTTTCGCAAAACCGGCTCTGAAAGCAATGACCGTATAATATGGCAGGGAGAGCTTGACTTTATGGAATTTTGTATTCGGCGAGCGGGGCAAAACGATGCGGCCGCGCTGGCGGAAATACTGACGCAGTCGTGGAAAGAGGCATATTCGAACATACTGCCGCCGGCGGAACTGGAAAGCGCCGCAAACAAAGAGCGCTACACCGCCGCCTTTGCCGCCATGATGCAAAACCCCGCCAACATTTTTTACATAGCGCATTGCGGCGGCATTCCCTGCGGTATGCTCCTCTATTGCCCCGCCCGCGACGCAGATCTTTCCGGCTATGCCGAGATCGTCGCCCTCTATACCCTGCAAAAGTATTGGGGCAGCGGCCTGGGGCGGGCGCTCGCGGAACGGGCGCTCGGCGAAATACAGCCGCGATATGCGGGCGCGGCGCTGTGGGTGTTCCAAGCCAACGCCCGCGCGCGGCGGTTTTACGAAAAACTCGGATTCGTTCCCGACGGAAAGCAAAAGCAGGAAAATTTTTCCAATAAACCATGGTCTGTTCGCTATATCAATCCCCTTTCGTACTTGCCCGGTTGATCGATTTTCATCACCGTGACGGTAGCCGTCCTCTGACGGCTGATAGGAGCGGAAATGTACATTTCAAAGGATTTATTGCTTTGGCAAGATCTGCCCGAACATGCGGAAATCGTGCGAACTTATTTCAATGCGGACAGGAACCGACGCGTGCTTGTCTATCGCCGCAAGGACGGCACTTATTCTTACGCCGATCAAACGCTTGCACATAAAAAGTGGAGCGTGACGGACAGCGGACAATCTTTCGACACGGAAGACAGCGTTCTTGCAAGGATCGACAGCAGCACAAAGGGTCTGTTTGGCTTTGTGCCCGTCCTGAGAGATTTGCCGCCACAAAATAGAGGAAGGCACAAATACAGGTTATTTCTACTTTCCGGACTGAGCGCGGCATTCGTGATCTGCGGCATTGTGCTTTTCGTTCTTTGTCTGATAAATTATTTACCGAAAACCTGTTGGTTTTTCGGGGCGTTTACATTTTTTATCGGAGCCGGTTTTCTGTTTTTCTTTCTTGTATCCGTAAAACTTAACGCCCCTTTGCACAGTTCTTCCCTGCTGCCATATATTCCGCGCGAAGCAATTGTTTTCCTCTACCGGAAAGTCGATCTCCCCGACAGAGGGCGCATTTTTTTCGATAAAGAAGGAACGCATCGTATCGTTATATATCCACGCAATGACGGGTGTTACTCTTTTACTATGGAGACGCTGTACATAGAAAGTGACATGGAAGAATTGGATTTTTCATCTTCCTACGCCTTTTGGGGATCCGACAAAGACACCGCAAGTTTTTATGACAGTGAAGAATCCGTTCTGAGCGATCTTTCCCGCTTATTGGAAGACATGACTGAATATTGTGAACAGGAGAATTGACCTTGGCAAAATCAAAATCGATATTTGTATGCTCGGAATGCGGGACACAGAGTCCGCAATGGCTGGGAAGATGCCCCGGCTGCGGGAAATTCGGCACGCTCGTGGAGGAGCTTGCGGAGGAACCCGCACCGAAAAAGGAAGCCAAACGCGAGCGTGGCTCTTCCTTCAACCGCCCTCTTCCCCTGTCGCAGATCCGCGAGGAAAAGCTGGCGCGCATATCTTCGGGGATCGGAGAGCTCGACACCGTGCTGGGCGGAGGCATCGTGCCAGGTTCCCTGGTGCTCATCGGCGGCGACCCCGGCATCGGCAAGAGCACCCTGCTTACTGAAGTTTCCGCGCATCTTTCCAAGACCGAACGGGTGCTGTACGTTTCCGCCGAAGAATCCTGCTCACAGGTGAAGATGCGCTGTGCGCGGCTGAAACTGGATTCTTCCAACCTTCTCCTTTTGAACGAGACCTGCCTTGAAGACATCGAAGAGGCGATCGAGGGCGAAAAATTTGTGGTGATCGACTCCATCCAGGCGGTGTACACGAGCGAGCTCTCCTCCGCGGCGGGTTCGGTTGCACAAGTGCGCGAATGTGCAGGCAAATTGCAGCGCATCGCCAAGAGCCGCGGCATCACCTTTTTCATCGTCGGGCACGTCACCAAAGAAGGTTCGCTCGCCGGACCGAAGGTGCTCGAACATATTATGGATACTGTCCTCTATTTTGAAGGCGAAAAAGAAGACAATTATAAAATCCTGCGCGCGTATAAGAACCGATTCGGGTCGGTGCAGGAAGTAGGCGTTTTCGAGATGACGGGCGAAGGGATCTTCGGGGTATCCGATTATTCGGACATCTTTCTTTCCGAAAACCGCGGGCAGGCGGCAGGCAGCTGCGTGACTCCCTCGGAGACAGGCAACCGCTGCATGATGGTGGAGATCCAGACGCTGATGGCAAAGACCGCTTACGGCCTTCCCCGCCGCATGCCGCTGGGCATCGATTACAACAAACTCGTACTTCTGATCGCCGTGCTGGAAAAGCGGTGCGGCATGCCCTTTTACAACCAGGACGTCTATCTCAACGCGATGGGCGGCATCCGCCTGGGCGAACCCGCGGTCGATCTCGCCGTCTGCGCGGCGCTGGCGAGCGCCTATAAAAATCTGCCCATTGAAAAATATACCGCCGTGTTCGGCGAAGTGGGCCTCACGGGCGAGGTGCGCGGCGTCACCTTCGCCGAAAAACGGGTCAACGAATGCGTCAAAATGGGTTTCAAACGCGTCATTTTCCCCGCCAAGAATTTCAAGAGCGTCAAAAAATTCGAGGACAAGATCGAACTTCTGCCCGTCCAGTACGTCGGACAGATGATCAAAAAACTTTTCCCCGACGAGCCTAAAAACTGAAGCCGTCCGCGCCCACAGAAAAGAGATTGTACGCCCGCGGCGCGCAGAGAAGGCTTTTCCGACTGCGGCATGTACCCGCTAAAAAAGGCGTATCGCCTCAAAAAGACATAATTGGGATGACTTCTGCGGCACACATAGCAAAAAAGGCGCGTTGCCCCCAACATATGGCAAATTGCCACGGGACAGTATATTTCACCTGTGCACAGCAGAGATTTTAAGAGTTTGATTGACAGCCAGCAAGGACGATTTTTATCTGTCATCGCGCACGGGGCGGTGTATCTCTTCCTTTGCGCATCAAAAGTAACTGCCCTGTGTTGACAACCAGCAAGGACGATTTATATCTCTCATCGCACACGCGAAGATAGAACGATCTGTTCCGAAACGACAAAAAAGCGGGGAGCTGTACTGACAGCTCCCCGCTTTTTTCATTCATAAGATTCCTTGCCCGCACGCACCGATTCAGGCGATCAGCTGCACGTGGTTCCGGGCGGCACTCGTGCCGACATATACGATGGGAAGTTGGTCCAATGCGGTGACTTTTTTCCCATCCTGCACGATATTGGAAAAGGTGATGTTCTGCAGCGCCGAATCTTCGCCGAACCTTCCCGTACCTCCGGGGCGCGTATCGCGGTTGCTGATCTGGATGCCCTGGGTATAGGGAGAGACCTCGAGCCCGTCCATGACGGAGACCGTTTCGCCGGAAAAATCATTGTAATAACGGATACCGTCGAAGGTGATATTCTCGATCGTGCCCCAATCGTCGGAAGCCGACCAATAATTGGGCCCGACCATGACGTTCATCACAAATCCCTGGCAATAATAGCTGTCGCAATTGCGGAAAGTCACGTTCCGCACCGTAGAGGCGTCCCCTACCACGACCAGAAATGCACCCATGGCGTTGTACATCGTTGCGACCTGCAGAATGGAACTGCAATCTTCGAACAGCAATCCGTCGACATCCATGAGCGATTCCTGGATAAAGCCGAAACTTCTCGTCTTTTCCGCCCACGCCTGGTTATGCCGGAAAGTGATATTCGATCCGCCTGTCTGCGCATTCGGCGCGGAGGAATTGGTCGCCTTCACTTCAAACAGGTCGTCGCCCGAACGGATCCAGCTGTTTTCCACAAGGACATCTCTGCTGTTGCAGATGGCGATGCCGTCCGAATTGATCCGATAACCGAACAGGACGACGTCGTCGACGTTGACATTTTTGCAGTCCATGAAGACCATGTGCCAGTGCGCGGCGTTGATAAAGGTGACGCCCTCTATCGTGACGTTTGTGCAGCTGGTGAAGTAGAGCGGGTGGCGGGCATGCAGATTCAGATTGGAAAAATCCACGACGCCGTACCCGCAGATCTTGATATTCTGCTTGCCTTCGGCGCGGAAAAAAGCCACCCATTGGTTGTTTCCGTGCACATTGACGCTGCTCTGCTCGGTGTAAAGATCGGGTTCTTTGGCGATCACATACGCGCCCGAATGCAGATAGACGATCGTGTTGCTTCCCAGTTCGAGGCGGTCGACATAATGGATCCCGGGCTTGAATTCGATGAGATGATAGCCTTCGGGCACCTCCACCGGCCGAAGCTCCCGGATAAAGATCGTGTACGGACGGGAAAAATTATATTTTCCGTTGAACAGCAGATTATAATCGTCGTAGCTATCCACGGCGAAAGAGACCTTGTCGTCCGCCACAACGGGCGTGATCCCGAATTTTTCGGGCACGACAACCGCGGAATTTACCGCATATTTGGCTTCCACCGTGATCGTCATGGGAAATTTATCTTTCGTCGCCTCGATATAGCCGAAAGAATGCAGCTCGCTGTTGACGGCCGGGACACTGTAAGAATATACCTCGGCCGTACTTCCGTCCGAAAAAACAGCGCTCACCTCATAATAGGGAGATTGGATGATGCCGTCCAGACAGGCACCTGTCTGCAAATACTGGCGGATGAAATTTTCGTAATCGACAAACCCTCCGTCTGCGCTCTCCACATTATCGGGCAAACGCATGGAATAAGCCTGCGCGGAGGGCGCTTCCGCACCGCCCGTCGAGCAGGAAACACCCACAAGACTGAACAAGAGCACTGCCGCCGCAATCATACATGTGACTTTCTTTTTAATCACTTTGACCTCCTGTCATTATACGTTCAAACCATGAACAATCATCCGGTCCGGCATACTCGGTTATTTCTGCCGGCCCTGCATATTCCCTGCCTGTCAGCTGCGAGACCCATCGCCCTGTGGGAAGATAGATCTCCCTCTCCTGTCGGCCGGCCTGCACGATCGGTGCGATCAGATAGCGATCGCCCAGCATAAATTCATCGTTGAGATCCGCCCGTTCGTTGAATTCATAAAAGATACTCCGCACGATCGCTTCGCCTGTCCCGGCCGCATTCTTGAAGAGCGAATCCAGGTAGGGCATCAGCGACATATGGATGCGGGTGTAGCGGCGGACGACCTCGGCGAGCCGCTCATCGTCCTTCCAAAAAATTTTACTGAACTGCATGATCGGCATAAACGCGCTCAACTGCATGAACCGCAGAAGAAGCTCTGTGCCGAAGGGAACAGATTCTTTGTAATCGTTGATCAGTCCGCCGCCGATCATATCCGGACAGGAATAGTAATAACCGCACATACCGAGCAGCGTCATGCGCTCGATCAGCCCCCCGAGGCCGTTCTTTCTGTCCCAGCTGTGCCTGCGGTCCGAGATGCGCGCCACAAACGGTCTGCCGGCATTTTTAATGCAAGCGCGCAGCTCTTTTACGACCTTGTCGCCGCCCCAAGACGCATACAGGCTGCAATGTTCCTGCGGGGAACATTGGGAATATCCGGACGGGTACTGCGGCGCAAAATGCACATCGCCGCCGTCCATTTTCAGACCGAGGATCCCGTATTTCTCCTGCAACGCCCGATACCGATCAAAAAACCATTTGCGGCCGGCCGGATTTCCGAAATCGATGAGGGCGGAATGACCGTTCCACCAATTTGCGAGATAGACCTGGCCGTCCGGCTGCATGACGAGCAGCCCTTTTTCCAAAAGAGAACGATACGTCTCCGAATCGGGCGAAACATAGGGCACGACCCAGAGGGAGACGCTGAACCCCATTTCCCGAAGTTCCGTGCACATCGCCTTCGGATCGGGAAATTTTGCGCGATTGAAATCCAGACTTCCGTAATAATCCTGCCAGCCGTCGTCGATGATGATCTCTCCGGGAGGGAGGCCCGTATCCAAGATCTCGCGCGCATAGTTCAGTACGCCCGCCTGGTTCTGCCCATACAGCAGCTCCATCCATGTACAGTACTGCGGGCCCCTGTAAACGGTCGGGCAAAGCTCCTTTCCGTTTGTCGGATAATATCTGGAAGCCACCCGCAGGCACGCCTCTTTGAGCGTTCCTTCCCGGCCGTATTCGATCTTTCCCTCCGAATACAGGCGCAGCTTTCCGCCGCCGAAACAATATTTCCCCAGGCGTTCCATCCACGCCCATCTGCCTTCACTGCTGAAAAATACAGGATTCGTGTGGTTGCCCATCGGTTCGGTAAGCATATCAAACTCCCGTTCCGAGGTCTTGGTATACGGCATCTCCGCAGAAAGATCCGATACCCCGCACCACCAATACTCACCTTCTCCGATCGTAAATTCTACAAAGTCACTCATTTCCGGCCTTTTTTCTGTGTTTCTTTTTCAGGAGCACCCCTGCCGTCACACCGCCCGCGATCAGCACCAGAGCCCCGCAGGAGATCCCTACGACCAAGCCCACGGGAAATTCCTTTTCTTTCGTTACGTCCAGTTCGAAAACGGAAAGCAGATCGTTTCCCGCATCGTCGACCGCCTTCACGATGAGATAATACGTCCCCTCGCTCTCCGGAACAAAATTTCCCGCATGGTATTCGATCTTTTTTCCGTCGGGCGCGTAAAACGCAATGCTCGTGCGCATACCGTTGTTCAGATTATCGGAGACGGTCACTTCGGGGAGGAGGATCGGCTGCCCTACCCTCGCCTGCTGTACCCACTCGCCCGAAAGCTGCACCACGGGCGCTTCCTGGTCGCACACGGTGATCTTCTCGATGGCGAGGGATTTGTACGCTTCCGCCGCCTGCGACGAAGTACCGAAATTGGATACGGACAAATAGCAGAAATTTTCGTTGTCGACGATATCGCTGTACGCGATCATGCTGCTGACCGCCGCGTTCGCAAGCACATGATTGACATAGATATAGACATTGTCCGCAAAAGCCTCGCTGTCTGACCGCTTTTGCACGGATACGATGACTTTTTCCGATTCTCCCAAAAGGTACGCGTTCAGAATACCGTAATCGACCCCGTTGCTCCGCGCGAGCACATTCACATAATAATCGCTGTCTTCGCGGTAGAACATGAAATAGATAAAGCCTTCTTCCGGCGCGGAAAAGAGGGTATATTGCGGGGCGTGCCCGATGGCGAGCGCGGCCCAGCAATCGATATAATCGTCTGCGCTCGCCTTTTTGTTGCCAAGGCCCGAAAGATCTGCCGTGATCTCGATCCCGCTACTCATTTCGAAAGGCAGTACGCTGAAAGCGCTCCCCGAAATGCGGATCCCGCCGTCTGTCTCTTTCATGCCCGTCCCTGTCCAGGATCCCGCCTCAAAAATGTCTGTATACGAGTCCTGCGGATCCACATTCAGTTTGATGCTCGTTGCATAATATTGACAGACAGTCGCCACGGAATTGGTCACAGAATAATAGAATTGATAGGTCCCGACCGTTTCGGGGATGAAGGTGATCTGCGCCTGACCGGGCTCGAATACGAGCGTCTGTTCCGTCCCGTCCGGCTCCACCAGACGCACCTGCACGGCGATCTCCTGCGCCTCCCCGTCGATGGTCACTTCCGGACAGGGCAGGATATACTCGACGCCGACGCGTCCGCTCTGTTCCGGCACGCGATCAAAACGCATCTGTGCGGCGCCCTCCGGAAGCCGCGCCGTGACGCGGACATTTTTCGAGCCGGTATTGCCCGAATAGTCCTTCGCCGTATAGAGTACCGAATACCTGCCCTGGTACAAGATCAAAAAACCGTTGCCCTCGACCTGCACTGCCTGGCCGTTGGGATCGGTCACCTGCAATGTGTACGGGACCACGCCGTCCGTCTCGTCTTCCATGACATAGTCGGGCAAGGTGAAAATTTTGCCTACTTCGGCCTCGAGCGAAGTCTCCGCATCCGTCCCGTCCCTGTTTTTCAAAACGGGATTTTTCGAATCGGAGCGGACGATCTTTTCGATCCGGAAATCGCAGTTGAAAGCCTCGAAGGCCATATACACCTGTCCCTCCGGCATAAACTTATCCGTATTCACGGTATAACAACACGCATACGAGGCGTACTTTCCGCTGTCCATGTAGATGTCCAGTCCGGTAAAAGGCTCCGCGTCGCGACGGTTGAAACCGATCCCGTGCACCCCATCCCATGTCGGCAGGACCTGCTGACCGAGCAGCGATACGCTGTTCCCGTCCGAAAAATACCCGTTGAGGAGCAGGCCGCCCGTCGACATTTTCTTGCCCGTGAAATACAGTCCGGGCACGCTCATTGTCGAAAAGTCCGCCTCTCCCGCCTTTCCCAGTACGGCAAAGCGGAAATGCCCGTTGCTGCCCACCGACGAAGAGAGCCGGAAGATGAAGTTGAAACGGCTGTCGAACGGGAGGACCTGCAGATAACTCGCCGCCCCGTCGAGGCGGATCCCTTCCGCGACCGGCTCGATCGACGCCCCGCTCCCGAGGACATAGTTGGACAGATCTTGCATCGCGCTCTTGTCCCATACCCCATCGTCGATCGTGGCGAATCCGTCCGCATACTCCTCTTTGATGACATAGAATGTATATCCTGCCGTATATTCGCGCGATTGCGCTACCGTCACTCTGTATTCGACAGAGTAACTGCCCGTCCGGGTGACCTTCCAATCGCCGGATACGGGCGAGAGCGTTCCGCCGACAGGGCCCGCCAGGATCTGCGTCTCATATTCCGCGTCCGTCTCCACGATCAGCTCTTTCGGCGTAACGGCAAGGCTTCCCGACGCAGGGAGCCGATACAAAAGATCCTGATCCGCATCCGACACGCGCACGCTTTCATCGGGGAATCCGTCATACGCCTGCGTGCCCGTGAAGGCGAGCTGCTCGACATTGACCCAGGTGTTGCCGCTGCCGCGCAGCGTGATCCTGACATAGAATTCGGATGCCCCGCTCGCCTGCTCGCTCAGGTCAAAGGTGCGCGGCAGCGAAATGCCGGCGGTATCCGCCTGCACGGTATACAGCGCCTCGCCCAGCGCGGCGTCCGTCTTTCCGGCGGTGATCTCCATGCGGCACTCCTTACAGCCCTCGTGCTGAAAATGAAAGACGCGGCCGGAAACGGACAGGCGCAGAGATGTGATGCTCTTGCCCGGATCCGCTTTCAGCTTATACGTTACATACCCCGTTGCAAAATCCGCCCGCCAGGTAGAGAGGCAGAAAGGTTCGTCACCCGTGCCCTCCGCCAGCCGAAGCCCGGAGTAATCATAGACATCGTTTGTCCAGGCAAGCGCCGGACCCTGCAAAGTGCCGTTTTCCGCACTGTAATCGGTAAAATCAAATGAATATTGGAGGCCGACCGACTTTTCCTGCGCCGATACGGACGTCGTACCCAGAGCGAGGGACAGCCCGACCACGGCGCAGACCGCCGTCAGAAATGCCAGAATGGTTTTTTTTCCGATCCGTTCCATAAAACTCCTTATAATTTAAGACCCGAGCTTGCCAATCCTTCCACGTAGAACCTGTTGAAAAAGATGAACAGGAGCACGACCGGGATTGCGGAGATCAGATAGCCCGCAAATTTGATCGGCTGTGCCGTCGTGCTGACGAGCTCGAATGAGAATGCCAAGCCTGCCGCAATCGTGTAGTTTTCCTGCGACAGGATCAGGCGCGGCCAGATATAATCCCCCCACACGCCGCTGATCTGCATGATGACGAGCGTTGCCAGGATCGGTTTGGAAAGGGGCAAAGCGATCTTCCAGTATTTGATAAAATCGCCCGCGCCGTCCAGAGACGCCGCTTCAAACAGTTCATCGGGCAAACCGGCGTAAAAACTGCACAGCAGAAATACGCCGAATACGCATCCGCCCGTCCACATGGGCACAATGAGCGCCATCAGGCTGTCCTGCATGCCGAAGTTCCTGTACAACAGAAACTGCGACGTGAGAGAGAGCACGCCCGGCACCATCGTCAGCGCCAGAACCAGATAAAAACACACTTTGTTGCCCTTGAACTTGAGCTTGGAAATGGCAAAGGAAGACATCGACGAAATGACGATCATCCCGACGATCCCGAACAGGGCGACAATGAGGGTGTTGAACAGATAGATACGGATGGACTCGAACGCATCGGACAGATTGGAAAGTCTGAGAGGCAGAGCCGGCAGCCACTTATTGCTGTTGTATTCCGTACCCGATTTGAAGGCGCCGAAGACCATCATCAGCAGCGGATACAGCACCAGGATCAGGGAAAAAATCAATACAATATGCAGTATAGCCTGTGAAACCTTTCTGCGCGCGGTCCACCTTCTGGATTCGTTAGTTTTCATCTTTGCTGTTCCCGAACCTTATAAATTTGAAAGAGACGGCGGTCAAAACCATGATGATCAGGAAGAGTATCACGCCGATCGCCGAAGCTTTTCCGTACTCTCCGTGCACGTTCATCAGTTCATACATATAATATCCGGGCACATACGTCGCGTATCCGGGGCCGCCCTGGGTCAGGACCACCTGCGTACCGTAATCCTGCAAACCGTTGATCAATCCGAAGATCAGAAAATAACGGATCTGTCCGGAGATCAAGGGAAGATGAATGATCACGATCTTCTGAAGGGCCGTCGCGCCGTCCAGATCGGCAGCTTCAAAGAGGTCTTTGGGGATGTTCATGATCCCCGCGAGATAGATGAGCACCTGCGCCCCGCCGATCCAGGGAAAGCCCATAAAGAGAATGGCGAAGATGACCCAGTTTGCATCGCCGAGCCAGTCGATCGCAGGAGCCTCGGAAGAAAACATATGAAGGATGCCGTTCAAAAGTCCGTCCACCTGATAGATCTGCTTCCAGACAAGGATGGAGACGACCCCCGGCGCCACGACGGGCAGTAACACGAGCATACGATAGACCGCCTGGCTCTGTTTGCTGCGCAGCGCAAAGATAAATTCCGCATACACCAGCGGCACGCAGATCCCCGCGATCAGGCGTGGGATCTGGATCAAAAGCATCGTGCCGAAAGAATTTTTGAAGATAGGATCGCGGAACAGTTCGATAAAATTGCGGAATCCCACCAGCGTGACTTGCTTTCCCACGGCGGCCGTCTTGTCGGTAAACGCGAGAAAGATGCCGTGGATGGGAGGATAATAGCAGAATATGAGTACGCCGATGACCAGCGGAGCGACCATCAGATAGGCAGTCCGATGCTGCCATATGTAACGGAAAAAAGCTTTCATTTCTCCCCCTCAGGCGATTGCAGCACAATGGAAAAAGTGAGTGTGGCATGCACTTCCACAAACAGCGAATTGCTCAGATCTGCAATCTCAAACACGACTTCCCCCGCCTTTGCATAGCGGCTTTCGTTGTACGGCGCGTAGGAAAAATCCACATAGCCGTCCGCATCGGTGCGGGCGAGCATGACGATCATCTGCCCCTTCGAACAGACGGCGCTGACCTCGTGATCCGCGCACGGTACACCGTTTTTCGTAACACGTATGGTGAAATCCACGACATCTTTCTGGCTGGCGATCGGGGTCTCGTCGGAAAGGTAAGTCAGTTCGACTTTATAAAATTTCGCGCGGTAAAAGTCGTACAGCCACGCCACGCCGATCAGCGCCAGAAGCAGCAGGATCGCTCCGATTTTCAACAATAAACTTTTTTTCATTTTTTGCTTCCCGCGACAGCCGTATGTTACAGCTCCCAGCCGCTCGTATCGATGCCGAACGCCTTTACATACGCCTCCGCGCCCGTCTTCTGTGCATCGTACAGCGTGTTGAAGAAGGTCGTATCGCCGATCGTCCCGTCGACCCACTGTTCAAAACTCTTGTTAATGATGCTCGACTGCGCGGATGTATACCCGGTCGGCCAGGATGCCGAATAGGAAAGTTTCGGGAATTTCTGATTCTTCCAGCCGATCGTCTCATCGTCGATCAGGAGGTTATAACCGCTGCCCTGCACGGCGCCGAGCGTGCCGCCCTTTTCTTCGGCCATCGCACTGCAGTTCTCTACGGCGGTAAGCCACATCAGGATATCCACGGCAAGATCCAGCTTTTCCTGGATGATCTCCCCGTTCGAATCGGAAACTGCCGGCTTCATGATGTTCAGAGCAACGGAAACGGGCGACTTCACCTCTTCGAAAGTATCGTAATATTCCAGCGCCTGTGCATAGTCGGGAAAGGTATCCGCCCCCGCGACAGGCATGGGGAACAGGCCGTAATCAAATTTGCGCACCGTATTGCTGTTTTCCATCGGGATATTCCACGTTCCGTTTTCGACCATGGCGAGTTTTCCCGAATCCCACTCCGTCTTGCTGTCATTGCCCTGCCACCCGACGGGAAGGATATCCGAATAATAATCGAACGCCTCGAGATAAACTTCTCTGGCAGGCCCTTCCGTACGGGGATCGAACTTCCCTTCCAGGACCCCGCGCAAGACCTCCAGATTGGTCACGGTGCCGTCCTTGTCGTAGTCGATGTTGAACTGTCCGTCCGTCTTCCCCATCCATTCCAGAACGGCGGGAGTCAGGCTGAATGTGAGCGTCCAGGTATACAGCTTCGCCGCTGTCTCGCTGCTGTTGGGCTGCAAAGTCTTATACCCTTCCGAATCGATCTTTTTGATGACGGACATATAATCCGCCCAGTTTGCGGGCGGCTGTACTTCCGCTTCGGCAAAGATCTCTTTGTTGTAATAAAGGCCCGTCTGTGCGCCGGCCGAAAGCAGGATGGGGATCGCCACGACCTCGTCCATCACGTTGCGGATGGTGCCGTCTTCCCAGACATAGTCGTAGAACATATCCTTCCAGTGCTCGCTGCCCGGCTGCCCTTCCTCGACGTATGGATTGGGCAATTCGAGATACTCGTCCAAAGCGACATAGTAATCGCGGTCCTGGAAGTAATTGAGGGAAGTATATCCGATGATCGGGCAATTTCCCTTTTCGATCTGGTGCTGGTACCACTCGGAAGTCTGCTCGATGGTGGCCGAGATAGAACGCCCGTAGGAAGTGGCAAATTCCGTTTTGACGCCGGTGAGTTTCTCGTATTCTTCCATGATGTATTTGCTCGCCTGTATGACTTCGGGATTTTCCACCGTGGCGGTGGTGTTGGAAGTCGGCATCAGCGAACCCAGATCCAGCATGATCGTGTCGCCGTCATTTTTTCCGCCGCCGCAGGCGGTGAGCGCGCCGCAGGTGAGCGCCGCCGCGAGCACGATGCCCGCCGTTTTCTTCAATAAAGTCTTTTTTTGCATGATCTGATCTCCTTTTAATCCAGTACTCTGATCTGCTGAGGCGTTCTCTCGAATTTGTTTTTGAACGACCTGTAAAAATAGGACAGCGAATTGAATCCGCAGTTGATTGCAATGCTCTTAAACGGCATATCCGTCGTCTTGACAAAATTCATCGCCTTGTCCAGGCGGTAATTGAGTATGTATTCCGTCGGCGACATTCCCGTGTTTTTGTGAAAGAGCTTGAAAATGGTCGTGCGGTGGAATCCGAATCGCTTGGACAGTCCGTCTACCGTGATCGGGGCGTCGTAGTGGAATGCGATGTATTCCATGATCTCTTTCCAGAAATCCATATGCAGACGTATGGCGCTCGGAACGAATGAATCGCGGCGGCTGATCATCGAAAGGATCAGATACAGATACCCCAGACTGCGGATATATTCTTTTTCGTCCATTTCCGGCCGCTCGCAATCTATCGTCTTCCGGAAATAATCTTTGAGCACTTCAAATTCGTTTTCGTTGCAGCTGAAAACAAAATTGTTGTTCACATAAAATCCGATATGCTCCATCAGCTGTTGCGCATTCGTGCCGCGAAACCCGATCCAGAAATATTCGTACGGGTCCGCCTGTTCCGCATAAATACGGGTATTTTCCTCCGGTATCACCAGAAAACAGTCGCCCGCCTTCAGAGGGATCTCCTTTCCCCTCACCTCATAATACCCCTTCCCGGATACCACAAAATGCAGAAGATAACAATCCCGCTTGACCGGTCCGTACGAATGGTCGCTCTCACACTTTTCATGCCCGATCTGGTAGATCGCCAGATCATAATAGTTCTTCGGCCTGCATTGAAATATTTTGTAGTCTGACATTTTCCCCTTCCAAATTATGCTTTCCTGAATATTTTACTACATTCACGATGAAATTTCAATGCATTCAAGTTTTTCGGTAATGCACAAATGTTGCTATCTGCCGCTCCGCAGATATACTGCGGAGCGGACCCGCCGTCATCAGTAGAAAATGGCGTAGAGCACGACATCCCGGTCGGCGACGATCTGCGTCACGAGATTTCCTTCCGCATCGTACCAGCCCCCGAACGTCTTGCCGCCGAAGGAGCCGAGATCGGCAAGAACGAGCGTTTCCCCTTCGGTGAGCGCGCTCTTGTTGGAAGCGGCGTTCTCTGCACCGCCTGTCACATAGACGACGGAAATGATCTTTTTCCATTCCGCCTCGATGGCTGCGCCCGTATTCTCGTAAGCCGTCGGATCGTCTACGCGCTCGCCGTCGACAAACCAGCCGTCGAACACATACCCGTCCTTTACGGGGCGAAGAGGATCGCCGTACACTTTGCCTCCGTTGAGGATGTACCCCGATTCGGGCAGAGACTGCTCACTGTAAGAACCCGTAAAGAGGATGCTCCTGAATCCGACATCCGTCCAAGTGGTACCGAAGTACTGCAATTTGACGACCGCAGACGTACGGCCCTCTACCGGAAGAGAATACTGAAAACTCACGCCCGACCCGTAATATTCCGCGTTGTTGTACGTGACGAGCGTTTCAAAGGTCTCGCCGCCGTCATAGCTGATCAGGATGCGCAGGGCGAGTTCGGAATCTTTTTCTTTGAACCCGAACGTCTGCGCTTCGGAATAGGTGATCCCGTTATAGATGCGCTCCTCAAACGAATACGTCCGCGCGATCTGCGCGATATCCATGACGCAGGAGAAATCCAGCGTTTTCAGCGCGGCGCCTTCGGGCGCGTCAAAAGAGTAAGTGATATATGCCTTCGCGCCCTGGTAATAGGGAGAACCCGTGCCGAGCAGGGAATCCACGAGATAGGCATCCAGGCTGTCCAGCATCCCGTCCGACCAGTCGGAGGCGCTCGCGGCGGCGCTTTCGAAACTGACCTGGAAGGACTCCCCTGCTTCGGCCAGAACGGTCTTTACCGTCCGGGCCTGAAATTCGATCGAAGTGAGGCTGAAATCATCGCCGGTGACATAGACCCGCAGCCAAATCTCTTCGGCGCCCGTGACATACCTGTCAAGGATGAATTTCTCCCCGCTCCGGCCGGTCGCGTTGTCCTGATACAGGGCTGTCAGCCAATTTTCTCCATCCGTCGAAAGATCGACCTGAAACGCCGCGTAACCGCTATCGGGAAATTTGCAGAACGGAAGCGCCGTAAGCCCCTTGTATCGGTTTGCATCGCCCGCCGAAAGTTTATAGGTGACATATCCCGTTCCGTCTGTCGCGGAAAGGCCCTTTTTCTCTGTGATCCCCGCATTTTTGTAGGCATACACATTTTGCAGCCAACGTGCGGAGGAAGGATCGTAAACGACATAATTGTCGTAAATGCGCGTGCCCTGCGTCTCCTTGCCGACGAGCGTTTCCCCTCCTTCCGTGCTCGCGAGCGGCCGGATGCCGAGATCGAAAGTAAACTGGTTTTCTTCCATGAAGTACATCCCCGCATTTTCGCCGAGACCCAGTTCAGCCGCATACTTTTCCACAGCCGGTGCGTAATAAGCGCAGTCTACCGTTCCGTCCGCGCGGAAGATCATCTGCGCAAAGACGCCCGCTCCGCCGAACTCTTCTCCCTGCGTGTTGATCATGAACTGGTAAATGGGGTTGCCGTTGACGCCGAAATCCACTTTGCGCATGATACTGCCGTCATACCAGGAATGCCCGCACACGACCATGAAAATATTCTCGTGCAGCGAGAGAAAATTATTCCAGAGATAGTCGCCGCGCGCTTCCAGCGTTCCGTCGACATCCATGTACGCGTGCGTATTGACGATGATCTTGCAATCGGCGTTCTCCGCCGCCACTTCATTTGCCCAGGCGATCATCTCGTCGTTGGGGTACAGCCCCAAGCACAGGACCAGATATTTCTGTCCGTTCCCTTCAAAATAATAGTAGGCCTGTTCGATATCGTCGTACTGCGCGCCGCCGAAATAGTGGGTGCCGTCTAAGACGCCCTCCGTTCCCACCGCATATTTTTCAAACCGCGAAAGCGGAAACGCCTCGTTGAAAGTCTTGTTGATGCGATAACTGAACGCCATATCCTCGTAATCGTGGTTGCCCATCGTCAAAGCCACGGGGATCTCCGCGTCTTCCAGCTTCTGCACCTGGTCGCTGACAAATTTCTTTTGCTGCCACCAATACTTATTTTCGGGGTCATCGCCGCGGTTGGAGCCGTAAGGATCTTCCGAATCATATCCGCCGATCATGGAAGCAAAATCCACTACATCGAAGATATCCCCTACGTTGAGAACCATTTTCAGATTCATCGCCTCGCCGTTTTCGGCAAGATAATCATAGCTCGCCTCGAGGTATTCTTTCCAGGATCCCTCGACGATCTGCTGATCGCCGATCACCGCGATAGAAAAATCCCCTTCCTGCTCGTTTACGGTCGTATCCACAGACGGCGTTTTTATCCAACGTCCGCTCAACTGATCGGCTTCCACACGGAGCGATACCCCCGCGGAAAGAACGCCGATCAGGATTGCCAAAGAAAAGACAAAGAACATGATCCCGAGACAGAGAGCTCTCGATTTTGTTTTCATTTTCCCTCCTTATGCGCATTTCCCTTGCGCAGTAAAACCGCCGCTGCCAACCCGGCCGCCAATGCCGCCGCCAGATTTGCCATGCCGATATTTCCGCTGCATCCGCCCGTTTCCGCCTTTTCCGTCTCCGTCCATTTCGCATATACCGTGACAGGTCCCTGCGTTCCGGGCGCGATCTCGCTGATCGGGCTCCGGAAATCCGGATCGGTGTACCAGCCGTCAAAGCGATACCCCACGCGGGTGGGCGCCTGCAATTTGAAGCCCTTCTCCGTCTGATAGGTCGGGGCATTCGCCGCCGTATTCTGCCCTCCGTTCAGGACATAATCGATCGTCCATTTAACGGGAATATCCTCCGCACTGTCCGGCACCCACTTCGCATACAGCGTGATGTCGCCCGTTCTGCCCGCGGCGATCTCCGTCACACGAAGCGTGCATGCCTCATCCGCATACCATCCCGCAAAGACGTACCCTTCGCGCACCGCATCCAGGAGCACGACCGCACTCGTCGAATCGTAAATTTCCGGATTGGACGCATTGTTTGTTCCGTCGTTCAATACGTAATGGATCTTTCCGTCCACGCGCGTGACAGGCAAATAGATCACGAGATCCCCGGTGACCGGTTCAAGCAGATCCCATTCCTGCGTGCGCTCCTTATCCGTATAGATCTTGTCTGAATCCAGCACATACCCCTCCTGAAGGCGGATCTGCGAAAGATCCAGAGGCGTTCCCTTCTCCTGGGTGTACAAAACGTCCCGGTAATCGCCGTAATCGATGGTCAGCTCCACCACTTCATAGGTAAAGCGGATGTCCAGACTCTTGAGCAGCGTCCAGTTCGCCGAATTGGACCCCACTTCCACTTTCAGATAAAATTCGGTGCGGCCGACCACATATTCGCTCAGATTCTGCGTGATCGTGACAAAGTTCTCTCCCTGTTTGTTCAGCAAACTCTTGTAAATGAGGCGGTAATCGGAATCGTCGTAGCTGATGTAATAGTCCACCCGTTCGTTTGTCTGCATACCCAGAAAATCAAACAATTTGGCTTCCGTCACCAACGTCGCCGATTCGAAAGTCCTGCCGCCATCCGCCGCAAACTTATACGTTATGTACCCGACTCCGCCGTCGATCCCCAATGCATGGAAAGATTCGTCCGTGATATACAAATTTTCAAAATCATACAGCCCCTCTTTCCAGTCATTGCCATACATCTGACTTTCGTCATAGCGGATAGAAAAATCTCCGTGCAGCGTCGTGCGCTCCATAAACGAGGCAAAAATAGTGTGGTCTTCCGAGACCTGTCTCAAAGTGTAAGTCGTGCCGCCCGTCAAAAATACCTCTGCCCCGTCGATGCGCAGAGAATAGATGAGCCAGCCTTGCGCGGGTTCCATTTCCAAGACCAGCGTTTCCCCGGCCTGGATCCGGGTAAGATCGCCGTTTGTCAACGTGCCTTCCCCTTCCACCGTTATATCCAGCGCATAGTAGATCGCTTCCCATTTCGCATAGAGATTCCAGTCTTTGAGTACGGACGTGTCGATCTCCGTGACCGCCTCTCCCGAAAAATCAGGGCTTTCGTACCACCCGGCAAACGTGTAATATTCGCGTTCGGGAGAATTTAACATGATCGTTTCCTGCCCCTGCGTGTACTGCGTCGGGTTTCCCTCTCCCGTCATGGCGCCGCCGTTGAGCACATAGGAAATATTTCCGACCGCCTCGTATTCCGCCGTCGTGCTGTACACGGAAATTTCAAAGATCTCCGCCTTCAATACATGGAGCGCCACCGTTTCCGTCGGATGCAAGATCTCGACTTTGACATACACTTCACGCTTGTTGCGCACGGCCTCGTACAGATTCAGGCTGAGTTCGCGGTACGGTATCGCTTCCGGTACCGGCCGAACCAACAGATTTTCGTATGCTTTGCCCCCCAAAACTTCCGCGGCATCGAAAAATTCCGTAAAGTTCTCGCCGTCGTAGCCTACCGACAGGATCAGATCGGATCCTTCCAGCATCTTATAGGCCATATCCCACTGCAGATTGACAAACATCCGGCCTTCCGGCGCCGTCAATTTGTATACAACATACCCGTTCGACGCATTGACTTCGCCGCCCCAGTTGCCGGACGGGATCAGCCCGAAAGTCGAGTTTCCGTCATAAACGCCGTCCGACTCCACGATGCCCGCATAATTTTCACTTAGAGCGGTGCCCTTGTCATTCCCGAATACATGGTTTATCTCTGTCTTGCCCGCGAACGGCTCCTGCGAGGCCGTAAAATGCACCTCTTTCAGAATGATCGGCATCTGATTGAGCGCCACCCGATCGACTTCGGGACACTGCAGCACGACTTTGACATACATGATGCCGTACCCGTCGCTGTACGCACCAAGATTCACTTTCACATC
Organism: uncultured Clostridia bacterium; assembly: GCA_930990665.1. Classification (GTDB taxonomy): domain Bacteria; phylum Bacillota; class Clostridia; order Christensenellales; family Borkfalkiaceae; genus Borkfalkia. The sequence continues at coordinate 23,572 of CAKNQN010000005.1, forward strand.
GTTCAGCGAAAAGGAAAGATCCATTCCATTCTGCTCGTAAAAACTGTACACCGTCTGCCAGTTGACAAGATCTTTACTGACCTGCACCTTCACGTCCGCGTTGCCGTTCGCAAACTGGCTCAGGCTCTCAAAACAGGCGAACCGGAGCTGCAAAGCAAGATCTTTCATCTGTAAACCGCGATCGGCGGAGATCGCGTAGGTGAGATATCCGGAGCAGGTATCCACTACGGCGCCCCAGACCTTGGCGGGAATGAGCGCGTAGTCCTTGTTTCCCGCCGCCTCATCCTTGACGACGCCGCCCCAATCGATCACCCCTTCAAACGTGCCGACGCTGCCTCCCTGCGTCCAGTCGTTCTCGAGCTCGATGCCCGCAAGTTCGCCCTGGTCGGCATGGATAGCGATGTTGTACAGGCACAATCCCACTTTGCCAAGCGGGATGCCCGTTTGGTCCCAGCCCGCAATGCCCGTTTCCGCCGCCGTGAAATGCTCCACGTCAAAACGGATATACGCCACATGGCTGTTCGCTATGTACGCGTCCAGAGACAGGGGCGAATCGGTATTCGAATACCTGCCCGACGCCGCCGATGCCTGATCGTTTGTCTTTACATATCCCGCCGTCTTGTCAAAGTCGAACAATTCCGTCCAAACATTCCCGTCCGTGCTGACAGACACTTTCAGGTTGGCACCCAACTGATTGGATGCGTTGTACCAGTACACGCCGCCGGCATGCCCGCCGCCTGCCGTAAACGAAACATTTCCGCCCGTGAGCACTTCCCCTTCGTTCGCCGTCAGCGTATACAGAATGCTCCCGTCTCCGCCGCTCACCGTCGCCCCCCAGGCAGATCCCGGCACCGCGCCGTACTCCGCATTTCCGTCGAACACGAGATTGCTTACTTCCCCCACACTCTCTCCGGTCCGTATAGCGGTAAAATCATCCGACAGGTTAAAATCGTAGACATGTTCGATCTCTTCGCCCTGATCGGCGTGAATGGCTATGTTGTACAGGCACAACCCCACTTTGTCCAGCGGGATCCCCGTTTCGTCCCAGCCCGAAATACCCGTTTCCGCCGCCGTGAAATGCTCTACGTCAAAACGGATATACGCCACGCGGCTGTTCGTTATGTACGCGTCCAAGGAGAGGGGCGAATCGGTATTCGAATACCTGCCCTCCTCCGCCGACGCCTGCTCGTTCGTCTTTACGTATCCCGCCGTCTTGTCAAAGTCGAACAATTCCGTCCAAACATTCCCGTCCGTGCTGACAGACACTTTCAGGTTGGCACCCAACTGATTGGATGCGTTGTACCAGTACACGCCGCCGGCATGCCCGCCGCCTGCCGTAAACGAAACATTTCCGCCCGTGAGCACTTCCCCTTCGTTCGCCGTCAGCGTATACAGAATGCTCCCGTCTCCGCCGCTCACCGTCGCCCCCCAGGCAGATCCCGGCACCGCGCCGTACTCCGCATTTCCGTCGAACACAAGATTGCTTACTTCCCCCACGCTCTCTCCGTTCTTTATGGCGGTGAAATCATCCGACAGGCTGATCGAAGGCCCGTCCGCAGCACCGGTATCCAATGCGGACACCAGCCCTGCGCTCAAAACGCCACACAGCAAAGAGATCGTCATCAAAGCAATGATAAAACTCTTTTTCATGTTTTGACTCCCATTCTGTTTTTGATAAATCTATTTTACCACACGGTTTTCATTTTGTAAATATATTCATGTTTCCTGATACAGCACTCATGTTGCGCAATTTTTTTACTGAATTTTTTATTCTTTCAGAATCGACAGAACATTCCTCTCACAACAGGAAGACACTGCCCCGACTCTTCTGAAACCCGGACAGAAATACGGATATTGGAAATCCCCATCCGCCAGAACGGTACGCGGATGCCGTTTTACAGTCGGAGGCTCCGGTTCTTTTCTGCCTCTGAAAGCGGCGGATCGACAATCGGATCCCCTGATTCGGAGAAAGTCCGCTTTGGGCGCCGTTCCCTTAAAAATCGACCGATCATTTTTTCCGAAAGATCGACCTGTACAGGGCAATCTTTTGTTTTCGTATGCCGCATCCATGTCTGAAGACCGATCGCGCGCGCCTGATTGTTTCTGCTACAAAAACAAAAAATCCGTTCCGCGCAAACTGCGCGGAACGGGGGTTTTCCTATACGTTATCCGATTATTTGTGCTTTCTGTCTACATACGAGGTGTGCAGGATCTCATGCGCCTTGTGCGAACCGGGTTCACCGAAGAAGTCTTTGTAAAGTTCCTGGATTGCCGGGTTTTCGTGGCTCTTGCGGATATGCGCCTTTTTGTCCTCGTCGTACAGGGCCTTTGCACGCTTGGAACGCAGGTCGACCTGACGGCGGGTATAGGCGCTCTGAATGGGCTGTCCGCCGCCGTTGACGCAGCCGCCCGGGCAACACATGACTTCCACAAAGGTGTAGTCGCACTCGCCCTTTTTGATCTTGTCGCACAGCTCCTTGGCATTGGTGAGCCCGCTGGCCACCGCCACTTTCACCTTGACGCCGTCGAGATCGTACGACGCTTCCTTGATCCCTTTGATGCCGCGCACGTCCTTGAAATCGACCTTGTCGAGCGGTTTGCCGGTGATCGTTTCCGCCGCCGTGCGGAGAGCCGCCTCCATCACGCCGCCCGTCGCGCCGAATATGACGCCCGCGCCCGTAAATTCGCCGAGCGGGTTGTCAAAGGTACCGTCGGGCAGTTCGTTGTAAAGGATACCCGACGTCTTGATCATCTTGGCAAGTTCGCGAGTGGTGAGAACGGCGTCGATGTCGGGATATCCGCTCGCGTCCTCGTCCGCCCTCGTCCTTTCAAATTTCTTCGCCGTGCAGGGCATGACGCCGACGACGTAAATGTTTTTCGGGTCGATCCCCTCTTTCTGCGCCCAATAGGTCTTGACGGTCGCGCCGAACATCTGCATGGGCGACTTGCACGAAGAGAGGTTGGGGATAAGTTCGGGGTAATAGTATTCGACAAAGCGGATCCAGCCGGGCGAGCAGCTGGTGAACATGGGCAGCACGCCCCCCTCTTTGACGCGATGCACGAGCTCGTTCGCCTCTTCCATAATGGTGAGATCTGCGGCGAAGTTGACGTCGAAAACCTTGTCGAAGCCGAGCATGCGCAGAGCGGTGAACATCTTGCCTTCGGTATTGGTGCCGATGGGATAGCCGAATTCCTCGCCGATCGCGGCGCGCACGGCGGGAGCCGGCGCGACGACGACGACCTTTTCGGGGTCGGCGATCGCCTCGCGGACGTTGTCGATCTCCTCGCGCTCGTGCAGTGCGCCCGTCGGGCAGACGGCGATGCACTGTCCGCACGCCACGCAGGGAGCTTCGGCAAGATCTTCCTCAAACGCGCAGGCGATGTGGGTATTGAATCCGCGCTGCGCCGGCGCGATGACGGCGACCTGCTGCACGCTCTTGCAAACCGCCACGCAGCGGCGGCAGAGAACGCATTTTTCATTGTCGCGCACGAGATAGCTCGTCGAATGGTCGATCTCGCTGGGCGTATGCGCGCCCTTAAAGCGGTTTTCGTCGCAGCCGTATTCGTTGGAAAGTTTCTGCAGTTCGCAGTTGGTGGAGCGGACGCAGGAGAGGCACTCCTTCTTATGGTTGGAGAGCAGAAGCTCGAGCGTCGTCTTGCGGGACTTGCGCACCTTTTCCGTGTTGGTGAAGACTTCCATTCCCTCGTTGACGGGATAGACGCAGGAGGCGACCAGCGAACGGGCGCCCTTGACTTCCACCACGCAGATGCGGCAGGCACCGATCTCGTTGATGTCTTTCAGATAGCAGAGGGTGGGGATGTTGATGCCGGCCGTTTTGGCGGCTTCCAGGATGGTGCTCCCCTCTTTGACCTCTACGGGAATATTGTTTATTTTCAGATGTACCATGATTTCTCTCTGACCTCCGCCTTATGCCTTGATGATCGCGCCGAATTTGCACTTTTCCATGCAGACGCCGCACTTGATGCACTTGCTCGCGTCGATGACGTGCGGCTCTTTGACCGTGCCGGATATGGCGCCGACCGGACAGTTGCGCGCGCAGAGGGTGCAGCCCTTGCACTTGTCTGCCACGATCTGGTACCGCAACAGCTTTTTGCAGACACCCGCAGGGCAGCGCTTGTCGCGCACGTGCGCTTCGTATTCGTCGCGGAAATAATGCAGTGTGGAAAGTACGGGGTTGGGAGCCGTCTGGCCGAGCCCGCAGAGGGAGTTTTCTTTGATATAATGGCAAAGCTCTTCCATCTTGTCGAGATCTTCCATGGTGGCGGTGCCGTCGGTGACTTTGCAAAGCATCTCATAGAGGCGCTTGGTGCCGATACGGCAGGCGGTGCACTTGCCGCAGCTCTCGTCCACGGTAAATTCAAGGAAGAATTTCGCGATGTCGACCATGCAGTTGTCTTCGTCCATGACGATCAGGCCGCCCGAACCCATCATCGAACCGATGGCGATCAGGTTGTCGTAGTCGATGGGCGTGTCGATCAGGTGCGCCGGGATGCAGCCGCCGGAAGGTCCGCCCGTCTGCGCCGCCTTGAACTTTTTGCCGTTGGGGCAGCCGCCGCCGATATCGTAGATGATCTCGCGCATGGTCGTGCCCATCGGGATCTCGACAAGACCGGTGTTGTGGATCTTGCCGCCGAGCGCGAACACTTTGGTCCCGCGGCTCTTTTCCGTACCCATGGAAGCGAACCAGTCGGCGCCTTTGAGGATGATCTGCGGCACGTTGGCGTACGTTTCCACGTTGTTGAGGATGGTCGGCTTGCCGAACAGCCCCTTGACCGCCGGGAACGGAGGACGGGGCCGAGGCTCGCCGCGGTGCCCCTCGATGGAGGTCATGAGCGCCGTCTCTTCGCCGCAGACGAAGGCGCCTGCGCCGAGGCGGATATCGAGGTCAAAGTTGAACCCGGAGTTAAAGATGTTCTTCCCGAGCAGTCCGTATTCGCGCGCCTGCCGGATGGCGATGGTGAGGCGCTGCACCGCGATCGGGTACTCCGCACGCACGTAAATGTAACCCTGGTCGGCGCCGATGGCATACGCCGCGATCGCCATCGCTTCGATGACGGCGTGCGGGTCGCCTTCGAGGATAGAGCGGTCCATGAACGCGCCGGGGTCGCCCTCGTCGGCGTTGCAGCAGACGTATTTTTTATTGCCGGGGCTGTTTTTGGCGAACTGCCACTTTCTGCCCGTGGGGAAGCCCGCACCGCCGCGGCCGCGCAGGCCGGATTTGGAAATGACGTCGATGACGTCCTGCGGCGTCATTTCGGTGAGCACTTTGCCGAGCGCCTCGTAGCCGTCGTACGCGATGTATTCCTCGATCTTTTCGGGGTTGATCACGCCGCAGTTTCTGAGCGCCACGCGGTGCTGTTTTTTATAGAAGTTGGTATCGTTGAGCGCCTTGATGCCGCCGTCTTCGCCGACCGTTTCTTTATACAGAAGGCGGGTGACGATGCGCCCCTTGATGATGTGCTCATTGATAATTTCGTCGACGTCCTCCACCTTGACCTGCGAATAGAAGGCGCCTTCGGGGTAGACGATCATGATGGGGCCGAGCGCACACAGGCCGAAGCAGCCCGTCTTGGTGACGTGCACTTCGTTTTCCAGCCCCTCTTTGCGGATGCGGTCGACGAGTGCGTCGTAAACTTTCATCGAATTGCCGGAGGTACAGCCGGTACCGCCGCAGACAAGTATGTGTGATCTGAACATGTAATTTGTTTTCCTCCGCCCTTAATTCTCGCCGATCAGATATTCCTTGACGGGGTTGCCGTTGACGACATGGTCGTTCATGACCTTGCGCGCCTTATCCTCCGTCATATGGACATATGTAAATTTCTGCCCGTCCTTGAACACTTCCACGATGGGTTCCAGACGGCACATGCCGATGCAGCCCGTCTGCGAAATGCTCACGTTGTGCAGATGCCGTTTGTCCGCCTCGTCAAGAAGAGCGTCGAGAACGGGGCGGGCGCCGGCGGCGATGCCGCAGGTGGCCATGCCCACCTTTATGACCGTTTCGTCGGAACCGGCCACGCTGCGGTTATCCGTCTGCGATTTCATCTTTTCGCGAAGCGCCCGGAGTTCCTCCAAACTTTTCATAACCTACCTCCAAAAATATCCGTTAAATTTTCCTTGATGTAATCCTTTAAGAAAGCCCTTACCTCGGGCGCACCGAGCGGGATCTCTTCCCCCAGGATCGCGCGGACCTCGCGTGTATCCAGTTCGCCCTGCCGATCGCCGGCCTTTGCCGTAAAACAAAAATCGACGCCCGGATTCATCGTCACGAGCTGGAGCGCCACGCCGCCGAAATCTCCGAGCGGCATGCGGTCCACATGGCTGATACGGTACGCGGCCGTCACCGCGGTACCCTTCCCCTCTTCCGATGTGATGTGAAAGGTTCCCCCCGCACTCTCGGCAGAATACTTGAACAGCGGCAGTCCCATCCCTACCTTGCGCGTGGTGCGCGTGGTCGTGAACGGGTCGCATACGGACGCGAGCATCTCTTTGCTCATCCCCTTACCGTTATCGCGAACGGATATCGAAAAAGCGTCCTGCGAAAAATCGGCCGCAAGGTCGATCTCCACGAGGGTCGCCCCCGCGCGGAGAGAGTTTTCCGCTATGTCGAGTATGTTGAGAGCGAGCTCGCGCATCAGTTGTACTTGGCGAGGATGCCCTCGATCTCGTCCGGCGTCACCTTGCCGTAAACGTCGTCGTTGACCGTCATCACGGGCGCAAGTCCGCAGCAGCCGATGCAGCGGGTCGCATCCAGCGAGAATTTCAGATCATCCGTGCACTGTCCGCCTTCGATCTTCAGCGTGTCACAGATCTTCTTGTACACGTCGCCCGAACCCTTGACATAGCAGGCCGTGCCCAGGCACACGCCGATCTTGTACTGCCCCTTGGGATAGAGCGAAAACTGCGCGTAAAAAGTCGCCACGCCGTACACTTCCGCCAGAGATACCCCCAGTTCGTCCGCGATCATCTGCTGTACGGGAGCGGGAAGATAGCCGTAAATCTCCTGCGCCTTCTGCAGCGACGCGATCATGAGCCCCTTGCCGCCGTGCTCTTTGCGCAGCGCGGCAAGCTCACGTTTCAGCCGCTCCTCCTGTTCTTTTGTTCCGTTGAAGGGAACATCGATCTTTTTAGCCAATGAAACCTACCTCCGATCGTGCGGGTAAAATATACCCGGATTATAATATTCAACATATCTATTCTATCACATCAGAAAACATTTTTCAATAGTTTCTCATAGGATTTTTTACGCTTTTTCATTTTCGGGAAACCGCACAAGGAAAACCTCCTTTCACCTTTCCAAAATTGCGCAAGATGACAGATTTTTTATTCAATTTCGACAAAGTCTGCGCCGAAACAGGTGAAAATTGCGTCCTGCGGGCAGTTTTTGCGAAAGAATTTTTGCAGTTGACTTTTTTTCGGAAATATGGTAAAATGAACAAACCAAAGCGGCAAGCCGCGGCGGAATCTGAAACGGAAAATTTTTGCCGGGAGGAGGATCATGAACTATTTCGACATTCGCGAACAAATGATGAAAATGCACCAAAAGTATGCGCAGGATCTGATCGAGCTCACGAAAATGGCGAGCAAGAGCGACATCATCAACCCGCGGCTGTATGAGAAATACGACGTGAAGCGCGGCCTGCGCGACATTAACGGCAACGGCGTCGTATGCGGACTGACGGAGATCTCCGAGATCCAGGCTTTCGGCAAAGACAAAGACGGCAACAAGATCCCCATCGAGGGGCAGCTGTATTACCGCGGCGTCAACATCCGCGAGCTGATCGCCGGTGCCAAGGGCAGGCGGTTCGACTTCGAGGAGGCAACCTATCTGCTGCTGTTCGGGCATCTGCCCACAAAGAGCCAGCTCGAGCGCTTCTGCGAGATCCTCGCCGATTTCCGCATGCTTCCCCCTTCCTTCGTGCGCGACATCATCATGAAGGCGCCATCCAAGGACATGATGAACATGCTCGCCCGCAGCGTGCTGGCGCTCTATTCCTACGACCCCAAACCCGACGACGTGTCCAAAAAGAACGTCCTGCGGCAATCTCTCCAGCTGATCGCGCAGTTCCCGCTCCTTTGCGTCTATTCGCAAAAGGCTTACCGCTATTACAATTCGGACGAATCGCTGTTTATCCACAAACCGCAGAAAGAGCTTTCCTGTGCGGAAAACATCCTCTACATACTGCGCGAAGACTGCAAGTTTACCCCCCTCGAAGCGGAGGTCCTCGACCTGTGCCTCGTGCTGCACGCCGAACACGGCGGAGGCAACAACTCCACCTTCACCACACACGTGGTCACATCCTCGGGCACGGACACCTATTCTTCGGTGGCGGCATCGCTCGGTTCGCTCAAAGGTCCCAAACACGGCGGCGCCAACATCAAGGTGTGTGAGATGTTCGACTGCATCAAGGCGAACGTCCCCGACTTCGACCGGGCAAAGCTCAAAGATTTTGTGGCGAAGATCGTCGACCGCGAAGCGTTCGACCACAGCGGCCTCGTGTACGGCATGGGGCATGCCGTATACTCCCTCTCCGACCCGCGCGCGGACATCCTGCGCGAGTTCGCCGAAAAGCTGGCGGTGGAAAAACACATGGAAGAGGAATTTGCCATGCGCAACTATGTAGCGGAAGCGGCCGTGGAGATCATCGCCGAAAAGCGCCGCATCTATAAAGGGGTCGCGCCCAACGTCGACTTCTACTCGGGATTCGTGTACGATATGCTCAACCTCCCCCGCGAGCTGTACACCCCCTTCTTCGCCGTGGCACGCATCGCCGGTTGGTCGGCGCACCGCGTGGAAGAGATCGCCAACGGCGGCAAGATCATCCGCCCCGGCTACCAGGCCGTTGCGCCCCACAGAAAATATCAGTCTTTGGAGGAGCGCACGGAAGAAGAGTGAGCGTCTCCCCTCACGATTTGCCCTTTCCCGGAAAAACAAAAGCCGGACGCTCGACAGCTACTGCCGGACATACAAGAGCGGCCGCCCGCGCAATGATTGCGCGGGCGGCCGCTTTTGCTATGTCAAACGCTGTTTTTATCCGTTCAATGCCGAATAGCATTTCACCTTTTCCGAAAAACAACCAAGAGCATATATAACATTGATGAATTGTCAAACGAAGTGCACCGCTTAAACACATGATCATGCAAAAGTGCGGGGCATAACGCCCCGCACTTTTAGCCACTCTCTAACGATCATATTCTTGAAAGTGAAGATAGTTCACTTAATTTATGTTACAATGTACACCCAGCTGTACCTGATCCAATTGAAGCGCGAGCGCGCAAATCAGGCAGGCGTTTTTACCGTGACTAAGGTGCTGCCAAATTCTATATACTCGGTGACAGTAGCGTCCCCAACAGTGTTGGCGTTTGTCACAAACAAAATCGTGCCTTCGGCAAATTCTAACGTAGGTGCATCATATCCGTTAAATGCATTCCAAAGCGCATTATAGGGCGTATTCTGCTCCTTCGGACGATAGAGTTGGAACTCATAACTAGAACTTGTATTCGCGCAGTACAAACGTGCCCAACCTCCGTATCTCGTGCCAAAAATCGCACTTCCGTTCTCTTTTGCCTGATCGCTTGTTAGAAGCTCGGAAAGCTCCACACCGCAGATCTTGATGGAACCGAAATAATAGAAGGTCGCCTTGTTTGTCGCGCTGGCGGGCTGGTTGCCGTTGTAGTAAAGCTCTGTAGCCTTGATTACACTGTCGATATTGTTTCCATTCGCATCTTGCAAGACTAAACAAAAATTTGTTTTGCTGACTGTCGAAGTGTCTCCGATCGCCGCGACATTGGCCGCCACGGACGGAGCGCCGTTCTTGACGATGACCAGAAGCGAAGAGAAGGCAAGGCTGTAATCGACGTCTGTATCATCGAGCAGGATGTTCGTTCCCGCCTCCACGACCAGCAGGCACTCCGGATACTGATTGCTGCTCTGCAGAGCACGGATGGCGTCCTGGGTGATCGGCTGCCATTCCGCCGTTCCTGTCTGCCGCATCTCGAACGCATAGCCGACGGTGTCCTGCACGAGGGCGATCTCATACCCGAGCCCGGCGAAATCGGTCAGCTCGATGCCGCTGATGCGGATGGAGCCGGAATAACTGAAGCCGCTGCCGAGAACATATTCGGAAATTTCCTCCCCTGCCCCTTTGGCAAGCACCGTGCCGTTTTCGGTAAAGCGGGTGTAGAAGGTCTCTTCGGTCGCATCCGTTTTCAGCGCGCCGTCGATGACGATCGTCTCCACCGGATCCTGTTCGGAAACGAGGACGGAGACCTGCACGTCATAAACAAGACCGTGCACCTTCGCTTTCAGGTTGACTGTTCCCACATATTCGGGCGAGAGAATGTTCAACGCCCCGTCGCGGATCTCCACGTCGCCGTACGTTCCGCCCAGTTCCCACGTGACGTCCGCCGCCACGCCGTCCTGGAAATAATAGCCGGTCAGCACAGACAGATCGAGAGATGCGGACTCTTCCGTGTATATGGTATATGTCTGACCGATCGTCTCCGCTTTGCGGTATTCAAAGATCACTTTGACCGTCACAGAACCCGACACGGTGTAATCAGAATCGCCCGGCACATACTGCGTCTGGTCATCGCCCGCCACATAGTGATCGATGTACTGCGCCAGCGAGCCGAACGCCTTTGCAAAGTCGATCGTGCCGCCCGCCGCGACGATCTGGCCGCCGTACAGCGTTCCATCTTCATCCGTGAGCTTCACCAGGTAATGGGCGGAAGGCGCACCTTCGCTCAGTTTCTGCATGGACCAATCGCCGTTGCCCGCTGCACTCGCCTTGGTAAATTCATAGGTTTCCGCAAAATGGAAGGCGTATACATTGCCGCCGTTGCGCAGATACAGGTCGGTACCCGCCGCAATGCGGAAGGAAATGGTCTCCGAGCCGAGAAGCTGGGTAAGCCCTTCCAGGTTCCACGTCCATGCCCCTGCCGACGTGCGGTTGAGAAGCTGGAAGTAGAACAGCCCGTTTTCATAACGGAGCGCCAGGACATAGAAGACGTTGTTGTCTCCGATCTGCCTGAGCAGTTCGCCCACTTCCACGCCGTTGATCGTGACAGAGCCCGAATAGTCCATGGCCGTCGTCGGAGAAACGGAGGCAAAATAGTAACCGTTGAGCCCGTTCAGACCCGCATCCGAAATGCGCGCCCCGTCCTGATCGAGGAAGTAGAAGCAAAGGTTCTTGTTTGCAGTATTGTTGCGAAGTTCGATGCCGGTAAATCCGATCGGAGCTTTTTCGAGAATTTCCCAGGTACGGGAGGTGTTCTCGCCGCCCTGCATCAGAAGGTTGACGAGGGTGACGTCTTCCACGAACGAGTATTCCTCGCCGCCGACCGTAAAGACGCTGCCCGCCTTGATCGTGACCGACGACTTTTCGTAAGCGGTGGATTTTTTCCAGCCCGCGATGTTCAGCGTGATCGTATTGCTCGAGACCGTGATCAGATCGGCCGTGACCGCGACGGCCGAGCCGTCTGCGTACTCGACGTCAAACTCCGCCGCCTCCACACTGCCGGAAAGTTCTTTGTTCACCGTCAGCGTGAGGGCGTTCCCGTCCGCCGAAAGGGACGTGCCGGAAATGTACAGATAAGGATAATCGAATTTTACGGTGAGCGCGGTGTTGTCCTGCACGGTGTACGATGCGGTGTCGATCTTCGTGTCGCCGTCATAGTACCCTTCGATATACTGCGCATCCGAACCGATCGCTGCCGCAAAGGCGTCGAAATCGGGTTTTTCTCCCGCCGCCACAACCTGACCGGCATAGAGGGTGCCCTCTTCGTCCGCGAGGGTGACAAGGTAGTTTTTCTGCTGCGAAACGGCGCCTTCCGTCCTGACGACCGACCAGCCGCCCGTCGTCTGCGTCACGCTCGCCTTCGTAAATGTGTAGGTATCTGCAAACCGCAGGCAATAGACGCTCTCGCCGAACTTCATATAGACGCTCGTGCCGCCCAGGATCTCTACCTCGACGCCGTCGCTGCCCGTCATCTTGCAGAGGTCTTCCAGATTCCACGCCCAGTTGTCGCCGATGCGCGCCATGATCTGGAAATAGAACATTCCCACGCCGCTCGAACCGGATTCCGCGCCGACGTACGCCCACACAAAGCGATAGACGATATCGTTGGGAAGAGCCGAGATCAGCGTATCGAGCTCCACGCCGTTGACGGTAAACGAACCGGAATAGGAAAGCGTGGAAGCGGACTCCGTTTCGGCTATGTTCGCCGAGAGATTGGAGCCGGGCACCGCGATGATCGCGTCGTCTGCGTCATAGGTATAGAAGCGCAGGTTGTGGTTGGAACCATTGGAGATCTCCAGCCGCACCACCTCCGATTCGGTGACAAGTTCCCAGCCGCCGAACAGGTTCGCGATGATGATATCCTGGTTGAAGAAGTACTCCGTCTCCCCCACTTTCAGGGTGCTGCCCGCCTCGATGCGCACATACTCTTTCTTGTACTGCGACGAAGCAGCCCAGCCGGAAATATCCAATACCAGCGTATTTGCGTTCACGCTCGCCTGCAATGTGACGGCTTCGCCGTCGGTGTCCGTCGCCGTGATGCCCGAAATGTCGAGCGCGCCTTCGCCCAGCTCTTTGTTGAGGGTGAGCGTCAGCGTATTGCCGCTGACGGAAACGCTCTCGGCGATCAGCTGCGGCGTGTAAGCCCAGGAACCGTCCGCCTGGAACGTGATGTCGAGGTCGGTCGGCGTGATCGTCACGCCCGCGCTGTCCGCCGCCGAAGAGGAGATCGACACGATGCGAAGTGCGGAAAATTCGCCCAGCCCGGAAGCCTGGAAAGAAGGAGCATCGACGCTGGCGACGAGCGCACCGGAGGCGTCAAAGACATTGTAATACTCCGCACCCGCCACGGCATCCCAGGAGATGGTCTTGTTCGCGAAATCCACCGTAAAGGAAGAGGCGTCCACATCCGACGCGCGGTCCGCGAGGAAGATGCTGTCGATATAGAAATCCTGGTATCCCGAACTGCCGCTCAAAAGGAGGGTGAATTGCAGGTAGTGCATCATGCCTTCCAGGTTGCTGTCGGAAGCATAGTTGTAGCTCGTGTGGTCCTTGAACCATTCTTCATCCGAGAGGGTCGGCTGTTCGAATTTGACCTGGTCGGAGCATTCCAGCGTGATCAGCTGCGATACGGGAATGGAGAGGCTGAACCAACGCCCCGACACGACGCCGACGTTGTCCGTCATGACCGAATACCAGCGGGTGAGAGCATGTTCCTGCACCGTGACGATATTCGTGAAATTGCGCTTGGAAACGGTGTTGCCCGCGATCTGGATATCCGAACCGAACGCCTCGGCATCGGGAATAAACATCCGCACGACGAGGTATCTGTTCTTGTTCGCTTTCAGGTCGACGGGCTTGCCGAGCTTGAAGCGGAAATCGGAATATCCGCGCGTGTTGAACTGCGTATGCACCTTTACGACGCCGTTCGCGCCTTCAAAGGTATCGAGGTATTCGGCGTAATAGTTGCCGTTGGTGGTGTATTCGGTGTACACCTGGCCGTTGAGAACGCTGTCGAGGTAATCTTCGCTGTCATAGGAAGAGACCATATCTCCCTGCACGTCATCTGCCAGCCATTCCCCGTCCTTGCAGCGCCATTCGACCGACTCGGTCGTAGAATTGCCGCTCGCGTCCGTGGCCGTGATCGTGTAGGTGAAGGTGCCGGGGCGGTCCGCCTCCACGATGTCAGCCATCTTGTCGTAATCGTATTCTTCGCCATTGAATGTTCCGTCATCGCTGACAAAGGTCAGCTTGCGGTCAACGCTGTACTTCGAATAATCGGCGACCTCAAAATACGGAAGCGACGCCACCGCCGTCCCCTCTGACAGTGCCATGGAACCGGTATTGGTCGAAGTAAAGGTGATTTGCGGCGCGATCGTATCCACGACCGCGAAGGAGATCTCCAGCTTCACGTCCTGGTAAGTGTAGCGGATGGTGTATTCCCCCACGTCCAGATCGAAAATGGAGTCGTTGGACTTTGCGACTTCCTTTCCGTCCTTATCGAAAACGGTATACGTCAGATCCAGAGAAATGTCCTTTCCGTCCTTGTCATAGGCGATGCCGTAAGGCAATTCTATGACGCTGTCGGTAAACTCGAAGGTAGCCCCGTTCTCAAAAGGCTCGCTGACGCGGATCCCCTGCGCCTTGGCCTTCTTTTCCGAACATCCTACAAAGAAAAGCATCGCCGCACACAGTGCGAGAATACACACCAGGACGAGCTTTTTTGCCGATGATTTCATCTATCTCCCTCCTATTTTTATTTGCGCCGCCCGCGCGCCGCGCGGGCGGCATATTTTTCCGATCAGGAAATTCCCAGTTCGGCTTTCGTCTCCGCGACGGCATCCGCCCAGAGCGTGTTGTACTTGCTGATGCTCCTTGCGACGATCTCGCTGACTGCGGGCATGTTCTTCGTCGTGTAGAACATCTTCGCCAGGTGGTTGGAGCCGATCACGGCCGTGTCGGCATACCAGAACATCTTGCTCTTCTGCGTGAACACCTGGTCGTAATATTTGAGCGTGATCTGCACGGCGTCGGGCGTGAGTTCGTTGTATGCCTTGACAAAATCGGACACTTCAAAGCCCATGTCCTCTTCCGTGGCCTCGTAGCCGTAAGGCAGAATGGAAATGCCGCTGCACGCCTTGGCCGCCACCGCCTGCGCGCGGTCGGAAACGATGTAACGCAGGAAATCTTTGCACAGATCGGGATAGCGCGCGTTCTTGGTGATCAGGAAGGTATCTTCGCTGCCCTTGTTGACCATGTTGCGCGCCTCGGCGATGACGGTGATATCTTCGTCCGTGACTCCCGACGGCTTGGTCTGCGTCTTGCCGTCCACATAGTCGACGACCTGCGCGAGCGCCGCATCGTCCGGAATGCTCAGCGTCCTGGAAAGGATGGCGCTGATGACGGGCGTCTTCATGGGCAGCACTTCGTTGGCGCTCATGTCCACGACGCCGATCGCATCATAAGTGCTCGTTTCCCTCTCCAGCCAGAGCCCCGAATAAATGAACGCGAAAGGCTGGAGCTCCAGGCCGCTGAGTTTGCCGCCGTAGAAAAGAACGTCCACGTCCTTGTACTGCATGGCAGTACTGTTTTTATGCAGATACTGTGTTTCTATGGACGTATCCACGTTTTTGGAAACGCACATCTTCTTCGCGAGCGCGTACGCCGCTTCGATCGCCCCTTTGTTGCTGTTGAACACGTTGTCGGAAGAGGTATCGTCGCGCACCCATTCGCCTTCGCTGTTCTGATACAGCCCGTCAAAGAATTTGGCATGGTTTTCCGCGCCGACCATCTGTGCGAACCACACGTTGAAGGCATTGTCGAGGTAGTCTTCCGTCGCCTTGGCGCCGTTGCCGATCGCCGTGGCCGTCAGGAACACCCCCTCGTCGTACAGTCTGTCGCCGAGCGCGAAGAATTCGTCCGTCGTCCTCGGAAGCGACCAGTTACCCGCCTCCATAGAGCCGAGCGCATTGTCGATCACCGTCTTGTTGTAAATCCAGCGGTAACCGGAGACGTTGTTCTGCGGGAACTGATAGTAGTGCCCGCCCTCGTTGTAATAGGTGAGAAAGTCTTCCGAAAGCTTATCCTTGACTTTCACCCCCTCTTCGCCGTACACTTCCATCTCCATCACGTCGTCCAGCTCGAGAAGGTTGGCTTTCTGGCCGAAGAAATTTTCGTTGGCGATGTACATGTCGTCGCCGGTGCCCGATTTGATCTTATCCAGCATATCGGCGTTGGAACCGTTGGATTTGAGCTTGATATCCGCCGCAGGGTTGACGTTTTTCGTATAGTCGTCTACGACCGCACGGATCCACTCCTCCCCGAACCCGCCGAGAAAGTAATTCAGGGTGATCGTTCCCTCGATCCCCTCTTTGGGCCCCCCGCCGCCGCAGGCGACGGCGCTGACGCCCAGACAAGCGCACAGAAGCACGCTCGCGACAGCTTTGAAAACAAATTTGCGTCCTTTCATTTTCTAACTCCTTTTTATTGAGATCAGCCTTTCAGTCCTCCGCCCATCTGGATATCCATCAGGGATTTCTGGAAGATGGAGAAAAGAATGACCGTCGGGATCATACAGATGATCAGCCCCGCGTACAGCACGGGCATCGAAGTGCCTGCATAGTTCGCATCCACCCGTCCCTTGTACAGCAGCAGACCGAGTGAGAGGGTGGGAAGTTCATCGAGGAAAATGAGCGGCGTCTCCGCGTCCGCCCACAGCGCGACGAAGTTGGTCAGAAACATGGCGACCGCCACGGAAGTGACCTGCGGGAGCATGATCTTGAAGAATACGAGCAGCGGCCCCGCGCCATCGATGAACGCCGCCTCGGCGTACTCCCAGCTCACGCCGCGGAATGCGCTGAGCATGACGACGAAGATCATGCCGATCGTCTGGCACATTACGAGCGCAAAGACGGGCGAATTGAGCGCGTTGACCGCCTTCACATACCGCAGCTGCGCAGGCAGCGAGCCCATGATCGGGATCATCATCGCGACCAGCGCGAAGGCGTAAATGATCGATCGGCCGGGAAAGCGGTATTTTGCCACGACGTAGGCGCTCATGGAAGATAAGATCACACTGAAAAAGGACATGCCGGCCGCATACCAGAGGCTGTTGAACAGCATGGAGGGCACAGACGTATCGTTGGCGTTGAGGTTTTTCCACGCCTCGGCATAGTTTGTGAAATTCAGGCTCGCCGGGAGATCGAGCACCTTCGTCGTGAACCATTCTTTCGCGGTCTTCATCGAGAACATGATGCCGAAGAGGTAAGGCATGATGAGCGCGAGCGCATACACCAGGAACAGGACGAAGACGATCACCCTCGTCGGAGAAGTGGAACGGATTCTCTTTGCGCACTTGCGCATCAAAGTTTTGACAGCCGCGCCCATCAGTACGCCACCTCCGGATTGACTTTTTTGGCGATCCAGCGCACGCCGAACACGATGGGGATGCCGATCACCGTGAAGAACAGGCCGACCGCGGCGGGATAGTTATAGGTGCTGTCGCGGACTTTGTCGTAGATCCAGAATGTGAGGGTGTAGGGATCCCCCTGCCCGCCCGTGAAATACAGGATGGGCCCGGACGCCGTAAAGATCTTGGTGAGGGCGAGCACGAGCAGGGTGGAGAAATTGTCCCACACGAGCGGGGTGATCAGCTGCCAGAACTCCCGCCAGGCGCTGCACCCGTCCATCTTGCCCGATTCGAGGATCTCCGTCGGGATCCTGTTCATCGCGCCGAGCAGGATGAGAAAGTTTGCGCCCAGCCCCGCGAACAGCAGGTCGTACAGCAGGATCATGAGGATGGTCGTATCCGCGTTGGACAGAAGGGCGGGGAAATTTTCCGCATAGCCGGTGAGCTGGTGGATCGCGCCGTTCACGCCGATGATGCGCACGTAGATGGTGATGTTGACCACGGGCGCGACCAGCGACGGCAGAAAGAACAGGAACCGGAATCCCTTGTACAGCAGGATCTTTTTATAGAGAAAGTAGGCGATGATGTAGGACAGGAACAGCTTCAGAACGCCGACGCCGAAAAATTTGAAGGTGTTGAGCAGCGCCTTGAAGATGGTCGAATCCGATCTTCCCATCTCCTCGAACAGATCGCGGAAATAGCGAAGGGTGACCTCGCCCGTCGACGCGTCGCTGAACGCGATGAGGATGGAATTGACATTGATAAAGACATACCGGAAGATCCCGTACAGCGCGGGGATGAGCATGAGCAGGATAAACCACAGCGATTTTTTCTGCGTGACTCCGAGGCGGTTCTTTTTCGGTTTGTTCGTTTGGGTGGACTGATTCATTGCTCTTCCTTTTTCTCTCTGATCAGACGTTTATCAGACGGGCACGACGAACACGCCTTCGCCCGCGCCGACCGTCAGGCGCAGTTTCCCGCCGATGGTCTGCATTTCCTGCCCGGCAGGCGTGACGCCGTCCTCGCTTGCCGTATAGACGAGCACCCGCTCGTGCGAACCGAAATCCAGCACGACGCCGCTCGAACGCTGGGCGGAAGGCAGGGAGCAGTTCACCACCATGTAGCCGGGCTGGCCGCTCTCTTTATGCGTGAAATACCCGACCAGCGCGTCGCGCGTGGAGGTCACCCCTTTGAGGTCTCCCATCTCCTCCATGGAAATGGCTCCCGCAAGCCCGTTGAAGGAGCTGTTTTCGCGGTCGGCCTCGTTCGTCGCCTCAACGGCCGTCATGCCGATCCAGTCAAAGCCCGTCGTCAGTTTCGCGAAGGGCAGATACTCGCGGTTGGCCTGCTGCACATAGTCGTAAATGCGCTTGGTGTTGGCGGTGGTCATGATGCCCTTGGTGCGGTCGATGCCGAGGGTCGCATAGCAGTAATAATGGAACAACTCCGCACCCATCGCCGCGCCGACGAGGATCTGGAAGGAGATGTCTTCCGCGCACACGATGTCGCAAAGTCCGCTCTCGGTAAACGCCTGGATGCAGATGCCGAATTTTGCCTTGTACGCCTCGTTTTCGATCTCCGCGTTGCACTCGCGCGTCTTGTTCGCGAACAGCAGCAGATTTTCATAGAATCCCGAACGAATCTCCCCCGTATCCTTGTAAGGATAGTTATCCACGCAGATGCTCTTGGGCCCGTTGATCTTCTTGGCAAAGTTCTCCACATAGTAGTCGACGTACTCTTCATAGGTGCAGTACTCGGTCGGGTCGGCGGAGTTGGTGAAGTACACGTTCTGCGCATAGCTCGGGAAGAGATTCATGTGGAAGAATTTCCCGCTGTCCGTATAATATTTGTTGTACCAGTCGACGAGTTTTTCGTATTCCGACATCGCGTGCCACCAGCGCTTGCCCGACTTGTATTCGTACATGGACGGCTCGTCGCACAGGAAAAATCCGGAAACGCTGTACGGATCGAAATCGTCGGGACCGAGATCGCGCACGGGCAGCTTGTAATCCTTGCTGTAATTGAAGCGGTCGCGGTCGGCGTCGTCGTTCTCGACGTAATCGGGATCGTTGTACTGGTTGCGGATCCAGGTGTTCACGCCCTTGTCCGTCAGCGCCTGCAGGCGCGCCTTGTATTTGTCCGTCAGGCCGCCGTTGTTGCTCACGCCGTCGGTGATCGCGCCCGTATAGTCCTCGTGGATGACAAAGACGTTGAAGCCGCAGTCCAGATACGTCTGCAGGACATCTTCGTCCGTCGGGTCGTAGGCCAGGTCGCCGAAGGCGATGTATTCCCCTTCGCCGAGGAAGGTGTCCACCGTCGCGTCGGACGCAATGTGCTCTTTGCCCGGATCCCCGCTGCAGGCACAGAGGGAAGCCATCATACTTGCCGCGAGGCAGACTGCGGTGATTTCCTTTTTCATTTTTGAATCCTCCTCATTATTCATCCGATCTCCCCGGGCATCCCTTTGCCCGGCTGCGCTCTCCGCGGAAGACCGATTTTTTTCAAATACATCCCCCTCCCCCAGAAAGAGAACGGGAAAGGCGAACATGGTGTGAAAGAGAGAAGCGTTGACCTTCTTTTCTTTGGAAAAGGCCTCGAAGGTCGTCGTGGCGCCCTCCGCCAGCATATTCAGCCATGCGCCGGGGTCGCCGATGAGGTCGAAAAGCAATTCTTCCCGCCCCGTCCTGTAAAGCCACAGAAAGAGGATAGGCGTCACGAAGAGATTGCTGCACGAAAGCCTCTTCTCTTCGACCATGCGCAGCAGGTTTTCCTCCTCCCTTTCGCCGCCGAAACCGAGGAACACCCCGAAAAGCTGCGAAGCGAGGGCGGTGTGCGCGCTATGCACGCTGTCGCGGAACAGGTGCGACGCGGGGTCGTGAAAGGCCTCTTCGTAGGCGCGCCCGAATGCGGCGACGTCGACGATCTCCTCCCCGTAAAGTTCCCTGCACACCCGCACCGCATACAGATAATACCCGTTCATCACGTTGTGGAAGCCGTGGATGATTCTGTTCTGTTCGAGCGGGAAATCGTACCCGTCGCGCGCGGACGCCGGCCAGTCGACCACGTTCCAGCGGTCATAGACGTCGATCAGCCGCCGCTCGCGGTCATAATAGCGGTCGCGGTAGACGCGCAGAAGGGAGATCACCTTCTCTTTCTGCCGCCCGACAAAGGCCGCGTCGCCCGTCAGGTACAGATACCCCTTGAGCAGGATGACGACGAACAGCGGAAATTCCGCGATCGTCTGCACGAAGGCACACGGCCCCTGCGCCGTCATCCCCGCGTCCACCGCCGTCGACTCGAAGGCGTTTTCGATGAATTTTTTGCACAGCGTCCTGTCGCCCGTCAGATATACGTGCGCGAGCGCCGACCAGGCCCCGTCTCCGAAATACTGCCCCTTCTCGCGGCTGGGGCAATCGAGATACCCCTCCTGCAATCCGTAGCGCAGGGTATTCACGCAAAGTCCGAAGATGCGGCGCAGATCCTCATCCGCACTGCGGCACCCCCGCCGCAAGCGGAAGGGATAATGCCGCGCCTGACCTGCCGCCAGCGTGATCTTCACCGAAGAGGGATAGAGCAGCTCCATATAGCGGAAGGCCTTGTAGTCAAAGGGCAGGAACTCGTCCTCGCCGCCCGAAAGGGTCCACACCTCCCGGTATTCGCAGTTGCAGCGCATCCGATACCGCGCGCTGCCGTCCGTCTCCGTCTCTTCCGCCAGGCGGATCTCCACCCGATCGCCCGGCTCGCCGCGCGCCTTCAGGAGGGGATTGCCGACAAATTCCTGCAGAAAATCGCACATCTCGCCCGTCGGCGTTTTGCGCCGTATGGGCACAAGCCGCTCGAAGACGAGCTGTCGGCTCGGCTGCGGATACAGCACATAGTCCGCATCCGTCCGATACCGCGCACATTCCCAGCCCGCGTCGTCAAAATCCGGCCTCTCGAACCCGACTTCCGCCGCGCGGGAATCGTAGTTTTCCATGAACTGCGTGTCGTAACCCGTCTTATGCGAAATGCTGTAACCGGTATGCCGCGCGCACAGCACCCTCTCGTCCGAACAGGCGAGAAGCCCCGCCCGACCCGTCACGTCAAAGAGAAGGCCGTGGCAAAGATCGCCGCTCACCCACACCCGATTGACAAGGCCCTGGTAATACGTATGAAAGGCGAGGAGGTTTTCCCCCGGATGCAGAAAGCCTGCGATCTCCCGGCGCACATAATAGGTGTGCCCCGTATAACAGGGCGCCGGCCCCTGCGTCACAAAAACGCCGTTGACATACACCTTGCAGCAGTCGTCCGCCGAAAAATACAGCCCGACCCGCCCCCGTCCGTTCCAGTGAAAACGGGTCCTGAACAGAATGTGCGAGGAAAGGAGCGACTCCGCTTTGCGATCTTTTTCGCCCTGCGGGCAAGCGTCTTCCCCGCCCCCTTTGCAGCGGACATCGGCAAATTCCGCGCTCGTGATCCACTTTCCGCTAAACTTGTGCACGGTCCGCCTCCCCGCCGTTTTCGTCCGCATCCGAAGAGATAAAGATGCGGAGGCTCCCCTCGGGCGAAGGTTCGATCGTCAGCTCGTCCGCCATGAATCCGCCCGTGAGGAAGAAGATGGGCTCCCTGCGTACGAGAGTCCCTTCCAGCACGCGGGCACTGCCCGCGATCAGGGGCAGGATGAACTGCATGGAAAACGCCTTGCGGATCCCGATCTCCAGCCCCTCCCGACGGAGGGTGTAGACGATCTCGGGCTGAGCGCCTTCCAGGACCTTCCCCGTGCGGTCGGCGAGACCCGTCTGCACGCAAACGCGGCGGGCGGCCTCGTCTGCGCACATCTGCATCTGCGCAAAGAAGCAGGACTGATACAGCTTTCCGCCGCGCTCCGCCGAAAGCCGCGGCGTGAGCGGGCGGTGGTGTTCGATGTCTTTGACCTGCTGCATGTTGGTCGGCTCGACGAGGATATACTCGTTGACGGATGCCATGACCATCGGCCCGACCCGCCGGCTGTACAGCGCCGTCAGCGTGCCGCCCGAGGCGTGGCCGCTGAACGCGATATCGAAATCGTACCCCGTGACCGTCGCCGAATATTCCCCCTCGCTCATCTTGTATGTATGGATCTCCGGATAATACCGAAGAAAACTTTTCCCTTCCGAAGGCAGGCTCACCCGTTCGGGCGCGAGATACTTTTCGTCGATGTTTTCCAGCGCATACGCCAGCGCGTTTGCGTGCTCGAAGGTGTGATGCGAGCAGGCATATTCCCCGTGCCGGCGATAGTGCGGCCCGCCGTACAGGAGGCCGCCTTCCGTGCATCTTTCCAGGAGCAAAGTGTTGCGAAGGGCGACTTCCGCAAACGAGGGATCCCTGTCCGCCAGAAGCAGGTAGGCCGGCGCGCAGCCGTCCGACGTGCGCGAACCCCAGTACGTCCACTTGTTGTTGCGGTTGCCGAAGGAATTGTCCCAGCCGCCGTCGGGGAAGAGAAATTCCGCCTGCCGCGCGAGCACCTTCGACAGTTTGTCTTTCATCCCTTCGTCGCCTACAAGGCAGGCATACTTGACGAGCGCGGGAACGGATTCTTCCGCGTTGTACCCGAGATCGATCCCGTACAGTCCCAGAGCGGATTTTTTGTCGTGCGGCTTGCTCTCGCCGTACAGAAAACCGTTTTCCGTAAAGTGCGCCATCGCGTAGTCAGTCAGGCGCTTTGCCTGCCGCAGATAGTCCGCATTGCAGAGAAATTTCCCCGCCAGCGCGAGCGCGAGGCCGTTGGTCGTCGAATAATTGATGTTGGCAGGCGACTTTTCGTCGAGATTCCGATACAGCCACTCCGCCATGCGCACGATCCTGTCGCGGAATTTTTCCTTCGCGTCCTGCGGAAGGATCTCCTGTCCCGCCAGATACGCCTCGACCACCGCAATCAGGTGAAAGGTCGTCGTATACCGCCAGGTCGTCTGCGCGTCGTTGTACAGCCCTCCGTCCTCGCAGAGGAGGTTATCCCCGTATGCGAACACATCGAGACCGGCATCGAGATATTTCTTTTCGCCCGTCAGCTTATACAGCTCCACAAAAGCGAAGACCCCGTCCGGGCAGCGGCCGTGAATGGTCTTGCAGGAGCGGCAGCGGATCCCGCCGCGGAAGGCCGGATCCGAAGAAGTATCCTGCAGCGCGATGAGCCCGTCGCAAAATTTTTTCAGAAGAGAAAAATAGACCGTCTTTTCTTTCATATCCTAATCTTCCAGAAGATATTGCTGCGATTCTTTCCAGTACTGTTTGCTCTCCACGGGCGCATCGTCCAGTTGCCAGAACTGCG
Organism: uncultured Clostridia bacterium; assembly: GCA_930990665.1. Taxonomy (GTDB): domain Bacteria; phylum Bacillota; class Clostridia; order Christensenellales; family Borkfalkiaceae; genus Borkfalkia. The sequence goes on from CAKNQN010000005.1 coordinate 46,806, forward strand.
TCATCATCCGCTCTTTCACCGGCCTTTTCGCGCAGTCGGAAAGATATTTTTCCAGCGCTTCGAGGGAAATCGTGGTTTTCGGATGAAAATCTTCGCTGAACAGATACCGCAGGAGGAAATCGGCCGCCGCCGACGACGAAGGTTCGTTTTCGTCCAGCCCCGTGAGGTTCAGGCCGCAGACCAAAAGGCTGCCCCTGCCCGCCCCGACTTCAAAAAGATAGCTGAAACGCCGCAGCGTCCTGTCGTACATGAGTTCCTTTTCGTTGAAATAATCCTTGCCCGCGTCGAATCGGTCGCGCACGTTCTTGTCGATGCCCGTGATCAGCGAACGGACGGGCACGGGAAAACGGTCGAGAACGATTTTGTCGCAGTCCTCGGTGAGGACGCTGTAATTGAAATCGTAATAGCGGCCGCCGGCAAACCCGTACTTTTGCAGCAGCGCATCCTCGCACAGCCCGCCGTAGTTGGTGCCGCGGTCCCAGATGACCGGCTTGAAGCGGTTCCAGGTCGCCTCGAACGCGTACCGCGGCGGCCGCATATTTTTGTGCGCGACGTGCCGCGTCCAGTCCGAGCGGTACACGAGGCACACCCGCTTGCCCTCCGCGAGCCGTGACAGCGCCTTTTCGGGGGAATCGGTGATACAGCCTTCTTCCCGCTCGACGGAAACAAATTCCGCGTACCTCTTCGCGGGCCGCGGGCGGTAAACCCAGATCTTCCATTCGTTCTCCGCACAGACCCCGCCCGCCGCGCACAGCCGCGCCCGCAGCGTCAGCTGTTCCGATTCGGCGACCTTCGGGAGCCGCATGCGGATGGTACAGAGCTTTTTCACGCCCTTTTCGTGCAGGTCGATGTTGGGAAGCCCCCCCTCCGCATACACTTCGCCCGACCCGCCGCAGAGGGAAAAATGCACATCCGCCGCCTCGATGCCGTCCTGCGCATAATCGGAACAGAGAAGGGGCACAGCCAGCTCGCTCTCGCCCCAGAAGAGGCGCCCGCCCAGCTGCGCGATGAGAACGCGGTCGCCGTTGAACGGGAGAAACTGCCTTTCGGTGACATACGTCTCGTCGTCAAAACAGTCGACGACGCCGTTGGAATTTTCGTATACGTCGGTATCGGCAAACTGCAAAAAGTGAAAGCCTGCCAGAAGCCGGCTCGACCGGATATCCTCAAACGCCGTTTTCCAGCACTCGTACTGGAAAAATTTGCTCGCGCGGAACATTTCCGGGTATTCGCTCTCCATGCCCTTGGCGCGGATCATCTTCAGCTCCTCGCCGATCCACCAGGGCTGCGCGGTGCCGTACCGCTCGAATTTCTCCCGAAGAGAGAGAAAGTCGCGGAGGGCCGTATAGTGGCACACCTCGTGCGCGATGAGCGGGACGCGAAGCGAAAGCGTTCTGCGCACTTTCCAGCCGCTCCCCTCCGCCCCGACGGGCGTATCTTCGCGCGCGCATTCCACCGAGAGCGAATCGGTGTCGCCGAACATGCCAGCGTGCCTGCCGAAGGGGAAATAATACCCCATGTGCTGCACGTCCGCGGTGATGTACGGGCGGCCGATCTTGCCCCAGGCGCAGGTGTCGATGTACAGTCTGTCCGGATCGTATGAGCGGATCAGCCTGCCGATCTCCGCCACGCGCTGCTCGGATGCGTGCTTGATCTCGTTGCCGATGCAATACACGGCGAGAGAGGGATGCTCGTAGTTTTCGTCCATCACGCGGCGGATGAAATCGTCCTCGACGATGACGCTGCCGGTGTTGACCATTTCGGAAAGGTTGTTGTAGACATCGTGCGGGGGGCGCAGCTCGACGTGGACGAGCAGGCCCTCTTCGTCCGCGACCCGAAAAAACGTCTCATTCGGAACGACGGAATGAAAGCGCACGAGGTTGAACCCGAAGCGCTTGGCTGCGCGGATGTTTTTGCGGTAAAACGCTTCCTCGGAAAGCCCCGCGTCGTTGCCGTGCTCGTGCGCCGCCGCGCCGCGGATATATCCTTTTAAGAAAAGGGGCTGCCCGTTCAGGCATACGCGGTTTTTCTCGTCCGTGCCCAGCGTGCGGAAGGCGAACTTCCCGCCCGCGCGCTCCGTTTCCGCCCCGCAGACGATCTCGACGGTAAAATCATACAGCGCCGGCGATGCGACGCTCCAAAGGACGGGCTCTGTGACGGAAAAATCCCCTTCCGCCCGCTTTCCCGTGCCAAAAAAGCGAAAACTTATCTCTTCGCCGCGCGGAGAACGCACGCGGAGAAGAACCTCGCCGATCTCCCGTTCGGAGACGACCGTCAGCTTTCCTCTCCCGTCCGTGTTCGCCGCATTGATTCGGATGACTGTGTTGCTCTTTGTGATCATGTTGCGATATTCCTTCCTCCGTACTTCACGGCGCCGCCATGCTGCCATATTTGTAACCAATTCTATTTTATCATAATTAAATTTTATTGCAATATCAATTTTTGCCCAAAATTATTGCATTTTTGGCACGCCCATGGTATAATCGGAATATGATCATCCATACAGGCATCGATTACGATTATCTGAAAACAAGTCGGGCCGTTTCCGACGACATCAACTACCATCCGCATTTCCACTCCACCTACGAAATGCTCTACACGCTGGACATCGGGGAAGCGTATTACAACATCGCCGCCTCCAAGTTCCGGATCGGTCAGCATGACCTGATCATCATCAAGCCGGGCACGCTGCACAACCTGGAGATCACCGGCCAGCAATACGAGCGGATGGTGATGTATTTTTCCAAAGAGAACATCCATGCGGATCTGTATGAATTTTTGCAGACGACCGACAAGATGTACCACGTCACCGACGGCAGTCCCATCCAGGCGCTCTTCGGCCTTCTGCTGGAAAACAGCAAGATCTTCAGCAAGGAGGAGTTCGACCGAAGCCTGGAAGGGATCCTCAACATGATCCTCACCCACCTCAAATATTCCAACGAAGAGAAGACGATGGAGAGCGTGAGCGCCCAGAACGAGACCATCAATAAGATCCTGTATTATATTGAAGAGAACATCACGGCTCCCCTCAACGCCGAAAACATCTCCGAAAAATTTTTCGTCAGCAAGAGCTGGCTCTCGCACAACTTCAAAAAGCACCTGAACATCAGCCTGAAAAAATACATCAACCAGAAAAAGCTTTTGCAGATCGAGCGGCTCATCGCGGCGGGCATCCCCGTGTGCAAGGCGGTAGAGAGCTGTTCCTACAACAACTACACGACATTTTTCCGGCAGTACAAACAGTACGCCAACAAAAAACCGACAGACAACAAAAAGACGGAAAGGCCGTAGACCTTTCCGTCTTTTTGTTGCGCCGAAAGCGCCAAATTTTTGCCCGCGTTGCGCAGATATTTTACCGAAAATGCACGATTTTTGCGATACGTACAGGCATTTTCTGTACCGTCAGCGTTTAATGGCGCCGCCCGCGATGCGGATCTTATTCACCGTTTTTCCGAAGAGCACCTTCTCGGTATGCGTGCAGGTCAAGATGGTCTGCACCCCGTCGATCTGCGCCAGGAGCTTGCGGCGGCGCGAAAGATCGAGCTCGCTCATCACGTCGTCGAGGATGAGAACGGGGTACTCTCCCGACTGCTCGCGGAAGATCTCCACCTCTGCGAGTTTGATGGCAAGAGCGGCGGTGCGCGCCTGCCCCTGTGAACCGTACACGCGCGCCTCTTCGCCCCCGATCAGAATCTTCAGATCGTCGCGGTGAGGACCGCACGAAGTAAAGCCCAGGCGCACGTCCCGCTCGTAATTGTTTTCAAATTCCCGAGAAAGGCAGGCGGCGATCTCTTCCCGTCCCTCTCCGTAGCGCCGATCCGCGAGGATCTCCAGTTTTTCCGCGCCGTCCGTCAGAAAGGCGTGCTTTTCGGCGGCGAGCGGCGAAAGGCGCGCCACATATTCTTCCCGCCTCTCCACGATCTCGGCGGCATAGCGGCACAGCTGCGCGTCCCATACGGGCAGCGTCTCAAAGATCAGCGATACGTCCCTCTCTTTGAGAAGACGATTGCGCTGTTCCAGGATCTTATTGTAGCGCACCAGCGCCGTGTAATAACTCTTTGACATCTGCGAGAGGGAGACGTTGAGAAAACGCCGCCGCTCTTCCGGCCCGTCCTGGACAAGCCGCAGTTCGGCAGGGCTGAAAAAGACGCCGTTGATGTTGCCGAGAAGATCGGCATTGCGGGTGATCCGACTGCCGTTGATGCGCACTTCCCGCTTGTTTTCGTAGATGTCCGCCTCCAGAAACACTTCGCCGAACCGGCTTTCGGCGACGGCGGAGATGCGCGCGCTCTCCTGCCCCGTACGGATCATCTGCCTGTCCTTTTTTGCGCGCGGCGAAGTGCCCGTACAGAGATAGAACACTGCCTCGGCACAGTTGGTCTTGCCCTGCGCGTTCCGACCGTACAGCACGTTCAGTCCCTCCGTAAAGGTAAACTCCTCATCGGCATAATTTCTGAAATTTTTCAGACGCAAAGATTTTATCCGCATATGTCCGTTTTGATTTGATTTTCCGAAAAAATTATATTATAATAGATAACACGCTGAATCTTCGGGCCGCAAAGCGGGAGAACCCGCCCGGCCGAGGCAATGGATAGCCGAGCCGGGCAATACAGACCCGTCTTTCATATTATAGCAAAAATTGCGGAAAAACACAAAGTATTGCGGGGTTTTTTGCCCAAAATACAAAAGAATGTAAGATTTTTACGGAAAAGACAAATTCTGCGGGAGGAAAATGATCATGGCAGAGAAGCAGTACGAAGTTTTATGGAAAAAGATTCTGGAGACGCTGGAAACAACCGTCTCGCAGATCACCTTCCGTACCTACATCTCTACCCTCTCGCCCGTCGATCTCGACGGAACGAAGATCGTGCTGAAAACGGACAACGAGCTGTACGCATCCTCCGTTTCCAAACTTTCGGACAAGATCAAGGAGGCCATCCGCAAGGCGGATACGGGCATCACGGATTTTGAACTGGTGGTAGAGGGCAGCGACGACATATATTACACGAGCGAAGAGGAAGATTCGGAAGAATATGCCGCCCCCGCCATCGACCCGCGCTACACCTTCGATTCTTTCGTGGCGGGAAAGAGCAACGAATTTGTCTTCGCCGCCGCCCAGCGGGTGGCGAAGAACCCGGGCGCGGACTTCAATCCCCTGTACATCTACGGCGCATCCGGCCTCGGCAAGACGCACCTGCTGCAGGCGATCGCGAACTACATCAACCTGCACAAACCGGGACTTCGCGTGCTTTACACGACCTGCGATAAATTCATCAACGAACTGATCGACTCCATCTACCTCGGCCGCAAAAACAACCGCGACAGGCAGGCGCGCTTCCGCAGCCATTACCGCGGCGTGGACGTCCTGCTCATCGACGACGTACAGTTTCTCGCCAACAAACAGGCGGTGCAGGAAGAGCTTTTTCATACCTTCAACGCCCTGCAGGCGGAAAACAGGCAGATCGTCCTCACCTCCGACGTACCCCCGCAGGAGATCTCCACTCTCGAAGAGAGGCTGCGCACCCGCTTCGAAGGCGGGCTGATCGCGGACATCCAGCCGCCGGACACCGAAACCAAGATCGCTATTCTCAAGCGCAAGGCATACGAGCGCAAGGCCATTCTTCCCGCAGACGTGCTCGAATTTCTGGCGCGCGACTCGGGTACGGACGTGCGCACCCTCGAAGGCAGGCTGACAAAGGTCATCTTTGCCAGCAAACTACAGGAAGTTCCCATCACCCTCGACTTTGCGGCACAGGCGCTCAACCTCGCCGTCAGCGAGGAGCACGAGACGGTGACTTCCGACAAGATCATCGGCAGCGTCTGCTCCTTTTTCAAGATCACGCGCGAAAACCTTCTGGGCAAGAGCAAGAAAAAAGAGCTCGTCCAGCCCCGCCAGATCTGCGCCTATCTCATGTGCGAGATCATGAGCATCCCGCTCGAATCCATCGGAAAGGCGCTCGGCGGAAGGGATCACACCACCGTCATTCACTCGCGCGACAAGATCGCCAACCTCATCCGCGTCAACGACCGCATCGCCAAGGAAGTGGAAGACGTCCGCAACCTTATCCTCAAACAATAGGAGCTCCGCCACTCCTGTGCGGAGAGATCTTCCGAAATGGAAACTTTGCCGTCCGCGCCATGCGGGCGGTTTTCACAAAGATCGCTTTCCCGCGCATGGGCGCGGCAGATAATCGGACGGAGGCGGCAGATGAAATCGCCGAAATTCCGTCGGGAACGGGTTCTATGCAAGTAAACAATGTCTTTTACACAAACGAATACGACGCCGTGGTGGTAGGAGCCGGGCATGCGGGCTGTGAAGCCGCCCTCGCGCTGGCGCGGACGGGCATGCGCACCCTCCTCATGACGCTGAATCTCGACAGCATCGCCTTCATGGCGTGCAACCCTTCGGTGGGCGGCACGGCCAAAGGACATCTCGTGCGCGAGATCGACGCGCTCGGCGGCGAGATGGGCATCAACGCCGACGCGACTGCCCTGCAGATGCGCATGCTCAATACGGGCAAAGGCGCAGCTGTGCAGAGTCTGCGCTCGCAGGCGGACAAAAACGCCTACCATGCGCGCATGAAACGTGTGCTCGAACACACCGAAAATCTTGCCATTTTGCAGAGCGAAGCGGCGGAAGTTCTTACGGAAAAGGGAAAAGTCTGCGGTGTGAAGACGACATTCGGCGAAGTGATCTCCGCGCGCGCCGTCGTTCTGGCCACCGGCGTCTACCTGAAAGGCGCCGTGATCGCGGGAGAATACCGCCAGGAAAGCGGGCCGAACGGGTTCGCACCCGCGACGCAGCTGACCAAGTGTCTGCAAGACCTCGGCTTTTCCGTGCGGCGGTTCAAGACGGGCACCCCCGCCCGCGTGGACGCGCGTTCCATCGATTTTTCCAAACTGGAAGTGCAGGAAGGCGATACCGATATCTATCCCTTCTCCTATCTCTCGGACGGCGTTCCGCAACGGCAGACCCCCTGCTATCTGACCTATACCAATGAAAAGACGCACGAGATCATCCGCGCTAACCTGCACCGTTCTCCCCTCTTTTCGGGCGTGATCAAGGGGACGGGCCCCCGCTATTGTCCCTCCATTGAGGACAAAGTCGTGCGCTTTGCCGACAAGGAACGGCACCAGATCTTTCTCGAACCGGAGAGTGCGGGTTCGGAGGAGATGTATGTGCAGGGCATGAGCTCCTCGCTGCCGCACGACGTGCAGCGCGCCATGTACCGCACGCTGCCTGGCTTTGAGCATGTGCGCATCATGCGCTACGCCTATGCCATCGAATACGACTGCATCGACCCGCTCGGCATCCGCCCCACGCTCGAATCCAAAGCGGTGGAAGGGCTGTACACGGCGGGACAGATCAACGGCACCAGCGGCTACGAAGAGGCGGCGGCGCAGGGGCTGATCGCAGGGCTCAACGCATCCCTTTTTCTGCGGGGAAAAGAGCCGCTTATCCTGCATCGGGACGAGGCATACATCGGCGTTCTCATCGACGACCTCGTGACCAAGGGGACCAACGAGCCCTACCGCATGATGACCTCGCGCGCGGAACACCGCATCCATCTCAGGCAGGACAATGCGGACCTGCGCCTGACGCAAAAGGGATACGAAGCGGACCTCGTGACTGAGGAAAGATATGCGCGTTTTCTGGCGCGCAAAGAGGCGCTCGAAGCCATCAAAGCGCGGCTGGATGAACGGATTTCGCCGCTGCGTTGCACAAAATTTCTGACCGATCGCGGATTCCCCGCGCCGAACGGCGGCGTTTCGCTGGCGGATATGCTGCGGCGCGGCATTTCCGTCGAAGACCTACAAAAGGAATTCGGCGCCTTTACGGGAGAAAAGCGCGCGAACGTGGAGACGGCGGTCATCGACATCAAATACGAAGGCTACCTAAAACGCGGACTTGAACAGATCGAAAAGGCGAAAAAACTGGAAGACAAGCGCCTGCCGCCCGACATCGACTATGCAAAGATCGAGGGCTTGCGCCTGGAAGCGCGGCAGAAGCTCGCCAAGATCCGCCCGGAAAACCTCGGGCAGGCGGGGCGCATTTCCGGCGTGAACCCCGCAGACATCGCCGTGCTGATGGTATACCTCGCATCCCCGCAAAAAAACTCCTGAACAGAAATTCTGCGCAGAAAAAATCCTGAACAGAAATTCTGCGCAGAAAAAATCCTGAACAGAAATTCTGCGCAAAAAAAATCCTGAACAGCAATTTGCTCCCCGCGGCATCTACCCGACGCCGCGGGGAGCTTTTTACAAAAAAGGCATGAACGGAACGGCAGACATCCTGTTTCCATTTTTCCAAGCAAAAGGGCACGGCGATGAAACGGAAAGCGACCTTTTCCCCATTTTTTGCGCAAAACGGGATAGAGATGAAAAGGCAGGCGCCGTTTTTTTTCATTTTTCGCCGAAATCAGTCAGGTTGCGCGCGGCAAACTGTGATATGATACGCAAAAACGGAGACGCGCGTATTTTCATGTTGGCGGATAAATTCAAGACAAAATATAGTTATAAGACGGCGCTCGTGTATGCGGGGCTCTTTTTGGGGATGCTCTTTCTGAACTTTACGATGCGCTCGTTCGAGCCCTTCTCGCTGGCGCTCTTTGCGGCGGCACTGCTGTGCGGGGCAAACCCTTTGGCCGCGGCGGGCGCCTACATTCTGGCGGGAGGGCTCGCCTTTCTCGTCTCCCCCCTGCCTTTTGCGGTGATCGCGGCGCAGGGGCTCTTTTTGGGGGCAATCTTCTTTGCCTATCGGCGGGGCGGACGGGCAATGAAACAGGAGATCGCCCTCTACCTTCTGGCGGCCTGTCTCCTCTTTTTCTGGATCTTCGGTCAGTATTTGTATTTCAGCTACGCAAAAGCCGCGATCGTGGCGGCGTGCATCTACATACTCTGCTTCGTCTTTGCGGGAGCAATGCGCTGTCTGCTCTGGCGCGCGGGAAAGCGGCGGCTCGCGTGCGAGGATCTCATCTTCTGCGCCGCCGCCGTGGCGGCGGCGGGAATCGGGCTGTATAACGGCATCGGGGAATATGCCTACGAGGGCATCGCCCTGCTCTTTATCCTGTTTGCCGCGGCGATGTACGGAAACGGGAACGCCGCGCTCTGCGCGCTGGTGCTCGCCCTGCCCGCCTGCATCTGCCAGAGCGCGGCGGCCGCCGCGCCAGTCCTCACCCCTTGCGCGCTTTATGCCCTCTACGCCGCGATCGCCGTCGTGTTTCTGCGCATCGGCAAACTCCCCGCGGCGCTCGCCGTCTTCCTCGCCGTCGTCACCGCCCGCTATTTCACTGACTTTTTCTCGGCGGAAAACATCGCCGCTCCCTTTTCCGGCTCCGCCTTTTACCTGACCATGCTGGTGCCCTTCATCCCTTCTTTCCTGTTTGCAATCTTTCCCGAATTTCTTCTCCGCAAGATGCGCAACGCCCTCCGCCGCTACGGCGAAAAGGCTCTCACCCGTGCGGGGATCGACCGCAACCGCGCCGTCATCGGCGAGAAACTGTTCGAGGTTTCCGCCGTCTTCCGCGAGATCGAAAACATCTTTTCGACGGGCGATACCGCGCCCGAAGCCGAGGCGGGCGTGCGCGCCTATATGCTGGAAGGGCTGCGGCAGGAAGTCTGCTCCGGCTGTACCCGGCAAAAAGAATGCAGCCGCGAAGTGAGCGAGGGACTGGAAAAGCTGATCGGCGTGGGCTGTGCCAAGGGCAGGGTGAACCTGATCGACCTGCCTGCCGCCGTCACCGCGCACTGCGGCGAACCTTCCGCGCTCATCTTTTCCCTCAACAAGATGCTTGCCGATTATCGGCGCAGCTCGGTCGAATCGGAAAACCGCGCACTCGGAAGAAAACTTCTTGCTGAGGAAGCGCACGCGGTGGCGGAAATGCTGAAAAAACTCGCCGTGGAACAGTGTTCCCCGCTCAGCGGAGGGCGGGAAGCGGAATCGGCCGTGCGCACGGCGCTGGCGCGCGGCGGCATCCCCTGCGACGAGGCGCTCATATCCGGCGACCCGCCGGAAGTGCTTTTGACCTTGTCCGAAAACGCACCGGGAGATGCGGTCAGCCGTGCCGTTTCCGCGGCGCTCGGAATGCAGTTTTCTCTCTCAAAAAAGCGGGAAACGGGCGGCGGGAAATACATCTGTTTTCTCCGCAGGAAGCCCGACCTCGACGCGGCGTTCGGCACGGCAAGCCGCACCAAAGACGGCGAAAATGCCTGCGGCGACACCCATTCCATGATCAAGATCGACGAGCGCACCTTCCTCTTTGCCCTTTCGGACGGGATGGGGAGCGGCGAACGCGCGCGCGGCGTTTCGGATACCGCACTCTCGCTCATCGAAAGTTTCTGCCGTGCGGGGCTGGCGGGCGAGGGCATGCTCGAAACCGTAAACGAGCTGCTCGCCTTCCGGCGGGACGAGATGTTCGCCTGCATCGACATCGCCACCGTGGACCTGGATACAGGGCGGACGGATATCGTCAAGATCGGCTCTCCCCTCGCCTTTCTCATCACCGAAGGGGGTGTGGAGATCCTGGAAAGCGATTCTCTCCCGCTCGGCATACTCGAAGGCGTGCACCCCACCGTCCTCACGCGCAATCTCTGCGAAGGGGATATCCTCGTCTTTCTCAGCGACGGGATCACCGCGGCCTTCGGCTCGAGTGCGGACCTGGCCGATTTTCTCGCTTCGCTGCGCCCTTCCAACCCGCAGGCACTGGCAGATGAACTCCTCGCCGGCGCACTCACGCGCACGGGCGGCACCGCCCCCGACGACATGACCGTCGTGGCCATGCGGCTGTTTTCTTCCGCCGCGCCGCAGAACACGGAGAACTGACCCCGCCGAAGCCACCCTCTCAGATACCGACGCCCGCATCGCAAAATTTTACCTTCCGAACTGCTGCAAATTACCTCCATAGTGAACCCTTAAAAATGCCGCCACAGCGCCATCCTGCCAAATATCTCACAGCGCTGTCCTTTCGAATGCCGCCCCGCATGTTTGCGGGGCGGCATTTTCTGGCATTTACCGATCAAAATCCCGCCTTGACAAGGTATAATGGGTATGCGGCGGGAAAAACGGAAGCGGAGGCGCAAGCCCCTGCGAGGAGGCAAATCATGGATCTCGTTCAGTTTTTCGGCTACCTGCGGCAGTTCAATGCCGACATCCTGGTCATCGGCGTGGCGGTGTGGGGTCTGACGGCGGTTCTGAAAAGGACGCTGTTGAAGAGCATTCCGAAAAAGTACATCACCCTTCTGCCCTTTGTACTGGGAATCCTGCTCTTTACGGCCTATGCGGCGATCGCGGGCGAGTTTTCCGCCGGCGCTTTCGCCGACATTGCGGCCTCGGGCATCACCTGCGGTTCGCTGGCGACGGTGATACACGTCGTATACGAGCAATTTGTGCGGAAACAGACGAAGACGGACGTGCGTACCGCCTGCGTGAAAGCCGTGCTTGCGCCCTATGCCGAACTTTCGGACGAAGACGCAAAGGCGATCGCGGATGCGATGGAAAAGGGCAGCGAAGAGGCGGAGGAACTTCTGCGCGCATACTGTGCCGACGACACGGCGCTCGCCCTGTCGATACTCGAAAAAACCCTCTCTACCCTGTAAACTCCCGCAACGGCGCCGCCCGCAAGATCTTCTTGCGGGCGGCGTTCTTTTTTGATACAAATTAAGCCAATGGCGGCAGAGCAAACAAATGGGGAATCCTTGCAAAAAAACTGAAATTCTGCACAAACTTCGGGCGTGGAAAAGACAAAAAAACGCAGCCCGCAGCCGTTTGCGGGCGAAATCGAAAAAGATATAGCGGCCGTCAAGGAATTTCTGCCCGCCGACGACATTCTCGTATACCGCTTTGAAACGGAGGACAAAAAAGCTTGCGCGGCCGTCTATGCGGACGGGATCACGGACAAAGAACTGCTCGGGCAGCTGGTAGCCAAGCCGCTCTCCCTCTCGCCCGCGCCGAAAACGGCGCAGGACGCGAGGCAGCTTCTGTATTTTCCGGAAACAAAGCCCGCAAAGGACGTACAGACCGCCTGCGACGAGATCCTGGCAGGAAACCCGCTGCTGCTCATCGACGGCATCGCGGAAGGCACGACACTCGGCACGAAAAAGGTTTCGCTGCGCGCGATCATGGAACCGCAGACGTCGATCACGGTCAAAGGCCCGCGCGAGGGCTTCATCGAAGACGTCAAGACGAACATGGGGCTGATCCGCCGCCGTCTGAAGACCCCTGCCCTGCGATTCGAGACGATGGAAGTGGGGCGCGCGAGCAAGACGGCGGTGGTCGTCGCCTATCTAGAAGGCATCGCACAAAAAGAGGTGGTCCGTGAGATCAAAGACCGGATCGGGGCCATCGACATCGACGGCGTGCCCGACTCCTCCTACATCGGGAAATTTCTCGCCAAAAAGTCCTATTCCCTCTTCAAACAGGCGGGCACGACGGAAAAGCCGGATATCCTCTGCGCCAAGATGCTGGAAGGGCGGGTGGCCGTGCTCTCCGACGGGTCGCCCATCGCGCTGACCTTGCCCTATATTCTGGCCGAAGATTTTCAGAGTTCCCAGGATTACTTCGTTTCCCCCTACCGCGCGACCATCAGCCGCATCCTTCGCACGCTCGCGGTGATCGTATCGCTGTTTTTGCCCGCCTACTATGTGGCGGCAGAGCTTTTCCGGCTGCAGTTGCTGCCCTTCGGACTGCTCATGACCATTTCGGGCGGCGTGCAGGATCTGCCCCTTTCACCCAGTCTGGAACTGTTTTTCCTGCTCATCGTGCTCGAGATCCTCATCGAGGCGAGCGTGCGCATGCCGAAATATGTGGCGCTCGCCCTGTCGGTGATCGGCGCGCTCGTCCTCGGCGACACCGCCGTCAAGGCGGGCGTCGTGTCCTCGCCGGCCATCATCATCGTCGCCCTGTCAGGGATCTCCGCCTACACCGTTCCCGACCTCACGGGCACCCTCTCCGTCATCCGCCTCGCCTACGTCGTGGTGGCGGGAAGCATCGGAACATACGGAATTTTGCTGTTTACGGCCCTTCTTGCCTATTATCTCGTCTCTTCCGACAGCTATGGCGCGCCCCTTCTGGCCCCCTTCTCCCCGCTGATACGGAGAGATCTGCGCGACTCGATCTGGAAAGCAGACATCTATTCGCTCGATACCCGCCCGGCCGTGCTGCGCGTAAAGAACAAGACGCGCCTGAAAGTGCGCAACAAGGAGAAAAATGGATAAGATCAAACTTCGTCAGATCTGTTTTCTGTTTGCGGCCATGATGCCCATCACAAAGACGATCGTCTACCCCGCCACCCTCGCTTACACCGCCCGCAACGACCTGCTCTGGTCGGCACTTGTGAACTTTCTGCTCGAAGGCGCCGTCATCGCCGCCGTGCTGTTCCTTGCAAAGCGCACAAACTGCACTTTCTTCGAACTTCTGCAAAACACCTTCGGAAAGGTCGCGGCGCGCATCCTTTACGGGCTTTTCGGACTCTTTTTTGCCCTTTCCGCCCTTTTGCCGCTGATGGAACAGAAAAATTTCGTGACGGTGGAGCTGTACGAAAACGTGCCGCCCGTCATCTCCTTCGCGCCCTTTTTCGCGCTGTGCTTTTTTGCCTGCACGAAAGGGTTCAAGAGCATCGGGCGGGTGGCGGACATCGCCCTGCCCGTCTTCGTCTTCTGCTTTGCGGCCATCCTTTTGCTCGCCCTGCCGCAGGCGGACTTTGCGGCGCTTCTGCCCATCGGCGCTTCAGGCGCAAAGGGCATCTTCGGCGGAGCTTTGCAGGGACTGAACTGGTACACCGATTGCCTGTACCCCCTCTTCTTTCTCGGCCACTTTGAATACGAAAAGGGCGCGGCGGGCAAAGTTCTCGGCTCCTATGCGGCCGGCTCTGCAGCCGTGCTGGTCTTTCTCGCCGTCTTTTACGGCACCTATTCGGATATCGCCATTCTGCAATACAATACCCTCGCGCAGATCTCCAAATACGCCACCGCGGGCACCTCGCTCGGAAGGGTAGACCTTCTGTTCGTCTTTTCGCTCGTGCTCGTTCTCATCTTCTATTGCTGCGTGCCTGTACAGATGTGCGTGCATTGCATCTCGAAGGCCATCGGCTGTCCGCCCGTCTGGCCCGCGGCCGTCGTCAATCTGCTGCTTTTAGCCTTTACGATCTTTTTCAATTATTCCTTTGCCGAGTTGCAGACGGTCTTTACGCAGAAACTCTGGTTCGTCTTTGCGCTGTTCGCCTATGTTTTGCCCGTATGCAGCCTGCTCCTGCGGCGAACGGCAAATTCCCCGCAAAAGGAGAAATCCCGTGAATAAATTCTGGACGCGCCTGTTCATCGTGGCCGCAGCGATCTTGCTGCTCCTCTTCTTTTCCAACGATTTCGGCCTCATAGACATACAAAAGACGGCCGTCATCGCCGCGATCGGCATCGACGCCGCCGAAACCGACGGCGCCTGCGACATGACCGTACAGATCGCCGTACCCGACCAGAGCGGCAACGGCATGGCGAGCAATGTCACCGTCAAGGGTGCAAGCTCCGTCAACGACGCGATCACCGAGGTCAACCGCAAGACGGGTTGGTATCCGTCGCTCGTACATTGCAGACTCCTGCTTCTCGGCGAAAAACTGACAGAAAAGGACGTATTCGATTTTCTAGGCTTCTTCCTGCGCAGCGAATTTATCGACGATTCCTGTCTGGTTGCCGTGTGCGAGGGACGCGCGGAAGAGGCGCTTACCGCCTCTTCGCCCGTGAGAGAACTGACAGCCGTCTCTATCTCCAAAGTGCTCTCTTCCTCTTCGCAGAAGACGGGTGCTGTGAGCGTGATGATCTTGCGCGACTTCGCCAAAGGCTATTATTCCCCCGCCGCAAGCGGCTATCTGCCCTATATTTCCGTCAAGCGCGAGGCGCAGAGCGAACAGGGTTCCAACGCCCTGCCCTCTTTTTTGCCCGACAGTACGCAAAAATCCGAACAACGGAGTACCGACGCCCTGCCCTCTTTTTTGCCCGACGGTACGCAAAAATTTGAACAACGGAGCACCGACGCCCTGCCCTCTTTTTTGCCCGACGGTACGCAAAAATCCGAACAACGGAGCACCGACGCCCTGCCCTCTTTTTTGCCCGACGGTACGCAAAAATTTGAACAAGAAGACGGACGGAGCAGAGGCGCGCGCAAAACCTTCTCACCGCGAAAGGTCCCTGGGCGAAGCTGCGGCACGATGCACGAGGGCGTATCTGCTTCGACAGGCGGATTTTCTGATTCTATGCAAAGGGAAATGCTGTTTCCCATCCGGAACATCGGCTCGATCTGGGAAAAACTTTTTCCCCGGCGCAATCCGCTGCCCATCGGGGCGCCGTGTGCGGCGGGTACAGAAAGTTCAGGCGAACAAGGCGGGAGCAAATCGGGCGAAGGCGGACAGAACGCCGACGTTTTCGATGCTTCCAGGACCATGCTTTTTTATAAAGGGAAAGGGGTCTCGGTACTTGAAACGGAGGAGACGCTCGCTTTCAACCTGGCGGACACATCCACCGATCTCGCTTACGGAATGGTGGAGGTTTCGGAAAACGGCGAGACCGTGAGTTATTGTCTGAAGATGAAGATCGCAGGCAAAAAGCTTTCTCTTGACGTGCGGGAAAATACTCCCGTGCTCACCTTCCGCATCCGTGCCAACGCACAGGTCTCCGACGTGAGCAGCAGTCAGGATCTTCTGCAAGTGACCCAGACGGCGCGCGTCCCTGAACACGTTCTGCGCGCAGCCGAACAGAAATTTGCCGACCGCCTCGGACAAATCCTGGAAAAAAGCGCCGATACAGGCTGCGATATCTTCGGCGCCGCACAGCGGCTGTATCGTTTTTATCCCCGCCGGTACGACGGCCTGAAAGACGGATTGCTCGCAAACATCCGCCCCGTCTACGACATCCGCTTCGATACCCTACGCTGAACAAAGCAAACAAAAAATTAAAATTTTTTTCAGAAAATTTTTTCTTTCCCTCTTGACAAACGGCGATTTTGTGGTATAATGAAATTGACCAAAGGGGAAAAACCCAATCTCCCCTCGGTACATTCAGGTTCTGCGGGCAACGCGGAAACGTCCCCCTCCCAACACAAAACAATTTGCAGAGGTTTCATCCGGATCAGTGCACACGAACACCGCTGCAAGGGTAAAGAGAAAGAGGCGAAGGAAATTTCGATCGGGGGCGTATAAGCGGAGCCGCAAGGCGCTTTCCATCACACTTTGGCCATCGGAAAAGAGAGCAGGAAGTTCGAAAAAGCGCAGTGCAGTTCGCGCACGCAGGGCGGGGAGGTACTGTTATGTGCAACTTTTACTCCAGAAAACTTGCTTGAAGGGAGGGCACTCCAATGTACGATTTCACGAAAGGAACGGTAAAATAAGTTTGGGTTTCACACCATGGCAGACTTGCCGTGCGCTCTGCAGGCTTTACGCATCTGCCCGAATTATTTCAAACGGAAAACCAGCTTTGTGCGTTCCTCAAAACTGAATAAATTTGTAAATTCACCCGCGGCGCTGTTGCTCCGCGGGTTTTGCTTTATCCTCCTCTCCGCTGAAAATTTTGCCGGCGGCATTTCGGCGATACCAATTTTTATTTTTCTCCGCTCCGTAAAATTTTTCTGTTCCTGCCTCTGAAAATTTTGCCGGCGGCATTTCAGCGACGTCGGTTTTGCTTTATTCTCCCCTCTGTAATAGTTTTTTCTGTCCCTTAAAAATTTGCCGGCAGTATTTCATGGTCGCCTATTTTGCCCCTGTATAAAATTACTCCCTGCTTTTTTCACAACGCTACGTTGCCTACGATTTTGTTTTTAGTTATAACAAATTTTTTTTGCTAAGGGACCGTGAATTTTGCTATTCTTCTCTCCTCAAAAGCAGTTTCCCTTTGTCTTTTTTCTTTCGTCTCATTTGAAGAAACAGATTCTTCTTTCCTATAAAAATTTCGGCTTTTATTTCCCGTCCCCTACGATGTTCCACGCTTGCATTTGTACCACCGAAAGACAAAAGCGAATATATGTACATATGGTCAACCGCTAACACAATACGGCTGCAGGCGGATCGCGCCATGCGAAGTTCGGGACAACTCCGCTAACGTCGCAGTAAACTACCCCCTTATAAAACCCTGCCAAACCCGCAAAAGCTGCAACAAAATAAAAACGACGCACACTTACACAGAATAGACGTCTCGGAAAATAAGCGGGGAAGTTCGTCCGGAAAGGACATGAGTTTTGTTCTTACAAACAAAATACCGCCAGAAATTAAAAGGCGCCCTGCATGGAAACCATGCAGGGCGCCGAACATTTGCGCGAAAAGGATCAGATCAGTTTGCGATAGCGAGCATAGGCGGCGTCGTAGACGGCCGTATTTTCCGGCGCATATTCGCGGATGTCGGTCGAGGCGCGCACAATGTCGCGAGCCTGTTTGGCATCCTTCACTTTTCCGAGCGCGATCAGCTGGCAAAGAATATTGCCGAGCGCCGTACCTTCGCCGGGGCCGGCCGTGACGCGGACGCCCAGCGCCGAAGCGGTAGCGCGGTTGAGCATATCGTTGTTGGAACCGCCGCCCACAATGTGCAGAACGTCGATCTTTCTGCCCGTGATCTTTTCAAGGGCGAGGATGTTGTGTTTATAGGCAAGCGCGAGCGAATCGTAGACGCAGCGCGCGATCTCAAACACCGTCTGCGGGACCGCACCGCCCGTGCGTTTGCAGTATGCGACGATCTTTTCGGGCATATCGTGCGGGGAATAGAACTCGTCGGAATCGGGATTGATGAGAAATTTGCAGGCCTCGACCTTTTCCGCTCCTTCGGCGATCTGCGCAAAGGAAAGATTTTTTCCTTCCTTATCCCAGTAGCGCTTGCATTCCTGGATGATCCACAGCCCCATGATGTTTTTGAGGAAGCGGATATTGTTGCCGAGTCCGCCCTCGTTGGTGTAGCCGGCCTGCATCGCCTCTTTGCTGAAAATGGGGCGATCCAGCTCCATTCCGAGAAGCGACCATGTGCCGCTGGAAAGGAAGGCGGAATTTTCGCTCTCTTTGGGTACGGAAAGGAAAGCGGAAGCCGTATCATGGCCGAGCGTGGCGATGACGGGCATGCCCTTAGAAAGATTCAGCTCGTCGACGACGGCCTTCGAAAGATCCCCCACCACCGTGCCGGGCGAGACGATCTCGGGGAACTTGTTCTCCAGCCCGTACGCCTTGAAGATCTTTTCATTGAACTTGTTCTGCCCCGGATGAATGAGCTGCGAAGTGCTGGCAATGGAAAACTCGCAGATCTTTTTCCCCGTAAGGAAATAGGTAAAAAGATCGGGGATAAAGAGAACGGTCTGCGCGTTTTTCAGGGCTACGTTGCCGTTTTTCTGCATCACGACCAGCTGGCACAGGGTATTGAACTTGTTGAACGCAAGTCCCGTTTCGGCAAACAGTTCGTCGAAAGGCATCACCTTCGTGAGCTCTTCGAGTGCGTTTTCGGTGTGCGGCGAACGGTAATGGAAGGGATTGGCAAGCAGCTGGCCGTCCGGGCCGATGAAGCCGACGTCTACGCCCCAGGTGTCGATACCCATGCTGTCGGCGCCGCCCAGTTTGTCTGCCTTGATGAGCCCCTGTTTGAGCTCATGATACAGGCGGAGGATATCCCAGTAAAGCTGGCCGCCCACTTCCACGGGTTCGTTGGCAAAGCGGTGGATCTCCTCGAGCTCCACTTTCTTGCCGTCGAAATGGCCGATGATCGCACGGCCGCTGGATGCGCCGTAGTCAAATGCGAGAATATTCATAGCTCTCTCCTTCTCTCTTTATTTTCGGGATACAGCCGGGCGCTCCCGCGCCGCCGCATCCGGACGGGGCAAATCTGCCCGAAATTCAAACCGCCGTGCGCCGTAAACGGCGCGCGGCGTCCTGTTTTTTCTCACCAAAGATCCTGGTAAATCCGCACGACGTCGTCATAGGTAGGCGTCTTAGGGTTGGTGGCGGTGCAGGCGTCTTTGAGGGCCGCCTCCGCCATTTCGGGAATCTTGGTAAAGTAATCTTTCCCGCTGACCGTGCCCAGCTGCGAAATGGAAAGCGGAATGTTCATTTCCTTATCCATGAACTGGACCCAGTTGACGAGCGCGCGCACCGTGGTGATGGTATTGAAGTTCTGCAGTCCGAGAAGCCTTGCAAGCGATTCGTACTTTTCCACCTGTTTGGGGTACTCTTTCTGGCTGCGCGAATGAATGTTGATGCCGCTGTTGAACTCGATGATGTGCGGCAAGAGCATGGCGTTCGCCCTGCCGTGCGGGATGTGGAAGTTGGCACCCAGCTGATGCGCCATGCCGTGGTTGAGCCCGAGCGATGCGGAGTTGAACGCGAGGCCCGCCAGACAGGATGCGACGTGCATCTTGCGGCGCGCGTGCGCGTCGCGGCCGTCGAGATAAGCGCGCAGCAGGAAGGCGCCGCAGATCTCCACCGCCTTTTCGGCAAGAGCCGCCGAAAATTCGTTGTTGTTCAGGCTCGTATATGCCTCGATGGCGTGCGTCAGCACGTCCATGCCCGTGTCCGCCGTGACGTTCTGCGGAACGCTCATCACGAGTTCTTCGTCGAGGATCGCCTCGTCGGGCAGCATGCTGTCCGACACGAGGGGGTATTTGATATGGTTCACGGAATCCGTGATGACAGAAAAGGATGTAACTTCGCTGCCCGTGCCGCTGGTGGTCGGGATGGCGATGAGCCCCATTTTCTGGGAAGTCATCCTCTCCGCGAACTCGCGGATGGCCTTGGCGGAATCGATGACCGAACCGCCGCCGACGGCGACGAGGCAATCGGGCGCGTAGTCGAGCACCGTCTTGACCCCTGCCACGATCTCCTCCACGGGAGGATCCGGCACGACGCCGTTGAATACCGCATACTCTTTTCCCGTCTGTTCGATCGGGTTCGTCACGATCTTCAGAAGTTCACTGCCCGAAAAGAATTTATCCGTCACAACCATGATGCGTTTGTACGGCATCTGGCGCAGACGGTCTATCGAATTGTCGCCGAAATATATCTTTGTCTTTATGTCGAAACTTTTCATCGTATGCCTGCCTGTAAGTATATTTCCTGCCGCAAAACCGCGGCTGCCTGCCCTTCTTTACAGCAAAAACTCGGGCATGGAGTCGCCCAACTGCACCGAACGGATGACTTTGAATTTCTCTTCGTGAATGGAATCGCTCTCTTTTTCGGGCGCCTTTTCCGCTTCGGAAGAGGCCTCAGCCTTTTTGGCAACCTCAGGAGCGGCGCAGACCTTTTTCGTCGACTGCAGATCTTTGACCGCCGCCGCGGCTCCCGTGCCGGAGATCTCGCAGACGATGACGGGAATGGAAGCAAGACCCGCCTCTTTGGCGGCCGCAAACCTGGCGAACCCGCTCACAAGCGCCAGTTCCTCCCCTTTGCGCACGGCAAAAACCGGACAGATGACGCCGTATTTTTTGACCGAACGGACGAGAGACGCATCCGGCACACATTCCTTGCTTTCCGGGACGCAGATCTCGGACAGCGCCGCCTGCGTCAGTACGCTGACGGCGGAAAAGGGAACCTTTTCCTTCTTTTCGGCCTTGGCCTCACCCTTTTCCAGGACACCCGTCGCTCTCTTGATGCTGGCTTTTCCTAACGGCATATCTTTTCAACCTCCTCCGCAAGTAAGCGGTATTCTTTACTGCTGCGGGCGGAAGGCTTATACTTTCCGACCGGCTTGCTGTTGTCCTGCGACCACTCGATGCTGCTGTCGAGATGAATATGCGTTTCAAAGACGCGTGCGGGAAGCTCTTGCAGCGTTTCCAACGTCTGTTTGAAATAGTTCTTGCGGCCGTCCACCTTGGTCACCGCGATCCCCGCCACCTGCAGATCGGGCGCGATCGGCTTGACTTCGGAGAGAAACTCAAACATATTCGAGAGGCCGAACAGCCCCCACGGGCTGGCCTCGACGGGTATGATGAGAAAATCGGACGCGGCGAGGATGTTCATCACCCAGCCGCCCAGCGTGGGCGGCGCATCGATGAGGATGTAGTCGTAATCCCCCGCCTCCTTGACCGGCTGCAGACATTTTTTCAGAATATATTCGCGCTGCCACTTGGTGAACAGGTCGTATTCGATCCCGCTCATCAGCGTGGAAGACGGGACGAGATCCAGTCCCGGATAGGCAGACGGGCGGATGCAGCTGCGCACGTCCTTCTGCTGCCGGACGGCCGTGTAGAGATTCTCGCCCGCAGCGAATGCCAGCGCCTCCTCTTCCGGAAAGAGGGAGAGGGTGAGATTCATCTGCATATCTCCGTCGACGAGCAGTACTTTTTTGCCCGACTCCGCGAGAAAGTAGCCGATATTGGAGCAGGTGGTCGATTTGCCGCTGCCGCCTTTGTTGTTTGCAAAACAGATGGTGCGCGTCTTCATTCCGCTTCCTCCTCCGCTTCGCTGCCCGGATAGAGCAGCTCCACTCCGTGCGAATCGAGCAGTTTCACCCAATGCTCGGGGGGACGCCTGTCGGTGAGTACGGCATCGATGCCGTCAAAGCCGCTGATCTCGATGAAAGAGCGCTTTCCGAACTTGCTCGAATCGACCGCAAAGATCTTCTGCGCGCCGCAGGCGAGCATCTTGCGCTTTAACGATGCGTGGCTGTCGTTGGAATCGGAAAATCCGCCCTCTTCGTCAACCCCCTTGCAGGAGAGGATGACCTTCCTCACATGGTAGGAGGCGAGCATCTCTTCCGCCTGCGAACCGATGAGCGCACAGGAGTTTTCCTTGAGCGTGCCTCCAGTGGAAAGGATGCGCCAGCCCGTCACGTCGGACAGCTCCATCAGCACTTCCACCGAGTTGGTGATGAGGGTGATATTCTTTTTGCTCTTGAGCTTCTGGGCGATGAAGACCGCCGTAGAAGAGGCGTCGAGAATGATCGAATCGCCGTCTTCGATCAGCGAGGCAGCGAGCCCCGCGATCTTCTGTTTTTCAGCTACGTTGGAACGCTTGCGCACGATGAACGGGAGTTCGGAAAGACTGTTTTCGCTCAGCACGGCACCGCCGTATGACTTGACGACCTGCCCCTCCTTTTCCATCCTGTCCAGATCGCGGCGGATGGTCTCTTCGGAAACATCGAACTGCCTTGCCAGCTCGCTCACCACCACGTGCTTCTCCGCCCGCAACTTCGAAAGTATTCTGTTCCTGCGTTCGATCGCGAGCATGCGAAAACCCTCCTTATCTTTGTTACAAAACGACTTTTGTTCTAAATTCAGCGGTACGTCCCGCAATTTTGCGTGCAAGACGACAGATCGCCCTGCCCAAATTTTTTCGCAAGGCGGCAAATTGACTTGCCGCACAAACTTGCGCAAAAAGAAAACTTGTCGTATCCCCTGCCCTGCGTCGACGCCGCAACGAACTCTGCCCGAAAAGTGTGGGGCGGCTTTTGCAAGCGCGGCCATCCGACGAAATGCGGACAGACAATGCTATACTGCCAGAAACGCCGCGCAGAAAACGGAGCGGTCGAAACTTTGCGTCCGCGACCGCCCGACGAAATGCGGACGGATGAAGCTATGCAAGCACCTCCGTCCGAAAAACGCGGGGCAAAAAATTCTGTGCGAAATACGACAAACGGCAAGCCGATAAACACGGGCTTGCCGGCCGAAAATTACAGGATCTGATCGATGAGTTTTTTATCGGGGCGGGCGATGACCGAGCTGTCGAGGAACATGCCGCGGGGCGCGACAGCCTTTTTGGCGCGCTCGATGGCAGCCTCTACGGCTGCGACTTCGCCCGTGATGAGCAGGTAGCTCTTGCCGCACATGCCGCGCGCAAGGCGGATCTCGATGAGGGAGACCTCCGCCGTTTTCGCCGCCTGATCGGCCGCGACGATGATCGCCGCCGCATCATACGTCTCGATGATGCCGAGCGCGCTCACGATCTCCACGTGCGACGCGCCGTAGATGGCGGGGAAGATCTCATCCGCGGGGTTGCCGAGCACAAAGCTGTCGATCAGGTGCAGCGGATGCTGTGTGATCGCAGCCTGTACGGATGCGTTGACCGCCGAGAGCTCGCCCGTGATGATGATGATGTATTTGCCGGGGCAGACCGTTTCTGCCTCGATGATGTCGACCTGCGAGGTCTTGACCATCGTATCGGCGGCGGTCATACCGGCCGCTACCGTTTTGAATTCTGCCATTCCGATCGCTCTGCTCATTGTTTATTCTCCTATCGTATCTATCACGATCTGCGTCGCCGTGACCTCGCGCACTCTGCCGTTGACAGAGGCGTGGATGGCGACCGAAAGCCCTTCGGCGGGCTGCGCAATCACCTGACCGCGTTTTACCGTATCGCCCGCTTTGACGCAAGGCTGTGCGGGAGCGCCGATGTGCTGACGGGTGGGAATGTATACCGTCTTGACCTCGACGCACGCATCCTGCAAGGGAGCGGGAGTATCGTACTTGGTAAGGTCAAGCCGCGCCATCAGCCGTTTCATGGGAACTTTGCGGAGCTCGCGCGCGGGATGAACGGGAGCGGCCTCTACCTTCGGCGCCCTCACGCCCGCGGCGCGCAGGCCGTTCTTGTATTCTGCCATGAGCGAACGGGGCGAAAGACCCTGGAAACAGGAATACAGTTCGCACAGGCCGCAGGAGCAGCAGAAGAAGGTGTTGACAAAAATGTTAGGATCCTGCACGTCCTTGCACGTAGCCGCCCGCATAAAGAGGTGCGGCTCGATGGGATGCCCCAGCATATGGCGGGGGCAGAGATCGGTGCACATCGAACACTGGCAGCAGCTTGCCGCCGCGCGTTTGAGCATCGTCTCCGAGCGGGAACGCTTGCGCTCCACCAGATAGTGATTCTGCGGGAGCACGAGAATGGCGTTCGTCGTCTTCGTGATGGGCGCGGATCCGGGCAGAATGTTGCCCATCATCGGCCCGCCGACAAAGTACACGGGATCCTTGATTTTGGCGCCGCCCGCGAGGCGTACGGCGTCCTCTACCGTGGCGCCGATGGGCATGCGCAGGGTGACGGGGTTGTTCACTTCGGCCACCACGCTCACGAGCTTATCGACGACAGGTTCCTGTCTGTTCAGGGCGCGCGAGAGGTTGTAGCACGTTTCCACGTTGAAAACGCACACGCCGCACTCGATGGGAAGCCCGCCGGGGCGGACCACCTTGCCCGTCACTTCGTATATCAGCACGACCTCGTCGCCGGCAGGATACACTTCGTCTAAAAGTCCCAGCCGCACGCCTTCGTAGCGGGGAAGCACTTCTTCCAGCGCGGCGATGGTCTGCTTGTATGCTTTTTTGATGCCGATGATCGCGTCTTTCGCGCCCACCGTGTCTTTGATGAGTTTGAACGCCGCAACGATCTCTTCCGCGTGTTTTTCCAGAAGCTGCCTGTGCAGTTTGAGAAGAGGCTCGCACTCGGCGCAGTTCATGATGATCGTATCCGCGCGCGCGTCCAATTTGGCGTATGTAGGGAAACCGGCGCCGCCTGCGCCGACTACGCCGTTTTGCCGCAAAAGGGCGGCGAGTTCTTTCATGTCCATAATCTTTTGCTCCGAAAACGACCGAATGCCGCTTTATTCCAGATTCTGACCTTCGTCGATGATCCCGACGATGGCCGCATCCACGGGTGCCCTTTCCATGTCGCAGCCGACGCGCGCCGCGCTTCCCTGCGCGACGAGGACATACTCCCCGATCCCGGCGCCGATCTTGTCGATCGCGACGATGCGGTTATCCACGCGAAGGCTGGGTATGGGTTCGACGATCATGAATTTGTTGCCGACGAGATTGTCGCATTTGCGTGTGGAGACGACGCTCCCCACCACTTTGCCGATGATCATATCTGTCTCCTTGGCAATCCGTTAAATGATACGCACCGTATCGCCCGTTTTGATCTTGGAAGCGTTGGCTTCATCGGTATCGATGTGCATTTCCAGCGTGAAGGAATCGTTCACGCGGATGAGCACCTTATCAAATACGGTGGCGCGTTCGTTGTCCGCTCTGACGGAAACGATGTCTCCGTCCTTGACGCCCGCCGCTTCCGCGTCCTTGGGCGACATATGAATGTGCCGCATGGCGATGATGCACCCCTCGTTGAGGTACACGGCACCGCAAGGTCCTACAATGGCGATCGGCGCACTGCCCGCAAGTTTGCCCGATTCGCGGATCGGCGCTTTGACGCCCAGGCGAATGGCATCCGTCGCGGAGATCTCTACCTGCGACTGTTTGCGGCAGGGTCCGAGCACGCGCACATTTTCAATGGCGCGGAGCTTCAGCCCGACGATGGTGACACATTCTTCCGCAGCGAACTGCCCGCCCATGAGCATCTTTTTGGGATGCAGCGTGTGCCCGGCGCCGAAGAGCGCCTCGACATGTTCCTGCGTCAGATGGACGTGCCGCGCAGACACCCCGACCGGGACGAGATAGCCTCGCTTTTCGGACTGTTGCTGCTGCATCGCTTCCAGCGCCAGTTTGGTGATCAATTCAATGGTCTTTTCGTCCATTGCTCCCTTCCTTTCGCACCGCGAGCGCGGCGCTTGCGAATTTTTACTGTCTGTGCAGCCGAAAAAAGGCCGCAGAAAACCTGCCCTGCCTCACGACAGGGTTCCTGCCCGGCTCATGTCTTGCAGCGATCCCTTTCTGCCGCGCGCTTTACAGCGCGCGGCAGGGATCCGCCTACAATTACTTCGCAAGGGTGGGAAGAATTTTCTCGACGTCCGTATGCGGGCGAGGGATCACGTGTTTGGCAACCAGCTCGCCGAGTTTGGACGCATTGTTAGCGCCCGCTTCGACCGCCGCGTTCACCGCGCCGACGTCGCCGCGCACCATGACGCTCACCAAGCCGCTGCCGATCTTCTCGGTGCCGATGAGGGTAACGTTGGCTGCTTTGAGCATAGCATCCGCCGCCTCGATCGCTGCGACCAGGCCCCTGGTTTCGATCATTCCCAATGCTTCGAGTGACATAGTTCTTTCTCCTCCTTCGAGATTTTACAAATGTTTTATTCGGACCGCGCTTTGCGGGATCCTGCAACCTTTATTCGATCACCTGCACCCCTTTGGAAAGGCGCGCGGCCGAGATGGCCACCATGCGCTCCGTTTCGGAATGCGGGTTGGCGATGACCGCTTTGGCGACCGGCTTTTTGATAGCGTGCGCTGCGGCGGCTTCCACCGCTTCGGTCACGGCAGACACGTCACCACGTACGATGATGGTGACGAGCCTTCCGCCCATTTTCCTCTCCCATGTGACAAACTCGACATTCGCCGTCTTGCACATGATATCGAGGGCGTCCACTGCAGCCGCTACGCCGGATATTTCGATGAAGCCCAATGATTTACCCATGGTATCCTCCGGCTAGATCGGCTCTTACAGATGGGGAAGAATCTTTTCGACGTCTGCATGCGGGCGGGGAATGACGTGTTTCGCCACCAGTTCGCCCAGACGGGATGCGTTGTTTGCGCCCGCTTCGACCGCCGCGTTCACCGCGCCGACGTCGCCGCGCACCATGACGCTCACCAAGCCGCTGCCGATCTTCTCGGTGCCGATGAGGGTCACTTCCGCCGCTTTCACCATGGCATCCGCCGCTTCGATCGCCGCGACGAGGCCCCTGGTTTCGATCATTCCCAATGCTTCCTTAGCCATTTTTCTATCCTCCGAAAATTTATTTCCTTAAATTATTTTTGCCTGCGCTCGCGCGCTCCCGCAAATTTATTTGCCTGCGCTCGCGCGCTGTCAGCTCTTATCCAGACCGCTGAGTTTGAGCATCCCCTCCGTATCCTGTTCGGGATTGGGGATCACAAAACGGCTCACGACTCCCGTCATGGCGCGCGCGGCTTCCGATGCCGCATCCATCGCCGCCTCTACGGCCGCGACGTCACCGCGGAACTTGATCGCCACGATGAGCGGTACGGGAAGTTTATCCGCATTCGCCGGTTTGTTTTTGTCGAACTTTTCGATCGTCACGTCCGCCGCCTTGCAGCCGGCGTCTGCCGCCACAAATGCCGCCGTGAGTCCGAAAACTTCGAGTATGCCTACCGCCTTTGCCATTGTCTGCTCCGTTTATTGTCCGGCAGAAAGCCCGATCACTTGTTGATGATGGCGATCTTGAGGCCCTGCATGCTCAGGTTCGTTTTGAGCGCTTCGTTGATCTCTTCGAGCGGGAACCTGTGCGTGATGAGTTCTTTCATCGGAAGACCGATGCCGTTAGCGCGTTTGAGGAAGTCGAACGTGGTCGCATAGTCGCGCAGCGTGTATACCCAGGATCCGACGATCGTGATCTCTTTCGAGCAGATGTCGAAGTGCGGGTTGATGGTGGCGTCGCCGCCGTTGATGAAGAAGCCGAGCTCACACAGACCGCCGCCGTTGCGGATGAATTTATAGATGTTCGCATGCGCTACGGGCGAACCGGTGCACTGGAATGCGAAATCCGCGGGATGCCCGCCGAAGCTGTCTTCCACCGCCTTGGTCAGGTTTTCGATTCCGTTGTACTGTTTGAAGTTGACCGTCTTCGAGGCGCCCATCCTCTTCGCAAATTCGAGGCGCTTGTCGTTGCCGTCAAGGGCGGTGATGTTCTCCACGCCCATCGTGCGCAGAACGGCGATGCAGATCAGGCCGATCGGGCCGCAGCCCTGTACAGCCACGCGGCTGTTGAAACGCAGAATGCCCGTCGTCTTGGCGCGCTCCACCGCATGCACCAGAACGGCGCAGGGTTCGATCAGAACGCGGGAATCGAGATCGAGATCGGACACGTTGAATACCGTGCTCCCCTTGCGGATGAGCAGGTAATCGGCAAACCAGCCGTTGAAATGTACGTCGTCGTCCGGAAGGAGACCGTACACGTCCGCGCCGCCCACGTTCTGCTTGTTGAGGTCGAACATGGTGATCTCGGGATTGTCTTTGAAGATCATGCAGGTGACGACCTTGTCGCCCAGGTGCAGATCTTTGCCGGCGCTGTCCTTTTTGACGTCTTTGCCCATCTTGACGATCTCGCCCGTGCCTTCATGGCCGAGAACGACAGGGATGAGGTTGAACGGGTCGTTTTTGAATTCGTGCGCGTCGGTGCCGCATACGCCGCAGCCCTCGACTTTGACGAGGATATCGCCGTCGCCCACTTCGGGCAGAGGATATTCCTGGATCTCGAAGCGGCCTTTTTCGACCAGTTTGGCCACGCGCGCGGTCTTGGGAATGCTATTGCCGGATGCCGGAGCGCGGCTGACTGAAGGCGCGGATGCGTTCATCGCTGCGCCGCCCGTCATGCTCTCGAGCACCTTTTTGACGATTTCTTCAATGCTTTTATTTTCCATGATAACTCCTTCGCGAAATAGCTTTCTGAGAGGGTAAGATCTTTCCGGAAAAAGCCCGCCCCGTCCTCAGCGGATGCAGAGGCTGTCGCACATCACGCAGCGGCGCCGCTTTGTGAACGTGGAAGCGCTGGTGAGCCCTTCGCCCGTGCGGCTCGCGATCGTAAATGTGCAGAAGCCCTCGCCGCCGAATCCGATCGCCGAATACGAGGGGCCGTTCTTGACGAGAATGGCCGTATCGATCGCCTTCGCATATTTGGTGATATTGTCTACGTTTTTGGAATGGATGTGCGCCGAATGGCGGTTGCCGTGTTCCAGCCACACCGCTTTTTCCACGGCGTCGTCGAAATCTTTGGCACGGACCATACCGAGAATGGGCATCATCAGCTCTTCGCGGATGAGCGGATTCTCCTTCTCCCCTTCGAACACGATGCAGCGGATGTCGTCGGAGACTTCCACGCCGACCATCGAAAGGAGAACTTTGGCGCTGCGGCCCACGCACTTGCGGTTGAGCCCCTTCGGGGTGAGCACGGTCGCGATGAGTTTGTCCTGCACTTCCTTGCTGGCAAGGTAGCAGCCCTGTTCGGTGATCATGTAGTTCATGAGCTCGTCTGCGATCGAATCGACGGCGACGATCTCTTTCTCCGCAATGCAGGGAAGGTTGTTGTCGAAGGTGCAGCCGTTGACGATGTCGGCCGCGGCCTTGCGGATGTCCGCCGTCTCGTCCACCAGTGCGGGAGGATTGCCCGCGCCCGCGCCGATGCCGCGTTTGCCCGAAGAGAGCACCGCCGTCACGACGCCCGGGCCGCCCGTCGCCACGATGAGCGGGATGTCTTTATGCGACATCATGATCTTGCTGCTGTCCAGCGTGGGTTTTACGAGGGAGCAGGCCACGTTTTCCGGGCCGCCCGCTTCCACGCAGGCCTCGTTGACGAGGCGCACGGCAAAATTCGATGTCTTGATGGCGGCGGGATGCGCGTTGAACACGACCGTGTTGCCGCCTGCGATCATTCCGATGCTGTTGCAGAGGATGGTCTCGCTGGGGTTTGTGCAGGGCGTGATGGCGCCGATGACGCCGAAAGGCCCCATTTCGATGAGAGTCAGCCCCCTGTCGCCCGACCAGGCGACGGTGGTGATGTCCTCGGTGCCGGGCGTCTTTTCGGCGACCAGCTTGTTTTTCAGGATCTTATGACCGACATTGCCCATGCCCGTCTCATCCACGGCCATGCGCGCCAGCGTCTCGGCGTTCTCGACGATCTTTTCACGGATGCGGGTGATGATCTTCTCACGCTGATCCATCGTCATCGTCCGCAGGACCGCCTGCGCCTTTTTCGCCGCGGCGATCGCGTCATTCATGTCTTCGAAGATGCCCATGCCGGGACCGACGCCCTCTTTGATGTGCAGCTTCGCAACGACTTCCTTGACGATCGCGCCGATGTCATTTTCATTCAGCATTGCATATCTCCTTAAATATCTGCCTGCCGTATGCCGCAAGGGCGGTATCCTGCTCGGCGCTCCCGCCGCTCACGCCCAGTCCGCCGACGATCTTTCCGTCCGATTCCAGAGGCTCCCCGCCCCCGAATACGACGATCTTTCCGCCGTTGGTGAACTGAATGCCGTACAGTTCCGCGCCCGGAGCCGCAAGTTTGGCAAGCTCCGCCGTGGACATTTTCAGTGCGACGACCGTGTACGACTTGTTCAGCGCGATATCCCACGAGGCGATGAACGCCCCCTGCTCCGCTTCGCAGAGCACGGGATTGGCATGCGCGTCGGACACGGCGACGACCGCCTTCACGCCCATCTCGCGGGCGCGCCGGCGCACGGCATCGGCAAGTTTGTGCGCCAGGCGGGGCGTGACGCCGGACGGGAGTGCCTCCCGCACCGCTTTCGCCACCGCCTCGGCGACCATCTTTTCGTCCATGTTACAGGCCAAGTTCCTTCATGACCTTCTTGGTGATCTCGGCCACGAGGTCGGCATCGTTCGCCGCGGAAGCCGAAGAAGAGCAGCTGCTGCCGCAATTACCGCCGCAGGAATGGCAGCTGGGCAGGCCGGCTTTGGCGTTCGGGCAAAGATCTGCGGGATGTTTGCCCTTCATTCCGAATTTGCGGCGGATCTCATACAGCCTCTCGACCTGCGCCTTGGAAAGTTCCTTCGGCCCGCCGAGGTGCTTGGAAAGATACAGGAGCTGTGCATAAAATTCGACAGACTCCATCTTGTGGTACGCCGAAAGGAGCGAATCGGAGAAAGTCAGCGCGCCGTGGTTCTCCAACAGCACCGCATCAAAATGCTGCAGATACTTGGAAACCGCGTCGGGGATCTCTTCGGTGGAAGGGGTGCCGTATTCCGCAATGGGAACGCATCCGAGCGCGATGACCGCTTCCGGCATGATCGGCTGCGTCAGCGGGATGCCCGCGATCGCAAACGCCGTAGCATACATCGGGTGCGCGTGCACGACCGAGTTCACGTCCGGGCGCTCTTTGTAGACGCGCATGTGCATTTTGATCTCCGAAGAGGGCTTGAATCCCTTGTTCGCCTGCAAAACGTTGCCGTTCTCATCCACTTTGCAGATGAATTCCGGCGTCATGAAGCCCTTGCTCACACCCGTAGGCGTGCAGAGGAATTCATGATCGTTGAGCTTGACAGAGATGTTGCCGTCGTTGGAAGCGACCATGCCACGATTGTAGATGCGCTTGCCGATGTCGCAGATCTCTTTCTTGATTTCGTATTCGTTTACCATTTTTTAACCTCTCCTACCTTTCGGTTTTTGATTTCATATTCATTATACAACACAATGCCACAAAAGTCAACATTTATTTTATAATTAATTTGATTTTTTTGTGGTTTTGAGTTGTTTTTTTTGTTTTTCCCAAGGAAGGACATCTCCATCCTCTTTGAGATAGTCGAAGATCTCCGGGATGCCCTCCCCCGTATAGGAAGAGACGAAGAAGATCTTCTTGCAGCCGGCGAGCCGAAGCCATTCGGCGGCGAGCTGCGGGCGGCTGTCCGGCTCGTCGATCTTGGTGACGATGCCGATGACCTCGCGGTTGACCATGCAGGTACAGCAGGGCGGATAGAGCGAAAATGGCTCGGTGGCGGAAAGCAGGAGTCCCACCACGTCCGCCTCGTACGAGTAGAGGGCGAGCGCATAGCCCAGGCGCTTGGTTTCGACGTATTCGCCCGGCGTATCGATGAGCGCGCCGGTGAAGTCGACGTACTGTGTTTTATGATAGGTGAGCCTCTCCCCTCGCAGCGCCTGCGTGAGGGTGGTTTTGCCCGCGCCCGAGCGGCCCGCCAGCATGATCTTGCGCATATCAGGTCTTGGTGATGGGGCAGCAGACGAAGCCGAGGGTGTCGCGCGCGTAGGAGACGAGCGCATCGAGCGCGGCCTCCACCTGCGAGACGGTGCCCGTGACGATGAGGGTGCCGCTGAACCTGTCCACAAAGCCGAGTTCGACGCCCGAAGCCTTGACGGACACGTCGCCGAGGATGATCGCCGTTTCGGCGGGGCTGACGGTGACGATGCCGATCGCCGCACTGCTGTAATCGACGGCGGGGTCAAGGCCGAGCTTTTTATAAAGAATTTTGTCGGGATTGGCGATGACGTGCGCGATGGTGATCTGTTTGCCGGGAACGAGTTCCTGGATGATGCGCATTTTGTCGCCGCTTTGGGTTAGATCCATGGTATTACCTCTTCGCGCAAATCTCCGCAAAAGAGATGCGGATATTTGCTTGATATTCAGAGAAAACCCGCGGGCGCGCCCGCTCTGCGGGCTGGCCGCCTGTTTTCTCTCTGCGCGCGATACTTTATTTCGCTCTCAAAATTATAATCGCGCGCATTCACTCTTTCCGCATAAGCCGTAAGAATGCGGCAAATCGGGGGCTTGTTCCGCAAAGCGTGGTTTGCGGAAACGCAAGTAATTATTTCAAAAATAATCTACTCGCGCAAGGGAAATCACACTTTTCCGCAGCGCACCCCTGTTTGCCAACGCTTTGGCTCATGGGAAGAGGGTGAATTTGCGGCTTTATACAATAGTTTGGAGCCCTTATAATAAGCCGCAAAGAGGGAGAAAACGCCGCACAGCCGCTTTTTAAGCGGCGCTCGACGGTGTCGCCCTCAATATCTCGACTTTTTGTTTCGACAGCTCGAAACAAAAAGTGAGAACTGCTTTTACCCGCCGATCTGCACGTCCAGCCCCGATACGCGGCGGGCCGCCTCGGCGAGTTGCTGCATGGTGGCGTTGTCCGGCGGAACGAGATCTTTCAGTTCATAGTCTCTGCCGAGGCCGGTATATTTATCCTGTCCCAGGCGGTGATAGGGCAAAAGGTGCATCTTTTTGACGCCGGGAAGGGAGGCCGCAAAGCGCGCGATGCCCTCGATTTCGGGTACCGTACAATTAAAAGTAGGGACGACCGGCACGCGGATGACGAGTTCCGTCATGCCGCTCTCCGCCACTTTGCGGGCATTTTCCATCATCAGCTCGTTGCGCCTGCCCGTAAACTTTTCATGCTTGGCGGGATCGGTGTGCTTGATGTCCATGAGGTAAGTGTCCAGATAGGGAAGCATGCGCTCGATGACCGGCCATTCGGCACAGGCCATGCTCTCCATGGCAGTCGTGA
Source organism: uncultured Clostridia bacterium (assembly GCA_930990665.1). Classification (GTDB taxonomy): domain Bacteria; phylum Bacillota; class Clostridia; order Christensenellales; family Borkfalkiaceae; genus Borkfalkia. The sequence continues at coordinate 79,673 of CAKNQN010000005.1, forward strand.
GGCCCTGCTCCTTTGCGCCGCGCAGGAGCGCTTCGCAAAAATCCGGCTGGCACAGGCTCTCGCCGCCCGAAAGGGTCATCCCCCCACGGCTGCGGCGGTAATAGGTGCGGTCGCGCACCACCGTTTCCAGCACTTCCCGCACGGTGATATCCTGGCCGATGATCTTGGGCTTGCCCTGCACCATCATCGTCTGGATCTTGTACTCCTGCGATTCGGGATTGCAGCACCACTTGCAGCGCAGGACACATCCTTTCAGAAAGACGATGGTGCGGATCCCCGAACCGTCGTGAATGGAATAGCGCTGGATATCGAAGATCCTGCCGCGCGTATCCAGGTAATTTTCAGCCATAGATTACATCCCCTGCTGTTCGGTACGATTGATGATGTCATCCTGCAGGCTGCGCGAAAGGGTGGTGAACAGGGCGCTGTATCCCGCTACGCGGACGACGAGGTGTTTGTAATTTTCGGGATGTTTCTGCGCATCGATGAGCGTCTCGCGCGAAACGACGTTGAACTGCATGTGGCTGCCCTTCTGATCGAAGTAGGAGCGGATGAGCGCCACGAAGTTTTCCAGGCCCTGCCGGCCGCTGAGCGCGGAGGGATGGAACTTCTGGTTGAACAGCGTTCCGTTGGACGCAATGTAATGGTCGAGGCGGGAAACGGAGTTGGCCGTGGCGGTAGGCCCGTGCGTATCTTTCCCAGCCGAAGGGGAAACGCCGTCGGCGACCGGTTTTCCGGCCAGTCTGCCGTCGGGCGTGGCGCCCGTCTGTGCGCCGAGCGGCACGTTCGCCGATACGGGGTACATGCCCGCCTGGAACTGCCCGCCGCGCGGGTTCTTGTATTTCTCCAGAGGTTTGGCGTAGGTATATTCGACGTCGCGCGCGAACATATCCACTTCCTCGATGTCGTTGCCGTACTTGGGCACCGAATCGATCATCTCGAGCAGTTTGTCGTATTTGTTGGTCGGAGTCATCAGCGACTTGGCCGCCGCCGCGATGTCCGCCTGGTTGACAGGTTTGCCCGCCGCGCGCAGGTTCTTGATGACCTCGCCCAGCACGAACTCCACTTCGGAGGCGGGCAGGCCCTTGCCGTAGTTGTCGGCGAGCGCCTTGCGGTACTCCTCCATCGTCACTTTCTTCTCGTCATACACGAGCGTCTTGATGGCCAGAAGCGAGTCGGCCATGTTGGCGATACCGAAGCCCTGCGGGCCGGTAAAGTTGTAGATGGCGCCCCCCTCCTGCACCGATTTGCCGCGGCCGATGCAGTCCTCGATCATGCCCGAAAGGAAGGGCAGAGGGCAGCGCTCGGCATGCGCGACGTCGATGGCGTTGTCCGCATTGACCAGGAGCGAGATCATGTATTCCATCTGTGCCTTGTAGGCATCGTAAAATTCATCGAAGGTCTTGAACTTGGTCACGTCGCCCGTATGCAGGCCGACCTGTTCGCCCTTGTCCATGCCGTCGGAGAACACCAGCTCGAGCGGACGGCACATATTGAAGAACGCGGCATCGTGCCAGCCTTCCGTCTTGCCCGCCTTCTGCGGTTCGACGCAGCCGATGATGTTGTATTCGCGCGCGTCCTGCAAGGTGAGCCCGCGGCTCATCAGGGAAGGAATGATGACCTCGTCGTTGTAGTATGCGGGCAGGCCCACGCCGGTGCGGGTGACTTCCGCCGCGTGGATCAGAAGCTCGTGCGGCGATCCGTTCCATACGCGGATGGAAAGGGAAGGCTGCGGCAGCATGACATGGATGGACGCCGTCAGGCACATATAGGAAAGATCGTTGGTGACGTCGACGCCCTCGGCATTCTGGCCGCCCACGATGAGGTTCTGGAAAAGGCTGTAGCCCGCAAAGCCTTCGGCGCTCGCGGCATCGCGGCACTTGTTGAGGTCGTTGAGCTTGATCCAGATGCAGTCGATGAGTTCCTGTGCAAATTCGCGGGTGAGTTTGCCTTCGTCCAGATCCTTTTTATAATAAGGATACATATACTGGTCGAAACGTCCGGGCGAAATGGAATGGCCGCTCGATTCGATCTGCAAAAGCTGCTGCACGAACCAGAAGGACTGACAGGCCTCCCAGAAATTGCGCGCGCCGTATTCGGGAACGCGTTCGCAGTTCTCGGCGATGCGCGTAAGTTCCGCGCGGCGGGCGGCGTTCTGTTCCTTGTTCGCCATGTCGCGCGCGAGCGCCGCATAGCGTTTGGCATAGATGATCGCGGCCTCACAGGAGAGGATCACCGCTTCCAGGAAGCGCGAGCGGCGCGCATAATCGGCGTCTCCGAATTTGCATTCGGCCAGCGCCTTCTTCGCCTTTTCCGCGATCCCGGAAAATCCGACGGCCAGCACCCAGTCGTAATGCACCGTCACGTGCCCTACGCCGTTGTAAAAATAGTTGCCGGGCGTGAACATGTTGTGCTTCATCGCCGTGAGCGTTTCGGGCGCCATATAGGAAGTCGCCAGCTCGCTCGTCGTCTTGCCCTTCCAGTACTTGTCCGCCTCGGCAATATCCTTTTTCGCCTCCTCGGAAATATAGAAAGGGTCCGCCGAACGCGTCGCGACCGTGTCAAACTCCGATTCCAGCCACTCGAAGGAAAATTCGGGGTAGGTCTGGCAACCGCGCGGCGCGATCGTCGTGCTTCCCACGACCAGCTCCTCATCGCGTATCACGATGGGGAGATTCTGCAAAATGTGTAAAAACGCCTTGGCCCGGCGCATGATCACCGGTTCCCCTTCCGTTTGTTTATAAGACTCGGTGATGAGCTTTGCACGCGCCGATTCGATCTCGGGCATCTTCTTATACAAATTGTCTTTCAGGCGGTCGATCCTGTCGCTCTTGCCGATCGTTTCCGCATAGAACTTTGCCATCGCCAATCCTCCGTATAGTTTTATGATTCAACAATATTATAATACAAAACAACACAACTGTCAACCCCTATCAAAAAAATTTTGTGGTTTTTTGAAAAAATTTTGTTGTCTTATGTGGGTTTTGTGTGAAAACAGCGAATAAGTTTTGATTTTATGCAATCTAATTGCTTTTGCGGAGAAACTATGCTATAATGAAATCTGCCATAGCGGGGCGGAGAGATTTCTGCGGAAAAAACCGTGAAACCGACCTCGCCGCAGAGAGCGTTTTCGGTTTTTCTTCCGTACCCCGTTCAGGATGGCGCGCTTTGCGTTTTCGCGGCGGAAAGGGTTTTCGAAACGCTGTATCGGAGAGAGAATGGTGAATTTTGCGCAAACAGCGGCGAATGCCGCACAGAAGCGGCCAAGCGCCGCAAGGAGAGCGACCGAGATGGCCGACATACTTTATTTCGTGGTTCCCTGTTACAACGAAGAAGAAGTTCTTCCCGAAACTTCCAAACGTCTGCTTGAAAAACTGCACGAGCTGATCGGGCGGGGCGACGTTTCGGACAAGAGCCGCATCCTGTTCGTGGATGACGGTTCCAAAGACAAGACCTGGCAGATCATTTCCGACCTGCACGCAAAGGACAGTCATTTTTCCGGCGTGAAGGAATCGCGCAACCGCGGGCACCAGAACGCGCTGCTCGCAGGACTGTTCACGGCGGCAAAATATGCGGATGTGACGATTTCCATGGATGCCGACCTGCAGGACGACATCGGCGCCGTCGACAAGATGATCGAAGAATACAAAAAGGGCTTCGATGTCGTCTACGGCGTGCGCAGCGCGCGCAAGACGGACACCTTTTTCAAGCGCGCCACCGCCGAAGGATTTTACAAGATCATGAAAGCGATGGGTGTGGACATCGTGTTCAACCACGCCGACTACCGCCTGATGAGCCGCCGCGCCGTGGAAGGCCTTTTGCAATTCAAAGAGGTCAACCTCTTCCTTCGCGGAATGGTTCCGATGGTCGGTTACCCCTCTTCCAAAGTTTACTACGAGCGCGCCGAACGCTTTGCCGGCGAGAGCAAATACCCGCTGAAAAAGATGCTCGCCTTTGCCTTCGAAGGGATCACCTCCTTTTCGACTAAGCCGCTCAAATTCATCAATGTATTTGCCCTGCTGTTCCTGCTGCTCGGCTTTGCCGCCACGGTGGCGACGGGCGTGCTGTACGGGCTCGGCTTTGTGGGGTCCTGGACCATCCTGCTCTCCGCCATGGCCTTCTTTACGGGCGTCATCCTGCTGGCCGTCGGCATCGTGGGCGCCTACGTCGGGAAAAATTACCTCGAATCCAAACATCGCCCCTCCTTTATCATCGAACAGGTAATCAACGACGGGGAGGAAAAATGATGGGCCTGATCAAAAAGCTGTGGTACAACCCGCTGCTGCGCGAGATCGTGCGTTTTCTGATCGTCGGCGGCGTCGCGACCGTCGTGGACTTTCTGACGATGAGCCTCGTGCTCTATCTGATGCAGCCGGAGATCTACCCCGATTTTCTCTCCATCTTTCTGGGCGGAACGGCGGAACCGACTACCCTCGCCACCGTGATCGGCACGGGCGCGGGCTTTCTGGTGGGCCTGGCGTTCAACTATATCTTTTCGGTGATCTTTGTCTATAAGGAAAAAGGGAGATCGAAGACGGTGGGCGGCTTTTTCCTCTTTGCCGTACTCTCGGCAGGAGGCCTCGGCATCCACCTACTCGGTATGTACCTCGGCTATGACCTCCTCCACATCAACGAATGGATCATAAAGATTGTTCTCACGGCGGTCGTACTCGTCTACAATTACCTCACGCGCAAGATCTTTATCTTCCGCAAAAATACGCGCGCAGCCGAACTCGCCGCGGAAAACGGTGCAGCTGAATGCGCCGCGGAAAACGGGGACGCCCCCGATCAGTCAGAAAGCGATGCGGCCGGACTTGCCGCGGAAAACGGGGACATCCCCGATTGCACAAAAGACATAACGGACAACAACGACAAAGGCGCGCGGTAACCCGCGCTTTTTGCCGCCTTACGGAGGCTGTATGAAGATCGTACTCGACACACATTCCCATACGATCGCGAGCGGGCATTTTACCACCGACACGGTGACCGACCTCGCGCGCGCCGCGAAAAAGCGCGGCCTTGAACTCATCTGCGTGACGGACCATGACCCCGCGATTCCCGGTTCGGCGAGCGAAAGTTATTTCCGCAATCTCAAATACTGCGAGCCGAAGAGGCTGGGCGTACGCATATTATACGGAGTGGAGGCGGACGTCCTCCCCTGCGGAAAGGTGGGGCTTCCCGACGACCTTCTCGCCGAGATGCAGATCGTGATCCTGAGCCAGCACCCGCCCTGCTTCCCGCCCAAGAGCGCGGAAGAAAACACCGCGGCGCTCATTTCCGCCATCCGCCATGCCAGAGCGGACATCGCGGGGCACCCGGACGACGAAAAATATCCCCTCCTCGCCGAAGATCTGGTCAAGGCCTGTTCGGAGACGGGCACGGCGATCGAGATGAACAACGCCTCTCTCACCCCCGGCGGATACCGCGGCGACGCGACCGCACGGGACAGAGAGCTCCTGCGCCTTTGCCGGCGGTACGGTGTTCCCGTGACGCTTGGCTCCGACAGCCACGGTGCGGCACACATCGGCGATTTTACTTACGCACTCAAGCTCGTCGAAGAGGAAAATTTTCCGCAGGAACTCATTCTCAACACCTCCGTCGAAAAATTCACCGCACATCTGTGCTCACACGGGCGGCGGCTGTAAGAAGGTTCCTGTCAGAACTCTTCCCCCATACCTCCGTCGAAAAATTCACCGCACATCTGTGCGCTTTGCCGTTTCTATTCTGTAAAACTCCATTAACACACAGCAAAGCAAAAAGGCACCCAAAAAGGGTGCCTTTCTTTGTGCAAATCCTCTATATGCGGCGATCGGTAGCAGCGCAATTTGCATCTGTGCAAAGAGCCTGTCATGCCGCCCGGGCGCGCCTTCAAAGAGAGTTATTGCGCGCTCTCGCTCTCCGCATGTTTTTCTGCAAAAGCCTGATTGGCCTTCTGAATGATCTCCAATATTCCTTTGCCTTTATCCCAGCGTTCATTCCAGCTCCATTCGGTGCCGGAGCTCCTGTCGTTGGGCTGATTCGGATCATAATCGGGGCGATCGTCGTAATTCCAAAAGAGGGCCAAAGGCAAATCCGCCTTGACAGCCGCATCGGCGATCGTCTGGATCACGCTCAGGATCTTTTCCGGCGTCAGGGAAGTTTTTTTATCTTCCGCGGTCGCTTCGCTGTAAACAAAGCCGGTTTCTCCGAGATAGACAGGTTTTTTCATCCGCTTGCCCTGCGCGACGAAATATTCCATAAAGCCATCCCAATCGCTGTACAGACCCAGATAATCGGGAACGGAGGAAGGATTCGCCGTCACGGAAACGCCGCCTTCGGGATATTTATGATAACTGATGGCAGAGATCGGATCCTGGTTGACAAAATCCAGCATCTGTTCATGTTCGGCCACGCTGTCCATACCCCAGGAGCCGGACGTTTTCAGATGATACGCCGATGTGCGGAGCTCAGCATCGCCGCTGCCGATGATTCGATCATACGGATCGTTGTCGCTTACCACTTCCGCAAACAGTTTGACGGCGTTGACATAGTCTTCGTAGTTGATCTTGTCGTCCATATCCCGATTCTTCCTGGAACTGGTAGCCGGCAACTGCGGCATAAAGTCCATAAAATTCGGCAAACTGGAGCCGAGGCCCGCTTCGTTTCCGTACTCCCAGCCATAGATCCCGGGATGCTCGGCATAACGCGACACCACTTTCGCCGTAAAGGAAGCGATAAATTGCATTGTCTTTGTCTCACGGGTCCGCAGTGCAAGCCCCGCAGGCTCGTCAAAATAATCGCTGAGCGCGACCTGGTTCCAGAAAAACGAAGGGATGAGACCGATCCCCAGAGAACTCGCTTTATCCACCAGAGAATCCAATGTCTGGAAGTACAGTTCTTCTTTTTTGATCACGTAATCCCAGTCGCTGGAAGCATAACCGGCGATATTGAAACGAACCACTTTCACATCATACGCGGCAAGTTGTTCCAAAGCTGCAAGCGAATTGGATACGTCCCATCTTTGGGAAAATGCACAGTTGAGCATACTGTAATAGTTGACGCCAAAGCCGTAAAAAGCTTTTCCGTCTTTCATGAGTGTTCCGTCTTCCGCGGCGTACAGGCCGATGTGATCGGGTTTTTCTGCCGGCGGTTCGTCGGGGGCACACGCAACGACGGAAAAAAGACTGACGAGCGCCAAAATCCCTGCAAGAATCTTTTTGATCATTCATTTCCTCCTAATATATATCTCAATGCCTGTTCCAGTGAATCCGCCTGCGCCGTACAAAGTTTTTCCAGGCCGGAAGCGCGGATATTCCCGCCCGTCATTCCGATGACGGGATAGCCCGCAAGCCGCGCCGACAATACGCCGCTGGCAGAATCCTCCAAAACGATCAGCTTTTCCGGATTTTTGCATTTCAGGCCGGAATAAGCGAGCTCTTTATACAGCCACGGATGGGGTTTTGCGGCAAGTTCGCCAAGCGTCGAATATTTTCCGGGCCCCTTTTCCACGCCGCCCATGATGATCCCGTCGTAAAACTCCCGCGGGTCCCCCAGTTCCATCACGTCGAAAGCCGCCTCGATCTCGGGGATCGCCTTGTAAAACAAGCCGCTGGATACCAATCCCACCCTGATCCCGCGGTTCTTCAGAGCGAGCAGAAATTCTTTCAGGCCTTTTGCCGGCTTGATTTTTCCGCGGTTGCCCTTGAAGAGAGCGGAAAGTTCCCGATGGCTGATCTCATGGTATGTTTCCATCGCATTTTCATAGGAGCCTGACCCGTATTTTTTCAGTGCATAATCGAGATGCTCGCCCGTACTGTGCCCCGATACATAGGGCAGATCTTCCGCGGAAAAATGAATGGTCTTCCCCGTCAGACGGCAGACGGTCTGTTCGATGATGTCGATCCAGAATTCTTCGCTGACAATGCTGGTACCGTCGAGATCCATAACCACATATTCCGCAGGCGCAGCAAACACGGCTTCATCCAGCGGATAAATGGCGCGCTGCCCGCTGCAGCTCGTGATACAGCACAAAGTTCTGCCGTTATAGTCGGCAAATTCGATCTTTTTATCCGGTGTACCGCGAATTTCCCCGACCTTTGCCGGGCCGGTCCGAAATATCCCGCCCAGACAACTGTTTTCCCGCTCAAACACGGTTAAATCGAAGTCTATCATATCATCTTTTCCTTATATATTCGACATAATCGGTTATCTTTATCTCTTCACTTTTCAGCGGGCGTTTGGAAAGCACAGTGACAACCACCTTCTGCGAAGGCAGCACATCAAACCAATCTTCATCCACGGTTGCGTCGTCCGGAACGGCGATGTGCATGGTCCGGACATATTTCTCCGCCGTTATGCAGATTTTCGTGTGATACCTCTCTCCCTCCTTTACGCTTTGCCCGACTTCTGCCGAATATGCCGACTGAAAAGTCAGTTCCTTAAAAGGAGTTCTAAAGGCGACCGCCGAGCCGGAAAATTCATCTGCGGAATAGGACATCCAAAGCACATCCCCCTCCGCCTTCATTTCTCCGAGCTCATACACGGAATACCCCTGTACCTGCAAGGTCTGCGAGGCGACCGGGCCGTAGACCCCGTCGACCGTCACGCCGCCGGAGCGGAGGCTCACGCGCAGTTCACGATCGGTATCGTTGATGAGGTACCCGAAATATTTTCCCCTGCCGTCACAAAGTACCCCGCCGCGGAAAGGCGCATATTCCCGCTTCAAAGTATAATAGGCCGCTTTCGGTTTCAGATAGTAATCGATCACGGACCAGGTACCGGTGGGCCAGATATCGTCAAACATCCAATTCATGAACCCGCCGCACACCGCACGTTTCCTGCGCGTATTCAGGATCTCCGTCTTCAAGGCTTCCGCCTGCACGGCCATCGATTTGACTGCGAACTCGTCGATCCCTTCCGACGGCCCGAACAGCATATCGGCCATCTTCAGTTGCCTCTGCACAAAGCTCATCTGTGCGCCGTAAGGATTGTCGCAAAATCTGTCTTCGTAGATCGCGCCCAACGGCCAGAGTTCATCTTTCGGGACAAATTTACGATAGGATTCCGGCACGCAAGATCCCATGACAGCGCATTCGCTGGCAAAGGATACTTCGCGGTCAAAAGATCTCCGCAAAAACTCGTCGTAAGAAACAAGCTCGGGCACTTCCAAAGCCGTACCGTGCGTTTCACCGCTCTCCGGGTCGTTCCCCACATCCGTAAGGCTGTAAGGGCTCTGGCGCACATAGGGGCGCGTCCCGTCGTAATGTTCCACGATCCCGCGGATGGTGATGTCCACCAGATCGTCGCCGTACTGCTTCAGGAGCCCGCAGGAACCTGTCTTTTCATTCCCGCCGCACCAATATACGATACTGGGATGATTCCGCAGCCGCTTGACCTGCTGGATGCATTCCTCCTTCACATTCGCGACAAAATCTTCGTCCGTTTCGGGAATATCTGCGCAGGCAAACATAAAATCCTGCCATACCATGATACCCTTTTCATCGCAAAGCCTATAAAAGATCTCTTTTTCGTAAATGCCGCCGCCCCAGACGCGCAGCATATTGACGCCGGCATCCGCCGCCATCGAAATAAGTTTTTCATAACGTTCCGGCCGCACGGTACCCGTAAAACACTCACAGGGCACCCAGTTGCTGCCCTTGACAAATACGTCGGCCCCGTTGACCTTCAGGCGAAAACTCATACGGTTGGACGAAACGGGCTTTTGCACCAGCTCCACTTCGCGGAATCCGAGTTTTCCCGTAAAAGAATCCACGACCGCGCCCTTTCGCAAAAGCTCCACTTTGTATGCGTACAGGGCGGGATTTCCGTACCCCAGCGGCATCCAAAGAGCGGGCGAATCTATGCGCAGATTGCCAAAATTCTTTGCACCCGTTACCGGAAATTCCAGCCTTATGCCCTTTTGCAGGCCCGCTCCGGGCGCCGCTTCCACCGTGTACGCGAGGGTATCCGTTTCCGCAAATTCCTGGTATTCGTCCTTCCGGACATTGTAATTCAGCTCGGTGAAGATGGTGAGGTTCCCCGCGCAGTCCGCACGGTAACGCACTTCCCGGATCCTTTGTTCGGGACGGTAGCTGAGCGACACATCCTCCCAGATTCCGTAACCCGGAAGATCGGGAGCCCAATCCCAGCCGAAATGACATTGCGCCTTACGCAGAAAAATACGTTCCTTATTGAAACAAGCAAAATATTTTTCCGCATCGATCTCTTGCATACGCTTCAGGGTGGAACACATGCGCACACAGAGCAGATTCTTCTTTTTCAGAAGATCCGTGACATCGTATTCGTAGCGGAGGAACATATTCTCCGTTTTGCCCAACAGGGCGCCGTTGAACCGGAACTCGGCGAAGGTGTCGATCCCGCCGAAACACAGATAACAGCGTTCGCCGGGCTCCGCATTCCTCGCTGCAAATTCCAGCGAATATTCATAATCCCGTTCCAGCACATACCGCTCATCCTTATAATTCATTCCATAATAAGGATCGGGGATCTTCCCGGCAGCATACCAGTCTGCCGTTATGTCGCCCGGGACCTGCGCGGAGACGGTTTCTCCCGTTTCCAGACAGCGCAGATCCCATTTACCGTTCAAGAGATAGTCCATAGTTGCCGCTCACCGCTTTTTATTTTTCATGATCACCGCGGCCAAAGCGGCCACACCGAGTCCTGCCAGAGAAGAGATCCCCGCAATGCTGCCGGAACATCCGCCACCCGATGTCGACGGCGTGACAGGCGCCGCGCCTTCGTTGCTTTCGCCGAAAGCCACCTGGAAGCTCTTGAAGTGTACTTTATAATCCCACAAGCTCAGATCGGTCAGATTGAAACCGTCGTATGCATAGAGGGCAATGTATCCGTCCGCATCTCTCTTGTCCAGTTCGATGACCTCGCCCAGATCTTCCCCTTCGAAGGGCATTTCGTCCACGACGGTGAGGCAAAGTTCGCCATCAAACCATACGTCTATCTGGACGGCGTCTTTTTCATCGCCCTTTGCCGTATAGAGATTTTTCACCTCGATATCCACGGAGTGTTCGACCGTATCAAAGCACTGTTCCAACGTCACAGGCTTATAAAAAGCGGGAATCTTGCTTTCATACTTGACGCCGGAATCGTTGATATAGGTCGCGTCCGTCGGTTCTACCGAACTCCAACGGGTATAATCGTGGCTTCCGCCCGCTTGATAGCGGCGCAGGGTAAGACCGACCTGTTTTGCCCTGTCCGGCTCATTCCCCTGCACTTCCGTGTCGAAAGCCAGCATGTACGGATACCCGCCGGGGGCCTCCCAGGGAATGGACAGCGCAGCGTTCGGGCTCACGATGTTTGCCGGGCTGTTGGAGAACAGAACGCCGAAAAACACCTGATAATTGTCTTGGTCCGACTTAAAAGGATCGACCCCTTGGGCATATTCGACCTGGTATGTAAAGCTGATTTTCCCCTGGCCCATTTTGTTGGCCACATACGCCGTGCCGATCGTATTGATCGGGGTCATGGTAATCCCGGAGTCATCAAAAGTGATCTCACCGTTGCCCGTAGACTGCATCCAGTCACTTTTCGAGGCAAACAGATTGATCATGGGCTCTTCCTCCGTCGAGGCAGATACCGGTGCGACACAGCCCAGGCTCAAAGCCACAAAGGCTACAAACGCGAAAAGAATCGTTAACTTTTTCATCTTGTCTTCTCCTTACTCAACTCATTGATAGGACGCAACGATCGAATTGTACTCGTCGGTCAGGAACTGGATATAATTTTTGTACTTTGTTTCAATATCTTCACGCAGCTGTGCATGCATGCTCGCCAAAGTCTGCCCGGAAGGAAGCGGAGCATCCGACCATGCGTAGGCGCGCATGGAGACGTACTGGCGTCCCAGGTTACTTTCCTCTGTTTTGAGCGCGCGGTCGGTAGCGGGAACGGTCGGGATGTTCATTCCCTCATCGACGTACCCGCCTTCCGGATAGGTCTTGAAAGAACGGACTTCTTCCACCCACTTGATCTCCTGTTCCGTATAGCCGGCATAGACGCGGTCGGAAATATTCACATCTGTCAGGAAACAATACAGTCCCGAATAGGGCGCCTCCGACTCGTACTCTTCCCTCTTCTCTTCGGGATAAACGTAAGCCTCTTTTCCGTCGACTTCCGCTTCCTCCCAGTGTACGCCTTTGATGCCGTACTTCGCCAACTCATAATTTTCTTTATCTTTGTGCAGCCAGTTGATGAATTTCAGAAGCAGTTCGGTATTCTGTCCCTTGTTCGGCACCATGAGTCCCAGAAAGGCGGAGGGCTGGCGGAGATTACCGTTGGTTTCCGTCGTGCTGCCTTCTCTGATCAGCGGCGCCACCATGATGCAGTCTTCGCCCCTGGCGATTTTCAGCTTTTGTGCCATCTGGATCTGTGAAGTCACTTCCGGCCAGCACAGATACACCGCGCATTTCCCCGCCGTAAAATATTTAAGGGCATCGGATGTATCCAGCGGGTTCTCCATCCAAAGCTTTTCTTCCTGGAGCATGCGCACATATTCGAGCACTTCGAGGTAATTTTCCGTCGCGTAGGCGGGATAGATCTTATCCCCCACTTTTTCCATGCGGGTATAACCCGTCGTGCCGAACGCGGGCGCGATGATATAATCCAGATCGTACGGCGCACCCGCCAGCGGACGGGTCACGTCGGGATTGTTTTCTTTCAGCTCGATGAGAAGCTGTGTAAAATCGTCGACGGTCAGAGATTTATAGCCGGGTTGGGAAATATCATACTCGTCCGGGTCGAAAGAGGTATTCTCCATGTAATCGCAGTTGATCAGCATGCCGTAGATGGAATTGTGTTCCAACGAAGACAGCGCATACATTTTCCCGTCATACATCCCCTTGTGATACGCAAGTTTACCCGGATCCGTCTCCTCATTGAACCGCGCGAGAAAATCGGGCGCATATTCCTGTGCCAACGCGGTAAGATCTTTGAGCTCCTTTTCCTGCGTGATCATCTGCGTGATCATGGAATCGGAAGAATAGTGGTGGATCAGCCCGTCGATGCGGTCGGACGACGTCGAGATCGCGCCGACGACCTTATTGCCGATCGTATCCGTCGAAGCGGGTTCCACGATCAGATCAATGCTTTCACCCGTGTCCTTTTCGAATTTTTCTTCCAGCGCCGCCTTCACCATGTCATCGTCTTTTCCGGTGACGCCGTTATATTCGATGTACAGCACAACCGAATCCGATGCAAAGTTTGTGCGGTTACATGCCGCCAATCCGAACAACACCAGGGATGCAAGCAACAAACACAATATTTTCTTCATGTTTTCTCCTTACTCTTTGACAGATCCCAGCATGATGCCGGAAATAAAATATTTCTGCATAAAGGGATATGCGATGATGATCGGCAGCGTGGAAATCACCACCGTGGCCATCTTCTCGTTTTCCGCGAATCCGGATCCTACGCTTCCGCCGGAGGGGTTGACATTTTCCTGCAGCATCTGCTGGAGGACCGCCGTCAGAGGAAGCATGTCGCTGTGCCGCGAATCAAAGTACAAAATGGGCGCCGACCAGTTGTTCCAGAAAGCCACCGCCGTAAACAGAACGACGGACGCTATGATGGATTTGGAGGTGGGGACATAGATGCGGAGAAAAACGGTCAGGTTATTTCCTCCGTCCATTTTGCACGCTTCCTCCAACGCTTCCGAAACGGTCGTAAAATAATTTTTGATCAGAATGCAATTCCAGGGTGCCAGCATCGCGGGGAGCAGGATCGCCAGATAGCTGTTTTTCAGGCCCATGTTGACGATCAGCATATAGGTGGGGATCAGTCCGCCCGAAAACAACATGGAAAAGATAATGACCTTCATGATCACCTTCCCGCCCACCAGCTTTTTCTTGCTGAGCGGATAGGCGGCAAGCGTCGTCGTTCCCACGTGCAGGATCACACCGGAGACAGTCAGGAAAACGGAATTGAAAAATGCCCGCACGACCGTCAGATCTCCCTGAAACAGCTTTATATAGGCGGAAAGGGTGATATCCCTCGGCAAAATCGAATAGCCATGCGCCAGGAACTCTCCTTCATCGGTCAGCGAAGCGGATACGATCATGACATACGGGAGCAAAAAACCGATCCCCAGAATGGTCAGAATGATAAGATTACAGATATTGAAGACTTTTCGCGATCTCGTTTCTATTGCCATAGCATCACCACAAACTTTCGTAACCGAGTTTCTTTGCCGTCATGTTGGAGAGGGCGATCAGGACAAAAGATACGACACCCTGCACCAGTCCCATGGCCGTCGAAATGGGGAACTGATCATAGCGCCCCGTACTGGCATACTGATAGATCTTCGTGGAGATCACCGCGGTCGTCTCCGACAGAATGTCGTTTTCTCCGACCAGTGCATAGATTTGCTCGAAATCGTCCTGGAAGATCTTTCCGACCGTGAGGATAAGCGTGATGGAAATGATCGGCGAGATCGCCGGCAAGGTGATGCACCAAGCCTGGCGCAGCCGGCTCGCCCCGTCGATCTTTGCCGCCTCGTACAGCTGCGTGTCGATCGCGGAAAATCCCGCTATGTAGACGATCGTGCCCCAGCCGATGTTTTTCCACATGTTGGTGAGAAGCAGAATCACATACCATTTGCTCGGATCCGAATACCACGATACCGGTTTTCCGCCGAACGCCAAAATGAGCTGATTGAGTATGCCGTTATCGCTGTCCAGTAATATGATCATCATACCCGAGATGATGATCCAGGATATGAAGTTGGGCAGATAAGACACCGACTGAAACACTCTTTTGAACAATCTTACTTCCACCTCGTTGATGAGAAGCGCCAATACGATCGTCAAAGGGAACATGATGAAGATTTTCATCGAAGAAATGACCAGCGTGTTGCGCACCATCTTCCAGAGCAGCGGATCCTCGAACATCAGCGAGAACCACAGGCCGCCCACATATTCGGACTGAAAAAGCGGGACGGACGGACTGTAATTTACGAACGCCATGTAGAACCCGTACATCGGCACGAAGGTGAAAATGATCATGGACAGAAGGCCCGGTACCAGCATCAGATACAATCCGAAGTTATTTTTGACATAAACTTTTTTGTTGTGTTTTTTCTTTTTCTCCATCAAAGTATCCATGTCTGCCGAGCCTCCTGTATATGCAACTGTAATTTATGCAACACTGTCTTCCGTCTCACCGATGGTCACCGCAGTCACTTCGAAGGTCCCGTTGATATGATCGGCGATCAGCAATGCGGTGGGAGTGAAGAACAGAGCCTGCTGATCGGCCGGCAAAGCTGCAAGATACTCCGCCGTGATCAGGCCGTCCGAAAATAGACACTGGTCCGCCTGCCACTCCACTTTCACGCCGTCGACCCATACTTCCACGCGGATACCGAGGAAGTTCCCCGTTCCGTCGTATTCGTCGACAACGCGGAAGGAGATCGTCCTCTCCTGCGCAGTCGCTTTATCGGGGAAATAGGAATCCATCGCGATCGTACAAAGGAGCTTATCGCTCGCTTTGATATCCGTAGTGACCTTTAACTCATTGTCGGAAATACGGATGCGAAGGGCTGTCGGCCAGCTCGTCGCCTGCACGGGGCCGCGCATGACGATGTCAAAATGCCCCGACAGAGCCAGATTCACCGTGACCGACACCTTTTCGTCGTACACATACTGTCCGTCGTACCGCATCCATTCGGGATCGGTAATCATCTCCTCTACAACGTTTGTTTCTGCAGAGATCCCGCCCGACACAGCAACGTCGACGCTTTCAAGCAGGATGGTGCCATAATAATAATTGAGCGTGAAATCCTTGTTCAGACGCGGGATCAGAGAACCTTCGACGAGCTGCTCCGTGATCTTCGTTCCCTTATAAGCGATCTTGACGATGACGCCTTCCGTGATCGTGGTAGCACCGATCTTGAAACTCGTGACCGTAGGATAGGCAAATTCCGTTCCGATGGTTGCGGAAAGACCTTCCGTTTCGCCCGAGAAGACGACCTCGGAGATCTCCGCATTGACCGTGACGGACACGGTTGCCACCGTTTCGCCGTCATAGCGATATACCACTTTGAAACCGGCGACATAGTCGTCGCTTGCCGTGATGGAATTTCCCGTGAACGGCGCCGTATAATCGGGCTCCGCCTCTCCGTTGATCCAGATGTATTTGGTCAGTTGGGACGTCACGTCCTCTTCGCCGTATTTTACCGTCACCGCGGGAAGGGTATAGCTTGCGCCATAACCTACCGTCACCTCTTTATCCGCAGGTTCCATCGTAACCGTAATCGGCTGAAGCTCCGTCCCGTCGATATAGAGTTTTTCGATCTGGAAAGAAGTATGCCAGGAGATCTGCGGGTATGCGGGAGAGAAGATCGCCTCCTGCGCCGTCGCGGAAAGTTCGTTCAGGATCCTTACGGGGATTATTCCGCTCGCTATTTCGGCATCCGTCATCCCGTCCATCTCGCAGCTGTTGAAGACGACCTTCTGTCCGTTCAGCCAGATCTCGACCAGGATCCCCTTGAATTCGCCGCTCTCATAAACATCCGTCGCGCGGTAGGTGATCGTCTGGCGGGAAGGCTCCGTCTCCGGATTGCCCGCAAGATATTTCGCCGAACCGTTGCACTGCAGGAAGCTCTTGCCGCTGATCTCATAGCAGACGCGGATCTCGTTCTGCGCCAGGCGGATGCGAAGCGCTTCCGGCCAGGAAGTGTTTCCGGCCTCACGCAAGATAAAGTCTACCACATAGACATCGTTAAACATCAGCAGGAAGCTTGCGGAAACGGTATCGCCGTAGACTTGCTGAGCGGTGTAGCGCACCAGCTCCGCCTGCGTTTCAAAGCCCTCCTGTCCCACAAGGTTGCCCTGGACTCCGCCCGAAACCGTGACGTCAAGCTGCGTAAGCAAGATCGCACCGTAATAGTATTCCAGCACAAAGTTGCGCTTTAACAGAGGCTTGAAGGTACCGGAAACCATCTCCCCTTCTCCGCGGACGCCCTCATAAACGACCTTGGCGGTGATCCCATCCGTGAAAGGCGTTCCGCCGATGCTGACGCTCGAAATGGTCGGCGGCGTGAAATCCGCACCGACCGTGGCCGTGAGATTCTCCGTCTCTCCCGACCACTGGATGTCCGTGATCTCTGCATTGACCGTGACGGAAATGACCTTCACCGTTTTTCCTTCATAGCGGTAAACGATCTTAAAGCCCTTGAGGTAATCTTCGTTCAGTGTGATTGCCGTTCCGTCGAAAGGCTGCTCCGTCTCATAATCCGGTTCGGCCTCTCCGTTGATCCAGATGTATTTTTTCAGCGAGGAAGTTTTATCTTCGTCGCCGTATGCGGCTGTGACCGCAGGGAGAGTATAACTTTCGTTGAAGTTCCCCTCGTCCTCATCGATCCCCGTCACTTTGAGATAATTGGGCGTAGAGCCGTCGATGGTCGCGGCATACAGCCAGGAATCGGACGCAGTCCCGTTGACATAGACCTGCAACCAGCTTGCCTGCAACACCGCCGGGCGCATCAGGACCGCGCGCGCACTCAGTTGCATATCTTCCCCACTCACGTGCGAAGAAGTCAGCTTGATCTTCTGTCCGTTCAGCCAGATCTCGATCCTCGTTCCGACATATTCGTCTTCTTCGTAAATATCCGTGATCTGCCAGGAGATCTCCACTTCGTTTTCAAAGAATTTTTTCGCCCCTTCGGGGAAGCTGTAACCGCCGAGATCGTCGGTATGCGCGCCGCCGTAAATCTTGATGCCGTCAGACGCGTTGATCTCGATGTTCAAACCATTGGGCCAGTCAAAGCTGCTGCAATCGGGAGAACCGGGCACCGCTCCCAGATTCTTACCGCCGCGGACGTTGAACGCAATAAAGTTGATTCCGTCGTTCGCGCCGAAACTGGACGCCATGTTCAGCTTCACCAGCATGGAAACTTTTTCCGAATAGATCTTCTGCCCGGGGAAAGCCGCGCTTCCGTCTGTCAGTTTGAGGAAATCATTTTCCACTTTCATCCCGTTATAGCAGACAAAATCCTGTACGGGAATGTTGTCATAGGCGGGAGCGACATTGACTTCCACCGTCACGACCTGCGTGTTGCCGTTATAATCCGTCACCGTATAATCGATCTGCTGCACGCCCGCCGTATAGAACACGACGCTCTCGACTCCGCTGAGGCTCTTCGCTTCCGGTCCCAGCAATTCGACCTCGAGCAGCGAAGAGATATCATCGCCGAAGCTGTCCTTCACCGAAGTTACGACAGGAAGCGTAAAGGTCTGGCCGACTGTCGCTGTAAGGTTATCTGTGGAATCCGCAAATTCAATCGTCGGCAGCTCCGTGCTCGCGCCCTTGCTGCACGAGAAGGTATAATAGGCAAATGCCTTGTTCCCGCTCAGATCTTCAACGCAATAGGTAAGCGTATACCGCCCCATCGCCGTCGGCGTATAGGTATAGCCTTCCAGCTCGACCTCGTTCTGTACGCCGTCTTTCTCCGGTTCTGTCACCGTCAGACGGATCCTCGAAGTGATATCGGAATAATCGTTTCCGTCTTCGGCGGTCGCGGAAGGGAAAGTGATCTCTTCATTGATCGGATAGGATACCTGCAATCCTTCGGAAACTTTCAGATCGGGTTTTTCGATCATCGCTTCCCCGTTGATGGAGAAAGATTTGATCGTCAGCGTATCCGTGCCCGTACCCGTACGATAAGCGCCGACGTTGAACCAGCCGCCGAACTTTGCAGGGTCGAACATATCCTTTATGTATTCATCAAAAATTTCCTGTCCGTAATGCGCGATGAGCGCGCTCTTCGTCACGACAGAGATATAAGACGCCGTCTTGGTGGTATCCGAATCGATCCAGAGCTCCGTCGTCAGTTCGGTGCCATCTTCGGAAAGGGTATTCCGCATCGCGATCGTATGATCTTTTCCGTCCAGAAGCGATACATTGATGCTGCCGAACGTCATAGTAAAGTTATTGTCGCCGGTCATCGATGCAATGTATGTTTCGATGCGGTTGGAAAGAATGCGCAAAAACAGAAGGTTGGGGAAGGTCGCTTCGCTTTTCGTAGGTGCGTCTTCCATATACCCGTGGCTCATCTGCGCGTTCACCGTATAAAAGAACGCACCGTCCGCCCTGTCGGCGCTGAAACGGAAGGCGACCATGTCGCCGTTTCCGATCTTTCGCTTGTTATAAGCCGCAGAAGGGTTCCCCGCATCCGCAAGCCGGATATTCCCTTCCTCATCAAAGGCGGTCGCGTCGTCCAGCGTCCACGCGGCAGGGTCAGACAAAAGCTGCTGCTGCCTGGCCTTGTCGGAGGCTGACACATTGATGACCACTTCCTTGCGCGCACTCAGGTTGGCGCTGTTTTTGACGCTGTAGATGGCCGTATATTCCCCTACTTTCGTCGCCGTAAAGGTGTTCGTCACGTTCCCCGCCGTCCCGCTCTGTGCGTTCTCCTCCGGGAAAACATAGATACCGTCTCTCTCGAAATACACATTTACCTTCACAGACGCGGAAATATCTCCGTCTACCGAATCGGTCGCTTGCGCCGCAGGCAATGTGATCGGTTCACCCACTTTCCCGGTAAGCGTCTGCTCACTCACGGTGATGCTCGGATTTTCCCGTTCCTTGTTCTGATCAGTCGGCTTGTTGCAACCGATCATCACAAGAAACAAGCTGCTCAGCATCACAACGATCAGTGCCATCAGAAACATCTTGAATCTTTTCATCATGAATTACCCCTTTTAATTTTTTTATATTAAACGTTTAATTTTTGTACTCAAAAAACATCGCACCACTGCGGAGCAGTGAAGCGCAGGAGAATAAAAGTATCACATGCATTTCCGGATGGAATCGGTAAACGTAATGCGGGATTCGATCGTGATCAGCTGCTTGCTCGGATTTCCCGCCATCAGGGAAAGCAGCTCGTTGTAGATCGCCTGAGCGATATCGTCTACCGGCTGGTAAACCAGACTGATATTGGGCGTATAGATCTTGCTGATCTGTTTGTTGTCGTAGCCGATAAAGGCGATGTCTCTGGGGATATTCAGGCCCATATCGCTGACGGCCATCAGAGCCCCGAGAAAAGTACTGGATGAGAGTGCAAAAATGATTTCCGGCCTGTCGGAAGCCAGGAGAGCGCGCGTCTTTTCGTAAGCGCCGGAAATATCGCCCGGCGTATTGACCATCTTTACCTTTTCCGGGCAGCCGAGTTCCGCCGCAGAATCGAGGCAGCCCTGCCGGCGTTCGTTGGTGGTGGAATACACTGTTCTGGGCAGGAGCACGACGATCTTGGAAAATCCGTTGCCGATCAGGCGGGCCGTGACCGTCTTGCACGCATCGTAGTTATCCGTTACGACCGCTCCGATGGAATCGATATCCTTTTTGCGGGTATCGAAGAAGAGAACGGGCGTACCGTTCGCGCGCGCCGCCGCCACCGAATCAGCGCTCAGTTGTTCGGGGGCCATCAACAGCGCGTCCACTTTACGGGAAAGCAACGAAAGAAATTTTGAATTTTCCTGTACTGCATCATTGGCATAGCCGCTGACAAGCAGATTATATCCCTTTTGGGCGAAGATCTGCTCCACGCGCGACACGACAGCCGCATAGAAGGAAGATGCCATATTCGGGATCAGCACGCCGACTGTCATGGAACGCTTGGTTTTTAAGCTCTTTGCGAAAAAATTGACGCTGTAATTGCTCTCCGCAATCGCCTTTTTGATCTTTTCTTCGTTCTGCGGCTTGACCTTGATCCCGTTCAGATATTTCGATACCGTCGCTATACTCAGCCCGGATAATCTCGACACATCATGAAGTGTACCCATATAGCACCTCTCTTCATCCTATACCACGCAATTTTCTTGCTGTCGTTTCTGACTCTCACTTACTCTCTTATCCTGCTTTCACAGGCATGACAAAATCCCTGCCAGTTGTCTATGTCTTTTCACCACCTGCCTTTGAACACTCGAAAAACTGCATACGTTGGCATAAAATCACCTGTTTCTCTCAAAAATACATCATGCTTTCCAGACAAATTGCTCCGCCGGGTATGCCTTTTCATCCGCACCTTTGGTGTTATACAGGCTGACGCTCTGTTCATAACTGGTCATCTTTCCCATGTCCGGCGAAGAGTTGACCAGTCCGTACCTTACTTTCGTCGGCGCCGTTATGCCCTCTGCCGAAACGGCCACCTGATTCTTTCCGATGATCTCGGGCGTGGCATGCACATACGCTTTGTTGCCCTCCCCGATCTCAAATCCCGCAGTACCGTACAGCGACAGGCCTTTCCCGACGTTGGAGAACGTGAGAATAACTTTATTGCCGGAAACTTCGGCAGATTTCAGCACAGGTCCGCGCCAGACGCCCTTTGCTCCGTAAAACGCCTGCATCGTCGCGTGCGCAAGACGTTCTCCGACCGGTTTTTTGTCGTACGGATGAATGCCGTTCGGGTTCAGCGTATCTCCCGACGCCACATTTTCCGGCAGCAGACCGCAGTCGATATTCACGCTGTAAGTCGCATATTCGTTTTCCAAAGACGCCTTCTTCTGTTCTTCACGGCACAGGAAGTATTCCTCGGCATCCGTATAACGCGGCAGCTGCACCGTGGAAAACCATACATTCTCCTTGCCGTACATTTCCCGCCATCCTTTCATGACGAGAGAATAATTGTGCGCGTAATTTTCGCTCTGCCCCTCTCCCTGGTACCACAATACACCGCGCGGCACAGCATTGCGGATGGGATAGATCATGCCGTTGAAATATTCCGAAACGAGATCGCTCTCTTTCGCCCCCAGCGCCTCATCCGTCACCGAATCGGGCATCCAGGTATACACGCTCGTGCCCCCCATGCAGGACTGCAAAACGCCGACGGGAACATCGTATTTAGCATTCAGTTCCCGCGCGAAAAAATATCCCACGGCACTGAAATTGCGCACAGAAACAGGGTCCGCTTCCTTCCAGCCGCCCGACGAAGAGGAGATCACTTCATCGATCGGCTGCGCCGCCTTGTTCGGCGACACGGAAAATAACCGTATATCCGGATTTTTCGACGAGTTGATCTCTTCCGCATAGCGCAGGATCGCCGTGGTCGCTCCGTAGCACTGCCCCATCGTCCATCCCATGTTGGACTGTCCTGCGCCGATAAACAGCTCTCCAAACGCCACGTTTTTCAGCGTATAGCTCGCGCCGGTCTCCGTGATCAGCACGATCTCGCAGGCAGAAGTATAATCCTGTCCGCCTATGTAGATCTCAAATTCGCCGCCGTCGATCTCTCCGTAATAGACGCTCTCCGAATCTCCTTTTACGATTTTCGCAGCGATACTTCCCGTCGTATCCACTTTGCCCCAGACCTTGACCGTCATGTTCGCCTGCAAAAGCATATTGTCCCCGACCAACAAAGGCAAGTCGAATTTTTCCTTGTCCTCCTGCGGAACAGGCAAAGCAAAGCCCTCTGTCTGTACCTTGTCGGCATTCCAGGTATCTTCGATATTGATCGGCACGATCTCGTCCTCCTCATACGTCTCCTCAACCGGCGTCGTTTGCTGATCCTTTGAACAGCCTCCGATCATAAATACGCCAAAAAATGCCAAAATGATTCCGATTAATTTCTTCATCTGCCCTCCCAAAGTTTATTATGTTCTAAAAAATTAAACGTTTAACTTTTTACAAAAAAGAATGACCCGTAAAATCTAATAGCCTTACAACACGTGTATTATAACACACAAAGATGCCCTTGTCAATACCCTTTTTTGAGAAATTTACATTATTTTTTCAGATTTTTCCAAAAAACACGCAAGGGCAGGAATGAAAAACCAACAGAATGAAAGAAGACGGAGAAGGAAACCGACACCGCATGTAGCCGTATTTATTTCTACTTTTTCTGTCTTTTCGATCGGACAGAATAGCCGACGGTTGGGGCGGACGAAAGAGCCGACGGTTGGGGCGGACGAAAGAGCCGGCGAGCTGGCGGACGGACGAGCCGACGGTTGGGGCGGATGGACGAGCCGGCGGGCTGGCAAGTTGGCAGTCAGGCGAAAGCGCCAGTGCACAAGTGAGCTAGCGGGCACGCCAACAGGCCGGTGCGTCTTTTTTATTTGAAATTCCCAAAAGTATTCCCTCCTATGATTTAGCGGACATTTTTTCGTGATCTCTCCTCTGTTTAACTTACAATACGCCCCCTGCCGTGACATGGCAGATTACTTTCTCGCAGACACAATCTCCTCTGTTTTGCTATGCAATGTGCCCCCTGAAAGTCAGACTTTCGGGGGGCACTTCACTATGCGACCGCTTATTATTTATATATAGTTGTTTTATCAGCCTTCATAAACGATGTTGCTTGCGATCATCTGGTCGATGTTCGTGCTGTCATACCAGGTACCGGCGATACCGACTTCCTTTGTCACCGTCTTTTTCTCTACGGCGAAGGCTGCCTGCTCGACCGCCTGGTAACCGATCTGGTAGGAATCCTGTGCGACCGACCCGATGAGTTTGCCCGCGCCGGCAACTTTGCCCTTGATCCAATCGATCTGGTTGGTGCCCGCATCGAAACCGCAGAACACGATATTAGCATACTTATCTTTGTTGTCCGTAACTTCCGGATAGCATTCGTTTACAACGCCTTCGTTGCACATAAACACTGCATCCGCCGCGTTCGCTCTCGTCTGCGAAGCCTGCAACGCTGCCTTATATTCGCCCGAATTGTTCGTCTTGACTTCGATGTAGGATTCAAACGTGCCTGCCTCCTTCTGCGTTGCGGCGAGTTCGTCGATCTTGTCCTTAAAGCCGTTCGCCCTGTCGATACCCGTCTGGGAAGAGTCGTGCTGGATGATGCAGATGACATACGGGTCACCGCTCGTCGCCGCTTCGATCGCCGATTTCTGGTTGTCATAGAATTTCTGTGCCGCCAAAGCTGCCGCCGCCCTGTTGTCGGATGCTACGGATGCGACCGTGGGGTCTTTCCCGGCCGTGATGTCGGCGCCGTTGTTGTACAGACCGCTGTCGAATTCGACGACGGGGATACCCTTGTCATAGGCGGAAACCAGTTCGTCGACGAAGCCCGTTCCGATGGTGGCGAGAACGAGCGCCTTGGTGTTGGCGTTATTCAGAGCCTGCGTTACGAATTCGCGCTGGTTGGGAACATACTCTTCCGATTCGGCCGTGGGGCCTTTGAAGGTGATCTTGTAACCGTATTTTTTGCCTGCGGCTTCGGCGCCGCTCTTGACGCTCTGCCAGAATGCGTGCGTTTCACCCTTTGCCACGACGGCGATCACGGGGGTCTTGTCGCACGCGACCATGCCGATCGCTACGGCGCATACCATCGCCATCGCGAACACGATACATACAACTTTTTTGAACAACTTCCTCATAAGATCCTCCTTATTTAACGCTTTTGCGTTTATTCCCGATTTTGTTTCTCCGCTTTCGCGGCTTCTTTTTCCTGCATTCTGCGCGCTTTCGCGGCTTCTTTTTCCTGTCTTTTGCTCTCTTTGACCGCCGCTTTTGCTTCCTTCTTGCTCTCTTTCGCCGCTACCTTTGCCTGCTTCTGGCTCTCCTTGAATTTCCGGCTGGCTTCGGCATCTTCCTGTTTGCATTTTACGTATTCTTCGGCAAATACGGCTTTGAGTTCGACGATCTGCTTATCGAGATCTTCGCAATGCTTCTTCTTTTCTTCCTTGCTCAGGCGCTTATCCGAAAGCAGATAGTCCTGCTTGATGCGGATCTCCTCCACCACCGTATGGAACCTCGCCTTGCATTTGGCCGCGGAATCGTTGAGCTTGACCTTGTTGGCGGATTTGTTTTTCATCAGGTCCATCAGGACGGCGAAGACGACGATGATGCCCGTGACCGCATAGGTGATGAAGGTAGAGCTGATGCCGCTGTCGAAGAGCGCGAGCGTGAAGTTGAGGCCCTGGCGGATGACGACGAGGATGAGGGCGCCGAAGATGGTGCCGACGATGGAAGCGATGCCGCCCGTCGTGCTGGTGCCGCCGATGTAGACGCCCGCGATGGCATCCAGCTCCATGCCGTTGCCGCTTGCCAACGCCAGCGACGGGTTCGCCGCGACGTAGAACAGCGCCGCAAATCCCGCAAACAGTCCCGCGATCGCATAGGCGACGATCTTATAGAAATCCACGTTGATGCCGGAAAGGCGGGTGGCCTCTTCGTTGCTGCCGATCGCGAGGATATATCTGCCGACTTTGCTCTTATACATCACATACATACACACGAGGGTGAGTACGATCAGCCACACGACGCCGATGGGGAAACCGTTGAGGTTGGTAAACACTTTCTGGAACCAGCCCGTCGAGGGATATTTGATGGCGGACGACATCTTGTTGACGATGTTTGCCAGAACGGAAGAGATACCGCGGGAAAGCATCATGGTGCCGAGCGTCGCAATGAACGGGGGCAATTTCAGCTTGGCGACGAGAAATCCGTTGAGAAGACCGAACGCCAGGCCAAAGATCAGCATGAGCGGAATGGTCAGCCAGAGCAGGTCCGTGACGGAAGTCGTCGTCCTGCAGATGGTGCCCGCCATGACCGCGACGGCGATACACACCGTACCGATGGAAAGGTCGATGCCGCCCGTGGCGATGACGAAAGTGACGCCCAGGCCGAGCATCGCGTACGGCACCAACGACTTGACCATCGCCAGAAGGTTATCCGTGCTTGCAAAGCTCGTGTTGATGACGGTGAACAGCAAAAACAGTACCAAAGTGACCAAAATGATCATGAAACTCTGTTTGCCGCTCGATTTGAGTCCTGTGAAAGTTCTCTTCCCGAACTGGCGTGCCCTGCCGCGCAGATTCAGAACGACCTCGTATTCGCTCGCTTTCTGCGTCTTTTTGCGTCCGAAACTCAGTGCCATGTTACGCTTCCTCCCGCATTGTCGATAATTGCATGATATTTTCCTGATTCGCTTCCGAAATATCCAGCTCGCCCGTCTTTCTGCCCTCGCACATGACGAGCACGCGATCGGACAGGCGCAGGATCTCCACGAGCTCGGAAGAGATCATGATGATGGACTTGCCCTGCTCGGCCAGCTCGCTGATCAGCGAATAGATCTCGCTCTTTGCGCCGACGTCGATGCCGCGCGTCGGCTCGTCGAAGATGAGAATGTCGCTGTTCTTGATCAGCCAGCGGGCAATGATCACTTTTTGCTGGTTGCCGCCCGAAAGATTTTTCAGAAGCTGATTCATAGACGGGGTCTTGGTGCGCAGCTTCATGTTGTATGCCTGCGCTTCCTCCCGCATCTTTCTGTCATTGATGAACCCGAAGCGGATGTATCTGTCCATCGACGCGATCGCCGTGTTTTCCGTGACCGACTTGATCAGCATCAGGCCGTATCGCTTTCTGTCTTCGGACAAATATCCGATGCCGTTCCTGACCGCGTCCGCAGGCGTCCGGATGTCCACCCGCTTGCCTTTGACATAGATCTCGCCGCAGTCGTACGGGTCTGCCCCGAAGATCGCACGGGCAACTTCCGTTCTGCCCGCCCCCATCAGCCCGGAAAAGCCGAGGATCTCGCCCTTGCGGAGCTGAAAACTGACATTTTTGATCGCGTTGCCGCTGCAAAGGTTTTTGACTTCCAGCACGACCTCCGCATCTTCCGGCACGTTGCTCTTCTGCTTGGGATCCTCGTACACCACGCGCCCGATCATCATCTTGATGATCTCGTCCTTGGTGATCTTGTCCGTATCCGCCGTGCCCACGTATTCGCCGTCGCGCATGACCGTGACCCGGTCGGAAATGCGCTTGATCTCGTCCATGCGGTGCGAGATGTAAATCATCCCGATCTGTTTCGCTTTCAGATCCGACATGATCTTGAACAGTTCTTCGATCTCCGTCTGCGTGAGAGCTGCCGTCGGTTCATCCAGGATGAGGAGCTTCGTGTTGTGCGAAACCGCTTTGGCGATCTCCACCATCTGCTGTTTTCCGACCGTGAGCGAACCGAGCTTTACCGTGGGGTCGATCTTGATGCCGATATAGTCGAACAATTTGCGCGTCTTGCGGATCATCTCCGCGTCGTCGATCCATGCCTTCCCCTTCAGGCTTTCCCTGCCGATGAAGATGTTCTGCGCGACGGTCAGATGGTTCATCATGTTCAGTTCCTGATGAATCATCCCGATGCCCAGTTCCTGCGATTCGCGGATGTTCCGCACCGCATACGGCTTTCCTTCAAAGGTAATGGTGCCGCCGTCCGGCTGATAAATGCCCGTCAGCACCTTCATGAGCGTGGACTTGCCCGCACCGTTTTCGCCGACAAGCGCGACTACCTCGCCCCGCCTCAGGTTGAGGTCCACCCCCTTTAACGCATGCACCCCGAGGAAACGCTTGTCGATCCCCTTCATTTCCAGAAGATATTCCTGTTCCACTTTCTGTTTCCTCCTTTCAGATCGCTTTTGCCATCTTTTCGTTCATAAAACGCTCTCATTGCGTCCGGCGTTCTTTTATATTTTCAGCTGATCAAGATGTTCATTTTTTGCTTTCGCAAAAAATGCAGCCGGCTGCATGGAAACACTTTGTCTCAATGATTCTTAACGAGCTTATTTTATCATACAATTTTTGCTTTTTCAAGATTGGTTCTTGCTGAAATATCGCAGCAAAAAAGTATGTTTTTTTCAAAAAAAGTATGGTTTTTTCAGAAATATGTGTTATAATAGAAGCATGAGTACCGTTATACATAGAAAAGACAGTGATGTCCGTCATCATCTCACCTTCAATAAGAACAGCGCACAGACTTTGCGCCCCAAAGTTTTATATGCCGGAGAACTGAAACGCACCAAGACATGGAACGAGCAACCGCACTCCCACAAATTTTGCGAGATTCTTTATGTGCGCTCCGGAGAAGGCATCGTCTATATCGATGAAGAGACCCTCGAGATCAAACCGGGCGATCTGCTCGTTTTCAACCCGCAAGTGATGCACTACGAATCGGGAAAAGAACTTTCCCTGTATTTCATGGGTGTCACGCGCATCCGGCTGGACGGAATGGAAGAGGATTATCTTTTGGAAAACAACGTCTCGCCCGTACTGCACGCAGGCTCCTCCGCGCTCGTGATCGAAAGTCTTTTCGAACAGCTGATCACCGAGGCGGAACGAAAACTGTATTATTACGACGAGATCTCCGATTCTCTTGTGAAGATCATCATCAACCACATTCTGCGCATCCTCGCCTACGGCGACCGTTCCTATTTCCGGACCAACGATTCCTACGCCCAGGCGAAAAAATACATAGACGAGAACTACGCCAACATCAAGACCGTGGACGACGTATGCCGTTCGATGTATATCAGCCGCTATTACCTTTCTCACCTGTTCAAAGAATACAGCGGGATGTCTCCGCTGAAATACATCATCATCAAGCGGATGGAGTATGCCAAAGAATTGCTGCGCACGACAGACCTGCCCATCTGTGAAATCGCCCTGAAAACGGGATACGTAGAGCTCAATTCCTTTACCAAGATCTTCAAAAAACTGGAAAACATGACGCCGTATGCCTATCGGGTGCAATCGAAAAAATCCGGATCCTGATCTTCGCGCCACCCCATTCCACGCGGTCGCTCTCCTGCAAAACCGAGCATATGTGCCCCTGTGCAACTTTTCTCCCGCAAAGCAGCATGAATGCGCCCTGTAACGGTGCTCTCCTGCAAAAATGAGCAAATGTGTCCCCGTGCGGTCGCTCTCCTGCAATACAGAGCGAATGTGTCCCCTTTCCGTCGGGTTCCGAAAGAAGGGACTCTTTCCCGTCCGGTCCCGCTCCGCCCCTTCTCCGCCGCCAAAGCGGCATCCACGGCTTTGCGGAAGCACCCCTCTTCTCTCAGAATTTTTGTTCCGATCAGTACGCAAAAAGGGCAGCCTAAAAAGGCTGCCCTTTTTGCGTACTGTGCCATGCTTCTGTTTTTCGCCTGACGGATAAACACCGCCCGCTGCCGATCGGAAATACGTGCGCCGATCGCTTCTCCTGCTTCCTATTTTACTTACTTCTCCTGCGGAGGAGTATCGTTTTCCGCCTCTTCGGACGCAGGGGACGCGGACTGATCCGCGCTCTCTTTTGCCGTGACGGACTGCGCATTTGCGTCGTTGTCCTCTGTTCCTTCGGGCGCAGGAGTCGCAGCCTGCATCTCCGCCCCGCCCTGCGCCGCGTCTGCGGCCGCGGGAAGAGCGATGTTTTCTTTTCCTTTCTCCTGTGCGGAGGGGACGTCGCGGATACAGGCGTTTGCAAGACGAGTAGAAAAGGGAAGGAAAAACTGCACCGCGGGCCCGGTCAGGAAGACGGCGACCAAAGTCCCGGCTCCGACGACGCCGCCCAAAAGCCAGCCCAGGCCCACAAAGATCGCATCGCAGATCAGCCTTACCCAGCGGAATTGCAGGTGGATACGGCTGCCGACCTTATCGGAAAGGATCATGGCGACCAGATCGTTCGGGCCCGTGCCTGAACGGCTCGCGATCACCACCGACATCCCGAAAGCGAGGATGATGCACCCCGCCACCATGCACACGATGCGCAGCCAGAGCGGAGAGCCCTCCCCGATCTTCCCGGAAAAGACCCACAGAAAGAGATCGATGATCCAGCCCCCGCAAAAGGCGCATACGAACGAGCCCGGTTTGATATAGCCGCGGGTAAAGATGAGCATGATCACCAGAAGAAGGACGAGCATCCCCACATGGCACGTTCCGATGCTGAGCCCCGTCAATCGGGAGATACCCTGCACCAATACGGTAAAGGGGTCGGAGCCCAGGTTGGACAGCAAAAAGAGGGCGACGCCGAAATGTGCGATCGTCAGCCCCGCCAGCAGGACGAGAAGCCCCACCGCCCACTGTTTTATGGTCCTCGACTTTGTATTCGCCTGAAATGTGGCCATTGCGTCCCCCTCGCCGCGCATGCCCGTTCCCGCCGCACATCTGTTTCGGAGCGCACGGGCAAAATGACGGCCCTTTTGATCTCTGAACGCTCTTTCGCATTGTAAAGATCAAATATTTTTCATTACAATTTTAATTGATTTTGGCGAACCTGTCAAGGCTGTTCTGAAAATTCCCGACTTTTCGCAGACTGCATCGACGGCGGTTTCTTTTCCGCTTTGCCCGTCCCGCTTTTCCTATCTTGCGGAATTTTCTTGCATGCCAGAAAAACGAGCGAAATCATCGCCCGTTTTTCTTTCCGCAGATTGCCCTTATTTATACAGTTGTTTGTAGTTGGCGCACGCCCTGTAATCGGCGCCCTCCAG
>CAKNQN010000006.1 GCA_930990665.1 uncultured Clostridia bacterium
TCATGGCGCGGCGGAAAGACATACGCTTTTCCAGCATCTGCGCGACGTTCTCGGCCACAAGCTGCGCGTCCGCATCGGGTTTGCGCACTTCGGTGACGTTGATCACGATGTTCTTGCCCTTCGTCAGTTTGGCAAGATCTTTCTTGATCACTTCGATCTCCGAGCCCGCCTTGCCGATCAGAACGCCCGGCTTGCCCGTATAGACGGTGACGGCGATCCTGCTCGCAGCACGCTCGATGTGGATGCGGCTGATCGCGGCCGCATAGTATTTTTTCTTGATGAATTTACGGATCTCGTAATCCTCTTTCAGGTTCTTGCCGAAATCCTTTTTATCGGCATACCACTGGGTGTCCCAGCCTTTGATGACGCCGACTCGCAAACCGTGCGGATTAACTTTCTGTCCCATGTTCCGTACCTCTCCTTACTTACTCTGAACGTCGAGAACGACAGTGATGTGGCTGGTTCTCTTGAGGATGGAATGCGCCCTGCCCTTCGAGACGGGGTTCATCCTCTTGAGCGTGGGGCCCTGGTCGGCATACGCTTCGGCGACGATGAGATCGCCGCGGTCCATGCCGAAATTGTGCTCGGCGTTCGCCGCCGCGGAGAGCAGTACCTTCTTGACCGGCTCTGCCGATACGATCGTGGCATATTCCAGGATCGCCGCCGCCTCGTTCACGCTCTTGCCGCGGATGAGGGTGAGCGCCCTGCGCACTTTATAAGGAGACATGCGCACGTGCCTTGCCGTTGCATAGGGACGTTTATCCTTGTTTTCCTGAATCCTTTTCGTTTTTTCACGCGTGTTCTTAGCCATAACGCTCTATGCCTCCTTTACTTCTTGGCCACAGCCGTCTTGCCGCCCGAGTGGCCTTTGAAGGTTCTGGTCGGAGCAAATTCACCGAGCTTGCAGCCAACCATGTCTTCCGTGATGTAGACGGGAACATGCTTCCTGCCGTCGTGCACGGCGATCGTGTGCCCTACCATCTGCGGGAAGATCGTCGATGCCCTCGACCACGTTTTCAAAACTTTTTTATCGTTGGCCGCATTGAGCTCTTCCACCCTCTTCATGAGGCGCGCCTCAACGTAAGGCCCTTTCTTAACGCTTCTGCTCATTTAAGTGATCCTCCCTCAGTTGATCCGTTTGAGAATGAACTTGCTCGTCACATTCTTCTTGCGCGTCTTATAACCCAGAGCAGGCTTGCCCCAAGGGGTCATAGGGCCGGCATGTCCGACAGGGCTCTTGCCCTCGCCGCCGCCGTGCGGGTGATCGTTCGGGTTCATGACCGAGCCGCGGACGGTCGGTTTGATGCCCATGTGACGGGTCTTGCCCGCCTTGCCGATGCGGATGATCTCATGCTCCACGTTTCCGACCTGGCCGACCGTTGCACGGCACACGACGGGAACGAGGCGCATTTCGCCGCTGGGCATTTTCAGCGTGGCATACTTGCCTTCCTTCGCCATCAGCTGGGCGGAGATACCGGCTGCCCTCGCCACCTGCCCGCCCTTTCCGGGACGAAGCTCGATGTTGTGCACCATCGTGCCGACGGGGATGTTCTCGAACGGCAGGCAGTTGCCCGCCTTGATGTCGGCATTCGCGCCGCTCATCACCGTGTCCCCTACGTTCAGCCCGACCGGCGCGAGGATGTACCTCTTTTCGCCGTCCGCATACTGCAAAAGCGCAATGTTCGCGCTGCGGTTCGGATCGTACTGGATGCTCTTGACTTTGGCAGGAATGTCGTCCTTGTTGCGACGGAAATCGATGATACGGTATTTCCTGCGGTTGCCGCCGCCGATGTGGCGGACAGTGATCTTGCCCTGGTTGTTGCGGCCGCCGCTCTTCCTCGTGTCTTCCACGAGCGAACGCTCCGGCTTTACCTCGGTGATCTCGTCGTACGCGTGCACCGTCATGAAACGGCGGGCAGCGGACGTCGGTTTATATCTCTTGATTGCCATTTTCTGTTCTCCTCCGATGCTATGTTACGACAGCGAGTTGAAATACTCGATGGGCTTGCTGTCCTCGGTGAGCTGAACAATGGCCTTTTTATAGGACGGGGTCATGCCCTCGTTCCTGCCCATTCTCTTCAGTTTTCCGCGCACGTTGGACGTGTTGACGCTGTCTACCTTCACGCCGAAAAGTTTTTCGACCGCGAGTTTGATCTCCGTTTTGTTGGCACCTTTCGCCACCTGGAAGGAGTATTTTTTCGACGCGATGCCGTCGTACCCTTTTTCGGTGAGGATGGGCTTAATGATGATGTCTTCCGCTCTCATTATGCTCCGTAGACCTCCTGGATTTTTTCCACCGCGCCTTTGGTAAGCACGACTTTGGTGTTCGCCACCACTTCGTAGGTGCTGATCTGCTCGACCGGAAGGGTGCTCAGCTTCTCAATGTTGCGCGCCGCGAGGATCACGTTCACGTCGTCGCTGTCCATGACCACGACCGTCCTCTTGTCCAGCCCCAGCGCCGCAAGGAATTTGACCATTTCCTTCGTCTTGGGAGCGCTCACTTCCAGCTTGTCGACGACGACCAGTTCGCCGTCCGCCAGCTTCTTGGAGAGGGCCGAGAACAGTGCGCCGCGCCTGGCTTCCACGTTCATCTTCTTGGAGAAATCGCGGCTCTTGGGCGCGAACACCACGCCGCCCTTGATCCACTGCGGTGCGCGGATGGATCCCTGACGGGCACGGCCGGTGCCCTTCTGGCGCCAGGGCTTGATGCCGCCGCCGCGCACTTCCGTACGGGTCAGCGTGCTCTTGGTGCCCTGCCGTTCGTTGGCGAGGCGGGTCACGACCGCCTGGTGAATCAAAGGTTCGTTGTACTCGGCGCCGAAGATCTTTTCGGAAAGCTGCATTTCGCCGGCGACCGAACCGTCCATCTTATATACTTTAACCGTAGGCATTTCTCTTTCTCTCCTTATTTGGCCTTGACGCTGTCGCTCACGGTGACGATGCTGCCCTTGGGTCCGGGTACCGCACCCTTGATCAGGAGCGCGTTGCGCGCTGCGTCTACCTTGACGACTTCGAGGTTCTGCACGGTGACTCTTTCATGACCGAACTGACCAGGCATGTTCTTCTGCTTGAACACGCGGCTGGGGGTGGAGTTCGCGCTCATGGAACCCACTTCTCTGTGTACGGGGCCTACGCCGTGCGTCTCTTTCAGGCGGCGCTGGTTCCAGCGCTTGATCACGCCCGAAAATCCGTGACCTTTGCTCGTGCCGACGACGTCCACTTTGTCGCCCTCTTTGAACTGCTCGACCGTCACGTCCTTGCCCACTTCGTACGAGCTCAGATCGGCAAGACGGAACTCTTTGAGCACTTTCTGCGGCTTTACGCCCGCTTTCTTGAACTGGCCGAGCTCGGGCTTGGTGACCTTCTTCTCGGTCGTCTCGTCAAACCCCAGTTTCAAAGCGGCATAGCCGTCTTTTTCCACCGTCTTGATCTGCACCACGGGGCAGGGGCCCGCCTCTACTACCGTCACGGGAATCACCTTCCCTTCCGGAGTAAAGATCTGCGTCATTCCGACTTTTCGTCCGATGATTGCTTTATTCATTGATAAAGTTCACTCCTTAAAATTTTTTATCGGGAATACCTTGATTTTACAAAGTATTACAAGCAAATTGTTCAAAATCCTTTCCGGCGGCTCTTTCCGCGCTTAGAAAACTCTTCGCCCTCTTTTCTTTACAGCTTGATCTTGATGTCCACGCCGGCGGGCAGATGCACGCTGTCCAGAAGTTTGGCGTTCGCCGTGTAGATGTCGATGATGCGCTTATGCGTGCGGATCTCGAACTGTTCGCGGCTGTCTTTATATTTGTGCGGCGAGCGCAGAATGGTCACGATCTCCTTTTCGGTAGGCAGGGGGATGGGCCCGCTGATCTTGGCGCCCGATTTCTGCATCGTCTCTACGATGCGCTGTGCCGCGAGATCTACCAGTTCATGATCGTAAGCGGCGAGTTTGATCCTCAGTTTCTGACTTGCCATGTTTGTTGATTCCTCCGATTTTATACTAACTTTTCTGTCAACTGTGCCGTGTGTTTCGGAGCGCCGCAGAAATAAAAAAACCATTCAGTTTTGATTTGAATGGCTGCACTCCGGTTAGTCGCAGGGGTCTTGCCCCCACATTTGTCGGTATAAATTATCTTCGCTAAGGGCGCGATTGTGCTGTTTTTTATCCTCGCAACCCAAAGCGATTGAAGTAACTTTATACCTCAACCCTATTACACAGCTTATCTATAATAGCACATACGGCAAGAGTTGTCAAACGATTTGAACAAAAATTTTCGGAAATTTGGAAAAATTTTGTACGCGCGCGTGCACGCGAATATATATGGATTAGGGAAAATTCCGACGGCAATGCGGGAAAAAGCGTTGCTGCGGCAGAAAAAACCGAAAATTCGTGAAAAATCGCCGCGTCGGGCGGAAGACAAGGCAAGCGGAGTGCACGGCAGACAGCCCCCCAGGATATAGAGTGCAGCCGGGCCGGAGAATGGACAGGCGGAAGGAGGTGCGAGACGGAAGGCGCGGCAGGCGGAAGGCGCGGCAGGCGGAAGGAGGTGCGGGCGAAAGAATGCGCAGGTGGGAGGAGGCGCGGACGGAAGGCGCATTAGACGGGACAAAAGGCGACCTGCCGGCCAAACGACATGGGGACAAGGAAGGCGCCGCCCTTTGTCAAAACAAAGGGCGGCGCCCGATCTGTAAATTTTTTCGGCCCGCGAGGCTATTTCTTCTCCCAGAAAGGACGGATCCCGGCCGCGCGCAAAGCTTTTTCTTCCGCCCTGCCGCAGGTGTGCAGAGTAAACTGTTCGGAGCGCGAATCGAGATAACCGCTGAGATCGTTCATATTCCTGGCAAGAAGAGATAGGAGCATCCGCCTGGGGAATCTGACCACGATGATGGTACAAGGTTCACTCTCCTCCCCGAAGTCCGCCGCATACACGCAATCCGCCATCCAGTCATCCATCTGTCCGAGACGGCCTGCGATCCCGGCGAGGACTTCTGCAGGAAGCGCCGTCGGACGAAGCGGCTTATCTTTCTTCCAGACTGAATTTTTTTCCGCATCGTATGCCGTCTGTGCGTTTTCCGGCGCCTGCGCGCGATATTCTTCCAACAGTTTTTCGTCTCCCGACAGCAATGCAAACATCCCGATTCTTTCCAGACAGCTGTCGCACATCGAAGGATTTGCACGCATTGCGGCGCGAAATTCCGCCACACAGCGCCCGTCCAGTTCATCGAAAAATATTCTGCCGCGATAAAAATGCGCATAGGCTGAATCGGGATCCAACTCCAACAGGCGATCCGCAACGGCGAGCGCCTTTTCATTGTCGATCACGTAATACGCCTGCATACTGCAGACGAGTTCATCCAGCGGAAGTTCTTCCCCCTCTTCGATACTCTTTTCGTATTTTTCCATCTGCTCTTTGCGCGAAAGGTAGGCATCCTGCCGCAATTCTTTGTAAAGAGGCAGGATCGCTTCGAAATTCCGCCTGTCCGCAAAAGCCAGTAGCGACTTCTGCTCGACCAGATAAGCCTCGTCCGCCTCGACAGTCTCATCGTCGTATTCGTCCGCATTCATCGCCTGCATGCGCTGTCTCAATGTAGGGTGAGACGCCACGCGCGCCGGAAGTTCGACCGCAAGCGTCTTCTTCCAGCGATCCCCGTATTTCTCTTTCGCCGCGCGGAATGTTTCCAGATCGAGGGTGATCAGGTTGTGCGGAGCTTCCTCCCCCGCATAACAGTCATATCGCAGCGCACGGAAGGGACGCAGCTCATAGAGCGCATACATCGCCGTTTTTGCGGTGGCGTTGATATACGTCTGCGCATTGCCCGTCTCTTTCACCTTTCTGTCGGCAAGCGCCTCATGATAGCGCGAGGCAAAGGCCCTGTAAAGCGTCACATGCATGGCCACCCGTACGATGCAGTAGCGCAGCAGCCATTCGGATATCCACGGGAAAATCACCCCTTCATCCCCGGCGTAGCGTCCGCTCGCCAAAGCAAAGGCGCGCCCGCGCTCCGTGTCTACGTTTACGACATGAGCAAATTCGTGAAGCATAACGGTATACAGCTCTTCCCGCGTCAGGAGTGAAACTTCCACCGCATTGATCGAAATGACCACTCCCCTGGACGTCTCTCTGACCCCGATGCCCTCCGAACCTAGTTCCACGCCGATCTTCCCCGCGTAGCCGACCGCAGCCGCGGCACGGCGCACTTCCGCATAAACAAGAGGGTATTCCCTCTCCGAAAGAAGGCTCTTTTTCTCCGGCGCCCCGAAAAACACCATCGCCCTTCCGTAAAGGGAACAGAGGACCAATAAAGCGATGATTGCCGGAAAAACAAGCGTGTCTCTGTGTATGCCGCCATAAAACAGCACGGCCAGAAAACACATTACGATATCCAGCGCGAGCAAGGCGTCCGCCCGGCGAACAGACCGGCGCGCCGCCTTTTCCGCGGCGGCATAATCCTTATCCGTTTCCCTCTGGAGCTCAACGCCGTAATCATAGATCTGCCGCATCGTCATCTCCTTGAATTTCCCTATGTATTTTGCAGAAACCAATAGATTGACGACCATCTGCACGAAAAGGCCCGCAACACAGACTGCAAACAGCGAACCCCAGACATACGGTGCTTCCGGAAGCAAAAGGAGCCCGCAGAGCACCCCGCCCTCAACCGTAACCAGAGCGCAGCCGGCAGAAAGCCCGGACCGCAATGTCTTTGCTGCTTTTTCCGTCATATTCTCTCCCCCTCGGTTTACCTTGTTCGTCCGTTTTATTATAACCGAATACGGACAATCTGTCAATGTCCGGCAAAAAAATTGCGGCCCGAAAACCGAAAGGTTTTCGGGCCGCCTTGCAGACTTTTCAGTCTCCCTGCGCCTCTTTGAGAAAATATGCCTGCGCGTCCAGCATCTCCCCCAGCGTTTCTACCTTGCGGTATTTGCCGTCCGGGCAGAGTTTGCGCGCCTTGACGTTGTCCATGAACATCACCTGCAGGATGCGCACGATCTTCTCTTCGATCTCCTTATCCAGCACGGGCGCGGCGATCTCCACCCGCTTGTCGGTGTTGCGCGTCATGAGATCGGCGCTGGAAATGTAGGTGACGCGGTCCTGCCCCTGTCCGAACGAATAGACGCGCGAATGTTCCAGAAATCTGCCCACGATGCTGATCACGCGGATGTTTTCCGTCTTGCCCGTGACGCCGGGCAGAATGCAGCAGATGCCGCGCACGATGAGGTTGATCTTCACCCCCGCGCAGCTCGCTTCCGCGAATTTGTCGATGATCTCCTTGTCGGTGAGGCTGTTCATCTTGGCCAGAATGTAGCCCTGCCCGCCCGACTTCGCCTTTTCGATCTCGCGGTCGATGTACTTCATCAGCCCCGATTTGAGCGTTTCGGGCGCGACGAGCAGCCGCTCGTATTCAAAATCGGTGTTGCAGATGGCGATATTGCGGAAAAACGCCACCGCGTCCTCGCCGATCGTGCGGTCGGCCGTGATGATGTTGAGATCGGTGTACTGCTTGCTCGTCGATTCGTTGTAATTGCCTGTGCCCAGGTGGGTGATGTATCGCAGGCCGTCTCCCTCTTTCATGACAATGGAGATGATCTTGGAATGCACCTTGTAATTTTCCATGCCGTAGATGATGGTGCAGCCCGCCTCCTGCAATTTTCCCGCAAAGTACATGTTGTTCTCTTCGTCGAAGCGGGCGCAGAGCTCGATGACCACCGTGACCTGCTTTCCGTTTTCGCTCGCGCGGCAGAGAAGCTCCGCGATGCGCGAATGGCTGGCAAGACGATAGATGGTGATCTTGATGGAGCTCACCCGCGGATCGCTGGCACACTCTTCGAGAAGATCGACCACGGGCGACATGCTGTCGTACGGATAGGAGAGAAAGATATCTTTGCGGAAGACCGCGTCGATGAGGGAGGGTGCGGCAGAGATCTGCGCGGGCACCGCCCCCTTGAACGGGGTGTATTTGAGGGGCGCGCTGCGCTCGGGCGTGAGCCAGCTGCCCAGGGAAAACATAAATTTATAGTCGAAGAAGTGTTCGTCGGAAAAACAGAAACGGGGGGAAAGTTTCAGAAGTTTCAGGACAAAATCTTTCAGTTTGGAATTTTCGTTGTCCACTTCCAGACGCACGACGTTCATTTTCGCGCGCGACTCGACACGCTTGCGCATGATCTCGGAAAAATCGTGCTCGACGTCGGTGTCGTCGATGTGGGTGTCGAAATCGGCGTTGCGCGTGACGCGCATGAGCATCTTGTCTTTGACCGTGTAGCCGGAAAAGGCGAGGTGCCCGAAGGTGCGCACCATCTCTTCCAGCGGCAGAAGACGGATCTTTTTGCCCCCGCCCAGGCGGTACAGCCTGTCGAGCGAGGAATTGACCGCCACGACCCCGATCATGCGCCGACCGTCCCGCTCGAGATCGCAGAGCATGTAGCTCTTCATGTTCTCAAACTGCATGAGCGGATGCTTGGCGTCCAGCACCATCAGCGAGAGCAGGGGCAGGATGCGGGAACGGAACACGCCCTCCCCTTCTGCGCGCTGGCGGGGCGTGAGATCTTCGGCGCGCAGGATGCGCATCCCGTTCTGCGAGAGCTCCCGCCTCAGCCCCGCATACCGCGCCGCGCGCGCCGCGTACAGCTTGCGCACCACCGCACAGATGCCCTCCATCTGCTTGGCGGCGGTGAGCTGCGTCTTGTTGTCCGTCTCGTTCGGCGAGGCAATGCTCTCATTGTACAGGCTCCCCACCCGAACCATGAAAAATTCGTCGAGATTGGAACCGAAAATGGCGAGAAATTTGCACCGCTCGAGAAGCGGATTGGTCAGATCCGCCGCCTGGTCGAGCACGCGCTTGTTGAAGAGCAGCCAGCTGTATTCCCTGTTGACGTAAATATCGCGGATAAACTTTTTGACGGCTTTATCCGATTCCGCAGATGTCCCTTTCATCTTCGTTACCCTCTGTAAATTTTTATGCTCTTCCATCCCACCCTATGCAGGGTCACTTTTTCTTTACTTCTTCCGCCGGCCCCACCTTCTTCGGCGGGCGCTTTGCGCTTGTCTTGGCCGCTGCGGCGGGCTTTTCCGCCTTCTGCGCACCCTTCGGGGCCTTTTTTGCGGGCTTTCCCGCGGCCTTTTGCTCCTTTTCCGCGGCCTTTTCCCGCTCCGCACGGAAATCAAAGAAGGCGCCCTGCTCCTTACCTTCAAGCACGAGGCGCAGATACCCTTCCTTGACGCCGCGGTCGCTGACCACGATCCGGCTGACGCCGAAACGCTTGAACAGCGTCTTGAGCACGATCGCCGCCGGCACCACCACGTGCAGCTTTTCCGGCGCGTTGTTCATGATCAGCCCCGAGCGGTCCTCTCCCGAAATGAGGCGGCGGACCAGTTTCTTGAATTTTTTATAGACAATGGTCTTGACGCCGTCCTCTTCGTGCACGTCGGCAAAGTCGGCATAAATATCATACACGGCGCGCGCCGTGGCGCCCACGACCACCGCCGTCGCAAACGCCCCTTCGCCGGGCAGTTCTTTCTTGTCAAACCGCGTGCGGACATATTTCTTGATGTCCTTCGCCTCCTCTTCGGTCGGCTGGATCCCCTTTACGAATTTTTCGTACAGGTCGATCAGCCCGAAATCCAGGCAGAGCATGTCCTCCTTGTTGGATTTGGAAAGATCGCAGATCTCCATGCTCTTGCCGCCCAGGTCGATGAGCACGGGGCGGTCGAAGGAAGCGTAATATTCGTTGGCGATAAAGTCGCAGTATGCTTCGGTCGGGCCGTCGATGAAATTGACGGTAAGACCGGTGCTTTTTGTGACGGCCGCGCTGACCTCGTCGAAATTGCGGATGGCGCGCAGCGCCGCCGTGGAGATGAGGTAGACGACGTCTACGCCCAGCCCCGCACAGGTATCCTTGCACACGAGCAGCCCGTCGATGAGCTTTTCGATGCCGCGCGGGGCGAGTTTCTCCCCGTCGAGATAGTGCAGAAGGCTCAGGCTCGAGCGGTCTTTGAACAGGATCTCCGTGTTTTTGCCGTACGTTTCGGCCGCGATGAGCGATATTCCGCTCGAACTGATGTCTATGACAGCGTATTTCATGCAAAATCCTCCCCGCCGCGCACAAAGGCGCGGACATATTCCGTGCGGCGGCCCCTTCGGGCAGCCGTCATTCGTCGCCGAACGAGATGCCGACGCTGCGCGCATACGCGACGGCAGGCCCCGCGGGATCGACCAGCTTGTATTTGCCCGCGATGTCCACGAGCGCATTGAATGTGATGTTCCCGCCGCTGACCGCCACCGTGACGCCGAAACGCCCCTCTTTGGCCAGTTTCGCCGCGTAGCCGCCCAGCCGCGACGAGAGCGCCCTGTCGTACGCGCAGGGCACCCCGCCCCGCTGCAGATAGCCCAGCACCGTCGCACGGGTCTCCGCGCCCGTCAGCTCGCCCAATACCTCCGCCAGGTGCGGCGTGACCGTCGTCTCTCCCCGCTCCGTGCGCACAAAGGCGCGGTCTTTCTTTTTGAAAGGAGCTTCGCTCGCAAGCACGCTCCCCTCCGCCACCGCCACGATGCAGTAGCCCTTCTCTTCCAGCGCCGCCTTCGCGCTTTTGGCGACCGACTCGGGCGAAAAGGGGATCTCGGGCAGAAGGATGACGTCCGCCCCCGCGGCGATGCCTGTCTGCAGGGTGAGCCACCCCGCCTTGTTGCCCATGATCTCCACCAGCATGACCCGCCGATGGCTGGCCGCCGTGGTGCGCACCCTGTCGATGCATTCGGTGGCCACCTCCACCGCCGTCTGAAAGCCGAACGTGACGTCCGTGCCGTATATGTCGTTGTCGATGGTCTTGGGAACTCCGATCACGTTGCACCCCTCCGCGCAGAGCAGCGCCGCCGTCTTGTGCGTGCCCGCTCCGCCCAGCGTGAACAGGCAGTCCAGACCCATCTTTTTGTAATTTTCACACATCCGACGCAGGCGCGAAGTGCCGTTCTCCACCACCGCCATCAGCTTGAAGGGCTGGCGCGACGTGCCGAGAATGGTGCCGCCGCGGTCGAGTATGTCTTCAAAGTCGCTGCGTCTGAGCGGCTCGCTCTCCCCGCGGATGAGCCCGCCATACCCCCCGGGTATGCCGATCAGTTCGGCGTTTTTGATATTCCTTTCCGCGTACAGGCCGATCGCGCGGATGACCGCGTTCAGCCCCGAGCAGTCGCCGCCGCTCGTCAGTATTCCCATTTTCATTGCAGCATTCCCTCCCGCAAAAAAGTCCCCGATCCTCTCTTTTTCGGTTTGCACATTTTGCTATATTTTACCATAGTTTCGGCCAATCGTCAATTTTCTGCCGGAAAAAAAGGGCGGCGCTCCGCATTTTTTCCTTTTTTTGACAGAAAAAGGACAGGCCCATTTTCAGCCTGTCCCTTTATAAACTCTTTTATACCTCTTTTGCACGCGCGCGGCCGCCGTTCCTTCGCACGGCGCGGCGCCGCACGGAGCCTTTCCGCGCTCAGCGGATAAAGTTGGTGTTGAGCTTTTTGTTCTCGGGAGCCGCGATGCCGTGCTCTTTGCCGAGCTGTATGCACTTAAGCAGCCACGCCATGTTTTTGCCGATGTTGTACATGGTCATCAGGCCTTCCTTGTCCTGCATGACTTCCTCCGGACGGTTGCCGAACACGTGGTTCCAGTAGGTGGAGGAGACGATGGGCATGGACTGGATGGTGAAATATTTGTTCACGACGTCCATCGAGGCGACGGAACCCGCGCGGCGGGCCGAAAACACCGCGGCGGCGGGCTTGAAGGCGAAATTCCTCCCGCCCGAGTAGAAGGCCCTGTCCATCACCGTCAGAAGCCTAGCGCTCGGATGCGCGTAGTAGACAGGCGAGCCGAACACGAACCCGTCGCATTCCGCCGCCTTCGCGGCGAGCGCGTTGGCCGCGTCGTCAAAGACGCACTTGCCCGTTTCGCGGCATTTGCGGCAGGCGATGCAGTCGGGCAGCGGCTGGTTGCCGATGAAGAAATTTTCCGTTTCGATCCCCTCTTCGTGCAGCGCGCGCGCCACTTCCGAAAGCGCCGCGGCCGTGCAGCCGTTCTCGTGCGAACTTCCGTTGACAAGCAAAACTTTCATATCCTTACCTCCCATTCATTCCGGCCGCCCTTGCGGCCGCTTTTCCTAGAAAGAGCAGAACGCTCTCCGATCCTTTTGCGGCGCGGCGGCCTCGCCGCCGCGCACGATTTTTACACATACGTATGCACTTATTCGCTGCGCAGCGCCACCACGGGGTCGCGCTTGGCCGCCGCCGAGGCGGGGACCAGCCCCGAGATGAGGGTGAGCACGACGCTGATCAGGACCATGATGCCCGCCCCGCCGATGGGAAGGGCGGCAAGGCCCGCAATGCCGGTGAGCGGCGTGAGGATGGCGTTGATGAGAAGCTGCAGCAGATACGCCACGCCGATGCCGATCAGGCCCGCACAAAGGCCGATGATGAAGGTTTCGGCATTGAAGACGTGCTTGATGTCCTTTTTCCGCGCGCCGAGGGAGCGCAGGATGCCGATCTCCTTGGTGCGCTCGACCACCGAAACGTAGGTAATGACGCCGATCATGACGGTGGAGACCACCAGCGAGATGCCCGTAAAGGCGATGAGGACGTAGGTGATCGCGTCGAGAATGGTCTGCACCATGCCCATCAGCAGGCCGACCGTGTCGGTGTACTTGACTTCCGTGGGGCCGGTATACCCCTCGAGCGAGCCGCCGTGCGCGTCCAGATAGGCCTGGCGCGCATTCTCCGCGATACGGTTCCATTCGTCGAGGTAGGAAAGCACCCTTTCCTTCGTATCAAAATCCCGCGCAAAGACGGATATGGAATTGGGCGTGTTGTCTCCGCCCAGGGCGCGGATGAGCGTTTCAATGCCCGACGCCGTGGCCGACGAGCCGTACAGCGACTGCCAGTCTTCCGCGCCCGGCATCATCCCCGACGTATAATAGCGATAGAGGGAGACGTACCCCACCAGCGCCGA
This sequence comes from uncultured Clostridia bacterium, assembly GCA_930990665.1. GTDB lineage: Bacteria > Bacillota > Clostridia > Christensenellales > Borkfalkiaceae > Borkfalkia. The sequence goes on from CAKNQN010000006.1 coordinate 12,980, forward strand.
GGTGTTCACGCCCGTGTTTTCCCGCAGATAGCGCACCACGTCCGACTGCATATTGACCGCCATATATTCGGAGATCAGCTGCTCGGTCAGGTTCAGGCCTTCGCTGAGACAGCCGTAGGTGTAGCCGTCTTTCAGCCGCAGGACACCCGTGATCTCGATGCGGATGCCGTCCTCCGCGGAGACGCTCTCCCCCGTGCTCAGATCGTACCCGCCGTACACATAATGGTAAGAAGAGCCCGTCTGGTTGGGAGAATACACCGCGTCGTTGTAATAGAGCACAAATTCCCTGCCGATGATCCCCTCGGTGACGGTGCCGTCTTCATTCTCCTCGTCGAAAAAGGGGATGCTCATGGTGCTGGACGTGCCATCCTGCGCGTCGAGGAAGAGATCGAGGAAGTCCTGTTCGTCGATGAATCCCAACTGCGCGAGGGTCAGGTCGGTGAGGTCGTTTTCCGAACCGACCACGATGACCGCCTGGTCGGAAGATTGGGGAAATTCCCCGAACACGTCGTACTGCGAGAGGACATAATCGCCGTAAGATTCCCCTCCGACATCCGCCGTGCCCGGCATCACGTTCACGACGTCCGTGAAGTAGTCGACAAAGCGCGTCAGCGAGGAATACTGGTCCTCCGCCGTCGTGAGAATGTCCGTGTAATACTCGCGCAGAGAGCTCAGCGACATATGCATATCATATTTCGGGATCTGCGTGAGATCGGAACCGATCCCCACGGTCGTGAACAGATTGTTCGTGAGTTCGACGCCGTAGCCGTACTGGATCGCGTTGTAGATATCCGCCGGCATCCGCTCGAGGTATTCGAGATAGGTGAGGCTCTCTCCGCCTATGTCGGCCACGTTCGAGGAACCGAGATCGTTGGAGGTCGTCATCCCCTTCGCAAGCTGCGAAAGGAAGGAGTTGACATACACTTTGTCTTCGATGTTGTCGACGTCGAGATTGGAGGTGGAACCGCTCATAAAGCTCGTCATCGCCGTCGAGAGATCGAGCGCCGTCTCGTTGATCTCCAGCGGGTAATAGGAAAGCATATCTCCTTCCGTCTTGTTGATGTAGGCGGAAAAGCCGCTGGAAAGCGCGAGCACGAGACACACACTGATGATGCCGATACTGCCCGCAATGCTCGTGACCGCCGTCCGACCCTTCTTGGTGAGCAGATTGCGACCCGAAAGGGCAAACGCCGTCCAGAAAGACATGCTCGTCTTGTTCTTCTTTCCCTTCTTTTTCCCTTCCGCAGGCGCGTCCTCCCCGCTTTCTTCGGCGGAAGGCGCTTTTGCCGCATCGTCGCCGTGAAACGGCGCCGAATCGCTGACGATCAGCCCGTCTTTGAGCTCCACGATGCGCGTGGCGTACATCTTCGCGAGCTCGGGGTTGTGCGTGACCATGATGACCAGCCGCTCCCCCGCGATCTCCTTGATCAGATCCATGATCTGGATGCTCGTCTCCGTGTCCAGCGCGCCCGTCGGTTCGTCGGCGAGCAGGATCTCCGGGTTGTTGACGAGGGCGCGCGCGATCGCCACACGCTGCATCTGCCCGCCCGAAAGCTGGTTGGGCTTCTTGTTCAGCTCTCCGCCCAGCCCCACCCGCTCGAGGGCTTGGGTCGCGCGCTTCTTGCGCTCCTGCGGGGATACGCCCGAAAGGGTGAGCGCGAGCTCCACGTTGCCCAGAACCGTCTGGTGCGGGATGAGATTGTAGCTCTGAAAGACAAACCCGATGCTGTGATTGCGGTAGGCATCCCAGTCTTTATCCTTGTAGTTTTTGGTCGAAACGCCCTTGATGACGAGATCGCCGCCCGTGTATTGGTCGAGCCCCCCGATGATGTTGAGAAGGGTGGTTTTGCCGCACCCCGAATGGCCGAGCACCGCCACAAATTCCTTTTTGCGGAATTCCAGCGAAATGCCCTTGAGTGCGTGCACATAGCTGTCTGCGACCTTGTAATCTTTGGTGATGGCCTCTAATTTGAGCATAGCCTGCGACATTTCTGTTCTCCTTGCGAAAATATTTTCGGATGTCCCGCTCTATTCAGCCGTGCGGACGGCCTCGCCGAATACGTCGACAAATTCGTTCGCGCTCTGAATGAATTTTTCCACTTTCTTGCTCCCGAGCCTGGCTACGACAAGATCCATGATCCGCCCGACACGCCCTTTCAGCTCTTCGTACACCTCCAACGCCCGCCCGGACAGCTCGATGTAGGCGATCTTTCTGTCCTTCTTATCCGGAACACGGCGCACTACGTCACAGCTCTCCAGCTTGTTCACCATCTGCGATACGGCCGATCGCGTCACCCCCAGCGTCCTGGCAAGTGCGCTCGAGATCACCCTGCGGCCCTCTTCCTTCGCCGATACGATCTCCCGCATCATCTGCATTTCCGTGTTGTTGAACGGGTACTTCTCCCCCGGAATGCGGATCTCTTCGATCCGATGCGCGATCCTGTAGATCGCCTGTACCAGCTCGCTCGCTTCCATCCTTCACCTCCGCCCTTTCTGTTAAGAGCTTAATTGTTAACAATGATACTCTTTATCTTTACAAAAGTCAACTTTTTTGCCGCGCCAGAAAAAATTTCACCCGTTTTCCACCGCATAGACAAATCCGCCGCACGCGATAGACAAAGCCGCCGCACGCGATAAACAAAGCCGCCGCACGCGATAAACAAAGCCGCCGCATGCGATAAACAAAGCCGCCGCACGCGCCTGTGCGCGTGCGGCGGCCGATGCCGGAAACGGTTCGCTTCCGTCCGTTTTTTTGGAAAATTTCGCCCTTTTCGGCGGATATTTATATAAGTTCTGCAGTCCGAAGAAGAGGCCGACAAAGGGTGCGGGGGCAACGATGGGCCGCGCCGCCGAAGAGAACGCGCGGGTGCCGAAGGGTGATGCGCGTTTGCCGAAGGAGGCAACGCAGATCAGTCTTCCAGGCGGATGTTCCTGCAGAATTCGTTTTTCTGCGACTGCCGTTCGAAGAAGGAGGCGGAGACGGGTTCGCCGTTCCAGCAAAGGTCTTGGCAGACGACGTCCTCGCAGGGGCTGGAAGCGCTGTGGCCCGCAAAGAGGAAAAAGGGCTTTTGCATGGAGTGGAAATTCACCCCTTCCAGGCGGACACCGCGGATGCTGCCCAGCTCCTCTTCCGTGCGGATCATGGAGTATTCGAAATGCTTTTCGACCTGAAAAGCGATGAACGGGCATGCAAAATCGGGGTCATAGTCGTAGCGGTAGACCTGTTCGTCCGTCTGCTGGATCAGCGGCGCCCAGTTGTATTCGTCGAACTCGATGTCGATGTTGCGATAGACGATGTCGTGCACGCGGGCGTTGTCGACCACCCAGATGTAGAGCGGACCGTAGGAGACGCGGATGATGCAGCAGTTTTCAAACAGCACGTCCGCGACCTCCTCCGCATACGTCTCCGTGCCCACCTGCAGCCCCTTGCCCCAGTCGTTCCAGATGGTGCAGCCGCTGACGCGGATGTTTTTCGTGGAGGGAAGATTGCCCGCACGGTTTGTAAGCCAGCGCTCGTATTCGTATTTGGAATAACCGCGCACGCACACGGCGTCGTCGTACACGCGCAGAAAGCTGTCGGTAAGCGAACAGTCCTGGCAGCAGGCAAAATGCACGCCGTCCGAATTGAAACGCCAGCAGCCGATCAGCTTGATGTTGCGGATGTGTACGCCGCTGCAAGAGACGCAGGCGATATTATAAAGGAGAGAATTGCGCAGGATGATGCCGTCGATCTCTACATTTTTGCAGCCGATCAGCGTGACGGCGTGCTCGCGCAGGGCGTTGCCGCAGTCGGTGTTGTTACCGCTCACGTTCGCCTCGAAGAGGATCTTTTCGGTGTTCTTGCTGTTGTCGAGGATGCCGCGCCCGAGAATGCGGATATTTTCGGCATCCTGCGCAAAGACGGTGGCGTACACCACCGCGCCCTCTTCCAGAAAGAGAGTCTGCCCGCTGTGCAGCTCGATGGTGCCCGCGTCATGCTCGCCCGCGCCGAAATAGAGCACCTCGCCCCCGCCGACGTCGTACGCGGGCATGGGGTCGGCGAAGATGTGAAGGGCATGGCGGGTGCCGTAAGGCTCCACCGTAAAACAGGCAGGCTCGCGCAGACGAATGGTGATCACCCCGTCCGCCCCCACCGTCGACGATGCGGGCAGGCTGCGCGGACGGATGTGCACGGCGGAAAAGGGGTGCAGCGGTATGACCGTGATCTCCGTTTCGCCGCTCATCGCAAAGGCAACAAAATTGCAAAGTTCCGTCTGCTCGATCTGGCGCTGGTGGCCCGGCCAGCGGCGGTTGAAAGGATAGGCGGAGACGCGCGCCGTCTGCAGGGGCACCTCCCGCCCGTTTACCAAGACACGATAGTCGGCGCAGCTTTCCTTTTCCGGCGCCGCAGGATAAATTTTTACAGACATACATGGCTCCTCGCGCAAGTTGCGCTTTTTTCTCTGCTATACTATAACCCGAATTTCTTTCGCCGTCAACCGGTGCGGGAAAATTTTTTCGCAAGGGCACGGACAGGAGTTTTTTTCTCTTCGATCCGCCCGAAATCAGGCATGCGGATCTTTTTTTACGCTGTCTGCCAGTTCCTTCACCCACTGCCGCAGGGTGGGGACATCCACTTTGACGCGCGCGGAGACGCGCTCGTACGGCATTTTCTGGTTGACGATGAGGTCGACGCAGTCCAGCTTATAGCGGCGGGACTTATAATACCAGACCAGCTCCGGATCGGAGACCAGCTCGCGAAGGGCCCAGCCCTCGCGGAATTCATTCTTGATCGCGGGCGTGAGCAGGCCGTTGATGCGCATGTTTTCGGCAAACTCGGCAAAGAGCGCATCCTTGCCGCCGAGGCCGTAGGCATCGTAATTGCGCAGAAGCATGTACTGCGGAATGAGCATCGCCAACGCGAAGCGACGCTCGTACATCTGCTTTTCCGCATCCGAAAGGGAGGAGGCGCGCACCGCGGCGATCCCCTCGCGCAACAGGCCGATGCACCCTGAGAGAAACTCCGAAGGAAAATCGGCAGGGTCCATGCCGCCCGTCCAGTCGTTCATGGCGACAAAATAGTCGCCGCGCGCGATCAGCTCCGAAAAATGCCCTTCCATCCGCTCGAAAAAGCGGTGCGCATAGGAGGCAAAGGGGCCGTGATAGGCGTCTATAAATTCCCGCGCGAGGGCGTACACGTCCGCCCCGTCGTCCCAATACAGTCTGGATGCGACATAGGAGCGCAGCAGCGTCGACCACTCGCGGTAGACGGTGTAGCCGGAAAGACTCATCAGGTACTCTGTGCCGATGCTCTTATAAAAGCGGACGTTCTCCGCCATGGTGCGCAGCGCCGGAAAATACCAGAAATAGGCGTCGTAATTGGCGCAGTAATCCCAGATCATGAACTTTTTCGTCACCGCCGACCAGGCCCGGAGATTTTCCACCGCCGGGCGGCTCTGGCGCGGGTCGGTAAAGCTGTAAGCCTGGTTGTAGCCGTCGGCGGTAAAGATGCAGTAACGCACGAACACGTTCTCCCGCAGCCGCAGTTCGGGCGGCACGCTGTACCCGTCCGGGCCCTTCTTTACCGGCGGGCGGTAGCACCAGGAATAGGCAAAGATAACGATGTTCGTCTCCCGCCCGATCCCCTCCTGCTTTTTCCACTTCTCGATCTCGCGGGACAGGGCGTTGACGAAGAGCAGGACGGTCGCGCTCCGCTCGCCGTACTTTCTGTACGCCCGCTCGCAGCGCTCACAGCGGCAATAGTCGTTCGCATCGTTGATGCCGAGCATGAAAAATTTCGAATCGCTCGTGCGGATGAATTTTTTCAGGCTCTCCAGGGCGATCTGAAAGACGCTCTCGCCTGCGGATTCGTCCACGCTGCCGTCGTCATGAAGGCCGTTGAGATAGCACACGTCGTCGAAGGTGGTCTCGTCGCTGGTGTGCGAAACGAAAAACTCGGGGTGCGTCTTGCCGTATTTTTCTTTGGATACGTAGCTGAAAATGTTGTGATCGGTGCGGATCTCCTTGTACCACTCCGCATCGTACCCCCATTCCGGACGGACGGGGGAATAGTCGGAAAACATGCGGCGATGCACGCCGTACAGCGTATCGGCATAGTCGGGATTCTGGATGGTAAAAAACAGGCCGCCGTCGTAAAAGTTGCGGAAACGGAAGACGGGCTTGCAGATGCGGACCCCCTCTTCGACCTCGACCGTGTCCCGCGCGGGCACCAGCGTTTCGCCGGGAGAAAGAAAGCGGACGCCGAGATACCGCTCCGCAAATTCGCAGACGCCGTACACGACGCCCCGCCCGCACGCGCCCTGCACAAAGACGCGGCCGCCCGACGCCGCGATGACGAATCCGTCGTAGTTGAGTTCGCGCTCGCCCGTCGATATGCCCAGCGCGGCAAAGGCGCGCGTGCCGCCGATAAAGATGCCCGGCTCGCCCGCCTCCCCTTCCGCGGCGATGGGAAGGGTGACCCCCGCCGACGCGGCGATGTACTTTTGCAGTTCCTCCGCCGCGAACCGCTCGGGCGGCGTGGCGGCATCGGGCAGAACGATCTTAAACCTGCTGCTGCCGCAGGACGCGATGCAGATCTTCTCTTTCATACTCTCTCCTGTCTTCCAGCGCGATGCGCAGGGAATTGCCGGGCGCGACTTCCACCCTCTGTCCGGCGCGGCAGGGCGCGCCGTTCACGGCGACCGCCGCGGGGATCTCCACCGTGACCCCCTCGCCGATCGCTTCGACCGTGTATTCTCCGCCCCGCTTGCACACGCGGATACTGCCGCGCACGGCGGGGGCTTCCAGCTCGAAATCGGGCATGCACGCGATCTGTTCCGGCCGCACGATCACCTTGCCCTGCCTTACACCCAGGCCCGCAAGATAGCCGCCGATGATGTACAGCGGGGTGGCGCCCCAGGCGTGGCAGAGGCTCTTGCCGTACTTTCTGCCGTACATGGCATACTTTTCCGCGCCACGCTCGGCGGGGTCGTACAGCTCCCAGAAGGTACTTACACCTTCCTTTGCCATGCCGCCCCAGTACTCCGTCATGCGCTCGTACACGAGCGCCTTTTCCCCCGCACTCGCCAGCGCCGCCAGTTCGAAAAACATCATGTAGGGGGTCTTCGTGTCCGGGATCGCGTCGTTGAGAAGCACGTTTTGGAGGATCAGACGCTGCTGGTGCGGCGTGGCTATGCCGAACAGCACCGCCATGAGGTTGGGCTGGCGCATGACCGTGCGGTTGGGTTTTCCGCCGACCAGCGAATAGATGTAACAGCCCGCCTCTTCGCTCCATAATTTCTTTTGGATATTCTCATAGAGACGCGCGGAAAGAGCTTCGTATTTTTTCGCCTCTTCCCGCTCGCCCAGCACCCCCGCCAGCCTGCCCATGCTGCGCAGCGCGGCGCACAGGAGCATCTGGTTGTACGAGAGCGCCCCCGCGGAAGGGTTGGTGTCGCTCCAGTCGACAAACACCCAGTCTTCGGGATAGCCGACCATGAACCCGTCTTTGTCCAGGCGGGATATGCAGAACTGCGCGAGCGCCCCGGCGCGCGGCCAGATACGGCGCAGAAATGCCTCGTCCCCTGTCTGATCGTAAAACTCCTCGACGGCGATCAGCACGAGAAGGGAATAGGAATTGATGTTGTTGATGTGCTGGCGGAATCCGTATTTTCCCACGCCGAGAAGCCCGACGAGGGTGCGCTTTGCCGTTTCGGTGTCAAAAAACCCGAAACGGTTCATGAGGATGCTCTGGTAGGCGTCGCCGCCCCACACCCAGCGGTCGCGCTTGACCCCGTCGAGAAAAAACAGGCGGGTCGTGAGGTCCATCGTGTGCATCGAGATGTCCCAGATGCGGTTGAGAAGGGCGTCTTCGCTGTGGAAACGGGTGCGCTGCGCGTGCGGAACGTACTCTTCGAGCACTTCCGGGCCTTCAAAGGATACACCCTCCGCGCCGACGGTAAAATAGCGGAAACCCTTGGCGATCGGGGTGACGAGCTCGCTCTCCCCCTCCGCAGAAAGGACGTCCAGCGTCTCACATTCCTCCGGGTCGAGCGCCTCCTCTTCCGATTCGCCGTAATATACGCTCAATTTCCCCTTTCCCTTTACGCCCGTAAAACGGAGGTATGCCACGAGTTCTTCGCCGCAGTCGTACAGCGTCTGTCCGCCCGCGTCGCGCGCGGTACAGCCGTGCGGACGGACGGGCAGCGCGTAGGCGTTGGGCGATACCGCAGGGTCGGTCAGCCCGGTCGTGCCGACGGGGCTCTGGATGTTGACGCCGTCCGTACACGTCCAGGAGCCGTCGCTGTGCAGTTCTTCCCCCTCGACATAGATGCAGGGCAGCCTCCCGTCGTCGCAGAGAAGGGCGATATACAGGGAGTGTTCCCCCGCCGGAATGTTCAGCGTTCCGTCAAAGCCGTAGATGTATTGGCCGTCGTCCAGGCGGACACAGATATTGCCGTCGTAAAGGATCTTTACGGTATTGGTGCGGGTCAGAGTAAATTTCTTTTGAAACAGGACGGCAGGTGTCAGCCCCGCACGGCGGTACATGGAAAAGACGCGCACGTCCCGCTCATACCGCTTGTCGTTTTCCCTGTTGTAGAGCATGATTTCAAAATCGTCGGGAAAGCAGATCCATTCGCTCATAACAACCTCTCTCTTCTCTCCGCCCTCGGCGATACCGCCGCGGGCATCTTCCTTCTATCTGTCATTTGACGACGACAAGCGCGCCTTCGCCCGCCTCGAGGGTGAGAGTGATCGCCTTGCCGTATACGTTGGCCGACTGGGCGCGCTGGATCACTTCGTAGGCATAATTGTTGTCGAAATGCAGCGTGACCTGCTTTTTCTCCGTCGTGTTGAAGTTGGTCACATACAGCGCCGTGCCGCCGTTGTAGTCGAAGCACCCCACGAGCGCGTCGCCGCCCGATACGCTCCTGAGCTGGCGGAACGCGCCGTCGATGTATTCGGGATGCGTCGCCGCGTCGCCCATCGTCTGCATGGCGTAGCTGCCGTGCACGATGACGCCCATGTTCGCGCTGTTCATCAGGACATGGTCGACCGCCGCGATCTGCTTGTTCGCCTTCTGCGCATAGTAGTACCAGCGCGTGGGCTCGCCGTTGGCCGCGATCAGCCCGTTGCGGTCGTAGTCGCGGCTGTAATCTTCCGCCTTGGAAAACCACGTGGGCTGGATGAGCGGGAAGTACTGGATTCCCTTGGCTCCGTACGTGAGCGCCGCGTTGACGTCCAGAAGCATCTGCCCTTCCGTGGGATAGGGCTCGGGCGCCGATTCGATCCACGCGCCCGCGTCGTTCCACTGCGCGCCCGCCTGCAGCATGCGCCACAGCGGCACGTCGTACTTGTTCGCCATCTCGCGGTTGATCGAAAGCCCGTCGAGCATGTCTTCCAGCGCCTTGTCTTCGTCCGTCTCGTCGTAGGGATACATCGTCGTGGAGAAGGTGGTGCAGCCCGTCTCAAAGAACTTTTCATAATACTCTTCCGCCGTGATGACGTACTGCCAGCCCGTGTACACGTTGTTCGAACCCATATAGCCGATGGTGTTGGAAATCACGTGCTTGTTGTGGAATCCGAGGCTGTTGTACACGTCAAAGATGCCCTTCAGCTCGTCGAGATGGTAGGTGAACGCCTCGTCGCGCACGTGCAGACCGAGACAGGAATCGTACTCCGCATATTCCAGCATGCGGCGGGAAAACTCGTTCATGTCGATGTCTTCGGGCACGAAGGTGTGCGCCATGGCCGTGTAGTCGTCGAGAAGCGGGTTGAGCTCTTCATCCTTGACAAAGATGCCGACGCCGAATTTTTCTCCCTGTTCGAGCAGTTTGAGCGTCGCATCTTCGGTGACGGTGTTGTAGTAGACGATGGCGTTCACGCCGCTGTCGGCGATCTTCTGAAAGATGTCGTCGGAATAGTAATCGGGGAAATTTTCGCAGTTGATGACCACTTCGTGCGAGACGTACGGGCCGAAAAATCCGCCGATCGGCATGACGTCCTTGCCGCCGAGAAAATCAAAATAGACGGATTTGTATGCGACGGGCGTCGTCTTTTCGGAGACCGCATAGCCTTCCTCGCCCGCACACGCCGCCGCGGGAGCGATGAGAAGCACGCCCGCCAGCAAAGATGCAAGTCCTTTTAACTTTTTCATTTCCGGTTCCCCCCTTTGCTTTTTTTCCGCGCCGCAATGAGCGCCGCCGCGCCCATGAGCGCCGCCGCCGCGCGTGCCACGCCGTAGATCTCACCCCCATCGCGCGCCTCCGCCTCTTCGGCGGTGCTCGTCCAGCTCATCGTGATGTCCTCGGTCGTGGGAACGCTGTTCACAAACCACCCGGATGACGCAAATTCAAAAGAAACATCGTAGCTGATTCCTTCCGCCTTTGCGCGCAGGTCCTGCGACAGTTCCAGCTTGTGCCGCGCACCCTCCGCCGCCGCCCCATAGGGCAGCAGCATGAGAAACACGCCGACTACAAAGCTCACCGCCATGACGGCCGCCAGACAGACGGACAGGATCAGCCTTTTGCTCTTTGCAATCATTTTACTCCTTTCCCTCCTTTCGAAAAAGTCGATGAAAACGCATTCTTTACGTTTGCAAATTTATTATAACACGCTTTTTTCGCGAATTCTATCGCATAGTTGACCAAAAATATCTAATTTGTGACATAGCAAAACGCGGCGTTTTTTCTGTCATTTCACGATAATTCGGCATATTTTGTGAAATAAAATCAATATTTGTTTTATAATTTCAGAAATATATGTTTTTTCGAAGAAATTTACGGGGATTTTTTAGGCCGTTCGATCTTTCGGGACGAAATATTGCAAAAATTTTTTTGTCGATTTTATTGATTTTTTCGCTTTCCTTGGATATAATGGTAGCAAACAAGCGAAGCGGGAGGAAGGTATGGGCAAAAAGATCGTTTTTTCGACGGATGTATTCATCGAGGGAGATTTCGGTACGCATACCATTCAGAGCGCCTACAATCCGCACGAGCATTCCTATATCGAGATCACCTACGTTCTGGAAGGGGAAGCCCTGCACATCACCACCCACGGCAGGGAGATGCTCACCCGCAACACCTTTTATATCCTGCGCCCGAAAGATATGCACACCTATGTGGATTTCGGACAGACGGGGGTCTACCACCGCGACATCATCTGCGCGCCCGCGCTTTTCCGGCAGATCTGCCGGCAGCTCCTGCCCGATCTGTACGACAAGATCCTCGCCGATCCCGATTACATACGACTCCCCTTCCCGAACGAGAATTTTTACATGACGGAGGATCTCATCAAAAAGTATTCCTCCCTCCCGTTTGAAGAAAAGGAGCTGCGCTATGCCTACATCAAACTCATCCTCGGACAATTCCTCGGCGTGTACATGAACACCCGCCTGCACCCCACCGACAACGAAAACGACCTGTATTTCAAGATCCTTTCCGCCATCCGCACGCCCACCGTTTTGCAGGGCGGCATCGACGAACTGGTCAAAAACCTCAATTTCAGCCACGGCTACATCTGCCGCATCATTCGCCAGCACACCGACAAGACGCTCATCTCCCTCTTGACCGAGGCGCGCATCCAGTATGCCTGCCATCTGCTGAAATCGCCCGGCATTTCCATCGCCGACGTGGCCTATAACGTCGGATACGAGAGCTTCAGCCATTTCATCCAGCTGTTCCGAAAACAGGTGGGCGTCACCCCCTTCCAATACCGCAAAAAACAGGCGGAAAACGGTCTGCCTGCCCCATACTTCGAAAGAACAGAATAGGAGCGGGCCGCCCGCGGCCCGCTCCCGTTTTTTCGCGCTGCGGCGTTTTCCGCAGCGTTTTTTTGTTTTTTTGCGCTGCGGCGTCTTCCGCGGCGTTTTTTCCGCAGTATTTTATGCTGCGGAATTTTTTACAGATCTCTTCTGCCTACGCTAGAGGGCGGAAAAGGCTGCCGCCCGCGGGCACGCCGCCCCGCTCGAGGTAGCATTCCATGGCGTTGGCAAAAGAGTTGCTGACGGTGAGGCGGAGTTGGTTTTTTCCGGCGCCGAGCACGACTCTGAAATCGTACGGCGGGCAGATGCGGCGTTCGGAGGCGCCGCCGACGGAGAGTTCGGCCACGTCGCAGACGGCGGGGAAGCGCACGATGTACTCGCCCGCCTGCGGCACCTCGACGGGCAGAAGATATTCCGCCCCGCCCGAATAGAAGGGCTGGCCCTGTTCTGCCCACGAACCGCGCAGCACCAGCTCCCTGCGGCGGACGGAAAGCACCACCTGCGCCCTCTCCGGGACATAGATATCCACATTGAACAGCCCGCACAACTTTTTGTATTCCTTTTTGTCCGTCGTGACAGAAGCGTCGAACTCCCCTTCCAGGAAAATGCGGGCATGGAAGGGCAAGGGCGCGCCCTTCGTCAGGGTGAGCTTGTGTTCGCCCGGCGCGAGCGACGGCAGCGAAAAGCGCAGATACTCTTCCCCGAACACGCGCGTATGCACGGGAGCGGCAAGGTCGGTTTCGTCCAGCATGACCTGCCCGATCATCTTCTCGCAGGCGCGGGGAAGAAAGAGGCGGAGCCCCTTCAGCCGCGCCTCCGCGCGGAAGGGAAATTCGAGGCGGGGAGTATCTTCCGTTTTGAGGACGGTCTCTTCGCCGCAGCGGAACCACTCGAGGGGCAGAATGTTCGGGCGGTCGAAACGCACCGCCGCCTTTTCGGGAAGATCGCACACAAATTCGCAGGCGGGCGTGTCCGGAAAATCGCAATACGTGGCTGAAATATAGCGCACGTCGCCGGGATAAAGCACGAGCTCCTTCTCACGGCCGTAGGCATGCACCCTGCCGCGGATGGGCTCGCCGCTCTCGATGTTCGCAAGAAAGGCGAACTCTTCCCCGTCAATGACCCTGCGCGCAAAATGGGGCGTCCCCTCCCCTTCATACCGCACGTCGCAGGGGATCAGCGCGGAGAGCTTTTCCAATTCGTCCGCGCGGACGGGAAGAATCCCGCGCCCTTTCAGCGCGCGAAGGGTCTCTTCGGGAAGATCGATGCCCGCATACACGGCGGCGCGGAAACCGTATTCGTTCTGCAAAAGTTTTTTCGTGTCGCAGACGCAGAACCCGTAAGGCAGGCGGTTGAGCGCCGCAAACGCCGCAAAATATTCTCCCGAACGGTACTTCCCCCGCCACACGAACTCGGTGGGGTCGACGAGCGCGAAGGGACAGACGGGCTTTCCGCGCGAAAGAAGGCACGCAAGCCGCGCCAGCTCGTCGTTCAGCGGCTTCGTAGCGCGGTCGAGCATGCCCGCGGCGGAAAAATCGGGCGGCGCGAAGTATTTTGTCTCGCCCGTGAAGAGATGATGGTAGGCGTGCGGGACGATAAAAGTGACCCCCTGCATGAGCTGGTAGGCCGCGATCTGCCGCAGCACCGCCGGCGATACCCCGTAATTGGTGGCCGCAAACATCTCGCACATGACGCCCTTCTTCCCGTACTGAAAGGCGGTCGACGCCGCCTGTCTGGCGCGCAGATCGATGGATACATCGTAAAAATTCGTCATCTTGGGCATGTATTCGCGCTCTCCCCAGATCACGTGCGGGGTATAGAAATTCTCGCGCGTGGTCGGCTTGGCGCTGTCGAGCGAATACATTTCCTGGTCGGTGCCGGGGTAATCGAAGTGCCGCTCCAGATCGGAAAACCGCCCCTCGGTAAAGCAGGAACTGCGCTGCGTTTCCTGCACGAGATAGGGCGAACTGTCACTCGTGTGGCCCGTATATTGCAGGCCGTTTTCCCGCAGCCAGGCATGGTGCGCCGCGAACCAGCCCTGCATCAGCCTGCCCGCGTGCTCCCAGTAGTCCACCGCCTGCGGAACGTCCTCCCGCCGCAGAACGGCGGGCATCCAGGGCAGGATGTCGTACCCGTATGCGGCGCGGAAACTCTCCGCAAAGTCGCTCGACCAGGGAAAATAGTCGCGCATGGGACTGTTTTCGTCAAAGAGAACGAGCGCGTTGACCCGTCGGTTGTCCGAATCGGAAAAAAAGCCCGCGATGGGGTCGCCGAAATAGTTTCCCAGCCGCTTTTTGTACTCTTCATAGACGAATTTTATGAAAAGACGGGTGGAAAGAGGCTCTTCAAAGGCGGGAAAACCCCAGTCCGCCTCGACCACCACGGGCCGGTCCCCCTCCAGACGGATATGCCGCTGTTTCAGATGCGGAGCCGCGGCGCGAACCCGGCCGGCCACGTCTCCCGGCGGAAAGTCGAAACCGTCGTTGATCCAGAGCGCGAGCGAGAGCTCGCGGCAGGCTCGGGCGGCATTTTCGACCATGGCAAACCAGCCGTCGCTCAGATAGTTGGACGCGTCGAATCCGTGCGGCGGTTTGTTGAACAGGACGATCCCCCCGAATCCGCGCGATTTGAGATGAGAAAGAGTGCGGCGGAACTTTTGCAGCGTGAGATCTTCCGGCCGCGACGACGTGATAAAATAAAAAGGCTTGGGACGGAAAGGAAAGATCTCCTTTTCCGAAAGAGGGTATTCCATGCAGTCCTCCCGCAAGCGCGCCCCCGCGGCGCGCAGAGTTTTGAAAGCATTATACAGGAGCCGCGCGCGTTTTTCAAGCAAAATGCAAAAATTTATTTGCAAAAAATTTGCACCCGCACCGCAGTCCCCCCCCTGCGCCGACCGACAAGGCCCGCAGAGGGCAATCGTGTTGCCGATCGACAAGGCCCGCGGCGGGGCGCACATCTTACCAACGGACAAGGCTTACAGAGTTTTTTTGCCGACCGACAAGGCCCGCAGAGGGCAATCGTGTTGCCGACCGACAAGGCCCGCAGCGGGGCGCACATCTTACCGACGGACAAGGCTTACAGAGTTTCTTTGCCGACCGACAAGGCCCGCGGCAGAGCCGCTTTCTTTGTGCCGATCCCGCAAAAGACAAAAAGGAGGGCCCGGCGCTCGGCCGGGCCCTCCCGCATGTTCAAAATAGATATTTCCCGCAAGAACAGGGCTGCTCCGCTGACCAAAGGGAGCGCACGGCCGCTTTACGGAATGGCTGCCTGCCGAAAAATCCATCGATACCCGTCAAAAACTTACAGCGGAGAATGGGTTTGCCCCCTGTCGGAGGAGCGGTTTTTCACTGCAAGAAGGGAGCGCACGGCAGCTTTCCGTTCCATGCAGGCAGGTTTTCCTTTCGGGCGCAGTCGTTCAGCGGACGGTGCGGCGGCGGAGAAGCAGGAGGGCGGCGGCGGTCAGGACGACGCCTGCGGCCGCGGCGGAAGGGAGAGCAGACGCACTGCACCCGCCCGCGGGCGCGGGATCCTGCTGCTGTGCGGCCACGCTGACCGCGACGGGTTCGGAATACAGGGTATAAGAGAGCCCCTCCTCACCCGTAAAAGTGTATTTGAGCATGACGACCGCCTCGCCGCGGCCGGCATAGTACTTGCCTTCGGCGTTTTGCAGGATGGTCATCGTGCCGGATACGGTCACATATTCACAGGAGACCTGCGTGCGGCTGCCGCTTTGGGTGACCAGCCAGGCGGTGATGTCGACCGCCTCCGCGTCGGTGCGCGGGAGGAGGATATCCTCGGCTTCCAGGCGCACGGCGTAGTCGGAAGAGCGATCGGCATAGTCGGTGGTGATGCCGTTGATGCCGTTCATGTACGCCTTGTCGAAATCCTGCGTGTTCGGGTACGTCCACGGCCAGACGGTGATGCCGCGCGCCGCCATCTGCCGCACCTGATCGAGGGTGACAAACTGATAGCCGGGGTTATAGGTCGCGTTGTACGGCGCGATCTGGCTGTTGGCCTCGGCGGCATCTGTGCC
Source organism: uncultured Clostridia bacterium (assembly GCA_930990665.1). Lineage (GTDB taxonomy): Bacteria > Bacillota > Clostridia > Christensenellales > Borkfalkiaceae > Borkfalkia. Next base: position 28,753 of record CAKNQN010000006.1, read on the forward strand.
CTCGGCGGAGTTGAACAGATACCCCACCGAAAGCGCGGGGATCTGCTCGTGCACCCGCGCGAGCTGGTCGCTCAGAAAGGAGATGACGACCACCTGATCGGACACGCCGCACTCCTCGATGAGCGCTTTGAGCGCGGGAACGATCTCGGGGCGGGAAGACTTGATCTCGACAAAATGCACGAGGTCGGTATCCTTGAACTCCTCGAAAAATTCACGAAGGGTGGCGATGGGACGGTTCTGCCCGCCGCCGCCCATGTCCACTTCGTATTGCAGGACCTCTTCGAGGGTCATTTCCTCGATGTTGCCCGTGCCGGTGGTGGTGTTGTCGAGCATGATGTCGTGGTTGATGACGATCTCCCCGTCGGCGGTGAGATAGATGTCGCATTCCACCGCGTCAGCGCCGGCCTCGTACGCGAGGCGGGCGGCGGCAAGGGTGTTCTGCTTTTCGCTGTAAATGCCGCGGTGCCCCACGACCATCGGAAAATGCAGGAGCGTGCCCTCGTCAAACAGCGAAAGGAGGTCGTATGCCTGCTGCGCATCCTGCACGAGTATGCCGTTGCAGCCCGCGACGGCCGCCGCGTAAAAGGCCTCGTCCGTGTCGGCCGCGGCCCACACGGTCATCAGCCGTTCCTGCAGCCAGCGGACGTCTTCGCCGTTCACCTGTTCCTCTCCCAAAAGTACGATCTTCGCATCCGACGCATTGGCGAGGTCGCGCATCGAAAAGGGCTCCGCCTCCTTTCCGCGGAAGTCCAAAAGCCCCTGCACCTGCGTGCAGCTCTCGCGCATGGACGCGACCAGTTCCGCACTGTCGGAGGCGAGGATGCAATCGGTCAACTTCTCCTGCGCGACATAAGCCGCGACGGCGTCGGCGGCCGCCTGTTCGGAAACGTACAGGACGGGCACCGCCTTCCCCGACAGCTCTTCCAGCGCCGCGGACAGGCTGACCCCGCCGGGCAGGTTCAGCTGCGCGTCCGGATACAGAAATACGTCGGCGGGCGGTTCGGCGGTGTCGGCGACGCCCTCCGCATAGTCGGCGGCGATGACGGGCGGGAGCGCGATGCCGCACTCCTTTTCATACACCGCGGCAGGCGCGGCGGACGCCGGAACAAAGGCGACGGCCACGGCGGCGCAGAGCGCGATCGCCGCGAGCGACAACAACTTTTTCATGATCTTTTCTCCGAAAACGGCCGCACGATGAGGGCGGCCGCGTTTTTTTAGACAGATTGTGCTTGTTCAGATCTTTCGGGGCCGCGCCGCGGAAAAACGAGGGCGGCCGCGTTTTTTCAGACAGATTGTGCTTGTTCAGATCTTTCGGGGCCGCGCCGCGGATGACGGCAGCCTCTTCCCCTCGCTTCGGACGGGTGTACGCCGCGAAAGCGTTGCCGCAGCTTCCTGCTCGCAGGGCGCGCTGACCTCGACGGTGAATTCGCCGTTCGTCAGGTGCAGGACATCCCGCGCGCAGCTTCCGCCGCAGGAGAGCAGCATGCCCGGCACACGGACGACGAGGGAGGTGTTCCCGGGCGTGGAGATGCGCAAAAGGATCTTATCCCCCGCCCTCTCCCATGCGGAACAGATCCTGCCCCGCACCGTTTCCAGTTCCGCCTGCGCCGATGTGAGCGAAGAGGGAAACAGCGGCTGCACGACGATGTCGCCGAAGGCGCCGGCGCATTCTTCGGTGCGGATGCCCGCCACATAGTTGTACAGAAAGCCGTCGTACCCCGCAAACATCGGGTGGTCGAAAGAGTGCATATCCGTGGCGACGTCCGATTCCCAGCGTTCCCAGACGGTGGTCGCGCCCTTTTCGAGCATGTACCCCCAGCCGGGGTATTCCCTGTTTTGCAGAAGTTTGATGAGCGTTTCGCCGTGGCCGTATTCTGCCAGGCGGTAGAGAAGGTGCCGATAGCCCTGGTTGCCGCACGTCATGTGATAGCCGCGGGCCGCGATGTCTTCGGCGGCGCGTTTCGCCCACCCCGCACACAGCGCGCGCTCTTCGGGAAAGACGGTCATCGCGACGGCGCATTCCGTCTGCGATCCGCTGCCGATCACGCCCGTGGAAACGTCGAGATAGCGGCGGAAAAATGCCTCTTTGCCCCGCTTGCGGCGGGCACGCCATTTCTTTTCGTCCGCCGTTTTTCCGAGTACGTGTGCCGCTTTTTCGGTCAATTCCAGGTTCCAGAGGTAATACGCGCCCGCCATGAACTGCGGCGTGACCTGCGCCGAATGGGTGCCGTCTCCGCCCGTGGAATATTCCAGCGCGGGACACCAGTCGCCGTAGATCCCCCACTCGACCACCCCGTCCTTTTCATAGCCCGCGAGGCAGTCGTTCCAGCGGCAGAAGCCGTCGTAATTATCGGCAAGCACGCGCGCGTCGCCGTAAAAGAGATAGGCGAGCCAGCCAAGAAGCGGGTAGGCATCCACCGCATCGGCGACGGAGGACCCGACGCTGAAGGGCACGGTATCCCCGATCGCGCCCGAAGAGGTCTGGGTATCGGTGATCATGTTCACGAAATTGGGCAGAAAGCTGCGCAGATCGAAGTTGCAGAGCGATTCGAAGATGCGGGAAGACATGTCGTTCAGCCACGCCAGCCGCTCGTCCCGCTGCGGGCAGTCGGTGAATACGCCGTTGAGGTTGTTGGATTCGGTGAGCGCCGCCATCTCGTGCAGCGCGTTCAGGCGGGGATCGGAACAGGAAAAACTGCCCGCGCGCCCGATCGCCGAGCGCAGGTGCTGGGCGAGCACGCCGCAAACTTCGGCATTGCCCTCCGCGCTGATCTCGGCATAGCGGAAGCCGTGGTAGGTAAAGGCGGGCGCGTACTCTTCCTCCCCTTCGCCGGAGAGGATATACACGTCGCGGCTGCGCGCGGTGCGAAGGTTCGCACGGGACAGCCGCCCGTCCTTTCCGAGGATCTCCGCATAGCGGACGGTCACCTTTGCGCCGCGTTCGCCGCGCACGCGGATGCGCAGCCAGCCGCAGATGTTTTTCCCCGCGTCCACCGTCATCCTGCCCTCTTCCGTGCGCACCGATGCGGGCGCAAACGACTGCACCGCGCGCATGGGCGGTATGGGACAGGCACACAGCCTGCCCGCCGGCGGCTCCACACAGTAGGCCGCGACAAATTCTTCCGTCGAGACGGGATAGGAAGGCAGGTATTTGCGGAAGGGAATGCGCGCGTCGAACACTTCGCCGCCGTACACACTGTTTTCGCTCACGCGGCCGCAGCTGACGTTCCACACACGCCCCGCAAACGTGGGGATGACCGTGGTGGTGCCGTCCGCGTATTCGAGAAAGAGTTCGGCGCACATCTTTTTCGCGCCGTAAAAGCCGTAGCCCAGCTCGACGCAGAGGGCGTTGGCCCCCTCGCGGACGCGCAGGGCGTGCGTGCGATAGTACACCCGCTTGCGATAGTCGGATACGGCGCCGTCAAAATATCCGTCGTCGACGAGTTCGCCGTTCAGATAACAGCGGCTGCAGCCGAGTGCGGCCAGATACAGCCGCGCCCGCCGCACCTCCTTTTCCGGGGTAAAATCCAGGCGCACGAGGTCGGTCGCACCCTGGTAGGCCATGGGCATGCCGATCCACACGGCGCCGGGCATGGGTTCGCCGATGTAGGCCGTTTCAAAGGAGGATGCCGCGCTGCCCGCATTCGTCTCCACTGACCAGTAGTAAACGCGGCGGGAGCCGAGCGGCCGACCCGCATACACGGCGTACTGCTTTCCCGAACGGACTACGCCGCTGTCCCACAAGTCCGGCTTGCCGGCAGCCAGCGCCTCCTCCGATGCGGCCACGCGCACACGGTACCATGCCTGGTATATGCCGCCCGCCGGAAGTTTCCAGGAAAAATGCGGGGCAGCCGTATCGATGCCGAGAGGGGTTTCCCGCCCCTCCGTTCTCAAATCAAATATTTCCATGCAAGTCTGATAGGCAAGAGTGCGCAGAATTTTCTTCCGCGCACTCCGCCGGGTATTCCGTTAAGTTGCGCTTGTCAGTCTTTTTTCTTTTTCAGGCAGAGGACCGCCGCGCCCGCGAACAGGAGCCCCGCCGCAGCGACGATGCCCGTGCCCGCAACAGCCGAAGAACAGCCGCCGCCCTTTTCGTTGCTGCCCGCAGCGCCGACCGTGATCGTGATCGTGCCGGTGACCGAACGGCCGTCTACCGTGACGCGGAAGGTGAGCGTCTGCTGGCCCTCCGTCTCGGCGTCGTAACCGGTCACGCGCGCGTCCGTCAGATCGATCGCGTCCGCGCCGACCGTACCGGAAGCATAGACCGCATGCGCCGTGATGCCGAATTCGCTGATCCAGCCGGCGATGTCCATCTCGGTGCCGAGATCGACCGCGAGCGGCTTGGAAGAGGTGATCTGCAGGCCGGTGACCGAATCGGTGACCGTCACCGTGAAGGAGACCGACTTGATCACCGCGTCGTTGTAGCGAAGTTCCGCCGTGACCGTGGTGCTGCCGATGGCTTTGCCGGTGATCATGCCGCTGACGCTGATCGTGGCCACCTTCTCGTCCGCCACTTCATAGAACCATTCGCCGTGCGTCGCATACGAAGGGATGGTCTGCACATTGGCGGCATGCTGCTGGCCGAGGCCGATGGAGACCGTCTCTTCCAGCACGACGCCGTCTACGGGCGCGATGGTATAGTTGAATGCGTTCTGGCCCTGGCTGTACTTGAAGACGACGTCGTAGGCGAGTTCGCCGACCTTGACATAGTCCCCGTCGCCGGTGACGTTGTGGTTGGAATCTTCGTCGCCGAACCAGCGGTAGAAGCACATGCCCTTTTTCAGGATGATCTTATCCCCGTCCTGCGCGGCGAGATAGCTGTCGCCGCTCTCGTTCTTGTCGACGCCGATATACTGATTTCCGACGTGCACGTCGAAGCCGAGCATGTTCTGCAGGAAGCCCGGATTGTTGATCGTAGCTTCGGTGCCGTCTGCGCGGATGTACTGCATATAGTCGGTGACGTTCTTGCCGTCAGCCCCCAGCGCGGAAGCATACACGTTGGCGGTGTTGGGGAAGGTCTTCTGGAAATAGATGAGGAAGAGGGTCTCGCCCCAGAAATTGGGATCCATCGGGATGTTCATGTTGTCGGGATACACTTCGATGACTTCGTGTACCTCCGTCTCGATCTCGATCGTATCGCTGATGTCGACGCCGTTGTCGTTGATGGTCACATTCAGGGAGACCGTGTGCGTGCCGACAGAGGTGTCGAGCGTGTACTCACCCACCGTGACCGCGCTCTTGTCCAGCGAGATCACGTCGCTGTAATAGCCGTCGCCGTAGTCGATCTTGACGTCGATGTTGCCGAGTTTCAGAGCGGTGTCGTCTTCGGAAAGATGGAAGGTGCGATCGTTGTCGAGAACGATGCCCGCCGCCTCGGTGTCTTTGACGGTGACGGTGATCGTCTGCGTGCCCGACAGTTTGCCCATCGAGATCTCGACCGTCGCCGTGCCGGGAGCCACAGCCGTGATGGCGCCGTCTTCGACGGTGATATACTCGGAGCCGCTCGTGATCGCAAAGGAAACTTCACCGTACGCGCCGGAAGGGGCAACCGCCACTTTCGGGGCATACGTCGCGCCGTTGGGAAGGGTCACTTCCGTCTCTTCCAGCGTAAACCCGGTCGCCTCGGCGACGAAGTTCTGCCATGCGCTGCCGTCCCAGACGTATTTTATTTCGCCGGGGAACTTGTAGTAAGCAACCCATGTTTCATCGATATAGCGGAACATGCGGAAATCTTCGGTAAAGGTGAGCACGGTGCCGGCGGGGATATTGATCTGCCCGGCGCTGTTCGTATAGCCGCCGAAATAGACGGTCATTTGCAGGAAAGTGATCTCGCCGACCGTATACAGCTCGTGCGTGGCGGGGCTTTCCACCCAACTCGGCTCGACCATGGTCGCCATGGTGTTGGTAATGCCGTATTCGGGATGGCTGCGGAAATCGATGATATGTTCGTTGGTCGCCTCTCCCTGGTTGTCGTCTAATACATCAAACAGATAAATGTTGATCGCCGAACCGTGCTGTAACAGCCTGGACGGAGCAACGTGATCTTTGACTTCCGTCACTTCGTAGACATAGACGGGCACGTCGGAAGATACGCCGGGATACGCCTCGCTCGTGACCGTGATGGCCGTTTCGCCCTCCTGCGCATTGCTGAATTTTTCCAGGCTGATCATGTCCGCCGTCACGGCAAACGATTCACCCGTCACCCCGTTGCTGTACACCGGAGTCGCCGTCAAACGGGAAGCGGCAAACGTCTTGTCAAGCTCCTCCCCGACGTACGCGACGAGGAACTGTTTGCCGTCGCGCGTGGCGGCACCCTTGATGTCAAAACGGAAGCTCGTCACTTTCGCAGGCTCACCTACGGTGATTTCAATCTCTTTATCGAATCCGGAGAAATGCGCGGTGATCGTGACGTTGCCGTCAGACACACCTTTCACAAGCCCGTTCGAATCTACGGTAGCAACGGCAGGATCGCTGGAAGTATAGATGGGCAACTCATACTCGCCTTCACCGAACGTCCATTCCAGCTGAAGAGACTGCCCCGTGCCGAAATCTTCGAACATATCGGCATTGGAAAGGGTTGCAGAAGTGGCCGCGGGTGCGGGAGCCCACTGCGAACCGTCAAATTTGAAAGAAAGGTTTGAGCCGAGAATGGCAAGCGGGGTGTAACAGGAAGCAGATGTTAAATACTGATTACCGCTGATGGCGTCTCTCGTTCCTGTCGCCTGGTATATAACCATTCCCGCTTTCAAAGTGAGGATCGATCCGCTGGAAGCGTGCGAAGAAGCATCACCGATCGCCACTGTACCATTGTGCAAGACATATCTCGTCGCGTCCCATCCGCCGAACGATGTGAACATGATATGATTATCATACATGTTAGCCAAATTTCCGCCGATCGAGCCCTGCGGCAGCCAGCCAGAGCCAACGTCAAGAAGCGTGTCCCCCTCCTGTACATTGCTATAGCCGAAATCAAACTGAATGCAACCGCCAGACAAAAATACCGCTACGTTGTGATTGACGGTGACATCCGACGCAGAGATCGCATCGCCGACAAAGCTGCCCGTCCATTCGCCGCCGGTATAGGTTACGGTGACCGCCTCGCCCAGCGTAAAGGTCTTCGAGCCGTCTTCATTGGAGAATGAAAAATCCGTCGTGAAGGAGATGGTATCCCCTTCCGCATACTGCACGGCGCCGTCAGAGACGGAATCCTCCGCAAAAGAGATCTGAATGCGCGGCAGGACCGCCTTCGTATCGAAATAATACGTCACGCCCGAAACGGTGCGCGTTCCGTCCGCCGTGGTGTAGGTGACCCCCGCCACTTCGGAATCGGTAAAAGACGCGGTACCGAGATTTTTGTTGATGACAAAAGTTACTTTTGCATCCCCGTCGCCGTTGGCCAGCGTATCGACATCGATCAGCCGGCTTACGGAAGCATCTACGCTTTCGGCTTTTACCGCATACGTCATCGCGGCGACAAACCCATAGATCGCCAGAGCGAACGCGATGCACAGCGAAAGCAGAACGCTTGTTCTTTGCTTGCTCATAAATCCCTCCTGATAATTTTATTTTTTTCGGCGGCGCCCTGCCGCCGTCTGAGCCTTTTCCCCGCCCCGCCGCCTCCGCGGCGGGGCGGGTCCTTTTTTAATATCCGTACGAGTAGTTCAGCCTGCCGATGGGCGCGGAATCCCCCGTCACATAGTAGTCCATGATGTCGGTATAATTTGTGACGTTGTCCGCTACCTTAAACTCGAAGGCAAAATTCTCCGCCGTAAGCCCCAGCATCGAAAGCGGCACCGTGATCATCATCTTGTTGCCCTCGATCTGCATCGACGCCGACCCGACGCTCTGCCACGTCCAGCCGCCCGCGCTCTTTTCCACGCTCGCCGCTCCCCCCGAAGGGCTGCGGTTGATGATGTAATCGTATCCTTCCCAGTTGCCCGATGCGGCGGATGCCTTCGTGCTGATCAGGATGTTCATCCAGTTTTCCCCGCCCGCATACGCCTGTATGTCGTTCAGCGTTTCAATGTAGAAATAGACGTTCTCCCCGTCGTGCAACACCTTCACGAGCGATATGTCGTTGCGGTTGGAAAAGTCCGAATACCAGCTGCCGATCAGTCCCTGTTCGCGCGCTTCCTCGCGGATGTCGAACCCGTAAAAGTCGCGCTCGATCGCATCCCCCGTGAAATCGCGGTAGACCGTCTGCGCATCATCGAAATCCGCAAAGGATGCGGGCGTGCCCGTCTGCCAGTCGTACCCTTCCGTCTTCGCGTCGCCGTACTTGTACTTGCGCACGTTGCGCACCAGCTGCAGATAGAAGTTGTCTTTGTAATAGTATTTGTCCATCTCCATGTCGCGGGAGAACTGGGCATTGAAGTTGTCGACGTAGCGGATCTCGTCCACTTCGATGTTGTATTTCCAGGCCAGCCACTCGTTCCAGCCGGTGACCGTGACCATCTCGACCGTCTTGCCGGTGTCTTCATAGTAATAGACGCTCTGCCACTGGTCCTCTATGTTCCTGCCCGCCGTCCAGTCCTCTTCGATGACGTAATCCGCTTCGTTGAAGCCCTTCGAACTGCGCATATTGCCGCTGCCGCCGTTGATGACGTAGGAAGAGTAGGCCGTGGGCGAGGTGCCGTGCTGCGCCACGTTCACGTTGACCATCTTGTTCTCTTCAAAATAGAAGTTTCGCTGCGGCGTATCCGACCAGTCCATCCACGGGAACCCGTCCGACTGCGACGCTTGCGACGGCCACTGCGATTCGCGCACGTCGAAATACTGCTGCAGCTCCGCCGAGATGTCCACGCGGTTGGCCCCCGTCTGATCGGTGCCCTCGTTCTTTTCGGTAGTGCCCACGATCATCGGCTTGCTGTTCGGCGCGAACCAGATGGAATCGTATTTCCCGCTCGCGTAGAACTGATCGTAGATCTGCTGCACCCGCTCCCCCGACTTGTTGTTGGTATAGAAGACGACCTTCGGCACGTCCCAGCCCTGCTCAGAAAGTTTGAGGATGGTATCGAGCACGGTATAGGTGGGACGGGAGAGCTGTACGCTCTTTTCGTCGCCTGAATCCAGCTGGAAGTTGGGGTTGACGTTCTCTGCGTAGGTGTATTCGTTGGTGGTATCGAAAAAGATGAAGTCGACGTCCGCCATGGCCAGAAGCTCCATGTGGCGGGTGATCACCCACTCGTCGGCGGTATTGTAATAGCCGTAGAGGGGCTCCGTCGTCCAGTGCACGTAGTTGTTGGGACTCTGCATGCCGTCCGGATAGCCCATTTCGGCATTTTCGGTGCCGGGGATGATGTCCCCGATGCCGTAGGCGTTGCCCGACCGGTCCTTGTTGTGAATGGCCGCATACGCGCCGTTTTCGCTGAGCTGCAGCTTGGTCACGTCGTACACGCCCGCCGACGAGAGATGGGTGCCCAGCCAGAGAAAGTAGAACACGCCGACATAGCGTTCGTGGTCCGTCTTTTTGCGGTGCATGGGCGTGATCTCGCGGCCGAGCTGGTCGGTGGCGGAAAAACTCGCCTTGGTAAAGTCGTATTCGTTGAGCGTGCGGCGGGCGTCCGTCTTGCCGGAATCCCCCGACGTGCCGGACGAACAGCCGGCAAACAGCCCGATCACCGCCGCGAGCGACAGAGCCGCAACGGACAGAAATTTTCGGAATCCTTTCATGTTTTTCTCCCTTTGATAGCGGTTCAGCCTTTGAGGCCGGCCGTCTGCACTCCCTCGATCAGGTATTTCTGGAAGACGGTAAAGAGGATGGTGGGTACGAGCGAAGTGATGGTCGCCGCGGCAAAGATCCATTCGGGATGGACGGAGTTGGTCTCGCGGCCGGTCATGTCGTACAGCGCATAGGCGAGCGTGTACGGGGCGTCCGTGCTGTTGTTGTACATGGACGGCGTGAGGTAATCCCCCCACGCGGCGATGAACGCGCTCACGCCCAGGTAGATGAGGATGGGCGCGCACAGCGGCATGCAGATGACAAAGCAGCGCACCAAGGCGTTGGCGCCGTCCAGCTTGGCGCTCTCCTCCATTTCCCGCGGCACGCTCATCAGAAACTGCCGCGTGAGAAATACGTTCATGGCGCCCGAAAAGAAGATGCCGGGCAAAAACAGAGGCAGCAGCGTGTTGGTCATGCCGAGGTCGTTGTACAGCACATACAGCGGGATCTGCGTGACGATGCCGGGCAAGAGCGCCGTGACCATCATGACCGAAAAGACAAAGCTGCGCCCGATCCATTCGAGTTTTGCGAACGCATACGCCGCGAGCATGGATGCGAACGGCGTGGATACGAACACGATCGCGCACACCGCGATGCTGTACACGAGCGGCATGCCGTAGCCGCCGTCGCGGAACGCCGCGACGTAGTTGGAAAAATGCAGCCCGTCCGTCCAATAGTGCATGTACGAGTCGAGGATCCATTCGTTGGACATCAGCCCGCGGTTGAGCATGAACACGTACGGGAAGAGCAGGATGACGGCGATGAGCACGAGAAAGAAATACATGACCCCTTTCACGGCGTTCGACCGGATTTTTTGCTTCTGATTAGTTGTCATACTGCACCCACTTGTTTGTCTTGAACAGCAGCGCCGTCACAAGCCCCACCGCGACCACCAGCACCCAGGCCAGGGCGCAGGCGTAACCCATATTCGTGCGGCGGAAAGCTTCGAGATAGATCTTCAGTCCGAACATCAGGGTGGCGTTGCCGTTGCCCGCGCCGGTGTTCGGCGCGAACGTGAGCGTGCCGTTGAACTGCAATGTCACGATAAAGTTTGTGATGAGGTTGTAGAACACCATCGGCGTGGACATGGGCAGGGTGATCGAGAAGAACCGGCGCACCGCGCCCGCCCCGTCGATCTCGGCGGCCTCGTACAGCTGGCGGGGTATGTTCTTGAACTGCGCCAGCCAGATGATGGTGCCGCCACCCAGGCTCCACAGGTTCATCAGCACGATGGACGCCACCGCGCTGAAATTGTCGGCATAGAAGAAGCGCGACATGGGCAGTCCCACCGCGGCGAGCATCTGGTTGAAAAGTCCCGGCGTCTCCACGTTGTAGCGCATGATGTAGCTCCACACGATGCCGCTGACGATGGCGGGCATCGTGCAGGGAAGATAGAACAGCACCCGGAACGCCTTGATCCCCTTGAGATTGGCGTTAAGAAAGAGGGCCAGAAGATAGGAGCCGCACAGCGTGACGGGAATGTTGACGAGCGCGAACAGCAGCGTGTTCGCCATGACCTTCGGCATGTCCGAATCGCCGGAAAAGATCTCTATGTAGTTGCCGAGCCCGACAAAGTCAAAGCGCGAGGTCATGTTGTAATCGTAAAAGGAATAGTACAGCGACTGGATGATGGGATACAGCGTGAACACGCAGATGCCGAACACCATGGGAAGAATGAACAGCCAGCCGGTCACGCTCCCCTTGATGCGCTTTTTCAGGCGGGAGGGGCGCCTTGCGGGGGCGGTTGCAACGCCTTCCGCAAAGCCTTCCTTTACCCTTTCTGTAACCATTTTACGCGATCGCCTCCGTCAGATCTTCTTCGCAGATGGCGATGCACATCTCCACCGAACGGGGCGTCGTGGCGCCCGTAAGTCCCGGATCGACGAGGTTGCGCATGAAATTCTGCAGCGCCGAATAGATGTCGAAGGTCGCGGAAGGATCCTGCGTGATGAAGAACTTCGAGGAAACCTTGTAGTCGCGCCACTGCAGCCAGGCGTCGAGGTTGATGTCGCTGTAGCCCTTCGACCAGGTCTTGCCCTCGGCAAGGTCGATGCGGATGGAAGGGGTGGCCATGCCCGCGTTGATCAGCGCCTGCTGGCCGTCGTACGAGATCATATATTTGAGGAACTGCCACGCCAGGTCGCGCGTGGTCTCGTCGGCGAGAGAACTGATGCCCCAGCCCGCAAACCCGCAGCCGATGGCGGGATTCGTCAGCCCCGCATCTTCGTCGAGAATAAGCGGGAAAGGCAGCGCGTCGAACTTGCCGTTCACGCCCGCGTTCAGAGCCATGGAAGCGGGACCGCTGGACGAGAAATGGAAGGCCACCCGGCCGTTGGCAAAGGAGGAACCGGAGGTGCTGCTGCGCACGATGCGGTAGTCGCCGCCGTCCTCATAAAGGTTGCGAAGCATGGTCGCCATCGCCGTCGTCGCCTCCGAATCGATGGCCACGTTGCCTTCTTCGTCGAAGGCCTGCGAACCGTAGGAGACCATGATCGCGTTGAACACCGCCTCCCAGTCAAGATCCGCCTGCAACGCATAGCCGAGCGGGTATTTCTGCTGCCCTTCGGCCGAAACGAGATAGTCGGACATCTCTTCGCACAGCGATACGAGATCGTTCCAGGTGAAGGGGTTCTCTTCCGTGCTCTGCAGCCGCTCATCCGTCTTCACGTTGATGCCCGCATCGGCAAGCATCTCGGTGTTGTAATAGGTCACGACGGAGTCCATCGAACGGGGCACCACATAGCGGTTGCCGTCGTAGGTGCTCATGTCGAAAAATTCCGTGTAATAGTCCGCGTCCAGGCTCAGGCCTTCCTGCCCGCCCGTCTCGTTGTAGCGCGCCTGCTCGGCCGCATAGTAGGGTTCGAGGCTGATGATGCAGTTCTCGGCGACCAGATAATAGTAGTAGACGGTGTTCGTGTAGAAGAGATCGGGCACCTCCCCGGAAGAGATGGCGCTGCTGATCGTCTCCATGTAACGGTCATCGGAAATGGCGCGGCGATCCAGCTGGATCTCGACCTTGGGGAAAAGTTCGTTGAACCCGGGAATGAGCGCCTCGATGTACCCCTCCTCCATGCCGCCGTCCGTGGTGGGCACGAGGATGCGAAGGGTGCCCTCGGTGTCGGACGCGATATCGATGTTCACGTCGTAGTCGGTGTCCGGTTTCTGTATGATCTTGGGGCGGCAGGCGGAAAACAGCCCGACCGAAAGCACCAGCGCAAGCGCCGCGCAAAGGATCTTTTTCATGTTGGTTCCTCCTTGGAAAAATCTTTTATGCCTTCGCAAGCGATTCGAAATCGAAGATCGCGCTCAGGATATTCATCGCATAGAAGCGATGCACGAAATCGTTGGGATGGTTGACGTTGTTGGCCGCCACTTCGTAATAGTTCTTGGTCTGCAGCATCTCGAGGACCCCCTCGTACATGCTCACATACGCGACGTCGAGATACTCCGTTTCGGCGACGATCTCCTGCAGCTTTTCACACATGAGCTCGTGCGCGCGGGGCGTTTTGGCCGCCTCGTTGGACGGGAAGGGCGCCACCAGGATGATCTGACATTCGCTGTTCGCGTCCTTGGCGGTGCGCACGATCTCCTTGATGTTGTTCTTGTAGCCGCTGCCGACCAGATCGTTATACACGTCGTTGGTGCCGAACGCCACGATCAGGAAATCGGGCGCGAGAGAGGCAAGCCGCGAAAGCTGTTCTTCCTGCGCCGCCCACGTGGACGCCTCGCCGCCCTTGGAGATGTTCGTGAAGTTCACCTCCACCCCGCCGAACAGCTCCAGCCCCCGCGCCACCAGCTTGGCATAGGGCGGGCAGAAGGGCTCGTGTTTCCACGTCTCGCTCGACGAGTTGCCCTCGGAAATGCTGTCTCCGAACACGACCATGTCGATCGACTGCTTGTTTTTGATCATCTGCGTCAGCCCGTACAGCTCGTCGGCATACGTCTTCACTTTCGTGCGGTCGACCTGCGCAGGATCGTAAACATAGGTGACGTGTATGTAATTTTTGTAGATCAGGCCCGTCTCCGTATAGATGACCCCGTCGGCAAACATCTGATACCCGGTGCCCGCGTTGCCCTCGGGATACTCCTCCGGCACGTCGATCCCCTTCGACCAATCGTCCTTGAACACGGGGATGGAACTGCCCTCCGGCAGGGTGATCGTGTTGCCCTCGATCACGTAGTCCACACCTTCGGTGTATTCCTTCTGCAGCGTCCAGTCGCGCACGGAGATCACCCGCAGCGCATCGTACAGGAGATGCCCCTCCACGACGCCGTCTTTCTCCACGACCATCAGCTGCTCGTTGTAGATTACATTGCCCATCCAATAGGGGCGCAGGCGCTCCTCTTCGTTGTAACTGTACGTCAACGTATCGGTATCCTCCACATAATAAGGTAAATCTGTCGGGTCAAATTTCGGTCCGCCGTCGTCGCCGCCCGGCGTTTCGGAAGGCGTCGTGCTCCCGCAGCCGGCAAAACTCGCGAAAAGCAGCAACAGCCCGAAAAGCAATGAAAACTTCTTCAGCATTTTTTCCTCCTGGAAGGGATTTTTTGCCATAAATGGTGTTTTCGGTTTTTCCAAAACCGAAAAAGGGCATGCCCTTTTTCTTCATTTTGCCGTATCATTTTATCACACATTTCTTCCTTTTGCCATAGAAAAATCCTATAAAATATTGGTAAAATCCTACATTTTGCCTCCCTTTCGCTTGACAGTTTTTCAGGCTTTTTATACAATATTATAAAAATATGTACATCGCGACGGGCAATGTGGAAAACAGGTGAAAATTTCATGAACGACTTTTACAACTTTTTCCAATCAACCAAGATGGACATCGTGACGGCGGGCTACGCGGATATCGGCAAGGAATGGAAATACATGGTGAACGACTTTCTGTACGTCCGCATCTACTACATCCGTTCGGGTTCGGCACAGCTGATGCTGATCGACGGGCCGATCGACCTGGAAGAGGGGTATCTCTATTTCATCCCCGCCTTTTCCATCCTGAGCGGCTCGTGCAGCGGGCAGATGGGGCATTACTTCATCCACATCATTCCGGATATCTTCACCGAACACTTTTTCAAGGCCCTCTCCCTCAAACACCGCTGCAAAATGGATGCCGCCGAGGCGGACTTCCTCTTTCCGCTCATCGTGCACAATTACAACAAGAACACCCTCTCTTCGCGCATCGCCACCGACAGCGCGCTCAAACTTATCTTTTCGCATTTCTTTACCGACCTTTCCGCCGATACCTCCAACAGCAACCTCAACCGCTTCACCGCCGTGTTCGAATACATCGACAAGCACATCGATGAAAAAATCTATATCCATGAGCTTTCCGCCCTCACCTACACCGACGACGCCTATTTTTCTAACCTCTTCAAAAAGACTTTCGGCATCTCCCTGCAGAAATACATCCTCAACAAGAAGACCGACCGCGCCAAATCGCTGCTTTCCACCGATATGACCGTCGCCGAGATCGCCGAACAGCTCAACTTTTTTGACGCCGCCTCCTTTACCAATTTCTTCAAGAAACAGACCAACATGACCCCCAAAGATTTCCGCAGCCGCCTGCATAAGAGCCCCTCTTCCGCGCCGCAGGCGGGGCGCAGAACTGACACAAAAAAAGAACCGTGAACCGGTTCTTTTTTTTCGCGATTTTGTTGACATCGCCGCGTTTTGCGTGTATAGTATTAAGTAGAATTGTTGCAAATGCAACACGGAGGAAGAGATGGAACGGAGAAAATACGCGGAGACCTCCCTCTTTGACGGGGTGACCGACGAAGAATACGCCGCGATGATGACCTGTTTCAAGGCGGTCGTCAAGCCCTACCGCAAGGGAGAAGAGGTGCCCATGCCGCAGGGACGCGTGGGCGTCGTGCAGGAGGGGAAGATCAGCCTGATCAAGATCGACGTGAACGGGGTGCGCACCATCTTCGAACAGCTGGGCCCCGGCGGCGTGTTCGGCGACGCGCTGGGTTTTTCCTTGGCAGACGCCTGCCTGTACCTGCTCGCCGATGAAGATTGCAGCGTACTCTACATCGACTATGAACACATCGTCAAGCGTTGCCCCAATGCCTGCACCCACCACAGCACCGTCGTGGCGAACCTCGTCAGACTGATGAGCGAAAAGACGCAGGCCCTCTCCGAACACCTGGAAATTCTGAGCCGCCGCACCATCCGCGAAAAACTGACAGCCTACTTTTCTCTTCTGGCCGCCAAAAACAAAAGCTCGTACTTTTCTCTCCCCTTCTCGCAGACCAGCCTTGCCGACTACGTCTGCGTGGACCGCAGCGCCATGGTGCGCGAACTCAAACGCATGCACGAGGAGGGCATCGTCGAGATCGAACGGCGCAACGTCAAATTTACGCCCCCCGCATGACTTTGCGGAAACACCGCAACGGGTTTGCCGCCGCGCATGTCAAGCGGGAAATGGCATAACAGCATTGCCGCGGTGAGAATGTCAAGCGGCAAGGCAAAATAAATTTCTGCCGCGCGAATAACATCGCGGCATACAGCAAATTTTTCGCCGCGCGCAGGACTTTGCGGCGGCAAAACAAAAATTTCCGCCGCGCACAGGACTTTGCAGCGGCAAAATATAAAAAGAGCGGGGAACGATTCGTTCCCCGCTCTTTTTATATTTTGACTTGCTCAGATTTATTTTCCCGCTCGGATTCATTTTTCCGCGGACGGTGCAAGGCTGCACAGATCGCGGACGATCTCTCCGGCGAGCAGGAGACCGGCGGCCGAGGGGACGAAGGAGATGCTGCCGATCCAGCGCTCCCCTTTTTCCGCCTGCGCGCGGGAGGGCACGAGGGGCTCTGACGGCGAATACACCGCCTTCACACCCGTGACGCCCGCCTTTTTCAGTTCCCGGCGCACGATGCGCGCGAGCGGGCATCCGCTCGTTTTTTCGATGACGTCTACCCGAAAATCGGAAACGATGCGGTTGCCTGCCCCCATGCACGAGAGGACGGGGACCCCCGCAGCGCGCGCCGCAAGGATGAGCCGCACTTTGTCCGAAACGCTGTCGATGCAGTCGGCCACATAGTCGTAGACGGAAAAATCAAAGCGGGGCGCCGTCTGCTCGTTGTAAAAGACGGGGATCGCCGCCGCGCGGCAGGACGGGGAAATATCCGAGGCGCGCGCCGCCATCACCTCCGCCTTGTTCCTGCCGAGGGTGGAGGTGAGCGCGATCAGCTGGCGGTTGAGATTGCTCTCCGCCACGACGTCTCCGTCGATAAAGTCGAGGCTGCCCACGCCCGCGCGGACGAGCGCTTCCGCCGCATACGAACCGACGCCGCCGATGCCGAACACGGCGACGCGGGCGCCCTGTAATTTTTCAAAATTTTCTTCGCCGATGAGCGAGATCTCACGCTGAAATGCCGACATTCTCTATTTCTCCGCTGCCGTGACCGCAAAGGGAGAGGCCCACGCTCCTTCCGCCGCGCGGACTGCGGCGACACGCTCCGCTTCGCTCACGCCCTCCGGCGAAAAGGAAGTGCGGCTTGCCGCGATGCCGAGTACCGCCTCCGCAAAGGTGAGGCCGGCGACCAGGCGGCCCGTGCCGTACGAGAGATGAAACCCGTCGCGCGTGAGCTTGTCGCCCAGAAGCGCCCGCGCGTTCTGCACGGCGGTGCCGCAAGGGACGATCGCGGAAAAATCGCCGCGCGGCAGCACGCACTCCTTCACCGCCGCCAGAATGCTCTCGTACATGCGCTGCTGGCTGCGCCCGTAAAAGAGAAAATTCTCCCCTTCGAAGTCCGACTGGTACGCCCAGGTCATGTTCCACACCAGCCGCGCCTGCGGCGCCCGCGCCCGCACATAGGCGATCAGTTCGCCGAGATAGGGCTCGTACGTCTCTTTGCGCCCGCTCAGCGGGCTCGCCTGCTGCAGGCTGACGACGTCCCACTTCTGCGCAGTCAGCGCATCGCCCAGCCGAAATCCCGCCGCGGTGCTCCACTCCCCCGCCCCGTCCGTGCGGTACTCGTACGCCGCGGCATCCGCCCGCGCGTTGGCAACGTGCGTTTCCAGCGAACATCCCCCGATATACAGGTTGCCCAGATACAGCTCGCCCACGCCCGCGCTGCGCGCGATCGGATATACATATTCCATCGTATCGTCGGAAAAACTGTTGCCGACGGCTAAGATCTTCATGCCTTCCCTCCGCTTTTTTCTGTTTCATTATACTCACAATGAAAAATGTGGGCAAGCAAAAGCGAACGGATTTTCTATTTTTTGCGAGAATTTTTCAAATACTATTGAAATACGGCGGTTTTTGTATTATAATATTAAAGAAGCGGGCATTTTGTATGAAATTTCCGCCCGCGGATAAGGGAGTTAAAATTATGAGCATCAAAGGCGAGGACATCCGGAATATTGCGGTCATCGGGCACAGCGGGGAGGGCAAGACCTCCGTATGTGAGGCGATCCTGTTCAACGGCAAGGCGACGGACCGGCTGGGAAAGGTTTCGGACGGGACGACCGTGACCGACTGCGACGACCAGGAGATCGCGCGGAAAATGTCCATTTCCCTCTCCACCGCTTACGCGATGTGGGACGGCGTGAAGCTGAATCTTCTGGACGTGCCCGGTTTTTACGATTTTGAAGGGGAAGAGAACGAGGCCCTGCGCGCCGCGGGCGGCGCGCTGATCGTGACCGGCGCCAACGGTTCGGTGAGCGTGGGAGCAGAAAAGGCGATCGAAAAATGTCTGAAAAACAAGATCCCCATGGTCATCTTCATCAACGGCATGGACAAAGAAAACGCCGACTATAAGGGAACGGTCGCCGCACTCAAAGAAAAATACGCGGGCAAGATCGCCCCTATCCAGATCCCGCTGATGGAAGGGAACAAGATGGTCGGGTACATCAACGCCCTCAAAGAGACCTGCTATCACTTCGCTGACGAGGCGAAAAAACAGCCGGTGCCCATCCCCGAAGATCTCAAAGGCACCCTCGCCGAAATGCAGGCAAGCCTTACGGAGACCGCCGCCGAAAACGACGAGGCGCTCCTCGACAAGTATTTCGAGGCGGGCGAACTGACAAAAGACGAGATCATCCACGGCATCCGCAAGGGCATCTACAACGTGAACACCATCCCCGTGATGGCGGGTTCGGCTTTGCAGAACAAGGGCATCATCAACCTCATGGACGAGATCGTCAAATATATGCCCAGCGCCGAGGAGCACCGCGAAATGCTCGCCACCTCGCCGGACACGAACGAGCTCGTGAGCGTCAACTGCGAGGCAGACGGGCCGTTTGCCGCACAGGTGTTCAAGACGGTCGTCGACCCCTTCGTGGGAAAACTCAACGTCATGAAGGTCTTCCGCGGCACACTCAAAGCGGGAAGCACGGTCTACAACGCCACGACGGAAAAACAGGAACGCATCAGCCAGATCTATCTTCTGCGCGGCAAAAAACAGGAAACCGTATCCGAACTTTCCGCGGGCGACATCGGCGCCGTGAGCAAACTTGCCGCCACCGGCACGGGCGACACCCTCTGCGACGAGAACGCCAAAGTCAGATTTGACCCCATCCATTTCCCCCGCCCCGTCCTTTCCATGGCCATCTACGCCGAAAAGAAGGGAGACGAGGACAAGATCTTCCAGGGCCTGAACAAACTGGCGGAAGAGGACCTCTCCTTCACCGTGACCAAAAACCGCGAGACGGGCGAAACGCTCATCTCCGGCCAGGGCGAGACGCACCTCGACGTCATCAATAAGAAACTGAAGGCGAAATTCAACGTTTCCGCCCTTCTCAAAACGCCCAAGATCGCCTACCGCGAAACCATCCGCAAGACGGTGGAAGCGGAAGGAAAACATAAAAAGCAGTCGGGCGGCCACGGCCAGTACGGACACTGCAAGGTGCGCTTTGAACCCTTCGACGGCGATTTCGAGTTTGCCGAAGAGGTCGTGGGAGGTTCAGTGCCCAAACAGTATATCCCCGCCGTCGAAAAGGGACTGATCGAGTGCCTGCCCCACGGCGTTCTGGCAGGATACCCCGTGACGGGGCTGCGCGCCGTGCTCTACGACGGAAGCTACCACGACGTCGACTCCTCGGAAATGGCGTTCAAACTCGCCGCCGCCCTCGCTTTCAAAGAGGGACTCAAAAACGCGAAGCCGGTGCTCTTGGAACCCATCATGAAACTGCGCATCGCCATCCCCGAATCCTACCTCGGCGACATCATGGGCGATATGAACAAGCGCCGCGGCAGGATCCTCGGCATCGACATGCTCGAAGGCCTGCAGGTCGTGAACGCCGAAGCGCCGCAGTCGGAGATCCAGAAATACGCGACCGATCTGCGCAGCATGACGCAGGGCCGCGGGAAATTCTCGGCCGAACTCGTGCGCTACGAAGAGGTTCCCGCCCCCGAAGCGGAGAAGATCATCCAGGCGCGCGAGGCGGAAAAAGAACAGTAAAAAAGGGCCGCCGCGGCAAAAGCCGCGGCGGCTTTTCTTATGACATTCTCCATGATCGCACGCCGACAGCCGTGCGAAGGCCCGAAAAAAACCTTTGAAAAAATGCCTGCGTAACAGCTTGCAAAAAATGTTTGAATTCTCGAAAAACGGGCGACGTCCTATGAAAAAATGTTCGTCCGGCAAAAGCCGACCGATGTTTGAATGACCGATGTTTGAATGACCGATGTTTGATGACCGATATAAGCTTTGAAAAATTCCGCTTGGCGAAAACCGGTCGATGTCGGAGCGTCCGGAAAATTGCAGCGCTCTTGCAAGCAAACGGTACGCTTGACAAAAAACAAACGGAGCGGGACGGCTCACGCCGCCCCGCTCCGTTTTTCGGATGCAAGAGGGAAATTATTCGATGAGAATCCGGCTCTCTTCCGCTTTCTTGGCAGCTTCCTTCGGAATGGTCACGTTCAGAATGCCGTTTTCGTATTTCGCTTTGATGTCTTCCTTGCGAATGTCGCCGACATAGTAGCTACGGCTGCAGGAAAAACTGCGTTCACGATGAATGTAGTTTTCTTTCTTGCCGCTCTCGTTCTTTTCCGTCTTGTTCACGGAAATATTCAGATACCCGTCTTTCAGATCGACGTGAATGTCGTTCTTGTCCATGCCGGGCAGCTCCACTTCCATCAGATAAGAATCTTCATTCTCCTTGATGTCCGTGCGCATATATTTCTGGCTGTGCTTGCCGCTGTAAAATGCAGGGAAGAAATCATGCATCGCTTCTTCAAAGAAATCGTAATCGTTCGTCCTTGAAATTTCGTTTTTCATAATATCATCTCCTTCTATGTCAGCACTTCTTGTTTAGGAGTGCTAGCACTCATTTCTTAATTCTGCTAATATTATAGCACTTTCTATTTTTAAGTCAAGCGTTTGAACAAAGTTTTTTTATTTTTTTTGAAAAATTTTTTTGAAACAAAAAAAACGGCCTTACGGCCGACCTGTCGGTGAGTATATTTACCTGTTCTTGCCGCGCCTCGCCCGACCGACGCGGAGATATACGAGGTCAGGCTAAAAAATGGCGGCAAAAAAGCGGCAGGCGAACTTGTGAAAGTTTGCGGCGCCCCCCTGCAAAATACTTTGCAGAAGCAGGACACCGCGCGCAAGCAGAGCAATTTTTACGGCGCGGACTTTCCGAGAAAGCGGCCCGTATGCGGCCGCGGATATCGGCGGAAAGAGCGCGAGCCGTGACTTTTTCTTTTTAAGCCGCATCGCCCCATACAATGGGGCGATGCGGAAAAGTTTTTATTTTTTCGGCTGCATTGCGGGCGCTTTTGCGGGTTGCGCCTGCCGCACAGAGGAGGGGTCGGCCGCGGTGTCTGCCGGCGGACACGCAGAAGATTTATCGGCCGCGGCATCAGCCTCCTTCTGCCCCGAACAAGCGGGGACGAGCACAGAATCGCCCGCCTTGTTGCAGGCAACGGACGGCGCGGCATCGGACGCGGCGCGCGGCGAAGCGGGCTTCGGCGCAGACTCAGGGGCGATGCCTGCGGCTTTGAGTAGTTTTTCCAGCTGTTCCTGGCGGACAAGCAGGCGGTTGACCTTGTTGTGCAGATCTTCGATGAGGATCTCCGTCTTGAGGTTGACCTTATAATCGTTTTCGGCGCGGCGGCGGTCCTTTTCTTCCTGACGGTTCTGGCTCATCATGATCAGCGGCGCCTGAATGGCCGCCACACAGGAGAGCACGAGGTTGAGAAGAATGAAGGGATAGCCGTCGAACGCGCGGGTGCCGAGCAGAACGTTGACGAGCATCCACAGCACCAGAACGCCCACAAAAGAAAAGATAAACGCCCAGCTGCCCGCAAATTTGGCGATCTTATCCGCCGCGCGCTGGCCGAACGTGTAGCTCTTTTTGCTCTCTTTGGCCGTATCGACCGAGATCTTGCTCCCCGCCAGAAGGGAAAGCACTTCCTCGTCCGACATGTCTTTTTTGATGTCCTTTACAATTTCGCTGACAAGCAATCTGTTATCTTTCATGCCCCCTATTATAGCGAGGCGTCGGGCATTTGTCAACGGAGAAAAAAATTTTTCAGATAAAAAAGCTGATAATCAGCGAAATGACCGCGCCCGGAACGCCGAACAGACCGGACAGCAGGCCCGTCCACCAGACGATCGGGATCTCGACGCCCGGGATGAGATTGAGCAGAAAGATGACGGCGATACCGACGGCGGCATTGATGACAAATTTCAGGATGGTTTTGAAACCGAACTTGAAAAGTTTCAGCACGATGGCCAGCACGAGAGCGGCTGCCACCGCAATGAGGATATACTGCAGAATTTGCGGCATAAAATGGTCTCCTTGTTGGTTTTGAAAACAGTATGCCGCATTTGCAGAAAAATTTACAGAAATTTTTGCAAAATACGCCGCGCCCGCCTGCAAAAATGCAGGCGGGCGCGGCTTGCAGATCTTTTGTGTAACATTCCACACTATTTTTCGTCGGTCAAACTTCGGATGACCGCGAGCACGCTTTCCTGCCTCGCGGGAGGAAGCTGCCGGAACATCTCCAGAAAATGAATTTCGTTCGGCGTCAGCTTGTCCGTTTCCGCGTCCGCAAACAGGTCCACCATCGTGATGCCGAACAGGTCGCACGCATCCTGCAGTGTCCAGACCGTCGGCATGGAATTGCTGTCGTTGTACCAGTTGTACACCGCCGTCTCCGAGATGCCCAGCTCGCGCGCCAGCTTGGACTGCGACCAGCCCCTCGCCTTTCTCAATTCATCGATTTTTTTCCGCGGATCGATCATTTCACCTTCACTCCACAACTATACTTATAGTTTATCGGAAATAAAGTTGAAAAATACTTTGTTTTCTTGTTATATTATATAAGTTTACTTGCGCAATGCAAGAATAAATGTTATACTGTTTGTAAAAAAACGGTGAAATCAAAATGAAAAGAGTAGATATTTGTACAAAATATGAAGATTTTTGTAATGAACTGAACGCGCTGCCGCTTTTTGCGCTGCGCGCAAAGGCGCAGAGCATGGGGATACGAGGCGCTTTTCCATGCAAAGAGGCGTTGATCAGGGAAATTCTCAAAGCCCGAAATCTGCCTGTCGGCCGCACTCTGACCGACGAAAACTGCCCCGCGACGGCCGAAAACAAAAATCCGCCAAGCCCGACAATGGCAGAGACGTGACCGCGTCACAAAAAATGCGGTGCACTACAAAATTTCAGCGCACGTCGCCTTCTGTCCGACGGGAAGGTCCACCGAAACAGCTGAAAAACCTGTGACGGCCGAAAAAACCGCCGCCTATCGGCCTGCCGTTCCTGCCCTTTGCGCATAACACAAAAGGCTTTGCGTGAAAGTTTTTTCTTTCTGAACTGTAAAAGCCCCCGACCGAACGGCCGGGGGCTTCTTCCTTTGTATCGCGCCCGTCGAAAGGGCGGGGCGTCATTCGTAATCGACCACGTTCACCCATTTTTCGAGGAACGCCTGCTCTTCGGGCACGGCCTTGATGGTCTGGCTCGCCGCCACGATGGGAAGCGCCTTCTGCACCAGCTGTTTGGCGATGCCCGTCTTTTCGCAGAAAAGTTTCAGATATTTTTCGGCGAGCTCGTCCTTCTTTTCCAGCTTGAAGAGGAGATAGGTTCGCGCCGCGTCGCAGCGGGCATTGCCCTGCGTGGCGTGCGCCCAGTCGATGATGAATTTGCGGCCGTCCGGGCTGACAATGATGTTGCCGGGATTGAAATCGCCGTGGCAGAGCTTGTCGTGCTCGGGCAGCGAGTCGAGCAGAATGTGCAGATCGTAACGGGTGGTCTTGTCGAACTTGGTCGAAGCGATCTTGCGGTGCATCTTGTCTTTGAGCTTTGTAAGAAGGGGCACTTTCTGACCAAGAACTTCTACCTGCAGGTCCACAAACTCCGCAAGGTATTCATCCTCTTTGGCAGGATCCTCGTCCATCAGCTCCTGCAGCGTTCTGCCCTCGACAAAATCCTGCACGATCGCCCATTCGCCGTTGATCTTGGTGACCTCGTGCACCGCCGGCACGTTGAGCGAGGTCCCCTCCTCCACGCGCGCCGTGTTCAGCGCCTCGTTCAGCACGTCCGACTTCGGATAGTCGCGGCCGAACAGCTTCACAAGCGTCTTGCCCTCGCGGTAGATCGTCTTTTTATCCGTCTTCCGAATGATTTCCGCCATCTTCTTTTCTCCTCCTTATTTACCGTAATAGCACTTGAGATACATCTCTTTGATCTCGGAAATGAGCGGGTAACGCGGGTTAGCGCCCGTGCACTGGTCGTCGAACGCCTGTTCGCTCATCTCGTCGAGGCGGTCGAGGAAATTCTTCTCGTCGATGCCGTAATCCTTGATCGTCTTCTTGATGCCGACCTGTTCTTTGAGTGTTTCGATCGCCTTGATGAGGTTTTTCACCTTCGCGTCGTCGTCCTTTCCGCCGAGGCCGAGGAACTCCGCCACTTCGGCGTAGCGGCGCTTGGCGTGCGGGTAGGCGTACTGCGGGAAAGTGCCCATCTTCGTGGGAACTTCGGCGCTGTTGTAGCGGATGACCTCGCAGATCAGGAGGGCGTTCGCCACGCCGTGCGGCAGGTGATGGAAGGCGCCCAGCTTGTGCGCCATCGAATGGCAGACGCCGAGGAAGGCGTTCGCGAACGCGATGCCCGCCATCGTGGAGGCGTTCGCCATCTCTTCGCGCGCGACGGGGTCGTTTGCGCCGTTCGCATAGGCGCGGGGCAGGTATTCAAAGATCTTTTTGGCGGCTACGAGCGCCTGACCGTCGGTGTACGGCGTAGCCATGACGGAGGCATATGCCTCGAGCGCATGGGTGAGCGCGTCGATACCGGACGCGGAGGTCAGACCCTTCGGCATGGTCATCATGAAGTCTGCGTCGATGATCGCCATCTTCGGGAGCAGTTCGTAGTCGGCGAGGGGGTACTTGATGCCCGTCGTTTCGTCGGTGATGACGGCGAACGGCGTGACCTCGGAACCGGTACCGGCGGAGGTAGGGATGGCGATGAAGTAAGCCTTTTCGCCCATCTTGGGGAAGGTGTAGACCCTCTTGCGGATATCCATAAAGCGCATCGCCATATCGAGGAAGTCCACTTCGGGATGTTCGTACAGCACCCACATGATCTTGCCGGCGTCCATCGCGGAGCCGCCGCCGAGGGCGATGATCACGTCGGGCTGGAACTCGGTCATGAGTTTTGCGCCCTCTTTCGCGCAGGCGAGGTTGGGATCGGGCGCGACGTTGTAGAAGCAGGTGTAACGGATGCCCATTTCATCCAGTTTGTCGGTGATGGGTTTGATATAATTGTTTTTGTACAGGAATTCGTCGGTAACGATGAACGCCCTCTTCTTGTCCATGACGTTTTTGAGTTCGTCGAGGGCGACGGGCAGGCAGCCGCGCTTATGGTAAACTTTTTCAGGCAATCTGAGCCACAACATATTTTCTTTCCTCTCCGCTAAGGTCTTGATGTTCAGAAGGTGCTTCACGCCGACGTTTTCCGAAACCGAGTTGCCGCCCCACGAGCCGCAGCCGAGGGTGAGCGAAGGGTTGAGTTTGAAGTTGTAGATATCGCCGATGGCGCCCTGCGAGGAAGGCATGTTGATGATCATGCGGCAGGTCTTCATCGCCTCCTGCCACTTGGCGATCTTCGCCTTTTCGGTGACGGCATTGATGTGCAGCGACGCCGTGTGGCCGTAGCCGCCGTCCGCGATCAGCCTTTCCGCCTTGGCGACCGCGTCGTCGAAGTCCTTGGCGCGGTAGAGGGCGAGGACCGGCGAGAGTTTTTCGTGCGCGAACGCCTCTTCCAGCTCCACGCTCTCCACTTCGCCGATCAGAATTTTCGCCGTTTCGGGAACGGTGAACCCGCAGATCTCGGCGATCTTGGGCGCGCGCTGACCGACGATTTTGGCGTTCAATGCGCCGTTGATGATCATGGTGGAGCGCACTTTGTTCTTCTCCTCTTCGTTGAGGAAATAGCAGCCGCGCTTTACAAACTCCGCCTTGACCTGGTCGTAGACCGCGTCCTCGGCGATGACCGACTGCTCGGACGCGCAGATGAGGCCGTTGTCGAAGGTCTTGGAATGGATGATCGAGTTGACCGCCACGGTGACATCCGCCGTCTCGTCGATGATGGCGGGCGTGTTGCCCGCGCCCACGCCGAGCGCCGGCTTGCCCGAAGAATAGGCGCTGCGCACCATGCCCGGACCGCCGGTCGCGAGGATGATGTCCGCCGTCTTCATGAGGGTGTTGGTCATTTCGAGAGAGGGAACGTCGATCCAGCCGATGATCCCTTCCGGCGCGCCCGCCCGGACCGCCGCTTCGAGCACTACCTTCGCCGCCGCGATCGTGCAGCCCTTGGCGCGCGGATGCGGCGAAATGATGATGCCGTTGCGCGTTTTCAGGCAAAGGAGGGTCTTGAAGATGGCCGTGGACGTCGGGTTGGTCGTCGGAATGACCGCCGCCACCACGCCGATCGGCTCGGCGATCTTTTTCACGCCGAACGAGGCGTCTTCTTCGATCACGCCCACCGTTTTGGTGTTTTTGTAAGCGTTGTAGATGTATTCAGCCGCATAGTGGTTTTTGATGACCTTGTCTTCCACGATGCCCATGCCCGTCTCCTCGACCGCCATCTTGGCGAGCGGAATGCGCATGTTGTTCGCCGCGAGCGCGGCGGCCGCAAAGATCCTGTCGACCTGCTCCTGCGTATAGGTCGAAAAGATCTCCTGCGCCCTTCTGACCTGCCCGATCTTCTCCATGAGGGTCTCGACCGAATCGACGAGTTTTTCCTTCTCCATAAAACACTCCTTTCCTTTTATTTTTCACTGTATAAAATTTCCGCGAGGCGTTTGGACAGAATCGCGAGCGATGCCGCCATGTCCTCGTTTTTAACTGCTATGTTTTCCGGCACGTTCAGGTGCACGGGCGCGAAATTCCAGATGGCGCGCACGCCGCCTTCCACCAGTTTGTCCGCCACTTCCTGCGCCGCACCCTTCGGC
The DNA here is from genome assembly GCA_930990665.1 of uncultured Clostridia bacterium. GTDB lineage: Bacteria > Bacillota > Clostridia > Christensenellales > Borkfalkiaceae > Borkfalkia. The sequence goes on from CAKNQN010000006.1 coordinate 55,888, forward strand.
ACCGCGATGATCCCGATCAGCACGTTCAGTCGCCGGACAAGTTTTACGATATCCGCCGCGTCAAAGACCTTCACCCCGCCGATCTGCGTGTCGATGCGGGTCGGGTCGCTGTCAAACGCCGCGACGATGTTCAGCCCGTATGCCTTGAACCCGCTGTATCCGATGAGCGCGGAACCGAGGCCCCCCGCCCCCACAATGACCGCGTCCGTCACGTTGTCGTAGCCGAGTATGCGGTCGATGTCCTCGATGAGATCCGCAATCCCGAACCCCCGCTTTGGTTTGCCCGCAACAGAACTGATCACCGCCAGATCTTTGCGCACCTGCACCGCGTTCAGATGCAGCTCCTCCGCCACCGCCGTGGACGATACCGACGTTTCCCCCGCCGCAAGCTTCTCCTTGAGATACCTGTGGTAGGCGGGCAGCCTGCCGATCGTGGCCTTGGATACATTTTGTATCTTTTTCGTGTTTTCCATGTTTGCCCGCACCTTTTTTCTATCGATAATTTTTTATCGATAAAATTATATCAGAAACGGGTGCATTTTGTCAATCGGATGCCGCGGCATTTTCCAAAAGGGCGCAAACGAAAAAACGGAACGCGGAATGAACGATTTTATCATTTGCAAGCGGCGCGGGCGCAGGAGACATGGGCAAAGCAAGTGCGGCGGAGGGACGAGTTCAGGAAAAAGCACGGAGGCACGGCAGCAGGCTCAGGGGCAGGAGGAGGCGGGCGCGAGCGCAAGCGGAGGAATAAGGCTTATCAAACCGGCGGCACAAAACAGATTTCTGACAAAAAAAACCGCCAGCAATACGCGAACGGCGCGAACGAAGCAAACGTAACGAGTGCAAACAGTTCGGGCAAGGCGCGTGCAAAAGCCGGGTGAGCAAAACTGTACAAACAAAAAGGCCGCCCGCGCTGTGCGCGGGCGGCCTTACCGCTTATTTATTTTTCATCCGGTTCTTCTTTCTTGTTTTCGTCCGGTTCATCCCCTGTGGCGGGGCTTCCCGCGCGGCGAAAATACAGCGCCGACCACACTGCCGCAAGCGCGATCGCACCTGCGAGCGCGGCGACGGAGAGAACGCACCCCTCTTTCAGATAGGGCGTGGAATAGGAAAGCTGCACTGTGTGTTCGCCCGCTTCCAGGCGCACCGCCATAAAGGAAGAGTTGGCGCGGACGATTTCGGCGGATACGCCGTCGACGGAGGCCGTCCAGCCCGCGCTGTACGGGAGGGAGAAAAATACCCAGGAAGGCTGTGCCAGAGAAATCTCTCCGCCGATGTAATCGGAAGAGAAGGTCACGTTCTGCAGATGCGGCGCGGCCTGCCGTTCGGCGACCGCCTGTTCATAGGCGGACACTTCGTAGCCCTGCACCGCCGCCGAAGTGAAACGGATGTTGTCCCCGCTGACATGTGTCAGCTCGATCTCCAGGCTGTCCGTTTCGGGCACGCCAAGGCAGAAACAGGGGTCGCGCTGTTCGCTGTACATGAGATCACCGCGCCGCGCGTAAACATAGGTGCGCGTCTTGCCGTTGCCGCGTATGCGGAACTCCACGCTCCTGTCCGGTACCGACGCCCCATACAGGCGCAGATAGACCTCTTTCCCCGCACAACCGGATACGGTGAGGGTGATCGTTTCCCCTTTCTGCAGCGAAAAACTGCTCTGTACGGGAACGGACGAGCTGACGTTCAGCTGCGCAAGCGACGATACCGGCGCCTCGCTCAGTGTCCCTTCCCCTTCCACCACCATCGCGCTCAGCATGGCGTACTGCCTCTGCACCGGGTCGAGCGCGTCGTATGCGGCGCGCGAAAGCGTCTGCGTATAGGCATATCCGAAAGAGAGATAATTTTCGTTTTCGTAAAGATCTTCAAACTCTTCTGTTTTGGAAAAACCGACGTTCCCGTATAGCCCCGAACCGATATAATAACGCACGGACAAGAGACTTTGCAGGGCGGGTCGGTTGTCCAGTCCCGCGATGCCGAGATTCTGCGTGGGGTTGTAAACGGCGTTTTCCTTCAGAAATCTGTAAACCTCGTCGGTGCTCATGGAATTGTACATGCGCGTGCCCATATAATGGCTGTTCACGCCGTAATTGCGGAAGCAATCCCACCATCTCTCCGCACACTCGGTGTCCGTACGGAAAAACGCCTCTTCGTTCAGCGTAGAAACGTATCGTTCTTCGGGCGTGGACAGCGAACGGTACACCGCGTTGCCCGGAAATTCAACAGAATAAAAACTGTAAAAGATGAGCGCAAAGAGAACGGTACAGGCCACCGCGCTCCGCCAAAGAATTGTGGGAGAAAAAAGTTTGACGATCACCTTTCCGTCCAGCACGGGCGAGCGGACAGCGCCGTCGCGGCCGGGCCTGTCTTCCAGCGGCGAACGGCGGGAGAGAAACCACACTTCCGCCCCCGCAAAGGCGAGCATCCCCGCCGCCGAGAGCACGATGAGCGCCACCGCCGCCGCGCGCGAAAGATCGGATGCGGCGACAAGGCTGATCGCCCAGGCCAATGTAAACAGCACGGCCAGCGTCAACAGCGCCGATACCAGACGGAAGTAGATCTTCTTCTGCGTTTTGGTTGCCGACACGGCCGCGTCGCGTTCGGTCGTATTGAGGCCGATGAGCGCGAGGGCGCAGAAGGAAAGAATGTACGACCAGCGGTTGTTCGCATAATTGAAAATATTCATCACATAGCCGAAAACGAGCGTATAAAACCCGATCGCAAAGACGGCCGTGCAGATGCGGAAGGCGAAACCCTTTTTCCTGCAGGACAAAAAGGCGGGCACGAGCAGCGCGAGTACAAAGACGTTCGTGCCGATCACACTGTACTGCGGTGCGGTGACGGGGAAAAAGAGGCTCCACAGCCCCACCGCGAAAAATTCGAAAGTGAATTTCCAAAACCCTTTGGGTGCACTGCGCGCCGCATGCAGATAGGCGTAGGCGTTGGGCAGAAGCACAAACCCGGCAAGGAGCACGCCGAGAAGGTACACCCCCGCGATTTTCCAGCAGCGGGGCACGAGGGTGCGCCAGTAGCGCCCGCCCTCTTCACGGCAGGCCTCGAGATGAAACAGAAAGGCGTACAACACGGCGAATACCGAGTTGAAAAAGAACATATAAAAGGAGTTGATCAGGCACAGAAAGACAGTCACAAGCAGGACGAAGGGATTTTGCTTTCTGTAAACTTTTTCCACCCCCATCGCCATCAGCGGGAGCCAGATGGGGCCGGACGTGAGGTTGAGATGCCGCACGAAGGTAAAGAGAACAAACCCGCTGAACATATACAAGAGCGAAAGCGAAACCGCATATCCGTCCGCCACCTTTTTGTAGCGCAGGTAGCAAAGACAGGCCGCGCCCGCCGCGATAAATTTGAGAAACATGATGATATCGTACACCCATACGATATCAAAGGGAAATATGAAGACAAACACGACAAACGGGTCGAAAAGGGAAAAGAAACTCAGCGACGTGAGAAAATCGGCACCCAGCCCGATAAAATAGTCGTAATTCCCGATGGCGCGGAACCAACCGACTTCGCGCACATAATTGAGATAAGTGACCCCCTGCGTGGCGCCATCCAGCGCCTGCGTTGCCCATACCAGATGGCTGCCGCGGATCATGAACGGAATCAGCGCAAACAGCAAAGACGCGCACGCCGTTATAAAAAACCACAGCCAGACTTTGCCGGACTTCTGCCCGTTCAAAGATAAAAGATCTTTCATCATGCCCTCTCACTTTTTATTTTTTCCATTATACCATGGATCGGAAAGAAAGGCAATCTTCGGCAAAACAAATTTTTCTTTTTGGAATAATGAAAAACAATTTGCGGGCAGGACCAGATCGGTTCCCTGCCCGCATGCCGCGGCGACCCTTCACAGGGCCGCCGCGGGAAAGTTTTTTTCGCAAAGGCGCCCGCGCCGAATGGGCGCGGGCGCCTTTGCAGGGACAGGGCAGAGTTTTCGGTCCTTCTGCAGCCCTTTAGAAAGCGTGCGGGCGAAGGTCTGTCTGGGACACACAGATCGGACGGAAAAATCCGAAGGGCGCAAAAACGGGCGGCGCAATCTGCGCCGCCCGACGGGTTTATTCAAATTTCAAAGAAAAAAGCTCACTTTGTCATGTCTTCCACGATGGAGAGGATGAGCTCCTCCTCTTCGGCGCAGATGCGCGCCTTTTCGCCCGCAGACGTCGTGCCCGCGCGCAGGTTTTTGCTCCTTTCAATGCGGGTGACGACCAGCCGCTTTCCGAAGGCGACCACGGCCACGAACAGCCCCAGCGCCAGCGCAAAACACAGGATGGTCAGGATGAGAAAGGTGTTCCCTTCGTAATCGTACACCAGTCCCGAAAAGACGCTGCCCGCCGCGATACACGCGGCGAACGCGACGAGAAAACAGGTAAACAGCAGGATCGCCTTCTTGCAGGCGGCAAGCACTGCCGGCCGTTCCTTTTCGCGCAGGGCATCGTCTTCGGCGGAATAGCTCTCCCGCTCCTTTTCCAGCTCCGCCGCCCGCGCTTTCAGCCGCTCGGCATATTTTTCGGCCAGCGCGTGCCGATCTTCCGCCGTCATGCGGCGAAAAGCCTTGTCATACGCCTGCTCGCAATCGTATATGCCCGAAAAATCCGTCAGATCTTTGGTCTGTACGCGCACCACCCCGAACCAGGCACGCCAGTCGCCGCCATAGAGCGAGGCGCTGTCCAGGAATTTCTCTCCCGCACCGTCCAGATCGCCCGCCGCAAACAGCTTTTCTGCCTCTTCATAGGTGCGCTCGGCGAGCTGCTTTTTCTCCGCGCGCTCACGCTCCCGCTCTTCACTGCGGCGCGCGAGCTCCGCGTCTGAGGTCAGGCCCCCCTCCTGTTCCTCCCGAAAGCCCTCAAAATCGGGGACGTCGATGACGATCTCCCCCTCCGCCGACTCCTCTTCCGGCGCAGGTACGGCCTCCGTGTTCTTGCGGATCTTGATCTTTCCGTCGTCGTCCAGTTCGAGATTTCTCTCTTCCATAGCTCACTCCTTGTTCTGATTGTTCGCATCCAAGACAAAAGGGTTGCGCAAAAAGGCCTTCTTTTCCGGCACGGTTTCCACAACGCGCGTGCGGAATTTGCCGCGATAGCGCGATTTCGCCCACAGACAGAGCTCACGCGTCTCGAAAAGCGCAAATACGCCGCTGCCCGAACCCGTTACCGCAAAGGCCAGCGGGGAAAGCTGCGCCGCCTGTTCCAGCGCCGCCGCCACGTCGCGGTTGAGCCGCGCCGCGGGTGCGCCCAGCGCATTGTAGACGTTCTGCGCTACGCCCGCAAGGTCCTTCGCGGCAAGCGCGCGGCAAAGCCGGCTGCTCTCCGCCCGCAAAGGATCGGGCGCCGCATCGTACGCGCGGTAACACTCCGCCGTGGAAACGGGCGTGGGCGGCAGGATCAGAAGAAAATGCAGCGGCATTCCCGCCAGCTTTTCCACCCGTTCTCCCCTGCCCGAAAGGCGCGCAAATCCGCCGCCGAGCATATACCCGGTATCGCTGCCAAGTGAATCCGCAAGCGCCTTGATCTCGCCCGCCTTTCCCGTCTTGTACAGCTTTTCCAGGACGTTCAGCACCCCCGCCGCGTCGGCCGACGAACCGCCCAGCCCCGCGCCGACGGGAATATCCTTGTAGATTTCAATGTCCGCCCCGCGGGTACCGAACGCGGAGACAAATGCCTCTCCCGCCCGCACGGCGTTGTTCTTTTCAGGAGGGATCCGCTCGCTGCCCATGCCGTGCATGTACACGTTGATCAGCGTATCCCCGCGCGGCCTGGCGCAAACGGTATCGTGCACCCCGATACTGCATACGACGCTGTCGATCAGATGATACCCGCCCGCGGTGCCCGCAATGTTCAGCGAAAGATTCACCTTTGCATAACTTTTTACTTTGGCTGCAAACACGCGGCTTTCTCTCCTTTTTTTTATTATACCACAACGGCGGATAAATTGTAAACAACTGCAAAAGATTTTGTGTAAATTCCACACAATTTTAACAAAAATATCCTCCGCGTCTCGCCCCCTTTGGCTCTCCGTACCCGCTTCCAACTTTTTTATGCTCCCACGCCCTCCGCACATGACAAAAATTTGATTTTTGAAACAAGAAAAAAGGCGCGCCGCCCTTTCGGGCGGCGCGTCGGCATACGTTTTTTTGTCATTCGCCGCGCTTTGCGGCAGCGAAAAATGATCTTTCCCGCTTGTTGCTGCGTCATTCGCCGCGCTTTGCGGCCGCGAAAGGTGATCCTCTCCGCTTTCCGATCAAGCGCCGAGTTTTTTGCGGCGCCAGACGACGATCCTCTCCGTGCCCGTGAGCGGGAATTGAAGTTCGGGATCGGCGGCCTGCACTTCTTCGGGCGTTTTGCCGAGTTTTTTGGCGGTATCCCACAGCGTATCGCCGGCGGCGGGGAAATACACGCCCACCGCGCCGCCCTCTTCGGCGCGCGCCTCCCCGACGGAAAGTTCGCGCACGTATACGTTTTCTTCCCGCGCAAAGAGGGTGACATACAGTTTGACCGAGCCTTCCGCGTCCAATTCGCCCTCGCGCAGGCGGCGCACGCTCACCCCCGAAGCGATGGCGGTGACCTCCGCGCGCATACCCTTGCGGGCGCGGTCGCAGCGCACGGGAAAGGCAAAGGGCAGGCTGACGTTGACCGTTTTCGGAAGCTCCCCTTCCTTGCAGAACACGACGGCAGACAGGACCCCCTCGGCGAGAATTTCCCCTTCGGATACCTCCGCCGCGATCTCCGCCGTGCACAGCGCCGCCGCCTGCAACACGCAGGAATCGTCGACGTTCGCGTCCGTCGCGGCCGTGCCCGCCACGCGTTCGGCGGCCGTAAAGGCGCAGACCGGCTCTTCGTACGAGAGCTTTTCCAGGACAGGTTTGCTTTCAAAACCGATACAGAAGGCGTCCTGCGGCAGCTGCAATTCGTCGCTGCGGCTGACTTTGCCGCGGATCTCCACCTCGATCTGGGCAAGAATGCGGCAGCGGTTCTTTTCCTCGTCGCAGGAACAGGTGAGGCGGACGGAGGAAACGCTCGCCTCGGCACGGCATGCCATGCCCGTCACCGCCTCGTCGCAGGGGATCTCGGCGCGGAAGGGCAGGATGCGCTCGTAGGAGACGGCCTCCTTTTCCCCCTCGCGGCCGGCAAGAACGCCGAGATTGACCTCGCCGGACACGTCCAGACAGCCCGCCGCACACACGGCGCGCGTGATATACACCTGTTCGCTGTGCAGAAGGACGTCGCTGACGTAGTCGGTGTCGAATTCCTCTTCCAGCTCGGCCGTGCCGCTGCACAGCCATGTATGCGGCACGCGCACGGGCGAGAAATTGCACACGACCCCCTCGCCGCCCGCCAGACAGCTCAGCTGCGACGGAACGCGCAGACGAATGGTCGCCGTCACGATCGCGGACACGATGACCGAACGTCCCTCCTGGCGACGCTCCGTCTTTTCGATGCGCAGGGATACGAGCGCCTTCTGCGCAGGCGCGGCGCTCTCGCATTCGGCGCGGTGGGAAAACTCGACGCCCCGTTCCGCGGCGACCAGCGTGCCGCCCGGCGCGGCGCCCACCACGGAAAAATACAGTTTTCCGCCATAGCGGACTTCGCCCGAAAGAACTTCCGGCTCGCCGCACACCACCCGCGGGCCGACGGCAAGAATGCGGTTTTCCGCCCAGTCGGCAAGGCGGCACTCGACGATCGACTGGCTCTGGATCGTGGGGCCTTCTGCTGTGTATTCGTAATTTTCGTATTGCGGCGAAAGGGCCATTTTTGTACACCTCCGAAGTTATCATTTCCATTGTATGACGCAATCGCCCCGGTTATTCCCCCGTGGCGGCGCGAAAAATCAAAAAATTTGCCGAAGACGCATGCCGCGCCCCCTTTTCGGCAAAAATACATTTGCGCCGAACGGCGCGCAAGGAGACCGCCATGATCAAGGGAACAAAAAATCTGCCGCGCATCAAAGAGGAAATCCGCGGCTTTTACGGACAAAACGTGCGCGTACACGTCAACCTCGGCAGGAACCGCACGAGCGACTTCACCGGCCGGCTCACCGGCGTGTACCCCGCTCTCTTCACCGTCTTGCCCGACGACAAAAATTACCTCGGCAAGACCGCCTACTCCTATTCGGAAGTGCTGTGCGGAAGCGTGCGCGTCACGGGCGCCGCGCAGAAAAAATGATCTTTCCTCCCCGCCATTGAAAATTGTGCCGCCCCCGCCCTTGCAAGGGCGGGGGCGGCATTTATAAAGAAGGCGCGCTCATCTGCCGCCCCGCCCGCAACAGGCAAAACGATCGGATCGGTATCGGACATATATTTTCTTGCCGCCGCGATGGTTGTATGAGCGGCGCATTCATTTGCCGCATGGCGGGGGCGATGGTTGTATGAGCGGCGCTCCAATTTGAAAAAGAGTCGCCGCGGGAAAAACAAATCAACAGAGAACAGAAATTTTACAGCACGAAAAAAGGGCAGCCCGTTCGGGCTGCCCTTTGCAGTCTTTTTTCCGCAGAAAGATCAGAAGTCGTCGTCTTCGGCGTCTTCATCCTCTTCGTCCTCATCGTCCTCGTCGTCGTAATCGTCGGCGGAGACTTCTTCGAAGTCGTCGTCGGCGGACTGGTCATCCGCGCTCGCCTCTTCTTCCTCTTCGTCCTCAAAGTCGTCGTCAAACTCGCCGTCGAAATCTTCGCCGATGTCGATGTTCTCCTCCATTTCGAGAGGTTCGGGCTCTTCGTCGAGATAGTTGCGCCATTCGTCGTCCTTTTCGGGGTCGATGTCTTCCTCTTCCTCGTACTCGGACGTGCGCTTGCATTCGTCGCACATCTTTTCGCCGGGACGCATGTAGTTTTCACCGCAGACAGGGCAAAGCTCCGTCTTTTCATCCTCTTCGTCCTCGTCCAGATCGGCAAACTTGAGCTGTTTACCCATCAGTTCCGCGAGGCAGACATCGCAATAATCTTTATCTTCCTCGATGTAATTCAGCTCGCACCGAGGACATTTTTTGTATTTGGGCATCTTTTCTCTCCCTTTTTTTCAAAATGTGCTTTACGCGCCGCTCTAATACAATAGTATTGCGCACAAGCGCTCCTTGTGCCAAAATTCGGTTGATCGCGCAAAAAGCCGGATTTTTTCGGGCATTATTATACTAAGAAACCGCCTGTTTGTAAAGCCTTTTTACGGAAATTTTTATTTTTTTTCGCGCTTTTTATACCTTGCCGCACAAAAGAAAAAAGCGGAAAAATTTTCCGCTTTTTATTTTATCGGATCCTGCGCCGGCGAACGATCAGGAAGGCCGCAATGCCGCCGCCGATGACCACCACGCCGATCGGCACGAACAGTGCCGCCCACTGCCACGTCCAGCCCGCTTCCGCCGTGACCGGTGCGACATAGCCGGAGACATACGCCGATTGCAGAGACTGCGAAAGGCTGGTCTTTTCCGCATCCGTCACCTTGCCGATGCAGTGGACATACGCCGTCTGACGATTGACGTCTTTCACCTTCGCAAAGCCGAACCCTTTCAGATCGGTGCCCGCAACGTACGCGTTGATCAGCTCGACGTCTTCGTCCGTGTACTCTTCGCGGTATTCGCCCTTTTCGTCGGTGATGACCGTCACGTCTCCGCCGTAATAGTAGTAGCGCATCGCGTTGGCCGCCGCGCTGAACTTCGCTTCGACTTCCGTGAACAGATCCTGCACCGCCTGGTAGTTGTCGTTGCGCTCCGTGAGCGGCTTGTTGGTCGCGCAGGCGTCGGTCACGTACAGGTTGTTGCCCGCATACGTGTCCGCGTTCGCAAAGAAGATGCGGCCGCCTACAAGCTCGGGCACAAACCAGCTGCTGTTATAGTCGATCCCCAGGTACTGCGTCGCCTTGTAGTCTTCGGGGTTCTCGATGGGCAGCGTGTCCGCAATGCCCGTATAATAGTTGTCCTGGCCGTCGTAACGGATGCGCCAGAGCGCGTTGCCGTTGGTGCCCTTCCGCGAATAATAGACAAATCCCGTTTCTTCGTCGAGAAAAAGAAGGGTCGCGCCTTCCTGCGCGCTGGCAAGAAGGGTGCCGCTGCTCTCGCTGAAACTGCCGCCGGCCGACGACGAGGACACGCGGAAAATGTTGCTGCTGTCAGAGTCGACATAAAGGAAATACTGGGTATCCCCTTCGGTGTAATACAGCGCGGTCTCGCTCGCCTTGGCGGTGAAGGAAGACACCAGCGTGATGGCGCCGCCCTCCGATGCCACGCCCTGCTCCGTGCGGGTCGGGTTGGCCTGAATGGTGTTCCAGCTTGCCGCCGCCCCGTACGCCTGGCCGCTCAGACGGCAGACATATGAGGAAGAATCCCCGCTGCTGGGAAGGAAGGTCACCGTGAAATACAGATCGCCCTTCGAGAGCTTTTCGATGGCGTAGGTGAAGCCGAGACCCTTGGGCACGTTCGTATCCGTGCGGTCGGGGTTGAAGACGGAGGCTTCGTCGCTGCTGCCGATGCCGTCGAGCACCAGCGTGCCGAGGTTGACATATTCAAGGTCGCCGTAGCCTTCGGAAAGATCATACTCGCGGGGCGCCTCGGTCACGGCCGCGCTGACCGTGTACAGCTGCTGATAATCTTCGTACTGTACGGTCGCATCCGAATTGTAAACCTTTTTGGCCACCTTCATCGTATAATATACGGTGGGACTCGTGAGAGCTTCGGAATCAAACGCATAGGAGGCGTAGCCCTTGACGAGGGTCACGTCCTGCATCGTCTGGGTGTTGACGGAGTGGATCTCGCTGTTGGCGGTATCCGCATACAGGAGATAGACGACACCGTCTTCCACGACATAGCGATAAGAATGGTTGCCGATCTCCAGCTGCGCATAGGTGCCGGAAAGCACGTCGCTGCCATCAAGTTTTGCGCGCTTGAAGTTGAGCCAGCTGTTCTCGATCTGCGCCTGCATGTTGCGGGTGTTGTTGGGCGTAGCGTAATAGACGTAGTCGCCCTCGATGAAGATGCCCGCATCATACCCGCCGTCGTACACGATCTCGGGAACGACGATCTCGGCGGAATCGTACTCGCCTTCGGAGAGCGCGGAGGAGGAGATGCGCATGAGCGCGCCCTTCACCACGCTGCCGTAGGTGTTGGAAGAGGTATTGCTCTCCACGCCGTTGATGAAATAGATCCAATCCCCCTTTTGTACGACGGACCCGCCGTTGGATGTGACTTCGCCCGCGGATTCATAGCCTTGCAGCGGCTGGAAGGTATACGAGCCGGCACAGCCCGCGAACATGGACACAGCCAGCGCGAGAACCGCCACGAGCAGAAGGAATTTTTTGCCTGTTTTCCGCATAAAATACAGACTCCTTTGGGTCAAAAATGTTGTTGCTTTTTTGCCGCATGAACGGCTTTTTCGCCGATCTGCGAATATACTTTTCTATTATATACCAAAACAGACGTTTACGCAATTAAAAACGGCAAAAAACCGATGAAATTTTTATGGGATTTTGAAAAATTGCGCATCTTTTGCCGCCTGCGCGGAAAAAAAGACGCGCGGCTGGAGGTCTATTATGGAAAGTTTCGGGCTGTTGAAACTTCTTTCGGCGCTCGCCGGCACGGACACCGGCGACCAGGAGCGGCCGCCCCTCCGCGGGCAGGAACCCGTCCGCGAACAGGAACCTTTCCGCGGTCAGGAACGCACCGCCTCGCCCGGCCAGACCGGCAAAGATGAGGGACTGTTCACCGCCGAAGAGCGCGCCCGGCGGGCGGCCGAAATGCTGGAACGCCACCGCCAGGCCGTTCAGCGCATCGGGAAAAATCCGCGACCCTGACTTACCCGCGCCGCGCTCATACGCAAACCGCCTTGTGCCCCGCGTTTTTTGCAAGAAGCCCTTTCTCTGTGCGGCCGCTTTTTGCTGAAGATGAAAGGCGCCCGGCGCGCAAGGGGCGAGGTTTCGGCTTAAAAATAAGGGGGATTCATCGCGCAAGGGAAAAATTTCGGCAGGCGGACAGGCTCCGCGCCGACAAAACGGGAATCGGCGGAAAAATTCGGGTCCGACGGGAATGGAGCCACAGGCCGGAAGTTCTCGACAAAAAACGGGATAAAAATATATGCGGCGCCGCGCGAAAGTGCGCGGCGCCGCTGTCTGTTTGCCGTAGCGAATAAATTACCTCTTGGAGAACTGCGGAGCACGGCGTGCCTTTTTGAGACCGTACTTCTTTCTCTCTTTGCTGCGCGGGTCGCGCGTGAGGAAGCCCTCTTTTTTGAGCGCGGGACGAAGCTCGGGCTGCGCCTGGATGAGCGCGCGCGCAATGCCGTGACGGATCGCGCCTGCCTGGCCGTTATACCCGCCGCCGCACACGTTCACGAGAATATCGTAAGCCGTTTCCGTCTGCGTGAGCACGATGGGCTGTTTTACGATGTACTGCATCGTTCCCTGCGGGAAATAATCCTCGAGCGGACGATCGTTGATGACAATGCTGCCGGTGCCGCCCGGAATGAGGCGAACACGGGCGATCGCTTTTTTTCTCCTGCCCGTTCCCCAGAACTGCAGTTTCTTTTTCAGATTTGCTTTTGCCATGGTTCCACCTCGTTAAAATAATTTCAGTTCTTCGGGCTTCTGTGCCTCGTGGTTGTGCTCCGCACCCTTGTACACTCTGAGCTTTTTGAGCATCTTTCTGCCAAGAGAATTCTTCGGAAGCATTCCGCGCACCGCCTCGTACACCGCTACGTCGCTCTTTTCCGCCATCATCTTGCGGTAAGAGGTCTCTTTCAGCCCCCCGATGTAGCCGGTGTGGTAACGATAAAATTTATCGTCCAGTTTTTTGCCCGTAAGCACCGCCTTGTCGCAATTTACGACGATCACAAAATCGCCGGTATCGACATGCGGAGTAAAGGTGGGTTTGTTTTTGCCGCGAAGGATCGCCGCGACTTTGGAAGCCAATCTTCCCAGAGGCACGCCCGCTGCGTCGACAACATACCACTTTCTCTCTACCGTTTGGGCATTCGCCATGTAGGTCTTCATGATGTGTTCTCCTTATTTGGTGTTTTATAAAAGGGAATCAGCGTGCCATAGACGCTTTCCGTTATTTACTCAATAAATTTTATATTATATCCGGAATACTGTCAAGCGGTTTTGATCGCGGTTTCGCTCTTTTTTTGAAAAAATTTTTTCTTTTTTTTCGTCGTTTTTTCGCTTGTGCCGAAAAAAAATCCGCCCCGCGGCGGGTTTTTGCCCGCCGCGGGGCGAACGCGGAAGCGGAAACGGAGGCAGGAGCGGGAGCGAAAGCGGAAGCGAAGGCGGGAGCGAGAGCGGAAGCGAAGGCGGGAGCGAGAGCGGAAGCGAAGGCGGGAGCGAGAGCGGGAGAAAAACAAAGACAAAAAAAGTACAAACATATACAGCGCGGGCAAACGAGGAGAAAGTTCGGCGGTCTGCCGATGCAAGGCGGCAAATACAAAGAAGTCGGAGAAGAGATCGGGAAAGCGAAGGCACGTGGTAAAAAATGCTGCCGCGGACAACCAAGATCAGCAAATGAGGTGCAGGGAAACGGCGGGAAAAATGCCAAAACAGACAAACGAGATAAAAAAAGGCGAGCGCAGGCATACGGGAATCCGCGGGCGCGGCAAATTACACAAAAAGCTGCGGCGGCTTGGGTACAAACATGTTGCGAAGCAGCACGGGCACAGAAAACCGCAGAGCGGCGGGCACGTTTGTGCCCGCCGCTCTGCGGAATTTTCCGATTCTTTATAATGTTTTACCTTTTGCGCAATGTTTTTTGCTCCTTGCGGCGTACCCTCTTTTGCGCAACATTTTTGCGGTGTTTTATCTTCTGCGCTACCCCCGCCCTTTGATCGCCCGGGCAGATATGTTCTTTCGCAGCTCTTTACAGCACCTCATAGGCGGGGAGCGAGCCCGTCAGATCGTACGTTGCGAGATAATGGCGCGGATTTTCGATGCCGCTGACCGAAAGAAGGTACAGACAGGCCGTATCCGTAACATAGGAGAAAACCTCCAGCTGCGCGGTTTCCGCCTCCGCGGCGGTCAGATTCACCGATCCCAGGTTATCGGAAATATCGAAAAGATCGTAGAAAACGCCTTCCTCCGTCAGGGCAAAGCGAGTTGTAACCTTCGACTCGGATCCCGCCAGGGTGCCGATGCGGACCGCCTGTCTGCCCGACAGGACGTAAACGTACAGGAAGTATTTCGACGCGGAACCGTCGCTCTGCTCCTCCTCCGTTATGTAATAGACTTTTCCGCCGTACACCCCCTGCAAAACGGCGCCTTCGGGCAGGTCGAATACCTCTTTCGTGTTCGTGTCGTATATGGTTTTGCCGTCTATGTCCGTAAAATAACCGTCTCCCGCCCATGTTGCCTCGTAAAAAGAGGAAATATCCGCATACAGATACCCGTTTTTGTAGACGTTCGACTGCGAATCATTCGCGAGGATCAAAAAGCCGTCCCCCACGGACACCATGAGAGAGGCGCCCGGCAGAAGGGATTGCAGATCGACGTATACTTTTCCGTTTATGTCGAAAGTCTGCAGATACGTCTGCGCGGAAAGCGTCTTGTTTTTCAGGATCTTCTGCCCCGAAAGTACCGCATAGCGGTCGGGATCGGCGGAACTCTGGCTCCCCGTCACAAGCAGATCGACCGCAAGCTCGCCGCCGCGGCCGGTGACGACGTCGAAATAGAATGTCTGCAGATCGTATTTGGTACTCCCTGCATAATAATCGTAATCGGACGCGTCGTCGGGCAGCGGCACGCGGTACTGCGTAAACAGACGGCTTCCCACCTGCCAATTCCGCGAAGGCGAGACGTCCGGAAGTGCACAGGCGACGCTTGCATCCGTCGTGCGAAGGTACTTGCCCGCGCGGTCGAATACGGCGTAAACGGAACCGCTCCCTTCGGTGACATAGAAATTCCCCAGTTTCTGCGCGTTGGCCAAGGTGGCGATCGGATGAAGACCCCGCTCGCCGTAATACACTTTACCCGTCACGTCCTTGTAGATCACTTTGCCGTCTTCAAAGGTGCCGATGCCGTCCGTCACCGTGAACGTGGATACGCCCTGCGAGACGGTCTGCACCTTTTCGGCGCCGTCATAAAAGGTAAAGGTATAGGTGTACGTCAGATCGGGCACGGTGCCTCGCGTTTCGCTTTCGATCGTATAATAGAACCCCGTATACCCGTTCATGGTCATAAATTCCACCGACGCGGTCTGCGCCATCTCGCCGGTGTTCAGGTCGTACAGGGCGTACTCGATGTCATCCGTCTGCTGCCTGTACGCCATTGCGATGCCGCTCGCATCCACCCCTGCGACGGTATACCCCTCGAGCGCGGACACCTGCACCGAAGAGATGCGCCCGCCGATGCCGTACGGATCGCGCAAGCCCTCCGCGGGACCGGGGTCCTTTTGGCACCCCGCCATGCTCAAAGCGAGAACGGCCGCGAGCGCGGCACTCCCGATCGCCAGAATTCTTTTCTTTTTCATATTTCTCCCCTCCTATGCTTCGATTATAACCCGAAAGTCTGCCCTTGTCAATCTTTCGCCAAAAATCTCTCTCTTCCGACAAGCTTTTCCGGAAAAAAAAGGGCGGCTTTCCGGGGAAAGCCGCCCCTTGTGCTGTGCGTAAATTATTTGTTGAGGTTGGCTTTGAGAGCCGCAAGCTCGTCGGACAGCTCTTTCGGGAGCCTGTCGCCGAACTGCTTGTAGAACTCTTCGATGCCCTCGGCCTCTTTCTTCCACGTCTCTTTGTCGACCGTCAGGATCTCCTGCAGCGTCTCTTTCGTCACGTCGGCGCCTTCGATGTTGATGTCCTCCGCCTTCGGAACATACCCGATCGGCGTTTCGACCGCGTCTACCTTGCCTTCGCAGCGCTTGATGATCCATTCGAGCACGCGCATGTTGTCGCCGAAGCCCGGCCACAGGAAGTGACCTTCGTCGTCCAGACGGAACCAGTTGACGTTAAAGATCTTGGGCTGATGCGCGACTTTCGTGCCCATCTCGATCCAGTGTTTGAAATAGTCGCCCATGTTGTAGCCGCAGAACGGACGCATCGCCATCGGGTCGCGGCGGACGACGCCGACCGCACCGGTCGCAGCAGCCGTCGTTTCCGATGCCATGATGGAACCTACGAACACGCCGTTGTTCCAGCTCTTGCTCTGATACACCAGCGGAGCCGTCTTCGCGCGGCGGCCGCCGAATACGATCGCCGACAGAGGCACGCCCTTCGGGTTGTCGAATTCCTTGCTGATGCAAGGGCAGTTCCTGGCAGGCGCCGTGAAACGGCTGTTCGGATGCGCGCCCTTGACGCCTTTCGCCCTGTCTTCTTCCGTCCAGGGGTTGCCCTTCCAGTCCACCGCGTTCTTGGGCGGGTTCTTGTCCAGCCCCTCCCACCAGACGGTGTTGTTGTCCAGGTTGTGCGCGACGTTGGTGAAAATGGTGCCGCGCTGGGTGGTGTGCAGTGCGTTGGGGTTGGATTTCTCGTTGGTGCCGGGCGCCACGCCGAAAAATCCGTTCTCCGGGTTCATCGCCCACAGCCTGCCGTCCGCACCCACGCGGATCCAGGCGATGTCGTCGCCGACCGTCCAGATCTTGTATCCCTTTTCACGATAGATCTGCGGCGGAATGAGCATGGCAAGGTTGGTCTTGCCGCAGGCGGAAGGGAAGGCCGCCGCAATGTATTTGACGTCGCCGTCCGGTTTTTCAAAACCGAGAATGAGCATGTGCTCGGCCATCCAGCCCTCGTTCTTGCCGAGATAGGATGCGATGCGCAGCGCAAAACACTTTTTGCCCAGAAGCACGTTTCCGCCGTAGCCGCTGTTGCACGACCAGATGGTGTCGTCTTCGGGGAAATGCAGGATGTAACGCTTGCTCTCGTCCAGCTGGCACTTGGAATGCAGGCCCTTGACAAAGTCGCCGTCCTTGCCCAGCGCTTTGTATACGTCCATGCCCACGCGCGTCATGATCTCCATGTTCAGCACGACGTAGATGCTGTCCGTCAGCTCGATGCCGATCTTGGCAAACTCCGAGCCGACGATGCCCATGCTGTACGGAATGACATACATCGTCCTGCCCTTCATGGAGCCTTTGAAGATCTCGCCCGCCATTTTATAGGCTTCCTGCGGGTCCATCCAGTTGTTGATGGGGCCGGCGTCTTCCTTGTTTTTGCAGCAGATGAAGGTCCTGTCTTCCACGCGCGCGACGTCGTTGACTGCCGTGCGGTGCAGGTAGCACTCGGGAAGAAGATCTTCGTTGAGCTTGATCATCTCGCCCGTTGCGCAGGCTTCGGCACGCAGTGCGTCGCGCTGGGCGGCGCTGCCGTCGATCCACACGATCTTATCGGGCTGGCAGAGCTGTGCGCTCTCTTCCACGAAGCGAAGCACTTTTTCGTTGTCTGTAAGTGCTTTTCCGATGTTTGCCATGGCTTATATCTCCTTATAAAACAATTTGACAATTTCCTGTCGCGGTCCTTTTTTTACCGCTTACTACCATTATAACCCTTTTTTTTCAAAAAGTAAACTTTTTCGCGGGGGTTTTTCGCAAGCCTTGCAAAGGCACCCGATCGCCCGCGCGCAGACAAATCGGCAAACTTCGACCTTTTTCGGCAAAACTGTGTATTTTCACGGCGCGCCGCGCATATAAAATAGAATACGGAAAAATCGGCACAGCCGAAAAGGGCATGCGGCCGGCCGCATGCCGCGCAGGGGGGACTCGGATGGTCTATGTAAAAAAACTTTGTATTCTCAAACAGGTCGCCTCGGGCTTTGCGGCGGACGGGAAAAAGGTCTCCGCCCTGCTGACGGCGGAAAAGACGGGCGGGCGGCTGAGCCTTTCGCTGGCGCTCATCGGCTTTGCCCCCCTCTCGGCGGGCAGATACCGCTTTCTTGTGTGCGACGCGCACGGCACGGCGGAGAGTTTTGACATCCCCTCCCCCGCCGGCACGACGGTGAAAAAGCTGAGCAGTCTCGAGATCGCCGACGGATTCTGCTGCCTCGTCTGCTTTGCGGGCGGAAAGGTGACCCCCGTCGCCTTCGGAAAGTGCGGCGACAGGACGTACGACCTCAAAAAGATGTGCGCCCTGCTGGCCGAGGAGGACGCGCCCGCCAAAAACGGAGAGAGCGCGCCCGCCAAGACGGGTGAGAGCGCGGCGCAGGGGCGCGCAAAAGAGCAGCACGGCGAAGAGAAGGAAGTACAGGAAGAGGGGGCGGCGTTGCCGCCTTCGCCGCCGCCCTACGACGACGAGGTGGTGGCGACGCAGAACTATTACGAACTGGAAAGGGAGGCACGGGCGAAAAATGGAAGCGCGGACGGGAAAGCGGATGAAAAGGGAGAAGGCGGAAAAGACGCTGGAGAAGATGAAGATGCTCAAAGCCTATTCCGATTCGCGGGGAGCGAAGGCGGCGCAGGCGATGAAGGAGCTTGCTATTACGAGACGGTGAAGGAGAACATCGAGCGGCTGTTCGAGAAGTTTCCGCCCGAAGAACAGCTGGCGGAGAGCATTCCCTTTTCGCGCTGGGCAAAGGTGGCGTTTGCGCACGGAAAATACTATACGGTGGGCGTGATCTGCGACGAAAAGAAGCCCAAATACATCTGTTACGGAGTCCCTGCCGAAAAGTACGGCGACCCGCCCGACGCGCTCAAAGGGTTTTGTTCCTTTCTGCCCCTGTCCGTCTTCGACACGCGCGGAAAGGGGTACTGGATGATGTTTCAGGACGCGGAGACGGGCGCCTGCGTAAAGATCGCGCAGAAATAAATTCCGCGGCGCGCAAACTTTTTGCGCCTGCGTGAAGATCAAAAAAATTTTGCGGCGCGCAGACTTTTTGCAACCGCGAAAAGATCACAAAAAATTCCGCATGCTTTCCCGGCGGGCATCGTCCGCCCGGAAAGACATTCAGACAAAGGACGCGCCCGCCGCATTCATGCGGCGGGCGCGTCCTTCCGTTTCTGTAAAACGTGCTCCGTTTTCTTCTGTAAAATGCGCTCCGTTTCCGGAAAGGCTTTCGCCCCTTTTTCCGCGCTCAGCCCATATCTTAAAAATAAAAGTACGGAAAGCCCCGAAAGGCTTTCCGCACGATGCTGTCTTTTATTCGAGAACCGCCTTGATGCGGCGCACGCCCGCCGAGGAGGACTGTTCTTTTACGATCCGGAAATGTCCCAGCTCGCCCGTGTGTTTCGCGTGCGGGCCGCCGCACATCTCGCGCGAAAAATTGCCGATCGAATAGGTCTTGACGACGTCGCCGTACTTGGAATCGAATACGCCGACGATCCCCTCTTCCCGCGCCTTTTCGTAGGGCATCTCCTCGAACACGACGGGGAGATCTTCGCGGATCTTTTCGTTGACGAGATCTTCGACCGTCTTGATCTCTTCGGCGGTCATCGGACGCTCGAAATTGAAGTCGAAACGCAGACGCTCGGGCGTGATGTTGCTGCCCTTCTGGTTGATATCGGGCGAAAGCACCGCTTTGAGCGCCGCGTTCAGAAGGTGGGTCGCGGTGTGCAGGCGGGTGGTCGCCTCGCCCGTGTCCGAAAGGCCGCCCTTGAATTCGCCCGCCGAAACCTGCGCGTGGCTCTTTTCCTGGTGCTCCTTGAACGCCTCGGCAAACCCCGCTTCGTCCACCGTGTAGCCGCGCTCCGCCGCCAGCTCCACCGTCAGCTCGAGCGGGAATCCGTAGGTGTCGTACAGCTTGAACGCCGCCTTGCCGCCGATCGCCGTCTCTTTCACGTACTCCGGATCCTTCGCAGACATGAACTGGTTCTTGCGCTCGATGCCCGCGATCGTCTTTTCAAATTCCTTGATGCCCTTTTCGAGGGTGGATTCGAACCTCTCGATCTCGCGGCCGATCTCCTGCAGAATGTATTCCTCTTTCTGCGGCAGGAGCGGGTATGCCTCGCCGTAGACCTCTTCGATGAACACTTTGGCCACGCCCAGCATCTCCGTGCTGGGAATGCCCAGCGCGCGGCAATAGCGGATGGCGCGGCGCATGAGCCGACGCAGAATGTACCCCGCCCCCGTGTTGGAGGGCAGGATCCCGTTCACGTCGCCGATGAGCATGACCGTCGTGCGGGTGTGGTCGGCGATGATGCGCATCGCCTTTCTGTCTTCCCCGCCGTCGTCGTACTTTTTGCCCGATACCTTTTCCAAATAGGCGATCGCGCCGCTGAACAGGTCCGTCTTGTACCCGTCCGTCAGCCCGTTCAAAAAGGCGAGCATGCGGTCCAGACCGAATCCGGTGTCTACGTTCTTGTTTTCCAGCGGAACATAGCCGTTTTCCGTCTTCTTATACTGCATGTACACGTCGTTGCCGATCTCGACGTACCGCCCGCAGGGACAGTTGATGTCGCAGGGCTTGCGGCCGCATTCCTTGTCGGTGAGGGGGTAGAACCACTCGTTGTCCGGCCCGCAGGGGGTGCCCACCGTGCCTTCCAGCTCCCACCAGTTGTTGGACTTGTCCAAATAGAAGATGTTCTCGCGGCGGATGCCGAGCTTGACCAGAAGCTCCGCCGTCTCGTCGTCGCGCGGCGCCGATTCGTTGCCCGCAAAGACCGTCGAACAGATCTTGTCCTTGTCCAGCCCGAAAACCTTCGTCAGAAGCTCGAAAGACCAGGCCGTCTTTTCCTTTTTGAAATAATCCCCGAGCGACCAGTTGCCCATCATCTCGAAGAATGTGAAGTGCGTCGCGTCGCCGACCGATTCGATGTCGACCGTGCGCACGCAGCCCTGCACGTTGCACAGCCGCTTGCCCGCCGGGTGCGGCTTGCCCAAAAGATAGGGCATCAGCGGCTGCATGCCTGCCACGTTGAACATGACGCCCGTCGTGCCGTCGCCGATCAGCGACACCGCGCCGATGTTGACGTGCCCCTTGCTCTCATAGAATGACAGCCATTTGCTGCGCAGTTCCTTGGATGTGATCTTATTCATTGCCGTTTTCCTCGCTTGCGTTATTCTCGTCCTTTTCCCGCTCCGCCGGCACGGGGAAGAGCTCTTCCTTCGTGCATTCGAATTTTTCGCCCGTCAGTTTTTCCAGCGCCGCTTCCAGCTTATGTATGCGGCATTTCAGCGCGCGGATCTCTTCGGCGTTCGGGTCCGTCTTTTCCTGCAGAAGATCGGGCTTTTCGCCGCGGATGCGCACGACCCTGCCCGGCACGCCCACGACCGTCGCGTGCGGCGGGACCTCCTTGAGCACGACCGCGCCCGCGCCGATCTTCGCGCCCTCGCCCACCGTGAACCCGCCGAGTACCTTGGCGCCCGCCGAGAGGATGACGTTCTTTTCGATGGTCGGATGACGCTTGCCCTTTTCCTTGCCCGTGCCGCCGAGCGTGACGCCCTGGTAGATCACGACGCCGCTCTTTACCTCGGCCGTCTCCCCGATCACGACGCCCATGCCGTGGTCGATGAACACCCCGCCTTCGATCTTCGCCGCCGGGTGGATCTCGATGCCGGTGAGAAATTTCGCCAGCTGCGAAACCATCCGCGCCAGAAGTTTGAGATGCATTTTATACAGCCTGTTCGCAAAACGGTGCCACGAAAGCGCGTGCACGCCCGAATAGGTCAGCCATATTTCGAACTTGTTGCGCGCCGCCGGGTCGTTGTTCTTGGCCGCCTCGATGTCGGCGCGGAGACGCTTGAACATGGTCTTTCCTCCTTTTCCCGCGGGAAATTTCCTTCCGCCGCGGCGCGCATCGCCTTTTGCGACCGCCTGTCTCTTCTATCAGTATATGAGATACGGAAATTTCTGTGCGACTCTTCCTCAGAGGATGCGGCGGATATGAAACTCGTCGAACGCCCGCCCGATCATCTCGGTGTTGAATACGCGGTAGTCGATGAGATAGCGGACGACCACGTCGCGCGCGTCTTCAAAACTGAAAGAGGCCCCGCAGATCTTCATCAGCGTGTCGCAGTCCTCCCGCCGCATGCCCAAAAGCAGAAACAGCTTGTAAAGGAGCACCTTTTCGGGGATATAATACCCCTTGAGCACGTTCTTCCAAAGTTTTTCGTCCACGCCCAGCCGGCCCGCCAGAGAGGCGGGGTCTTCGCCGTATTTGCGCACGACCGTCTTGACCGCGTGCCCGGTAAAGCTCTTGCCGAACAGGGCGGCCACCCGCTTTCTCCACGGCGCTACGCGGACGGAAAAGGAAAAATTGTCGTCCACATACCGCTCCTTCAGTTCGGCAAGCACCTTCTCCGCCTGCGGCTGGTAGACGATCTTGCGCATCTCGTTGGACGCGTAGTCCCCTTCCTCGATGCGGTTGCGGTTTCTAAGGACCATGGATATGGTCACCGATTCGTACGACGGCATCGAACTGATGCGGTCAAAATTGGTGTATTGCTTGCTGAAATATTCGTTCAGGTCGCGGATCAGATCATCGCTCATGGCGCCGCCTCGCTCGTTCGGAATTTGTTCTGCTACTATTATACATTTTTTCGCCGAAAACTCAATGCTTTTTAGGCCGCGTAAAAAATTTTTTTGAAGAAAGTGTCAGACTTTCACAAATAATGTAAAATTCCGTTGCGCTTTTTTGTGAAATATGTTATAATACCCGCGTACAAAAAGTATTTTATTTTCACGGAGGATTTTACTACGAAACGCAACAGAATCGACGAGATCGCACTGCTCATCGAGAAGAACGGAAAAATGAGCCTGGAAGAGCTGGCAAAGCAGTTTCCCGACGTTTCCGACATGACGCTGCGCCGCGATCTCTTGGAATTGGAAAAAGAAAATAAGGTCATCCGCGTGCGGGGCGGGGCGATGTCCGTACTCGAGGTGCAAAAGCGCTCGGGCGAGGCGTACGCACAGAAATCCACCACCAACACCGACGCGAAAAAGACCATCGCCAAAAAGGCCGCCTCCCTCATCGACGAGGGGGTGAGCATGTTCCTCGACGGCGGCACCACCGCGCTGTACCTGGCCAAAGAGCTCCCCGACAGGCCCTGCCACATCTTCACCAACGGCCTGGCCGTCGCCGAAGAGCTCAGCCACAAAAAACAGCCCGAAGTCGTGCTCGTGGGCGGCACCCTCATCAAGGAGAACCTCTCCACCGCCTCCCCCTATACCAAGGTGTTCCTCGAAAACACCAACTTCGAACTGGCCATCATCTCCGCCTCCGCCTTCTCCTTCGAACAGGGATTTTCCTGCGTTTCGCAGGTGGAGAGCGACCTGCTCAAATTCATCCTCTCGCGCGCCAAGATGGTGTACATGATGCTGGATACCTCCAAGATCGGCAAGATCATGCCCTACACCTTCGCCTCGCCCGATGACATCGACGTGCTCATCACCGACGAAAACTTTGCGCCGGACGTCAAGAAAAAATTCGAGGAAAAGAACATCGTTGTCATCTGAGTCCTTCTTTCGGTAAAAAGCCGCCCGCGGCGGTGCCGTGTGCACCCGCCTGCCCGCGGCTTTTTTCAGACTCGGCAGACCGTAACAAATCGGTGCCGTGTGCACCCGCCTGCCCGCGGCTTTTTTCAGACTCGGCAGACCGTAACAAATCGGTGCCGTGTGCACTGTCTGTCCGCGAGTTTTTTCAGACTCGGCAGATTGTGAAAGGCGGTGCCGTGTGCATCGCCTGCCCGCGGCTTTTTTCAGACTCGGCAAATTGTGACAAGGGGGAATCATGAAAAAGATCTTGTGCGGCCTTTGGATGCTGCTTGTGCTCTGCTGTGTTTGCGGGGCGCTTGCAGGCTGCCGCTATCGTTACAGCGACGAGACCGACCCGCAGAAATACCTTTCCTTCGAACGGCTGGAGGACGGGACCTATGCCGTGACCGGCTTTTCAGACAGAAAGGTGAAGAACCTCGTCATTCCCGCCGAACACGACGGAAAACGGGTGACAAAGGTCGCGGAAAACGCCTTTTACGAAAATCTGTACTGGAACCCCGACCGCGGCGCCGTACAGACGCTCACCATCGAAGAGGGGGTGCGCGAGATCGGCGAAGAGGCCTTTTACGGGTGTCGCTTCGCGAGGATGTCCTTGCCCGATTCGATCGAGATCGTGGGAAGCGAGGCCTTTTACGAGGTGCCCGCCTCCTTCATCCTGCCCGCCTCCCTGCACACGGCGGACAAGAGCGCCTTCTTGGGCAGCGGTCTGTACGGCGATCTCGACCTCAACGGCGTCACGTTCGGCGAATACGCCTTTTCCGACACAGACGTGCGGAGCGCGGAGATCTCTTCCGACGTGCCCGACGGCGCTTTTTTTTCCTGCAAAAAACTCGCCTCTCTGACGCTGAAAGAGGGCGTCGGAAAGATCGGCGATTCCGCTTTCCGCGGCACGGCGGCCGAAAAGGTCATCTTCCCCGCCTCCCTGACGTCGATCGGGGCATCCGCCTTCGCCGAAAGCGCCCTGACCGAAGCCGCCCTTTCGGGGCAACTCGGCAGCCAGGCGTTTGCAAACTGCATCGCCCTCCAAAAGGTGACCCTTTCGGGGAATATGAATTTCGGCGGTTCCGTCTTTCAGGACTGCCCCGCGCTGGATACTCTCCTTTTCTCCGATTTTTCCTCCCCCTTCGACGCGGAGATCTTTCAGGGCTGCCCCCTCGGCAGCATCGCGACAGAGGGGGATTGCGGAGAATATTTTATCAAAGACGGCTGCCTTACCTCCCGAACCGACGATATGCGGCTGCTGCTCGGCGGAAGTCGCGCCATTGACATTTCCGACTGGAAAGAGATCGGAGACTATGCCTTCGCGGGCAGAAAACTCGGCACAGTCCGCACGGGCGGCGAGCTGAAAACGATCGCGTACGGCGCATTTTACCGGGCGGAGATCGGAGAAATGTACGTCGGCTGCGACCTCATCGAGACCTACGCTTTCGCCTATGCAAAGTTCGGAAAAATCAGGATCTGCGCCGCGGAGATCGCATCGGAAGCCTTCAAAAGCGCAACCTTTTACGACGGGACCGTTTTTCTCGAAGAGGGATGCCGCATCGTGCGCGAATCCGCTTTCACCAACTGCGATATCCTCACCCTCCGCCTGCCCGCCTCCCTCGAAAGGGCGGAAACTTGGGCGTTCTATTCCGTTTCGGCCGTATACTACGACCTGCGCGAAGGGACCCCCATCCCGCTCGACACCTCCGTTTTCTGCAACATCATCTCCGTCCGCGAACAGGGCGGGCGCTACATCGAGTTTTCCCTACCCGAAAACTTCCGCTTCTATGTGCACGCGGCCCTCTACGACGCCTGCAAAGCCGAATGGAACGCCCGCCCTGTCTTTACCGTAAAGAACCAGACTTACGTCTACCGCGAAAGCCTCTCCGATTACCTGGTCGCCGTCTGACGCCACGATGATCTGATTGCCGTCTGACTCCCCCTTCGGGTCCCCTTGCAGTTGCCGATCGCCCCGTCCGACGCTCCGATTCTTTGGTCGCCGACCGACGCTCCGATCATCCGGTGCCCGTCTGACGCACTTTCGGTTTCCCTTGCAATCGCCGATCGACTCCGTTCGTCGCTTTCTCTTTACCGACCGACACTCTTTCGGTTTTCCGCGCCCGCCGATTTTCGGCGGGCGCGTTTTTATTTTTGGGGACGCGCGATCTTTTCGCGATGCGGAAAATTCCGCCACGTCCTGCAAAATGCGCACAAAAAAACTCCGCGGCAGGCGCGGAGAGTCAAGCAATACAAAAATTTTTTTCAAGTCGGCCGAGAAAATTTCTGAAACAGGTCGACCGCGTTAAAAAGATCAGGCCTTATAAAAGCGGTAAAAGCCGCAGCTGACGGGGTGATCGAGGAAGATGCCGCCCCCTTCGGTGAGGAGTTTCGCCGCGACGAGGGCATCCGCGCCCGCCGCAAAGAGGTTGAAGACGCCGAGCACGAGCAAGGCGACGTAGCCCGTCAAGACCGCCGCGACGGAGATGCCGACGCCGAGGAGGAGAAAGGGGGCCAGGGTTCCGCAAAGGTAGGCGGCGCGGCCCATGACCGCCTCGCACGAACAGTAGGGCGCGGCCGAAACGCGCAGGATGCCGAGGCGGATGCCGCGGAAAGAGCGGTTGACCGCCGCGTATGCGAGGGCGTGCAGAAATTCATGTGCGGGAACGGACGCCGCGAGCAGAGCCGCGAGCAGAAAGAAGTCGCCCGCAAAAAAGCGGGGAAAAAGGGCGCGCGGCGGCGTGAAAAAGAGAAAGAGCAGCACGGCCGCCGCCGCAAAGGGCAGGATGACGGCCGTTCCCCAGACGTTGGCGGACAACAGGGAGATGGTGCAGTTTTTCTGCGTGAAACCGCGGCTGCGCAGCGCCGCGCAGCGGCTTTCGAAACGGGCAAGCCGCTCTTTTTCCGCGCGCTCGTCCTGTGCGCGGCGTTCGGCGCGGCTCACTTTTCTTCGCTGAAAAGCTCGGTGGAAAGATACCGCATGCCCGTATCCGGTATGATCACCGCGATCCGCTTGCCGGCATTTTCCTTCCGCTTGGCGATCTGCACGGCCGCCCACACCGCGGCCCCCGCCGAGATGCCCGCAAATACGCCGTCCGTGCGGGCGATCACGCGCGCCGCCTTATAGGCGTTCTTATCCGAAACGGGGATGACCTCGTCGATGAGCGATACGTCCAGGATCTCCGGCACGAACCCCGCGCCGATCCCCTGCAGGCCGTGCGGGCCCGCCTTCTTGCCCGAGAGTACCGCCGAGTTTTCCGGCTCGACGGCGACCGCCCTGACGGAAGGGTCCTTCTCTTTGAGAAAGCGCGCGGTGCCCGCAAGCGTTCCGCCCGTACCCACGCCAGCCACCAGAAAATCGGGCGCGCCGCCAAGATCGCCGTACAGCTCCGGCCCCGTGGTCAGATAGTGCGATTCGGGATTGGCGGGATTGGTGAACTGCCCGCAGATGACGCTGTTGCGGATGTCGCGGTGCAGCTGCTCCGCCTTCTCGATCGCCCCCGCCATGCCCTTCCTCCCTTCCGTCAGGACGATCTCCGCCCCGAACGCCGAAAGAAGTTTGCGCCTCTCCTCGCTCATCGTTTCGGGCATGGTCAGAAGCAGGTGATATCCCTTCATCGCACACACCGCCGCAAGCCCGATGCCCGTGTTGCCGCTCGTCGGCTCGATGAGAAGGGTCTCGCTGTCTACCTTCCCCTCCCGCTCCAAAGCCTCCACGATGGCAAGGGCAGGACGGTCTTTCACGCTCCCGGTCGGATTGAAATATTCCAGTTTCGCAAAGATCTGCGCTTTCAGCCGATACTTTTTCTGCAGACCGCACATTTCCAGAAGCGGCGTGTTGCCGATCAGCTGCGCGATATTTTTATAGACCATCCTTGCCTCCCTTCCGCCCCGCATCGGGCGGACAGTTTTCGCTTTTCTCTATTATACCGCTTTTTCCGCCCTTTGTAAAATGTTTGAAAGCTGCGTTTAACGTGAAACTGCGCCCCCCTTTTTTTCTTTGCGCCCCCCTGCACGAATTTCGAGAATGTTCAGCAAAAGGCAGACAGAAAGGAAGATGACCGCGCTGATCGCGAGCACGGCGGCCATGCCGCCCATGCCGATTTCCAGGCCGAAAAAGTCGAAGGAGAAGGAGTATTCCCGCTCGAGCGCGGAGACGACCAGGCCGGAAGTGACGCGGGAGATCTCGTCGAGCGTGCCGCCCATGATGAGATTGCGAAAGAGCCCCGCCGAATAGCTGCCGGGGATAAACAGGGTGAATTTCTGGACCCCGTCCGGGAAGAGGGAGATGGGCATATAGGCGCCGATGAGAAAGCCGATGACGGTGCCGAAGATGATGTTCAGGCCTGTAAACGCGCCCTCGGTGCGCACGAAGCGGATGACGACGGAAAGGAGGGCGGAAGAGGAGAGCACGGACAAAAAGACGTTTCCGATACAGCCGAAGACGTCTGCCGCGGACAAAAACCAGCTGCCGCTCGCGGCCAGCCAGAGAAAACTGACCGCCAGGACGATGAGAGAGAGGCAGAGCCCCGCCGCGAATACGGAGAGAAAGTAGGCAGCCGGGGGCATCCAGGCGGGCACAGGCGACGCGAGAAGGTCGGAGGTGATGCCGCGCTTTCTGTCCTGCACGATCACGCCGCACGCGCACAGCGGCACCGTGATGCAGGCGCTGGCCAGGCAGCCCGCGAGCATCCAGGCGTCGCAGAAAGCCTGCACTGCCTTTTCCGTTTCCGCACCGGAAAATCCCGCTTTTTGCAAGGTTTCGAGCAATCCGTCCGACTGCAATCGGCCGAGAAACAAAATATACAGAGCCAGTACGATGAGAGGTGCCATCAGCGAAAAGAAGACGTTCGCCCTGTCTTTGAGGAAAATTTTCAGGTTGCGCAGCGTCTGCCGCAAGAGCATGTACATCAGTGAAGCCCCCCTTCGGTCAGTTTTTTACCGGTGACCGCCAGAAATACGTCGTCCATGTTCCCCTTGACAAACTCGAAATCGGCACACAGCTGCGGATGCTCGGACAGGATCGCGCGCGCCGCGGCCGCATCGGGAAGGGTCAGACGAATTCCGCCTACCGTCTCTTCAAAATTAAACCCCGCCCGCCGCGCGCCTTCCGCCGCCTGCGGCCCGTAAAGGTACAGATAGTTGCGCGAATAGGCGTTTTTCAGCGCGACCGGCGTGCCGCTTGCGGCGATGATGCCGCCATCGAGAATGACCACGCGGTCGGAACCTTCCGCCTCCTCCATGTAGTGCGTGGTCAGAAAAACGGTCATGCCCGCCTGCTCGCGCAGAGACCGCACCACCCGCCAGACCATGCGGCGGGTCTGCGGGTCCAGCCCCGTGGTCGGCTCGTCCAGAATGAGAATTTCCGGCCGCGCCACAAGCCCGCGCGCGATGTCAGCCCGCCGCTTCTGTCCGCCCGAAAGTTTGCCGAAAGGACGGTTCAGGATCTCCCCCAGATCGAGCATCTCGCATAGCTCGCCCAGCCGCTTGCGCCACGCCTCCCCGCGAAGCCCGTAATAGCTCGCGCGCACGGTGAGATTTTCTTTGACCGTCAAGAGATCGTCCAGAACGCTCCCCTGAAACACCACGCCCATCCGACGCTTGATCTGCGCCGCCTGCGTGTCCAGGTCAAAGCCCGCGATCCGCACTCTGCCCGCGTCTTTTTGCAGAATGGAACAGAGAATGTTGATCGTCGTGCTCTTGCCCGCTCCGTTCACGCCCAGAAAGGAAAATAGGCTCCCCCTCTCCACAGAAAACGAAATGCCGCGCACAGCCCGCACATTTCCGTATGATTTTGTCAGGCCTTCCACCTCGAGAATGTTCTCCATTCCTCTCCTTCCTCTTTTTCCTCATCAGCCCGCCCGACGGAAATCTTTTCCGCGCGCGTTCCCTTCCTTTTCCTCTCCTACCCCGCCCGACGGAAATCTTTTCCGCGCGCGTTCCCTTCCATTATACCATTTTACCATGTGTTTTGCAACAATTTGCAATAAGTCCATACTTTTTCGCCGCACCTTTCTCCCTGTTTCGGTCTGGGCGGCCGTCCTTCCCGGCAAGCAGCCGACGCAAAAATCGCGGCGATTCAATCGGGAGCGGCGGGGCGGCGTTTGGGTCGGGAGGTTTTTCGGGACGGCAGCGGTTCAGACGGGCTTTCAGGACGGTAACGGTTCGGGCTGGCTGGTTTTCAGATCGGCGGCAGTTTAGGCGGGATTTGACGGCAGCTCGGACGGGCTTTCGAAGAGCGGTTTGGGGTGGGAGCTGTTTCGAGGCGGCAACGGTTCGGACAAAGCAGCTTTGTTCAGAAAGTAGGCGGTTTAGACGGGCTTTCGGGGCAGCGGCGGTTTTGGCGGCGTGCAAGAGGATACTTTGCCGCCATTTTTCTCAACACTCACTTTTGAATTTTTCGCTCTTGCGCCTCCGCACCCTTTTTCCCTACCGCGCCCTTTCCGCCTGCCGCATACAACGCCGCCGCAGCCCAAGTCTTCAAAAAAAGTTCCGCGAACGCCGCAAAACGAAAAGCGCTCGCCGCCCTCTACCGCACCCGAACGCATCCGCACGTTTCTGTGCCTTAAAAACCTCCGATAAACCTGCAAAAAATAAAAAATCAGGGCGGCTTCGAAAAAAACCGCCCCTTTTTTGTGTTTTTTTACTTTTGCCATCGGTTATTCCAAAACTACAGCCGACTGCAAACCGCTTTTTACGCTTTCGGCCCTTTTGCGACACATTGTCGGCCGATTGTACGGTTCTTCGGCGATCGTTTTCTTTACCGACCCGCCATTTTCTCCCCTTATCCTATGGAAGCCTCCGGCCGTGTACACAGTTCCCGCACAGACGAAATAACGCTTTCTCTCTGCAGTGCCGGTTCGGCTGAAAACGCCCCTGCGCTTTCGGAGACACCTCTGTAAAAAACCACACGACAACAAACGCTCCGCTTTCGGTAGAACCTGCGCCTGCCCGCCCTCTCCCCTTACGGTTTTCGGACGTCTGCAGACCGGCATGCGCTCCGGCTTATCCGGCGGCACCTTCCCCGTTCGCATCCGCTCTCCGTTCTTTGCTCCGCAGCGTCGTTCCGCTTCCGCTCGATCCGATCCCGCTGGCTTTCACCCGCGGGCCTCCGGCCGGACTCCGATCTCCCTTCCGCTTTCCTTCTCTGCCTCGCACTTCCCTTTGCGCTGACGCTCCCGCTTCGGGCTCTCCGTCTGATCGACCCCTTTTCGGTTCGTCTTGCTGTTTGTACACCTATTATAGCACTTTTTTTTCGTTTGTCAAGACCTTTATCAAAAATTTTTTGAAAAAAATTAAACTTTTTTGTTTTGAATTTTCAATCATTCTTTTTCCGAAAAGGCCGCACGCATCAGAAGGATTTTGTATTCGAGCTTTCGAGGTAGCGGTTGATGGCGGGGAAATCGGAGGGGGTGACGAGCAAAAGCGCCTTTTCCCCGACCGCGCCGTTGGCGGTGACGATGACGCCGAACAGCCCCTTTTTGCGTTCGAAAGCCTCGAACACGTCGAACACGGTGGCGGTTTCGGGCAGGAGCAGGTATTCGTCGGGAAGCGTTTCTCCCAAAAGGGCGGAACAGGGAGTGGTCACGAGGAACTGCGTGACGTCCTCCCCCGCCGCCGCGCGTTCTGCGATCGCAGCGCAGAGCATATAACTGTTAAATACGCCCGCCAGTTTGCCGCGGTCGTAGACGAGCAGGTTCTTCTGCCGCTGGTCCGCAAACGCCTGTACGGCCGTAAGAAGCGGCTTGTCGGCAAAGACGGATGCGATCTTCCGCGGACGGATGGCCGCCGTGACGCGGGGCGGGTTACAGATCTGTTTTTCAATGTACTCGATGTTGGCGACCACGTCGTCGCAGGGGTTGGCGATAAACAGTTCGCCGCCCGCCGTGCGATGCACGATGGCGTTGCGCAGTTTTCCATAGTCGACCAGTTCGTTCTCGTAGCGACGGACGGTCAGGTTGCGGTCGGTACACCGTCTGACAAGATCGGTAAAGTTGACCGCCGCGCGCTCCCCGTACAGATATTTGAGCTGACTTTCGATGCGGTTATAGCTTTTGAGAAAGCGCGCCGCATTGCCGTATTCCATCGGCTTTTCCCTCCTTATCCGGGCCCGGAACGTATGCGCCGCGCGCAGACGTTCCGCCCTTTTTCACCTGCATTATACCATAAAGTTGTGGGCGCCGCAAGACCTCTACGCAAAATATTGTATAATTTTTGTATTTTGAGCCGAAATTCGTTTTTGCCCTTCGGGGTTTTGTGCTATAATAATGAAAACTTTTTCCGCGGAACAAAAGCCTATGCAGAGCAAAACTTACCGATTGAACTTTCAGCTGGTGCCCGACGGATGCTGGGGTGCGAACCTGCGTTCCGCCCTGCCCAAGGAGGTCTGGGACAGACTGCGCCGCGCCGCCTATGCGCGCGCAGGGGGCAGATGCTCGATCTGCGGGCGGCCGGGCAGGCTGGAAGCGCACGAGGTCTGGGAATACGACGACCAAAAGCACATCCAGAAACTCAAAGACATCATCGCCGTCTGTCCCGCCTGCCATGCGGTCATTCACATCGGCCGCACCTCGATGCTGGGGCGGGAACCGGAGGCACAGGCGCATTTCATGCGGGTGAACGGCTGCACGCAGAGCGAATACCACGCGGCACTCGGGGAGGCCAATCGCGTTCACGCCGAACGCTCCCGCCACGAGTGGATGACGGATATTTCCAAACTCAAAGACCTTCTGCCCAAGGAGGAAAAACCGTGAAAAGAGTGCGGACCACCCTTCTTCGGAAAGCTTTTCAAAAAGACCTGGCCGCCGAATCCGGTGCCGAAAGGCTGAGACTCTGCCCCATGCTGCGCAAAGGGCAAGTTTTTTACGCCGACTACGCCAAGCCCGAAGGGTTTTGCGACGAGGCGTGGAAGGCGATCAATCATCTGTCTTTGCACTAATGCACGGCAGCGGGCTGTTTTATTTTGGAGACTGGCTCAGAATAACCGGGCGTTGCGATCTGCTCCTGCAACGGCAGACTGCGGCCGGTGATCAAGCAGGAAGCGACGGACGAAGACGCGGCCATGCAATACACGCCGATCGATTCGGAGAGGTAAACGGATCATGGAAGAAATCACACAGACAAAGCAGGCTCCCACCCCCGCCCAATGCGCGCGGGCAGGGAAATTTTCGGGCATCCTCGGCATCGCGCTGAACGTGCTGCTCGCTACGGCAAAGATGGTGTTCGGCGCAGTGTCGGGCGCGGTGTCGGTGCTGGCGGACGGACTGAACAACCTGACTGACTGCGGCAGCAACGTCGTTTCGCTGATCGGGTTCAAGGTCAGCGAAAAGCCCGCCGATAAGGAACATCCATTCGGGCACCGACGGGCAGAGACGGTCTCTGCGCTCGTGATTGCCGTCGTTGTGCTGGCGGTGGCGGCGGAACTGGCGATGCAGTCGATCGAACGCATCTTTTCCCCCGAACCCAGCGAGTTTTCCGCCGCCCTCTGCGGCGTTCTCGGCGCCGCCGTCGCGGTGAAACTGTTCATGTTCGGTTTCAACCGCGCCCTCGCC
Source organism: uncultured Clostridia bacterium (assembly GCA_930990665.1). GTDB lineage: Bacteria > Bacillota > Clostridia > Christensenellales > Borkfalkiaceae > Borkfalkia. The sequence continues at coordinate 88,750 of CAKNQN010000006.1, forward strand.
AGAAAATATTCCGCCGAAACTTTCAAAGCCACCGCCGCCGACAGCCTCGGCGACTCCGTCGCGACGGCCGTCGTGCTGATCTCGGTGATCATTTCCCACTACTCAAAGGTAGAACTGGACGGGTACATGGGCACACTCGTCGCGATCTTCATCGCCTTTACCGGCTTTTCCATTCTCAAAGATACTGTTTCCAGCCTGCTCGGCAAGGACATCGACCCCGCTACCCGCCGCGAAATCCGCAAGCAGATCGAGAGCTTTGAAGGCGTGCGCGGCGTGCACGACCTCATCATCCACGAGTACGGACAGGATAAGCTGTACGTCACCGTGCACGTGGAAGTAGACAGCCGCATGACGCTGACCGAGGCGCACGACCTCGCGGACCACATCGAAAAGTATTTTTCGGAAAATGAAAAGATCTTGCTGACCGTACATATCGACCCGCTTGTCTACGGAGATGAACGCGTGGACAAATACCGCGCCGTCGCCGAACACGCCGCCGAAAGCGCCTGCGATACCCTGCGCATCCACGATTTCCGCCTGGTCGGCGGCGAAAAACACCTCAATCTCGTCTTCGACATCGCCGCGCCTTTCGATTGCCCTCTCTCCGACGCGGAGATCGAAAACCGCGTCCGCGCCGCCATCACCGAAGAAGATGCAAACCTCGGCACTGTGGTCACCGTGGAACGGCAAAATCTCGACTGATACACGCTTCCTGCACCTTTTTTTGACTAAGCCCCTCCCCTTCGCTTTGGCACAGAGCCCGCCGCAGGGGGAGGTTGAGGCGAAACCTTCCCGCAATGCTTTGTCACAAAATCTTTTGGCAAAGTCCTGAAGAAAGGGATTTTTCTCTTCTTCACCGCGCGATCTACTGCGGTAAAACCGCATTGCAGACAGGCATCCTCTCCTTTCTAAAACCATGTTATCCGATCTAACAAGCGGCTGGGCGGGAACAAAAGTTCCCGCCCGGCCGACTTTTTCAAAATGAGCCCGCGGCGCTGTCGCCGCGGGCTCGCTGCTCTTTATTCCTTATTTTCCGACGCATCCTTTTTTTCTGCAGCCGGCTCGACCGGTTCCCCTTTCGCCTTCACGGGCGGCACGTTCTGCGCGTCTCCCATCGGCGGCATATTCTGCATTCCCGGTCTCGGAGGCAGGTTCTGCGCACCGGGCATCGGCGGTATATTCTGCATTCCCGGTCTCGGAGGTACGTTCTGCGCCCCGGGCATCGGCGGCATATTCTGCATTCCCGGTCTCGGAGGTACGTTCTGCGCACCGGGCATCGGCGGCATATTCTGCATTCCGGGTCTCGGAGGTACGTTCTGCGCCCCGGGCATCGGCGGCATATTCTGCATTCCCGGTCTCGGAGGTACGTTCTGCGCCCCGGGCATCGGCGGCATATTCTGCATTCCGGGCATTCCACGATTCCACCCGTTAAAATGGTTCATAAAAGCCTGATATTGATCCGGGCTGATGATGCCGCGCTGGTAGAGCATCCATTGTTCCTGCATCGCGCTGGAAACATTGGAGGAAAGATATACGGCTTTTTGCTCGTTAAATTCTTTTTCTGTGAGGACGCCGGCGTCGTACAGCGCTTTGATCTTAGCGAGAGCATCGATCACGTCTGTCTCCGTCCCAGGAAAGATCTTCATCGGCTGATAAGCGTCCGATTGAGCGGCATAATTGTACTCGCTTGCGTTCGGGATAACGGCTGTGCGCTTTTCGGGTCTGCGTGCGCCGGACACTGGTTCCCGAATAAGACTCGAACAAATCCAATAACCGATCTCAACGACAACAAAGAGGATCAGCGGAACAAAACAGGACGTAAGAAAGGTGTTGGCAGGAAGAAAGCCGTCTTGCTGTGCGGCAATGTCCGAAAAAGCGCCCTTCAGAATGAAATAGTAAACAAGGCCCATCGCCATGTACAGCACTCCGTAGACCAGGCTGCATATAGCGATCGCATGGATCCCGCCCTCTTTCTTTCCGAAAAAGAACCAGAGAATGGCCAGAACGAGGATCGCCACCGCGCAGACAAGCAGCACGATATTGAAAACTTGCGCAAAGATGTTCAACCATTCATAAGAATCATAGGTGACTGTCTGGCCGCCCGCCGCATTGCCGAGTGCGGCCTCCCGATTAATCTGCTCGACCATCGAAACCAAAAGCCCGTTGCCGCCGAGAAGGGAGAACCCGTCTTCACGAAAGAAAGAAACGGAAGCCTTCAATGCTGAGGTCGTAGCGGCATCGCCGCCAAGCGCTCCCACAAAATCACTGATCATCGAAGCATTCATCCTGATGACCGTAAAGCATAGAGAAACGATCGCAAGGACGCCCATGGCGACCCCGATCGCGGCAAGCACGATGCGTTTGGCTGTAACAGGTATCATATTTCCTCCCTTCCTTCCGGCTCTTCTCCGAATACCGGTATAGCATTATTATATAATACGCCCGTCAGACCTGTCAACAGCTTTTCCCAAAAAGTGTTTTTACGTCCGAAATTTTCTGCCGCCGCAACATCTTTTCCCTCTTTTTTTCTGCTTTTTTCGCTTCGGGACGTTTCCGATTGTGCGCCCCGCAAAAATACGCCGCCTGCATCGGAAAAGAGGCGACGTATCCGCTTTTTTGCGCCCGCTCCCCTTCACGGGCGAAATGTCGGCATATTGTATTCGCTCAAAAAATAAGGAGTTCCCCTCCCCCGCTCTTCCCGCATAAGCCCGCAGACACACCAGAAAGCGATCTGCAGCGCGGCTATGGGGATGACCGGAATATAGCCGTAAGTAAAAAACAATTCATTGACCTGAACATCCGCCCCGAAATATGCAAAGATCTCCTGAAAATTATAGCGCAGGATCCAAAGAAAGAGAAACCCCTCCGCCAGACAGAAAATGCCGAACAGGAGAGCGAGAATCGCTGAGGCTTTCAGCGCCGCGTAACTTCTTTTCGATAGCAACCCCAGAACGGACAAAAAAAACGTAAACAAACTGCCGCCGAACTGGGCGTAAACCAAACGACGGTAAGCCAATGGCTTTTGGGCCGCAAAAAACCGGGTTATGACAGCATACTTTTGCTGTATGAAAAATTCAATATTGTCCCCAATTTATTGTTTGGCATCGAAAATTGATCATGCAAGGTCAAAACAGTTTGCCAAAGCGCCCGCACCAAACGGTGCGGGCGCTTTTTTACCCACGGTTTCCTCATTATGCTTTCACTACGCTGAAATAGCCGTTTTCGTCTTCCTGCGTTACCCTATAACCGTCGGCGACGAAATTTGCCGCCGGGGATTCCGATACGCTGTTCGACGGATCGTATTTATAAAAACTGCCGCCGGTGATCGAAATTTTCGCTCTTCCTTCCTTATATTCTTCGTCGGCACAGTTAAGGCAGACGATCTGATCGGTATCGCTCGTATAAATATTGAACCTTCCTCCGGTGATGCTCACATTGCCGAATCCGACATAAACGGAGTGGAGATTTCCAACGATCGTGCCGCCGCTGACGGTAAGGGATGCGGCCTTCGTATTGCCGTGTACCGCGATCGCGAAACCGGGGTTACCCTCGCCGATATCGATACGGCCCGTTTTCTGCGCGCTGCTGTCTGTAACCGTGAGCGCACCCTCGTCGGAAGAAACGAGGATCATGGCAGAATTTCTTACTTCGCTGTTATTTATGCCATTGCCGCCCTCTTTTATCCGACTGTAAATCGCATAGCCGTTCAGATCGATCGTCGTTTCTTTCATGATCTGCAAAATATTCGTCAGATACACATCTTTCAGCAATTTGACCGTTTCCCCGTCAAAAGCATATTTGTAAGCATTTTTCAAACTGGAGTACTGTATGCCCCCGACTTCCGCCTCGCCGTTTTCTGCCACGATAGCACCGATAACTGTATTACCGAAATTATACGTAAGCATTGTGTCGTTGTCGCCGATTTCGACCTTCTCTCCGTTGACGAGAACGCTGTCAACTTGTTTATCTACTGCATATTCCTTTTTATAGGCTGCAATCTTTGCGCTTTCCGCTTTCGTAACGGTAACCAAATCATCGCTATCGTTTTTTGAAACGACGAGTGTATAAATTTTGCTGTTTTCTTCGGCGTTCAAATGCCCGTCGGCAATACGCATCAAAAGCGACACGCCGTATTCGTGATACGAATCGCCGGCAACTGCCGTTATGTCCACGCAGTCTGCCGCGCCGTAATGCGTTACGGTATCGTTTTCCGCATTGATGGCAAGTTTTCCTCCGTTTGTGCGGAAGATAACGTCTTGCGGCTCGCCGGTCGCGGCGGAGCGGTCGTAAGTAATGGAAGTGATGCCGGATACATTGCCCGCATCGAATCCGGCAACAACCGTAACTTCCGTTTGCGAAAATTCGGGAGAGGCATAATAACTAAACCCCTCGGCGGCATAATTTTCGGGAATGTCGTCTACAATCTTCCACAACTTCCATTTGTCTTTCGTAACTTCGCCGGCACTATATACGGTTTTTCCGTTTTCATTGAGCAGAGCCAGACGGTTATACTCTTCGTCCCACACGATGTCGTACCCGTCGCGCGTGGGCGTGAGATTTTCGAGTTTATAACCGCCGTCTTCTACAACGGAAATCGCCTCGTGCATCGTTTCGGGCTTGCCGTTTATAATCTCTTCCGCACTCAATATCTGGTTTATGTTTGTCACCGTCTGCGTATCCGCGCTCTCTTCCGCCTTGTTGATGATGTTGGCAAACGTAGGGATCAGCACCGCCGCCAATATCGCCACCACCGCGATCACGATTACAAGTTCCGTAATGGTGAACGCCTTTTTCAGTTTCTTTGCCACTTTTTCTCTCCTCCTGTTATTTTGCCGTTAATGCCCTTTCTTTTGCATATGCAAAAGAAATAGCCGCGGCTATTTCTAGCATTATTATATCACCGTTTGCATAAAAAAAGCAACAAATTTTCATAATTTTAATTATATTTTGTTGCTAATCAAACACCGGGCACTGAAACCCCGGGCAACCGTTTAGCGCAGAAATCCGGGTTGACAAACACAGTGTTCCGAATATGTTTCGGCGCCCTGCCGTCAGTCCGAAAACTTTTTTAGAAAGAAAAAGACATCCGATCATTCGGATGTCTTTCAATGGATGCGGCAACTACCTATCCTCCCGGAGGGTATTCCTCAAGTACTTTCGGCG